>CAZGAO010000013.1:0-76593 GCA_964523795.1 uncultured Lentimicrobiaceae bacterium
AGCGAGTTTCCACATTTTATATTGTTGCTGAGTGTGTTTAGTTTTCTTCCTTTTTGCGCGGTGCGCAGCCAAAGCGAAAGTTTTGCAATTTCAACCGATTCTTCGTTTAGGTCAACACCGTAAATGTTTTTTTCAAGAATGTCGGTGGTAATATCGGAGAAAATAATTGCTCCGCCCAAAAGTTGTTCACGCAACTCATCAATTTTTCGGTGTTCGTTTATCAGGAATTCTAATGCCTGATTTAAAAACGCCCCCGAACCACAAGCCGGGTCAAGAATAGTTAAACCTAACAACCAATTTCGGTAATCGTCCAATTTTTTGTCTAACGATTTTACCAGTTCTTTTTTCCGGTTTTTCCTGCCCTTTGCATATTCTTCGTCAATAATTTTTAATTCAGTTCGTTTTTCCTGGCATAGTTTTCCAACCGTATTTTCAACAATGTATTTGGTAATGTATTTTGGCGTGTAAAAAATGCCGTCTTTTTTACGTTTGGATATTGCGTGGGGAGCATGCTCCCCTTTTGTGTTTGGGGTATCTGTCAGGTGCGGCGGAGCATGCTCCGCCGTCCTGGCTATATATGCTTGCACATTTTCTATCTCCCCCAGCGAGTGTTCAAAAATATGCCCGAGAATATTTACGTCCACATCGGTTTCAAAATCGTAATTACTCAAACGCACTGTGTGTTCGTGCAAAATATCATCGTCAATAATAATATTGTCTAAAATTTCGTCAGGTTTAAAAAGCCCGCCATTGTATGCGTAAATGTCATATTTCTTGCCTTTAAAGCCTGTGTTCATGTAGCCGAAATATTTTTTAAAACGGGTGTACAATGGGAAATATTCGTCGAGGTCTTCTTTTAAAGTTGTCCACTGTTTAACAATTTCGCTGATTGAATTTGGCGGAAGTAAAAGCCGGTCTTCGGCAAAAAAGATAAATAAGAAACGGTCGAGCAGTTTTTGCGTTTTTTTGAAAAGTAAAAGTTTATCGGTTTCAGGATTATTTTTTACAAGATTATTGTAAATCGCCTCACGGAATTTTGAATAATCAGCGTACAATTTTTTGGTAATATTTTCTTCCTGTAAAACCGAAGATTCCTTTATTTTTAAAGGTAAATCGTTTAATAAATTATCTTTTGCCAAACAAAGCCAAAGCAACGAAAACTGTTCTTTTGAAAGATTGAACAAATCAAAATCGACGTGGTCAACGGCATTTTGAATGTAAAATCGAAGTTTCTCAAAATTTGAAGTTATTACATATTTACATTTCGGATGATGGTTTTTGTACCCGAATGCTTGAGTTTCAATTTTATCTAAATCAGTGGTGTCCGTTCCTTTTAATTCAATAACTGCGGAAACGTGCAGGGGAGCATGCTCCCCTGCACGTTTTAATATTGCACCGTCAGCTTTTTTGTTGTTCGCTATGTTTTTTAATTCGGTGGTCAGGTTGAAATTAGCGTGCGGATTTAAAGTGTATCCCAAAATCGAAACAAATAATTCTCTTAAAAATCCTTCCTGAAATTGTTCTTCTTTTGAATTTCTTATGTTTTCCTGAATTTCTGAATCACCAAAATATTCTTGAAAATCAGCATATTTCTTATCGATTAAAGTCGAATCAAGGTCATTTAAATATTTCTTTTCAACTGATTTTTGGAACAGGCTCATATTTTGGTATTCTCCTTCAGCTTATTTTCTATTTCTATGTTAGATTTCATGGTTCAAATTTACTATATTTTATTTCATCGTGTAAACGTTTTTAAATTAGCATTTCATCCATTTGGTAACAGCTAACACCTCTACTTCGCCGGCTCGATGTGGATGGTTGTGATCATGCCGTGATCGGTGCGGATTTGTTTTTCTATGCGGTCGGCCAGGTCGTGGGCTGCGTCCACCTGCATGTCGCGGGGCAGCTTAATGTGGAAGGTTAATTCTTTGTGGTGGCCGTAGCTGTGCAGATGGATGTGGTGGATGTGCAGGTCGAGGGGCGTAACTTTTTGGGCGCATTGCTCCAGCTTTGTTTTGAGTGCCGGGTCGGGAGCCTCGCCCAGCAGATGGCTAATGGTGTCGCGCAGAATTTCGTAGGCAGCCAGCAAAATCATCAAGGCCACGATTATTCCCAGCACGCCGTCCACCCACCAGTAATATCGGCCTACAAAAATCCCCACCAGTATCAGCAGTGAGGAGGCTGCATCGGTCCGGTGGTGAATGCCATCGGCACGCAGGGTGTTGGAGCCTGTTTTGCGGGCAGCCCAAAAGGCATATTGCGCCAGGGCTTCCTTAAAGATAACCGAGGCAATAGTTACAACAATTGCAATTGTGCCAAATATGGCTTCCTCGTGGTGGATGAGCTTGGCAATGGATTCGGTGATAAACTCGTAGGCCACGAAGCCCAACAGAGCCGCGATAAGGATGGAGGCGATAAGCTCGGCGCGGCCATGGCCGAAGGGATGTTCTTTGTCGGGAGGCTTGCCGGCCACCTTGGTACCCACAATTACAAACAGGGAACTCAACGAATCGGAAAGCGTGTGCCAGGCATCGGCTACAATGGCCACGGAACCCGTAACCACACCGGCCCAGTATTTTAGCCCAAACAAAAGGATGTTTATTACTATCGAGACCCAGCCTTCGGTGTAGGCCAGTTTCTGCTTTTGAGCAGCCGTATTATTTCTTTCATCTTGTGTCAAAACGTTTTCTTTTGAGCTACAAATGTAAGCACACTTGCCGGGATTCTAACAAAGCCATGAAATTTGTAAAGTGTCTGAATAAAAAAAACAGTCCCGCCGACAAGCGATGGGACTGTTTTGAATTGCCACAGCTTTTAAGCTGTGGAAAATGTATTTAATTTTCTACTCCGCCTTTTTGCCACGCCTGTGGCGTGGCAAAAAGGCGGAGAGATGTTTGTAGTTCAAGTAAACCCCGGGTTGAAACCCGGGGCAATTCAAGTCTTGAATATTACTCGATAGAATTTCCGGGGTTTGAGCTTAGCCCAAAATCCCGGTAGTCTTGCGCATAAATTGTACGCGCTCGAACTCGGCATGGTTTTCCTGCCCGAAGTTGATCTTTCCCTTGATCTGATCGAAGCTGCCCACGTTATTCTTTTTCATCCATGCTTCCAGTTCAGCAATTATCTCCTTAAGATAGGGGATGCCTTTTTTGTACAGCACCGAACAGACGGCAATGGCATCTGCACCAGCCATAATTTGTTTTATTACAGCCTGGTAGTCGTGAATGCCAGTACTGGCAGCAATATCACACTTTACCTTGCCCGACAGCAGCCCAATCCAGCGCAGCGATTGCGTCATTTCGGAAGGCTCGCTCAGGTAGTTGTCGTAAAATACTGTTCCCTTGTCGATGTTGATATCGGGACGGAAGAAACGGTTGAACAATACAATGCCATCCACACCTGCGGCATCGAGTTGCGAAACCATGCCCGAAATATTGGTAAAACAGGGTCCCAACTTTACACTTACCGGAATGCTGACTTCTGCTTTTACAGCTTTTAGAATTTCGATGTAAAGGTTTTCGATGTCCTTGCTCTCCACATTTTCATCAAAGGGGAAGATGGCGATATTCAATTCGATGGCATCGGCACCGGCTGCTTCCAAATCTTTGGCAAAGGCTGGCCACTCCTGCGAAGTGGTGCAGTTAACGCTGGCAATTATCGGGATGTCGGCGTTGGCTTTAACTTTTTTGATAAGATTGAAGTACTCGTTAACGCCATGCTCTTTCGAAATTTTTTTAACAAAGTTGGTAGCCTCGGGATACCAAAAATACATTTCGTTATTTTTGAGTTTTTCCTCGATGTCGGTGATGATCTGCTCTTCAAAAAGGGATTTAAGAACCACCGCTCCTGCGCCATTTTCAACGCACTCCATCACCTTTTCGTACGAGCCGGTTAGGCGCGAACTACTGACAATGATGGGGTTTTTTAGTTCTAGTCCCAAATATTTGGTCTTTGTATTCATAAGTTCTTGTTTTTTGTATTAAAAAATAAAATTACTGATGATCGAATAAAAGCTGTGGATTTTGGAGCAAGGGTTTCATATATTCAAAAGCCAGCGCGAAATTGGCCTTTGCCTCCAGAGTCATCTTTTCCATAAACTCCCATTGATAACCTTTGATATGTAGTAAAAAAGATTTGGGCGTTTTGTCGTAAATATCATTACACAAATGAACCACATAAGAAGCGGAAACCGAGTGCATCGAGAATTCCACTTTTGCATCAGGCTTGATTTGCTCAAGCACAAAATCCTGGATATCCTCGGTTGAAGCATCTACGAAAACCACGATGTCTTTGTCCGAAATTTCGGCGGCATCCTCAATGTTGAGCTGATAATTGGAGTCGAAGGCAATATTTGTTAATCCCTGTTTTTCGACCCACTCCTTTGCCGTATCCACAAAAAGGTTACCCAGGCCATCATCCTGACGACCCGGGTTTCCATATCCATAAATTAATATTTTGCTCGTCTGTTTCAATTACGAACGTTTTTTGTCGATCAGATTATTCATGCTGTCGAAGAGCGTAATTTCCAGGGGCATCTGTCCCAGTGCGTGTGTGGCGCAGCTCAGGCAGGGGTCGTAGGCGCGGATAGCCACCTCAACGGCGTTCATCATTCCTTCGGTAATTACCTTTTGTCCGTTCATATACGCTTTGGCAACACTGTTTACGGCGCGGTTCATCGGCTCGTTGTTGTTGGTGGTCGAAACGATAAGGTTGGCCATTTCGATCTGGTCCCGGTCGTTGATGCGATAGTGGTGGAATAGCGTTCCACGTGGTGCTTCAATCAATCCAACCCCTTCGTTTACCTTTTTGCCTTTGATTACCAAATCATCTTTTTGCAGGTCGGGATCGTTCAGCAGCTCGCGCATCATCTCGGCCGAGTGCAAGGTCTCGATCAGGCGAGCCCAGTGCATGTGCATTGACATGTTGTTGGGTTTGCCGTTGGTGTAGTTTCTAAATATTTCAAATTCCTTCTGTGCCAGGGGCGTAGGAATAAAATCGGCGGTGTTGCAGCGTGCAAGCGGACCTACACGATACCAGCCTTCTTCCTTGCCGAGGTGCATCAGGTAGGGGAATTTCATATAACTCCAGTTACGTACTTCTTCATCGATGTATTTGAGGTAGTCCTGATAATCCACATCGTCGAGGATGCGTTTACCATCGGCATCTATCGCACGCAGCACGCCATGATAAAGATCCATGGCACCATCTTTACGCACCAGGCTCAGGTGGCTGGAGGGGAAGGTGGCAAAACCATCGATGAAATCTTTGTTGGCTTTGTGATATCCTTTAAAGAAATTAACGGCATCCAGTGCCCACGACACCATCTTGTCGGCGTTGAGCGGATCTGCACCTTTAAGGAAGGAGTCGCGCTCTTCGATACTCAGGTTTTTGTTTATCCCGCCAGGGATCGCACCCGTACCGTGGATTTTCTTGCCTGCGGTAGCTTTTATTATTTCCTGGCCAAACTTGCGCATCATCACGCCTTGCACGGCCAAATCCTTATGCTTGAGAGCTACGCCAATCACGTTACGTATTAGCGGGTCGCCATCCACGCCAAAGAGCAGGTCGGGCGATGCCAGGTGGAAGAAGTGCAGGGCGTGCGATTGGAACATCTGGCCGTAGTGCATCAGGCGGCGCATTTTTTCGCCTGTTGGCGTAAGTCCGTCGCCGGTGCCGGCACCCACAATTACATCGAGGGCTTTGGCAGCAGCCAGGTGATGGCTCACCGGGCAAATACCACAGAGGCGTTGTACCAGCACAGGTGCTTCCCAGTAAGGTCGTCCCTGTACAAAACGCTCGAAGCCGCGAAACTCCACAATGTGAAGCCGCGTTTGATTTACATTTCCTTTATCATCCAGATGAATGGTAACCTTTCCATGTCCTTCAACACGGGTTACTGGTTCTATTGTTATCTTTTGTCCCATTGTTATTTCGTTTTATCGTTAATCGAATTTTACTACTTCGTAAGGCAGTTTCATCTCATCGCCGGTTACCAGTGCAACCAGGGCATTCCATATCAGGTCGGCACTTGGTGGGCAGCCGGGCAG
This sequence comes from uncultured Lentimicrobiaceae bacterium, assembly GCA_964523795.1. Classification (GTDB taxonomy): domain Bacteria; phylum Bacteroidota; class Bacteroidia; order Bacteroidales; family 4484-276; genus SABY01. Next base: position 6,048 of record CAZGAO010000013.1, read on the forward strand.
ATAATAGTCAATTTTTACAATTTCGTGGCAGGGATAAACCTTGTCCAAAAGCATAGGCAGTTCGTCATCGTTGGGGATAATTCCGGTGGGGTTGTTCCTTACCGATGGGCCGTTTAGGTAGGCTTCGTCCAGGCATTCCTTGATGGGGATTCCATTGCGCAAAGCTGGCAGCCCACCCATGATGGCACATTCGCCCAGCGAAACCAGTATTTTACAGTGCTTACGGAAATCTTTCAGCACGTGAATGTTTTCGCTATTGCAGCATCCGCCTTCTATCAGGCCTATGTCGCATTGCTTGGTAAATGTTTTGATATCGTCGATGGGCGATTTATTGAATTCAACCAGCTCGATCAGATCCAGGATACGCTCGTCGATGTCGAGCAGCGACATGTGGCAGCCGAAGCATCCTGCAAGTGAAGTGGTGGCAACGATTGGTTTACTCATAATATATATCTCCTATTTTTATTTTTTTTCTATTTCACTACCTATCACCTCTTTATCGTATTTGCGTTTGCCAATGGGCACCTGATAGCCTTTTTCGCGGGGCAAAATAGCACCTACAGGGCAAATATCGATGGCCTTCTGAGCCAGCTCATCGGTAAACTTGTCGCCAAGTTCGGGGTCGATGATGATTTCGAGTTTAAGACCTCTGCGCTTAAAAGCAAACATGTTTTTACCATCTTCGGTTTTTATCGCACGGATGCATCGCTTGCAAAGAATGCAGCGGTTGTGATCCTTGATGATTTTCGGGTTGGAAGCATCCACCTCTTTGTTGGGAAACAAATAGGGGAAGCGGGGAACCATCATCTGGAAACGGTAGGCCAATGCCTGGAGTTCGCAGTTGCCACTCTTTTCGCACGAGGGGCAAAAATGGTTGCCTTCCACAAATAAGACCTCTATAATCGCTTTGCGTATTTCGTTGATCTCCGGTGTGTCGTTCACAATTTCCATCCCATCGGCTACAGGTGTGGTACATGCCGACATGGGTCGTCCGTTGACCATAACGGTGCATATACGGCACGAGCCACGGGGCTTCACGCCACGAATGTTGCACAAGGTGGGAATATAAATGTTGTTCTCGCGGGCAGCTTCAACAATGTAAATGCCTTGCTCAGCCATACATTCCACACCGTCGATTTTAAATTTAACTAATGTGCTCATATTATTTATTTTATAATTTTTCGGTAAGTGAATATAATTAGTTGAGATTGGGTACGCGTCCGGCGGCTTCGCATGAGGCACGCACTGCTTCGGCCATATCAAATTCGCTGTCGTAATCCTTGTCTTTCTGTATTTTTTCATCGTAGAGATGACGGAAGTTTTTAATACTCGTAAGGATGGGATTACCGGCGGTTTGGCCTAAGCCACAGCGGCTTACTTTCAGTATTTTGCCCCATTGTTCCAAATCGGCAATGTCCTGTTCGATACCCCGGGCATCGAGGATTTTTTCCAGCTTCAGCTTCATCAAATAAGGCAGGTTGCGGCATGTGGAGCATGAGCCGCACGATTCTTCGATAAAGAACTCGGTGAAGTTGAGCACCACATCGGTAAGCAAATCGCGGCTGTCGTCGAAAATTATAAGTGATCCACCTGTGGCCAGGTCGGCAAAACACAGGGTGCGGTCAAATTCGTCCGGGCCAATCAACGAACCCGAGGGGCCTCCTACCTGAACGGCCTGGATGCGGTTCTCATCGGTACCTACCATTTCGAGCATATCGCGGACTGAGAAACCCCATTCTACTTCGTAAACGCCGGGATACTTGCAGTCGCCCGAGATACTCAGCAATTTGGTTCCGGTCGAATCTTTGGTTCCAAACTGGTGGTACCAGTCGCCACCGTTGAGCAGCACTTTTACCGCACTACACAGGGTTTCCACATTGTTGACCACTGTTGGCTTATCGTGATAGCCTTTTTCTACCGGGAATGGCGGACGGTCGCGAGGCTCGCCGCGTTTTCCTTCGGCTGACTCGATCAATGCCGATTCTTCGCCGCAAACGTAGGCTCCGGCACCAAACTGCAAGCGGATATCAAAGTCGAAACCCTTGATGCCGCCGATGTTTTTGCCCAGCAAATTGCGGTCGCGGGCACCTTGAAGCAGGTTTTCGAGGTATTTTTTTAGATAGGTATATTCATGGCGGATGTACACGATGCCTTCGTCGGCACCCACGGCATAAGCAGCGATAACCATGCCCTCGAACAGGAGCTTGGGACGTTCGGTAAGGATAACCCTGTCCTTGAAAGTTCCGGGTTCGCCTTCGTCTGCATTACAGAAAATGTATTTTTTCTCGCCTTTGGCCTTGCGGCAGAATTCCCATTTCAAACCTGTGGGGAAGCCGGCACCGCCACGTCCGCGGATATTCGATTTCTTCACTTCTTCGATTACTTGCTCGGGGCTCATCTCCGGGAGTTTTTTCCAGATTACAATGCCCGGAGTGTAGTCTTCTGAGAGGATTGGTCCTTTTTTGCGGATGTTGTTTTGTACCACCGATTTGATAAGCTCGTTGCGGTTTTCGCCATCACCGTAAGAGGCCGAATACATTTCTTCGATGGGCTTACCATCTTTGATATCGCGCAAAATTTCCTTCACCCTGAAAGGAGTAAGGTTGGTAAAAACACGGCCATTAATCAGTGCGGCAGGTTCCTGGTCATTCATCCCGATACATGCGGTATCGAAAAGGCCAATCATCCCGTCGGGAGTAACTTCGCCGAACTTAATGCCGGTTTCTTTTTCGAGGGTTTGTTTTACCTTTTGGCGGCCCATCATGTTGGCCACGGCACTATCGTTGAGGTAGATAGCATATTTTCCGGTGTAGGTGTCCGAAAAAAAGTGGTAAAACGACATGGTTTGCTCAACGTCGGCATGGGAAATATCCAGACCCGAAGCAATCGCTGAGATTGTTTCTTTGGGAATGTAACCCTGCTCGGATTGAACATCAATAAGGATATCCATCAACCGGGTTTTATCCTTATTGTACTTTTTGATGATGTTCTGTACGCTTGTTGCCATAAAATTTTTATTGTTTAGTGTTGATAAACTCTTAATGCTGTAAATCAATCCCTTTGATTTATGATGTAAGCACTGACGTTTGATTATCAGAGTTGTTAATCCGTTAACAACGCAAATCTACTCCGAAATATTAAGCGCACAAATGAACGCTTCAATTTAGAAGTGTTTTAAATTGCCAGGGACGTGTAATTAGTTGATATTAAATAAGATAAAAAGGAATTTAGAATTGATATAAATTTACTGCTGTGAAATGTTTTATTTTGCAAAATGAAAATGTGGGGTTTGATGGCATGGATTAATAAAGTACGTAAAATGCTTTTTAGCGTTTGTTGATGAACACGCGCTAATTTGGGTCTGTCCATAAAGTCGATTATTTTTTGATTTAAGATTGACGATTAATGCCGAGCTAAGCTCGTGCATCCTCGAAAAGAAATTAAAATTAAAAACTTTCGACTTTTCGGGACGATCGGAGATTTTAGATTGGCTTGAATATCACCAACATCTTAAATCTAAAATCTCAAATCGTATATTTTTCTAATTGTTATTTTAAAGACGGACACTAACTAGTGTCTGTCCATAAAGTCTGGTGTTTGCTCTAGAAAGTTCAAATTCAAGGCGTGTGAAAAATTCAAACCGCAGAATACTAATGTATTTGAGGATTTGGATTTTGAGCAACAACGCAGAAGTTGGACTTTATAGACGAACACTAACTAGAAATCCATATTTAAAAAATCAAAGACATGAGGTATTTTATCGAACTGGCATACAATGGAGGAGCTTACCATGGATGGCAAAGGCAAGATGGAGCCATCAGCGTGCAGGAAGTACTCGAAACCGGATTGAAGTACAAAATGGGGCAGGAGGGAGGCCTTACCGGATGCGGTCGTACCGATACCGGCGTGCATGCCCGCCAATTTTTTGCCCACTTCGATCATTCTCGGGAATTTCAAAATCAGGAATTGGAGGCTTTCACCGAAGCACTTAACAGGTTTCTGCCCAAAGACATTACCCTTTACCGGATTTTCAAAGTCAACGATTCGGCACATGCCCGTTTCGATGCCCGGGCTCGCACCTACAAATACTATATCAATCAACAAAAAAATCCCTTTACCACGAATTTAGGATGGAATTATCATGTGGATTTTAATTTAGAAAAGATGAATGCTGCGGCAGCCATTTTAAAAACCTATACCGATTTCACGAGTTTTGCCAAGCTGCATACCGATGTTAAAACCAACAACTGCAAGGTAAGCGAAGCCTGGTGGGAGCAAAGTGGCGGCCAGATGATTTTTACCATTACTGCCGACCGTTTTTTGCGCAACATGGTGCGGGCTGTGGTGGGCACATTGGTACAGGTGGGTCGAGAAAAAATTACTATCGATGATTTGCATGCGATCATCCAAAGCAAAAATCGTAGCAAAGCCGGGATGTCGGTTGCGGCCGCAGGATTGTTTTTGCATAAGGTGGTTTATGATTGGGACAAGATATTAGACCTTGGTATAAAAAGTAGTTTTTTAATCCTGTGATTTTTTTTAAAAATGAAACTCCTTGTCAGGTAATAATTTTTAAAGCTTCTATGTCTGTCAGTGGATTAAATCGTGTCTGTCCATAAAGTCGTAGTTTTTGAATTGCCCCGGGTTTTAACCCGGGGAAAAATGAGTTTGAAACTGTCCGCCCCGCGATTTCGCCACGCCCGCGGCGTGGCGAAATCGCGGGGGATTTTCACCTTAGCCATTAAATCCTCGCCCTAAAGGGCAAGGCAATTCATAATTCAAATACCTTACTAAAAACTAAAAAGACAGGCACTATATAGTGCTTACTGAAAAACTAAAGATGACAATATCTTGGTGCTCTGCACCCTGCGGTGTCCGTAAATCTTTTTGCTACAAATGCCGATTACTGATCGTGCATGCTCGCCTTTATAGGCGGCATATTACGTGGCTCTGCCGCTTTAGATGAAGTATTTGCCAAGCAAGGTTGAATCAAAAGAACATTATGAGGTGCAGCTCCAAAAAAACGGGGCAGGCGCACCGTAATATTAAATGCAAGTGTTATTAAATAATTGTACAAAAAGCCTTTTATCAATGCACAAAACTATATATGCAATGGGTTAAAAGCCAAGTTATTATAAATTTTTCAACTGTCCCAAAACAGAAAGCTCCAAATTTAAAACATCACAAAAAAAATACCTACAACCTCATTCTAAGCCTGGAAACGTAAAACTTGCCCCAGCATTCAAACAAATATAATAGGTTTTACCCGCTTGCAAATTCGTGAGTGTGTAAATGTTCATTTCCGGCCAATAAATACGGGTGCCGGCTACTTCCGTGATCACCATTATTTTTCCGGCCAGTACATCAGCCAGTTCATCCACAGGCAAGGCTTCTTTTTGCAAAACCGGGAAATAATTCCATCCGGCAGCTAAGTTTAAATCGCGTTCCGGCTTAAGTATTCCGGGGATATTGAGACTTGCGCTTTCGTTCATTTTTATTATGTACCCCCGTTCATCATCCCAAAAGTCCAGGGTGTTGATGTTGTTGGCCGGCCAGTAAACTCCTTGTTCGCCAATGAGTATTTCCAGTTGATTAGCAAGGCCTGCAAAGATATCATCGAAGGCTGGTTTATCGGGATTAAGGTAAAGCGAAATCCCACTCCATCCGGCTTCCAGTTCCAAACTTTGACTTGCTGCACAATCGATCAGTGCCTTCCAGCCGGGCAGATTCACGCTGTTGTCCGAATGAAATTCCACCGTAAGTGCACCCTCTGCATTGGTCGCTGAAACAGTACCCGGACTATCGGTGCCACACCAGATGCCCAGCAAGGGAGCAGCCGCAGAAGTACCATCATAAATCCTGAGCCAATCGTAGCTGCAAGTCGCATTTTCCTCGATATTAAACATCAAAAATTCTAATCGTAATTTGCTGTTTGCGCAGGCCGGAAAAAATGTGATAAGCGCATCTTCGTTGTTGCCATAGTTTTGACCCTCCCCGCCTGAATCATAAAAAATCCCATTTTCCACCGTTAGGCTTTGGTTTGACATTGCATACTCCCGGCGCACATCCATAAAATCTTCCATTAAAACTGTGGATGAATCCCCAGCCTGATTATGCACCGTAAGCTGAACATCAAAGAGACCGATGTTGGGATATGTTACAACAGGATTAGGAATGCTTGCTGATGAAGGATTGCCACCCTGAAATTGCCACTTCCATTGCACCGGCGTGCCAAAGGAATTATCCGAAAAATCCACATTTCTATATAGACCAATCTGCTGCTGCGAAACTGTAAATGCTGCCGACAAGGTGCCGCTGCTCAGTTGTACATCGAGCCTGGTGGTGCTGTATCGGGACACGCTAACGTTAGGAATGGTAAGCGGTGGGTAGCCTTCGGCTGTGTATGTAATATCGTAAGTGCCCTCAGCAAGCAGCCGCTGATAAAAACCATGAAGGCTGTCGGCCACCACCTGCGAGTTATCCAAATCATGGCCTTCGATGCTTACTTCTGCCGCCAGTGCTACGCCCGTAAGTCCATCGGTAACTAAACCGGCCACCCCATAGCTGCATTGCTGCAAATAGTTTAACAGCGAGCGATAGTTCCATTGCCAATGGTTTTCGAGCGTATTTGTTGCCAGTTTTTTGGTGTTGGATAATTCCATGGTTACTTCGCGACAGTGACGAAAATAGTTCATGTAGTCCTGCCGCCCGCCGCTTATCGAATACCAGGCATAGCCATTGGTGATGCCGTTAACAAAGCCATCGAGGTAGGATGAGGGCGCGTAAAGATGCGCGGTGTCGGCATATTCGCGGCTTACAAACTGCCACCAGCCATCGTCGGCAGCAAGCCGCGACCAGGTATCCCAGGGGTAGTTGATTACTTCGGCACCGGCGTGGATATTGGCCGACATCACAAAGTCGTTTTCTTCGGCCAACTGCATAAAAGCCATTGTCTCCGCCTGCCAGGCTTTGCCATCGGGATGGGGGCCATCCTCGGCATCGGGATAATTGCGATTCAAATCCACATTGTTTGCATTATAGCGTGTGGAACCCCAAACGGTGGAGTTGCCACCGGCAAAAGTGCCATCGGGGTTGGCCAGCGGGTTAATCCAGATCTCGATATTGTCGAGCGTTTGTGTGATGTCGGGATCGATGCCGTAATTGCTCAATAAATGATCGGCAAGGCGCAAGAGCAAAATATAGCCCACCAGCTCATCGCCATGAATAGTGCCGGTGTAGAGAAACTTAGGCTCTGCCTCGCGCACAGCTACATTGGCCGAAATTTTGAGCATCATCAGCTCGCGTCCTTCACCACTTTGCCCTATGCTAAATGATTGGCAAAGGCTGGGATAATCGCTGGCAAACTGATTCATCATAGCAAGGTAGGCCTCGTAAGTGGGATAAAAATCCCAGGTATCGATATCTTTTCTTGTTATTTCGGATTTCATTTTTGGATATTCGCCACTTTCGCCAGGCTTGGGCAAAATTTGATAAGGAAGGTCGAATTTTAAAAAGGAATCAAATTCCTCGCGATTTGCGTAAGCAAAAATCTGATCCTCCTTGATATCATCGATCGAAATACAGCGCGATAATTTTTGAATTTTGGCCTCATCAGGCACAGAAAAACTAAAATACATCTCACCGGCATTTTCAAAGTAAGGATGGTGTCGGTCTTGCTGTGCCTGTATTTCATTTCCCGCAAGAAAAAATAAAACAAGAATAAAGAAGGGCAGAATAGTTTTCATTAGGATTCGTTTTGGTTTCCAAAGATAACGTTTCCTTTGTTTCTATCTTTGCGGCGCACGCAAAAATGGAAGAACTGAAAATAATACTAAGCGTATTTTATGATTGATGTTATTAATGTTGAAAAAGAACTCTACCTGCGGCGGATCACGCATGAGGATGCCGAGGAAGTTTTTGATTTGATTGATCGTAACCGGCAGCATCTGCGCACCTGGCTTCCCTTTGTTGATACAACTTACACGGCTAACAATACTCATGCTTTTATCGAGCAATTGCAAAAACCCTATTGCCGCGAAATGGTTTTTACGATTTGTTACCAGGATGCTATCACTGGCTTAATTGGATTTAAAGACATCGACCAGCCCAACCACCGTCTGGAAATAGGCTATTGGATTTCTGCCGAAAATCAGGGCAAGGGCATTGTTACCGATGTTTGCCGGGCTTTGATCAACAAAGCTTTTACGCGCCTAAAAATGAATAGGATTCAGATAAAATGTGGGATTGGAAATGCGCGCAGTAGCAATGTGCCCAAACGACTGGGTTTTTCTTTGGAGGGTATCGAACGTGCGGGTGAAAAACACAGAAACAGCTTTATCGATCTTGAGGTATATAGTCTTTTAAAGGCCGAGTGGAAAGGCTGATAAGGCGGGCCAATTCATTTAGAGTATGATGGTCTGCTGAAAGATTGAGAAATATAATATGATCGGTTGATGCAAAGATTGAGCAAAGGGGTAGGCGATAAAGGCTTGTTACGTTTGATCAACCCCTACTTGAAAGTCGGAATGATGTCAGATGGTTTGGAGGAGCAGCGCATAGCCGGAATGCCAAAGGACGGGCCACTCTCGCTGTTATTTTCCAACATTGTACTTGACGAGCTAAATCGGGCTATTATCATTAGAAACCCGGATGCAGGTTCAAAAGGTTAATAGAAACCATCTTGGTCCCGCAGGTGCGGGATGTCAGGTGATGTGGGGGGGGGAGGCAGTGGCGCAAGCCGCTTCCTATCCGATTAGCATAACAAAATTAACATGATTCGAAAAAACCCGGTACAGCCTGTCCCGCCCATGCGGGAGGTTTCGCTATTTGAATATTGCTGCCGCCATAATCAGATTTCATAAAATCATTTTGTTAAAGAGTTTCGTGAATAAATCTTTACGAAACCATGCTATGACTATAACAGCGGATAACCAATAACGGATAATTAACAATGGCTCCAAGCCAAGCTATGACTATCAAAACGATTATTATCTTTGCCGCCTGTTTATTTATTAATCAAATTTAAAATTTACAAGAAATGACAAAAGGCGAAATCAAGACCAAATATGGGGTGATGAAAATTGAATTTTATGATGAAGATGCGCCCGCAACGGTGGCTAATTTTGTAAAACTGGCTAAAGATGGCTATTACAATGCACTCAATTTTCATCGCGTTATTCCCGACTTTGTAATTCAGGGTGGATGCCCTAAAGGTGATGGCACTGGCGGCCCGGGTTATAACATCGACTGCGAGCTGGATGGCGAGAACCAATATCACGACCGGGGCGTGCTGTCGATGGCACATGCTGGCCGCAATACCGGAGGATCGCAATTTTTTATATGCCACAGCCGCAATAATACCGCCCACCTCGACAGGAATCATACTTGCTTTGGAAAAGTGGTAGAAGGCGTGGAAATTGTAGATATGATTCGCAAAGGAGACCAGATAGAAAAAGTTACTATCCTGGATTAGAGTTCCGCTTTCAGTTCTTCGAGAAAAGACCGGATTTTTTTTAACGACCGCACCACTTCAGCCTTGTCGATGGTGTCGGTCTTATTTTGTGCCAGTTTGGTACGTGCCCCTTGCAGCGTGAAGCCGCGCTCCTTGACCAGGTGATAAATGGTGTGTAGATTTTTTACATCCTCGGGGCGAAACAGGCGGTTGCCTTTTTTGTTTTTTGCCGGTTTTATAATGTCAAACTCCTTTTCCCAAAAACGCACCAGCGAAGTGCTCACTTCCAGCATTTGCGCTACTTCGCCAATGGTGTAATATAATTTTTCGGGTGGGAGCATCGTCTAATCCATTGTTTGCGAGGGTTGCTCCGAGCGTTTCAATATCAATTCGTATTCTTCGGGTGTGATGTCGTTGAAGAAAAAGTTGATGGGATCGATTACCTTGCTGTTTTTCCTTACTTCGTAGTGCAGGTGCGGGGCGGTAGATTTGCCGGTGTTGCCCACGTGGGCAATTACCTGTCCCCGTTTTATTTGTTGGCCTTTTTTTACCAAAATCTCATCGCAGTGTGCATAAAATGTTTGATAGCCAAAGCCATGATTTACCTCAACACTATTTCCGTAGGCTCGTTTCGATTTTACAATTTTGCCCACCACACCATCGCCGGTGGCATATATTTCGGTTCCCTCTGGTGCGCTAAAGTCCACGCCCTCATGAAATTTCATCACCTTGTAAAAGGGATCCATGCGATAGCCAAAATAGGATGATAACCGTTTCAGGTCCTTGTTGCTGATGGGCTGAATAGCTGGCATGGCCGAAAGAAATTTGGCCTTATTTTTAGCCATCTCAAATACCTCATCGTACGACTTGGATTGTACCACCATCTGGCTGGTGATTTTGTCGAGCTTTTGAGTGGTTTCGATCAGCACCTCCGAATTGCGGAATCCCTCCAGCCTGGCATATCTGTCGCTGCCGCCAAAGCCCGCCATGCGCAGCTCATCGGGCACAGGCTCGGCCTCGAAGATGACACGGTAAATGTTGTCATCCCTTTCCTGGATATCGTTCAACACCGTGTTGACCTGCTCGAGCTTGTCGTTGATTATCTTGTATTGCAGTTGCATCTGCGAAAGCTCACGTTTGAGTATTCTTTCTTTGGGAGAATCGAAAAAGTTGTAGGCTACAAACAGCACGGCTACACTAATAACAGCAACTACCGAGAGCCATAGAATCAAACGACCGATAACCTTGCGCAGCGGGCGTTTTGCTTTTTCGAAAGTGAGCGTGTGATGATTGAAAAAAAACTTTTCCTTAGCCATAAATAATGGTGTGGCGTTTACAATAAGGGCGCGAAATTAAGTAAAAAAACTAATTTTGCAAGTTTTAAACTAAGGCCTGGATTATCGTAATTACCAGGCATTTTTTTAGCACAAATTAATTTATTAATGCCCCTGAAACAAGGGGATAGATTAAATAATTTATAATTACAAATCCGTAGTAATATCAAATCAACAAGCCCTATGACATCCTCTGAAATAAGACGTACTTTTCTGGAATATTTTAAAGATAAACAGCACAAGATTGTTCCATCAGCACCGATGGTTGTTAAGAACGACCCCACATTGATGTTTACCAATGCCGGCATGAATCAGTTTAAAGATATTTTTTTGGGAAATTCGCCTGTAAAATATTCGCGTATTGCCGACACCCAAAAATGCCTGCGCGTTTCGGGTAAGCACAACGACCTGGACGAAGTTGGCCACGACACTTACCATCATACCATGTTCGAAATGTTGGGCAACTGGTCGTTTGGCGACTATTTTAAAAAAGATGCCATTGTCTGGGGATGGGATTTGCTGACCCGGGTTTATGGCCTGGATGGCAAAAATTTGTATGTTACGGTTTTTGGCGGCGACCAAAGCGATGGGCTTCAGCCCGATGATGAAGCCAAGGGAATTTGGCAGGAATTTGTGGCCGATGATCATATTTTGTATGGCTCCAAAAAAGATAATTTTTGGGAGATGGGCGATTCCGGTCCTTGTGGCCCTTGTTCCGAGATCCACATCGATCTGCGCAGCGAGGAAGAAAAAGCCAAAGTTTCCGGACGCGATTTGGTAAACCACGACCATCCCGAAGTAATCGAAATATGGAATCTGGTTTTTATCGAATTTAACCGCAAAGCCGATGGCAGCCTCCATGCGCTGCCCGCCAAGCACGTGGATACAGGCATGGGTTTTGAGCGACTGACCATGGCCTTGCAGGGCAAGCGATCCAACTACGATACCGATGTTTTTCAACCACTAATTCAGACTATTGCCCGGCTGGCCAATATCCAATATGGCCATGCCCGCAACACCGATGTGGCCATGCGCGTAATTGCCGACCATATCCGCGCCATCGCTTTTGCTATCGCCGATGGGCAAATCCCTTCGAATAATAAGGCGGGTTATGTTATCCGCCGCATACTCCGCCGTGCCGTACGCTATGGTTTTACCTTTTTGGATTTTAAGGAACCCTTCCTCAAAAATCTGGTGCCGGTGCTGGTGAAAGAAATGGGCACCTTCTTCCCTGAATTGCAATCGCAGCAAAACCTGATTATCCGCGTTATTGCCGAGGAGGAGCAAACTTTTCTGCGTACCCTGGCGCAGGGGATCAAGCGTTTTGAAAACTATACCGAAACCCTGGGCGATGAAAAGATAGTAGCCGGGGATTTTGCTTTTGAACTCTTCGATACTTTCGGCTTTCCTATCGACCTTACCCAGGTAATGGCGCGCGAGAAAAAACTAAGCGTGGACATGAAGGGCTTTGCCGAGGGTCTCGAAATACAAAAAAACCGCTCGCGCCAGGCTGCCGAAAAAGATACCGATGACTGGGTGATTATCCATAAAGATACCAACGATACTACGTTTTTGGGTTACGATATGCTGGAAGCCGATGTGGAGATTGTGAAATTTAGAAAGGTGAAAACCAAAAAGGAAAGCTATTATCAGGTGGTTTTAAACCAAACGCCTTTTTATGCCGAATCGGGCGGGCAGATGGGCGACCAGGGCCTGCTTGAAAGCGAAGATGAAAAGATTGAGATCAAAGACACACAAAAAGAAAACAATCTCATCATTCACATTATTGATAAGCTGCCCAGGGATGTTTCGACTTCCTTTACAGCCCGGGTGGATGGGCAAAAACGTCAGCTTACCATGAACAATCACACGGCTACCCACCTGATGCACGCTGCTTTGAAACGCGTGCTGGGCGACCATGTGGAGCAGCGTGGCTCGATGGTGGGTGAAAACCGTCTGCGTTTCGACTTTTCGCACTTTGCCAAATTGAGCGAGGAGGAGATAAGGCAGGTTGAGCAGCTTGTGAATGTACGTATCAGGCAAAATATTGCTATTGACGAAAAGCGCGAGGTGCCCATCGAAGAGGCCAGGGCTATGGGAGCCGCCGCTCTTTTTGGCGAAAAGTATGGCGACCATGTGCGCGTTATCACCTTCGACCCGGAGTATTCGATTGAGTTTTGTGGGGGCACACATGTGCAAGCCACCGGGCAAATAGGGATGTTTAAAATTATTTCCGAGTCGGCGATTGCCGCTGGCATCCGTCGTATCGAAGCCATTACCGCCAATAAGGTGGAAGACCGCTTGAATGAGCAGGAACTTTTGTTGGATAAATTTAAGGAAGTATTAAAAAATCCCAAGGAGCCGCTTAAGGCAGTACAGGTGCTTATTGATGAGAAAAAGGATTTGGAAAAACAACTCGAAGGGCTGAAAAACGAAAAAGTAGCCACACTAAAAAATACCCTGAAAGAGAATGCAGAGCAGATTAACGGGATTAATTTTGTGGCTTACAAACTGGATGGCGATGCGCAATTGGCCAAAAACCTGGCTTTCCAGATGAAGGATATTGTGGAAAATCTGGTCTTGGTTATTGGCAACGAAAACCAGGGCAAGGCCAATCTTACGATTTTGGTTTCGGACGTGCTGGCTGCCGACAAAAAATACAATGCCGGACAAATCATTCGCGAAATAGCTATCGAAATACAGGGTGGGGGAGGAGGCCAGCCTCACTTTGCTACCGCTGGAGGTAAAAATCCTGCCGGAATCGACAAGGCACTCCAAAAGGCAAGAGCCATTGTGGTGGGATAGATTTATGTGTCGTTTCGATTTTTGTATTAGAATAGAAAACCTTATCATCTGCAAAAAACCTTAGTAGAAAAATGTAACCAAAACATATATCAACCTTACCTTATTTTTAACCTTACTCATAACAGGAATATAAAAATAAGGTAAGGTTGATTTGCCTCGATAGGATTTTTTCTATGAAGGTTTAGTATTAAAAATCGAGCTTATCTTGGTGCTGAGAATTGTTACCGTTTTGCAAAAAAGGCGAAATCCTTGTTTCTTTTGAACAAAGCCCGCAGCCACCTGTTTTTTTTGCAATTAAAAAATCGTTTTGTTATTAATCAAATTAAAAAATAAATAGATGGCGAATATTGGAATTTTTTACGGCTCCTCCACCGGTAACACCGAAAAAGTTGCCGACCTTATCGTTGATGCCTTTGGTGGCGATGCGATTGCAATAAATGTTGAAGATGCTTCGGCCTCCGATCTGGATAAATACCCCTTCCTGATTTTTGGGATTTCTACCTGGGAACTGGGCGATTTTCAGGACGACTGGGCTGATTTTGTTGCCGAACTGGGCAAAGCAAAACTGAAAGATAAAAAGGTGGCAATTTTTGGTTTGGGCGACCAGGAAGCCTTCGGCGAGAGCTTTGCCGATGCTGCCGGAATGTTGTACAAAACTTTGCAGCGCAAAACAAATATCGTGGGTCAATGGCCAGTTGCTGGCTACGATTTTATAGAATCGGAAGCAGTGAAAAATAAAAAGTTTGTGGGCTTAATTATCGATGAAGACAACCAAAAAGGGCTGACTGCTCAGCGCGTGAAAGACTGGGTTGAATTGCTCAAGGGCGAATTTAAGTAAGTATAATATAAGCCACTAACCCTTGCAGAACTTGGATTTGCTGCCATGAAGGGGATTGCAAGATTAAAACTCCCTAATCACTTTTTGCACACCCACCTGCTTCCCGTTTTTATTGCTGATGCTTTGCCCGCTGATATTGGAGATTTCCAGTTGCACTGATTTATAATCAGTGTCGCAACCAACAATGATCTGTTTGTTGGTAGGATGAGGATAAATCCTTATGCCATTTATTTTTTGATTAACCAACCATCAAAAAAAATCCCATCTTTGTCAAAGCAAATCAAAAGCATTTTTTATGAAAACTGCATCAGCCATTATCCAAAACATTCCAAATATCCAATTTGCCGAAAGTGGCAATTTTATCCTTCTGGCCGGCCCGTGCGTGATAGAGGACGAAGAATCACCCTTTGTCATTGCCGAAACGATTTTAAAGATTACCCGCAGCCTTGAAATCCCCTTTGTATTTAAGGCTTCCTACCGAAAGGCCAACCGCTCCAAGCTATCATCGTTTAGCGGTATTGGCGACGAAAAGGCCTTGGCTGTGCTGGGCAATATTCGCAAGCAATTTAATATTCCGGTGGTAACGGATATTCATACCGCCGAAGAAGCAGCTATGGCTGCTCCCTTTGTGGATGTGCTGCAAATCCCGGCTTTTTTGTGCCGCCAAACCGATTTGCTGCTGGCGGCTGCCCGCACGGGCAAGGTGGTGAATATTAAAAAAGGCCAGTTCCTCTCGGCAGAGTCCATGCGGTTTGCCGTTGATAAGGTGCGCGAGGGAGGCAATATGCAGATTATGCTTACCGAACGTGGGACTACCTTTGGCTACCACGACCTGGTGGTGGATTACCGCAGCATCCCCGAGATGCAGAAAAACGCGGTTCCCGTTCTGCTCGATTGCACCCACTCGCTGCAGCAGCCCAACCAAGCTGCCGGCGTTACCGGAGGTCGCCCCGACTTAATCCAAACCATTGCTATGGCTGGCATTGCCACGGGTGCCGATGGTCTATTTATCGAAACACATCCCAATCCCGGGCGTGCCCTCTCCGATGGTGCAAATATGCTGCCTCTGAACGAATTAGCCGGTCTGCTCGAAAAATTGGTAAGACTTAGGAAAGCCATCCTTTAAGCGGTTCGTTAATTTCATTAAAGTAGCGAATAATGGCTTTGTAATATTTTAACAGTTAGCATTTATAAATATTTTCCTATTTTTGTTTGCTTCAAAATCTATATTTTCCATTAACTAAATTGTTGAAAAAATGAAAGATACACCCATCGCTTTTGATATTGTCAAAGCAAAAATTAGCGAAAGCGGATTAAAGCGCGTAGGCGATGCCTCCATCCGGGAAATTAAAAAACTGATCGATCAGATCGAAAAAGCCAGTGGCGAAAAATTTGTTCGCATGGAAATGGGTATTCCGGGTCTGCCCCCAACGCGCATTGGCACCGAGGCTCAAAAGGCTGCTTTGGATAAAGGTGTAGCTGCCATTTACCCCGATATTTTTGGTATTGCTCCGCTCAAAGTGCAGATAGCAAAATTCGTAAAAAACTTTATGAATATTGAGGTCAGCAGCGAGGGCTGCCTGCCAACGGTGGGTTCGATGCAGGGAAGTTTTGCTGCCTTTATGACCCTCAACCGTATGTATGCCAATCGTGAGGGTACACTGTTTCTGGACCCGGGTTTTCCGGTACACAAGCAACAGCTCAGGGTGATGGGGCAGGGTTGGGATTCGTTTGATGTGTATAATTATCGTGGCGAAAAGCTGCGCGAAAAACTCGAATCTTATCTTGCTACCGGACGTTTTTGTTCGCTGCTTTATTCCAATCCCAACAATCCCTCCTGGATTTGCTTTACCGACACAGAATTGAAAATTATCGGCGAGCTGGCCAACAAGTACAATATCATCGTTATCGAAGACCTGGCTTATTTTGGTATGGATTTTCGTAAGGATTATTCCAAGCCCGGCGTGCCCCCTTACCAACCTACCGTAGCCAATTACACCGATAACTTTGTCTTGCTTATCTCCAGTTCAAAAGTGTTTAGCTATGCCGGCGAGCGGGTAGGGATGATGGTAATTTCCGATAAGTTGTTTAACACCACTGCTCCCGATCTGCTCCGCTATTACAAATCGGATAATGTGGGTTATGCCATGATTTTTGGTACCTTGTATTCGCTAAGCTCAGGCACCAATCACTCCTCGCAATACGCGCTATCAGCTATGCTGGAAGCTGCCAATAACGGGAGTTTCGACTTTGTGGATGTGGTGAAGGAATATGGCAAGAAAGCCAAAATAATGAAACGTATGTTTTTGGATAATGGTTTCAAGATTGTTTATGATAAAGATGAGGATAAGCCCATTGCCGATGGCTTTTACTTCACCTTTTCTTATCCTGGATTTTCGGGGGCCGAACTGCTGGAAGAAATGTTATATTATGGCATCTCAGCGATAACTCTCGACATTACCGGCAGCGAACGCCACGAAGGTATCCGCGCCTGCGTGTCACTGGTAAACCGCTTGCAGTTTCCAGAACTGGAAAAACGGCTGCAAAAATTTAATGGGGATCATAAACCCTGAAAGATTTCCAATTAGATCAGATTTTAATGTCATTCTTTTTAATCAGGGCTTCACTTTTAGTGAAACCCTGATTTTTTTTAGTCATAGCATGGCTCAGACCGTGAATTCGGATTTAAGTCATAGCATGGCTTTGAGCCATACTATGACTTTTAGCCATACTATGACTTTTTAACTCATGATCTGGAAGTAGCCAGGCTCAAAAACCAGTTCTACCAAATAGATGATAAAACTGAGAATGATGGCAAATACAAACGCCCATCCAAAGCCATCTACTTTAATGCCTTTTAAAATCATTCCAAAAAACCACAAGAGCAGGGTGTCCAAAGCCACAATGACCAGCCCAAAATACAAGGCCGAGATCGGGATTTCACATAAGCCAAAGGTGGGCGCAATAAGCATGTTGAGGATCGAGATGGGAATGGCAACCACAAAAGCGCAATAGGCTTTGGTGGTTTTAATGCCTGGCATAAGCAGTAGCAGACCGGCGATAACCAGTACCGAAAGCGAAAATTTGAGTAGTATATCCATAGCTTTTGTTTTTAAAAATAGTGATAAAGATAGTAAAAATAGTAGCGCATGGCAAGTGTGTTAACAAAAATGCGCTAATTTTGCATAAAATGATATGCTTTGAAGATAGCTGTAAATACACGACTTTTACTTAAAGGCAGGCTCGAAGGCATTGGTTGGTTTAGCTACGAGACACTTAAAAGGATTACTCGGGCGCATCCCGAGCACGAGTTTTATTTTTTGTTCGACCGCAAATATGACGAAGAATTTATTTTTGCGTCCAATGTGCACCCCGTGGTAATACCTCCCCAGGCCAGGCATCCCTTGCTTTATTACCTCTGGTTCGAGCAGGCTGTTCCGCGCGTTTTGCGTAAGATTGGTGCTGATCTGTTTTTTTCGCCCGATGGCTATTTGTCGCTGAACACGAGAGTTCCCTCAATGAACGTATTTCACGACCTTAACTTCGAGCACTATCCCAAAGATCTTCCCTGGATTGAGCGTAAATTCTACCGCCATTATTTTCCTGAATACGCCCATAAAGCCCGGCGCATTGCCACTGTGTCAGAATATTCGAAAAGTGATATTGTGAAACTTTACGGGGTGGATAAAACCAAAATTGATGTGGTTTATAATGGGGCTAACGAAAATTTTAAACCTATATCTTCTTTTGAAATTGAGAACACCCGGGAGAAATATTCCGGAGGCTCGCCGTATTTTATTTTCGTAGGTTCCTTGCATCCACGCAAGAATCTGGCGCGGCTATTTGCTGCTTTCGATTTATTTAAAAAATCGGATGATCGAGACGTGAAATTGCTGATTGTGGGCGAAAAGAAATGGTGGACCACCGAAATTGATACTGCCTTTGAAAAGATGCAGGCCAAGGAGGATGTGATCTTTGCCGGTCGGCTCACCATCATCGACCTGCACCTGGTGCTGGCTTCGGCATTGGCAACGGCTTATGTGAGTTATTTCGAGGGCTTTGGCATTCCTATCGTCGAGTCCTATTATTGCGATGTGCCTGTTATCACCTCAAATGTTACTTCGATGCCCGAAGTGGCCGCTGATGCCGCTTTGCTGGTCGATCCCTTCTCGGTGCAATCCATTGCCGATGCGCTTACCCAAATGGCCAAAGATGAAAGCCTGCGCCAGGATTTGATCGAAAAAGGTCGGGAACGACTTAAAATGTTTAGTTGGCAGAAAACATCGGAGCGGCTTTGGGCTTCTATGCAAAACCTGATGGAACAGTTATGAAAGTTTTAAGGCTTATCCTTTTTTTAAGTTTATTTGTGGCTCAGGCTGCTTTGGCTCAAAGCGAGGGCTTTGCTGTAAAAACATCCTTGGAATTTTTAAATAATCTTCAGAAAAACGATTTTGCTGCCAACCGACAATATATGGCTTCCTTGTATGCCAATGATGATTTTGAAAAGAAATTGCAACAATCGTGGGATTATCAGTTGCAGCAATTGGGAGATTATCAAAACCTAAAGAGTACGAAATATGATAATTTCAGGGACTACGAAATTGTTTATCTCACTTGCGAATTTGCCAAATCGAATTACACCCTAAAATTTGTTTTCAACAACAAACAGCAAATCACCGATGTATATTTTATTCCCTACCCGCCGCTCATTGCTGCCGGCGACTTAACCACGCTTTGGATCATCCTCTTTATCATTTTTTGGGAGTTGGCCTGGAAAGCGATGGGGCTTTGGAAAGCTGGCAAAAACCGCCAACTGGTCTGGTTTGTTAGTATTTTTATCCTGCCAACGTTTGGCATCCTGCCTATTGTTTATTCGCTGTTTATTTCGGAAAAAACAGGGAAGGGCGCGCGTAGAGAAAATTCATGAATTTTCTCGTTGTAATGATGGAGAAAATTCATGAATTTTCTCAACGGAATGTAACGTAACGCAATGTTGCGTTTCGTTTCGTTAATCCAAAATCCCCAAATCTATATCGATATCCTCGGGTTCGGGGCAATCCTTACATTCCAGGCTGCGGTTGTACATTTGCATAGCGCGGTAGCTCATACCCATGCTCGAAAATCCGCCATCGTGATACAGGTTTTGCATGGTTACCTTTTTGGTGAGGTCGCTAAAAAGGGTAACGCAATAGTCGGCGCACTCTTCGCTGGAGGCATTGCCCAGTGGCGACATACGTTCGGTAAAATCCATCAGCCCATCGATACCTTTAACGCCGCTACCAGCCGTTGTTTTGGTGGGCGATTGCGAAATAGTGTTCACACGGATCTTGCGCTCGCGGCCATATATGTATCCAAAGCTGCGACCAATCGATTCGAGCAGAGCCTTGGCATCGGCCATATCGTTGTAGCGATAAAGCGTGCGCTGCGCTGCCACGTACGACAATCCTACCACAGAGCCCCATTCGTTGATGGCATCCTGCTTATAGGCTATCTGCAAAACCTTGTGAAAGGAAACCGCAGAGATATCAAGGGTTTTCATCAGGAAGTTATAATTAAGATCGTTGTAGGGTTTGCCCTTACGCACGTTCATCGACATGCCAATGGAATGAAGGATGAAATCGATTTTGCCACCGAAGTGCTCCATGGTTTTTTTTATCAGTTCTTCCAGATCTTTTTCACTGGTAGCATCAGCAGGAATAATCAGCGAGCCTGTTCTTTCGGCCAGCTCATCCAGCGCACCAAAACGCAGGGCTACGGGCGTGTTGGTCAGCACAAATTCTGCCCCTTCTTCGTGGGCTTTCTCGGCTACTTTCCAGGCTATTGATAAATCGTTAAGTGCCCCGAAGATGATTCCCTTTTTTCCTTTTAATAAATTATAAGCCATGTCTTTTCTTAATTTAGATTTGATTTAAACAGCGACAAAATTACAATTATTATTATAGCTGAATAATTCGATTTACAAAACCGGGAAAACATAAAGGATTGAAAATTTATCAGTTCGACCAGCTCGACAAGCTTACTGGCCGTGCCTACTGCTTACTAATTAGTGTCTGTCCATAAAGTCGTAGTTTTTGAATTGCCCCGGGTTTTAACCCGGGGAAAATGATTTTGAAGATGAAAGCCCCTCGATTTCGCCACGCCTATGGCGTGGCGAAATCGAGGGGCTTTCATCCTTCTCATTCAATCCCCGCCCTAAAGGGCGAGGCAATTCAGAAATCAAATAACTTACTTTAAAGACAAACACTAATTACTGCTTACTAATTACTACCTACTGCCCACTGCTCACTGCCCACTGCTCACTGCCGCCTGCCTACTTCCTCATCAACTCCTCAGCGGTTTTTATGGCGGAGCTGCTCACCGTAGTATCCGATAGCATTTTGGCAATTTCGATAATGCGCTGCTCCTGGTTTAGAATGTTAACGTGGGTAATGGTTTCCTCGGCATCCTGGTCTTTGGATACCAGGTAGTGATTTTGTCCGCGTGCGGCAATCTGCGGCAGATGAGTGATGGCGATGATTTGTAAGTCCTTCCCCATTTGCTGCATAATAGCGGCCATCTTAGCAGCTACCTCGCCCGAAACGCCACTGTCGATTTCATCGAAAATAATGGTGGAAACCAGATTTTTAACCGCCACCTGCGCTTTAATGGCAAGCATCAGGCGCGAAAGCTCACCACCGGAAGCAATCTTTGACATCTCGAGCATTTCGCTGTTTTTGTTGGCATTAAACAAAAAATTGACCCGGTCGATGCCATTTTCGGCAGGTTGATCCAGCTTATCAAAATGTATCTTCACCTGGGCGTGCGGCATCCCAATTTGCGCAATAGTTTTCGCAATATTTGCTGCCAGTTCGCATACATGTTTTTTACGAATTCCCGAGAGCTGTTCTGCCACCTTTGATAAAGCACTCAGGTGGGCATCGCATTGTTTTTCCAACTTAGCTATTTCGTGGGCGAGCGATGAATAATCTTGTATTTTTTGCGCGTAGTCTTCTTGTATTTTCAAAAGTTCATCAATGCTGCTCACTTTATGCTTTTGCTGAAGCCTATAAATCAAATTGATGCGCTCGTTGAGGTCTTCGGTGCGCGAGGGGTTTACCTCGATGTGTTCATCTATTTTATTGATTTCGGATGAAATATCGTTCAAATCGAGGTAGTTGCTTTCGATGCGCTGATATATTGCCGCTAGTTCCTGCGACATTTTAGCCAGGGGTTTTAATTCGGCAATAAGCTCCCCAAACTGTGCATTAAGCCCGTGCTCACGATCCATCGTCTGGGCTGCGTTGAACAGATGACTTTTGATTTCTTCGGCATGTTCGAGTATGGCGAGCTCTTCCTCCGTTTCTTCTTGTTCTCCTGATCTAAGTTGCGCTTTTTCGAGTTCTTCGTGTTGGAAAATCAAAAAATCCTGTTCGCCAGCCTTTGTCCTTTCGGTTTCTTTATAATCCTTCAGCTCAGCCTGAAGCTTTTTGTAGGCGAAAAAACTTCCCTTATATTCTGATAAGAGGGCGGCATTTTTACAAAAATTATCCACCACCGCAAGCTGGAAGGCATTGTCGTGGATAAGGGCTGTGCTGTTTTGCGAATGCAGATCGACCAGTTGGGAGGCAAGCTCGCGCAGTTGGTTCAGGGCAACCGGAGTATCGTTGATAAAGGCCCGCGATTTTCCTGAGGGCAATATTTCGCGCCGCAGGATGGTAGTTGCCGGATCGAAGTCAAGATTGTTTTGTGTGAAAAAATCTTCGTAGCTATTTCGTTGGGTATCAAAAATACCTTCTACAATGCACTTTTCTGATTTATTTTTTAATGCCTGCAAATCGGCACGCTGCCCTAAGATTAATGATAAGGCCCCCAGGATGATGGATTTGCCAGCTCCTGTTTCGCCTGTTATCACCGAAAAGCCATCGAAGAACTTGGCTTCGAGACCTTGGATGAGTGCGTAATTTTTTATGGTAAGATGCTTAAGCACGATCGTCTATTTTCTTTTTTAGTGCCCTGCAAAAGTATAGAAATCTGCTTTGCTGCAATCAGCTTATTGATAAAGACTGCTTAATTCTGGCTGATAATTTTTTGATAATCGTTGGCGTGGGAAGGATCGATCTCTTTGAGGATGTTTACGGCTTTGGTTTTGTCCATGGGGGCAGCATCCGAAAAGATGTTGATAAACTCATCGCGTTTGGCTTCCATAAACAGTTGCATGATAAAGAGCCGGGGCTTTTCGCGATGGGTGCGTTGCAATAGTTCGAGGGCTTCCATCACTCCCTGGCGCCCATTTTCTACATTGTCGTACATCAAATCAAGGCCGTTGCGATGAAACTGGTAGTTGGCCTTGCGGATGCTGCTATAAGATGAATTGGTTAGATTTTCGGCCAGCCAGTAACGATTTTTCATACTCTCGAAGGCCTTCCATCCTGATTCGCGGGCACTCTGAGCCATGTTAACAATGTTTTGAGCCTTTTCAAAATAAGGTGAGCCTCCCATCGACTGAAAGGAATCGAAATCCAGACCGAGAAAAATATAGATGTAATAGGCAATAGTGGAGGTTAGGTTAGATGAAAAGGAGCTTTCGTTAAACTCGATGGCCTGGCCTTCCTGCCATTGAAACTGAAAATCGTCATCGATGTAATTGAGCACCGTCGAGTTGTAGGAAGTGCCGTAAATGGGTCGCTTCAGCACCAGGTTCATGCGCCCTTTAAACTCATCGGAGGAAAGTTCTTCCATGATGGTGATACCGATAGTGCATTCGATACGCTCATCGAGGGTGTATGAATATTGCGTCCAGTGCCGCTCGTTTACAAACTCGTAAAGCCCCTTGCGCAGTTCGTTAAATTTTTCGCGGTTGGTTTGTTGTATTTGGGGAGCTGATACTTGCACGGAGGCATTAAATTCCTGTGCTGATGCTCCTAGGGCAACGATGAGCGCGATAATTAACGAAAGAAGTTTGGGCATAATGTCAGTATTTTATTTGCAAAGCCTGGCTATTACGCCAGTTCAGCTATTTTACTTAGGATATCGCCGGCCAGTTCTTTTTTCGATTTCAACGGATAATCAAAGCATCGGTGATTGTTGTCGATGATGGTAATTTTGTTGGTAACCGTACCAAAGCCTGCCCCGCTATCTCTGAGAGAATTTAAAACGATAAGGTCTAGATTTTTATTATTGATTTTGACCTTGGCATTTTCGATTTCGTTTTCTGTTTCCAAGGCAAAGCCGATGAGCAATTGATTTTGCTTTTTTTGCTTGCCGAGGGTAGCCAGGATGTCAGCAGTAGGTCGCAGCTTTATGGTATCAAGAGGGGTACTTTTCTTTATTTTTTCCTGAGCTATGGTTTCGGGGCTAAAATCGGCAACTGCGGCTGACATAATTGTTATGTCTGCTTTGGCAAAGCGTGTTACCATGGCCTTCAGCATCTCTGCCGCCGATTCCACATCAATCCGTTTAATGTGCGTATCCGAGACTGTCAGGTGAGTTGGGCCTGCTACCAGAGTTACTTCGGCACCTCTTCGCGCTGCTTCTTCGGCCATCGAAAATCCCATAAGCCCTGACGAGAAGTTGCCGATAAATCGCACCGGGTCAATCTTTTCGTAGGTGGGGCCTGCCGAGATTAAAATCTTTTTGCCAGCCAAATACAATGCTTTAGCAAAGTAATCCTGGATAATGCCTAGGATAATTTCAGGCTCTTCCATGCGGCCTGCACCGCTAAGTCCGCTGGCCAGCTCGCCGGTTTGCGGAGCTATCAGCTTGTTGCCACGTTTTGTTAGTCGATCGATGTTTTCGTTTGTCGAGGGATGTTTAAACATATCCAAATCCATGGCAGGGGCAAAAAATACCGGGCACTTCGCCGAAAGGTAGGTGGTAAGCAAAAGATTATCCGCCAAGCCTGAGGCCATTTTGCTAAGTGTGGCTGCCGAAGCCGGAGCCACAATCATCAAATCGGCCCAAATACCCATGTCCACATGGCTATGCCAGGTGCCGTCCTTTTCATCAAATGGAAAGGTGAGTGCCGGCTTCTTCGATAGGGTTGATAGAGTCAACGGCGTTACAAAGGCACGGGCATTTTCGGTGAGTATTACCTGCACCTCAGATCCTTCCTTTATCAGGAGGCGGACGAGCAAGGGGACTTTGTATGCCGCAATGCTGCCGGTAATGCCGACAATGATTTTTTTGCCTTTTAGCACCTTAGGCCAGAATGTCGGATGAAGGTTTGGTTTGCGCTTCCTTGGAAGGATTTCGGTAATAAATCTGCTCATCGATAAACTCCTGAACGGCAAGCAGCGTAGGCTTGGGCAACTTTTCGTAGAAGCGTGCAATTTCTATTTGCTCACGGTTTTCAAAAATCTCTTCCAGATTATCGCTGGATGAAGCAAACTCCGAAATCTTTTTGTTGAGTTCTTCTTTCAATTCGAGCGAAATTTGGTTGGCTCGTTTCGAGAGCATAGCCACAGTTTCGTAAATGTTGCCGGTTACATTGTTAAAATCGTTCATTTTACGTGTAACCGCCGAGGTATCCGTTTTAACTTTCTTGTAGTCCATATTGTTTCTTGTTTTTATAATTCTTCAAAATCAGCATTGCGCAGTTCCTCTTCTACTCTTTCGCGCATTTTTTCTGCATCTTTAATAAATACACTCTCGGGATATAATGCCACAAAATCGTAATAGGCTTTTACAGCATTGTCGAAGCGTTCCTGTTTCTTTTCCTCTATGCTCTTGATGGCGTAGTTATAATACGCGGTAATAATTTTATATAGGATATCTTCTTTAAATTCGGTATCGGGAAATTCCTTTAGCATGTTTTGATACGAAATAATGGCAGCCCGATAATCTTCCATTTTCAAATACAAATTGGCAATATTATAGGATTTTTTTTGCAGCTTATCTCTAAGTTCCACAATCAAATCAGTGGCCTCTTGTGCCTTTTCGCCATAAGGAAAACGGTTGATAAAAAGCTGAAATTCATCGATGGCTTCACGGGTAACGGTCTGGTCGAGACTGTATCGCGGGCTGTCCAGGTATTTGGTATAGGCCACCATAAAGCTGGCTTCTTCGGCAAAGTCGCTCGAAGGGAAATTTACCGAGAATCGTTTAAAATAATAGCTGGCCATGATGTATTCGCGCTCGTAGTAGTAGGAATAAGCGTAATAGTAATACAGTTTTTCGGCCTTGCTTGTGCCACGGTAAACCGGGATGAGCTGCTCGAAAAGCTGAAGCGCGCGATAGTAGTCGCCACTTTCGTAATATTCTATTCCCTTTTCGTATTTAAGATCGTTGTCGGTGCCCTTGAGCAGTTTTTGATGCTTACTACACGAAGATACCACTACAATTAAGGAAATCAATACGATAAAACCAATTTTTCTAAACATGGGCGCAAAAGTAATATTATTTAACGGATTGATTAACGGCAAACTCTTGCAAAAATTTTCATGTTTACAGTTTATTACTTTTAATAATGATTGTTTGCAATTCGAGGCCATTGCAAGTGATTATCAATAGAATTGTTATAATTTTGCGCCTTCGATAAAAATATAGTATTAATATTAAAACAAAACGTAATGGATATTTTCGACAAGTTTAAAAATATGGGTCCCCTGGGGCAGTATAATCGTAAAGCCTTTGGCTATTTTATGTTCCCAAAATTGGAAGGTGAGTTGGGGCCGCGGATGCGTTTTATGGGTAAGGAAATGTTGGTATGGTCGGTGAATAATTATCTGGGACTGGGCAATCATCCCGAGGTGCGCGAAGCCGATGCTCAGGCCGCCAAAGACTGGGGCTTGGCTTATCCGATGGGTGCACGCATGATGTCGGGGCACACCAGCTACCACGAAAAACTTGAGCGAGAACTGGCCGATTACGAGAAAAAAGAAGATGCTTACCTGCTCAATTATGGCTATCAGGGCATGGTGTCAATAATCGAATCGCTGGTAAGCCGGCGCGATGTGATTGTTTACGACTCCGAAGCTCATGCCTGCATCATCGATGGCTGCCGCCTGCATTTTGGGAAACGCTTTGTATATCCGCACAACGACATGGCCAATCTTGAGAAGGAATTGCAGCGGGCTACAAAAATCACCGACCAAACCGGTGGAGGGATTCTGGTAATAACCGAAGGCGTTTATGGCATGTCGGGCGACCTGGGTAATCTGAGAGATATTGCTGCTTTGAAAAAGAAATATAATTTCCGCATGTTGGTGGATGATGCCCACGGCTTTGGTACCATGGGAAAAACCGGCGCAGGTACCAGCGAGCATCTCGGCGTAATGGATGAGGTAGATGTGTATTTTGGAACTTTTGCCAAGGCTATGGCCGGCATTGGTGCCTTTGTGGCCAGCAAAAAAGAGGTGATCGAATATTTGCGCTACAATTTGCGCTCACAGGTTTTTGCTAAATCGCTGCCCATGCCTATGGTTATCGGTTCATTAAAACGTTTGGAACTTATCCGTACCCGCCCCGAAATAAAAGCCAATCTCTGGAAAGTTGTAGATGCACTTCAGGATGGTTTACGCAAAAATGGCTTTAATCTGGGCAACACCCAATCGCCGGTAACACCCGTAATTCTCGAAGGTGGCGTACCCGAGGCCACACATATTACCTACGACCTGCGCGAAAACTATGGCATTTTCTGCTCTATCGTTGGCTATCCGGTGGTGCCCAAGGGAGTAATCCTGCTTCGCCTTATCCCAACATCAGAACATTCGCTTGATGATGTTGAATATACCATTAAAGCTTTCCAAAAGGTGAAAACTAAGTTGGATGCCGGCGAATATTCGTCCACCGAAATGGTTGATGCACAAAAATTTATGAAGGCTTAATGTGCCTGGCAAAATACCCATGACCCATGTTTTTTTAACATGGGTTTTTTTTGCCTAAGGCAGATATATTCAAACTTGTTTATGCATATCTCACTTCACCTTAAAAAAATAATATGGATCAAACGCAGGATAAATATAAACGTACAGGCAAAAATTTTCTGATCATCTTTCTCAATTCTTTGTCCTACTTTATTATTGCATTTATTGTAATGTATCTGCTCAGCCAGTTTGCGACAGCTATTGCTGCTATGCAGTTCGATTTTTCCAGCATCATCTATTATTACAAGCTGACGTATGTTATCGATTCGGGAGCCTGGACTGGCGATGCTGTCAAATTATTGTATAGTCTCCCACCATTGTTAGCTTTGGTTTTTGGTGTAATCTCATTGATAATCTTTATTAATATGTACGACCACCTGGCCCATTTTAAACTTTTTTTTCTGTGGGCCTTTACCTTTTCGATCATCTGGTCGTTTGGAGCCTTGCTGGCTGGCACCATTCTCAACAAAGGGATTGGATATGTGGTGATGTATTTTTATTTTATGGATACCGGCAAATTGATCCTGTCCTTATTTGCACTTACCATGTTACTGCTGGTGTCAACCCTTACCACCAAGTGGTTTTTGTTTTCGGCCAACTCCTACTTTAATACCTTGAGCGAGCACAATCGCGCATTTTTTACTTATGCTAATATCATTTTGCCTTTGTTGGTGGGAACCCTGATTATGATTGCTGTGAAGCTACCCAAAATAACTTATTACGAGTTGTTTGTAATGCTTACCGGATTAATTTTTGCTGTTCCAATTTTGTTGCGATATGGCTTATTCCCGACTTTTTATTTCGATGAATTTCCGATACGCATCAAGCTGGATAAAATAGCCCTGGTAACCGCCATTGTTTTTTTAATCCTGTTCAGGGTTATTTTTTATTTTGGAGTACGCATCGGGTCTTCGGTGATATAGGTCATTGAAAGTCATGGTATGGCCCTAAGCCATGCTATGACTGATGTTAATCGTCCTTAAAAAGAGAAAATCTTTGATTTCTGCGAAAAGATAAAAGATTTCCTTAACTGTCCGGGTACACTCTATCAGGGTTTTTTTAATCCCGGAAACGTGGACACAAACCGTCCATCACAAGTTTTTAATGCCAGTTTGATTTCATCAAAGCTGGCATTTTTCATATTAAAAACTGTGTAACGCTCGCCAATATGCTCGGGGAAATGCGCATCAGAGCTTTGGATAATTGTGCAATCTTTAAGATAGGAGTGGGCTTTTCGGAATTTTTCGGGCGTAGTATATTTTGAGATTTCGAGGGCATCATAGTTCAAATCATCAGGTATAAACCCCAACTGGCTGCTAAGGCTGAAAGCCGAGCGATCGACATGTGCCGGAATAAAAAGGCCTCCCATAGCGTGGATAGTCTTTTCGATTTCTTCGATACTTTGATCCAGGGCTGAAATTAGCAGGTGTTGTTCTTCGTAAACTATGTTTTCGTCCCGGTCAACCACCACCTGATAGCCAAATTTATTCGGATCGTTTTTAATATTTACTAAATGGTTATCCAGGTATTTCTGGAGCATTTCCAGGCTCGCAATATCAGGAACCAATGCCACACAATGCACTTCTTCCTTGGAGGTAATCTCGGCTCCAAACAGCGCAAGAATTCCATTTTCGGCAGCCAGCTCGTTTATTAGCTGGCAGTGGCGCGTGCTGTTGTGATCGGTGATGGCGATAATATCGAGCGATTTCTGGCGTGCAGCAGCCACAATATTTTGAGGGCTCATCGCTAAATCGCCACAGGGCGAAAGCAGGCTGTGGATATGTAAATCGGCACGGAAGGCTTTCATGCTTGGGGCACGACTATGCGATTTTCATTTGCAAGAGATTATACACTTTTCCGCTTACCTCAAAACTCTCGGCACGGCTGCCCAGGATGGGTATGCCTTCTTCGTTGCTTTTTTCAAACGTGTCCTTTTCGGGTTTTAGCCCTTTTACCAGGATTATGGCTGCCAGGTCTTTGAGCGAAGCAATGGCCATAATATTTTTGTGCGTTTGAAGGGTAATCCAGATATTTCCCTGGTCGGCATGACCCATTACATCGCTCAGCAAATCGGAGGTATAGCCTCCGGTGATTGGGTTTGTAAGTCCTTGTTTTCCGCAAAAGACTTCTAAATCCAACATTTTAACAATATCATTTACAGTCATGGTATTTTGATTTTTTAATGATTTTTATTTTTCAAATTTATCTGCACCCCACACTTTTTTATGGATATTGACTGCATCGCCGGGTTTCAGCATTCCTTTTTGCTCGTAACGTCGCTGGATAAAAATGCAATTTTCCAATATGGCACGTCCCTGCACAATATCTTCGGCCAGGGCACGGCAGCCCGGCGAGCCACACACGCCACAATCTACCATGGGCAACAGCTGCATAATCTGCCGTATCAGGTTCATCTTGCGCAGCGATTCGCCCATGTCATCGTCCAGTTTCATCATCGAGCGAGGCGGTATTTTTTCGAGTTTGATGAGGGCTGGTAATTCCTTCTCAAAATCCAGGGCAGTTTTATTATCTGCTGAAATATTTGTTTTTGCAGCTCTTGAGCGCATTCGTTCGGCACACAAAAAGCGGTTTTCTACCGTCAGCACGCCACCCGCACAACTCTCGTCGCAGGAGCGCAGTTCCAGAAAATCAAAATTGGGATTTTCCTCCTGCTCCAGCTTTTCCAAAAAATTAGTTACGTTGTGCACCCCATCGATGGCCATTTTGCGCCCTGTGGCGTGATTGGATTCGCCGGTAGTAAGACTCCACAAAATATCATCGGCTGCCAAATTAAAACTCTTGATGGGCACAGTTTGCAATTTATCGCTGCTTTCCTGAAGTTTTTGAAATACCTTGTTGAAAATTTCGTCCATGTTGATGACCCCCGAAATGGGCGAGTCCTCCTCCTCGGCGGGACTTTTAATAGCTGCAATCTTGGCCGGGCATTGGGTGAGGTAAAAAATGCCAGTCTCCGATTCACTGGCACCCTTTTCTTCGAGATATTTGCGAAACCACAGGGCAGATACATCAAGCGGCGGCTTTAGCAGGATGAAGTTTTGCACCAGGGCAGGGAATTTTACCTGTATCAGCCTAACGATAGCAGGGCAAAAAGCAGAGATAAAGGGCTTGCAATCATTTTGTGAAGTCAGCATTTTTGCAGCCTCGGCTCTGATTATTCTTACCCCGTTTTCTATTTCAAAAACGTGGGTGAAGCCTACATCAAGCAGTGCCTGGTAAATTTTGGGGATGGGATATTTGGCCGGAAATTGCCCAAAAAAAACTGCGGGCACCAGGGCAACACGGTATTTGTAATCGTAAATTTTTTGGAAATCATCCTGCTCGATGATGATGGCACTTACCGGACACACCCGGTAACATTCGCCACAGTCGATGCAGCGGTTGTCCATAAGCCTGGCCTTGCCATTACGCACGCGGATGGCATGGGTAGGGCAGATGTTCATGCACTTGGAGCATCCGATGCACAAGTCATCCACAATTTTTAAAGCATGATGAAAATCTTTCATTATCAAAAATCCATTTTTCCCGATTTACTATTTGCGATTTTTTTAGGATAAATTGATGATCATTTCCAGCCTTGTACCCTGTCCCGGCTGGCTCGAAATATTTAATTCATCCGTATTTTTCTTGATGTTGGGTAAGCCCATGCCGGCACCAAATCCCATTTCGCGCACCCGTGCATTTGCCGTCGAATAGCCTGCCTGCATGGCTTTATCAATATCTTCGATGCCGGGGCCATGATCGTCCACCACAATTTTAATTTGTCGGGTGTTTATCTCTACCGAAAGTGTCCCCTGACGTGCATGCGCTACCACATTTACCTCAGCTTCGTAAACTGCGACCACGGTGCGTTTTATCAAAGCATAGTCGATGCTGAGCTGCTTTAGTGTTTTTTTTATATCGCTCGAAGCTTTGCCCGCATCGCTAAAGTTTCCGCCTTCTATCGTGTATTCCAAATTCAGCATCTTTTAATACAGGGGTTTTATAGCGTTTTGGTAAAGAATTCCACTGGTTTTAAATACAGAAAATTCGGTTTCGAGAATAAAAATATTGAGTTCCTGCGCAAGTTCAATCATTTCGGGGGAGGCTTTTTTTCCGCGTGCCAGCACTATTACATTTATGTCGGCCATTTCGGCGGTGCGTATGGTTTGCAGGTTCGACAGGCCTGTTATCAACATAGGATTATGCATGTCGAGCGTCAAAACATCGCTCATCAAATCGGAAGCAAAGGCTTCGTAAATTTCCACTCCGGCATCATTGCTGCCACTTACACGTTTGGCGTTAATAATTTCGGACAATACTTCCAGTGTCATTTTTAGTAATTTAAAATCAAATAGCAATTAGTTATCAGCGACAAAAATAACACGCTTACCACGGATACAACAAATTGTAAGGTTTTATTTCATGCTGATTTTAAGTATCGAAAACGCTCGTTTTTTGTTGATTATCAATCGTTATGCCTGGCACTATTGGATATTTCCTGTTATCATATTAACAAATAAAGTGCTTCAACTTATTTTCTATCAGGATAATATTATAATTTAGCAACTCAATTACGAGTACTCACCAAAACAAAACAGGATAATGAACATAGATTGGAAAAGTTTGCCTTTTGGCTATTTCAAAACGGATTACAACGTGCGCACCTACAACCGCAATGGTGCATGGGGTGAGCTGGAAATCTCATCCTCTGAATACATCAATATTCACATGGCTGCCACCGCGCTGCATTATGGCCAGGAAGCCTTCGAGGGCATGAAGGCCTTTATGGGTAAGGATGGGAAAATTCGTGTTTTTCGCTGGGAAGAAAATGCCAAGCGGATGCAGAACTCAGCCCGCGGCGTGATGATGGCCGAAGTTCCCTCGGATTTGTTCAAGGAGGCGGTTTTTAAAGCCGTAAGTTTGAATAAAAAATATGTGCCGCCTTACGGGCTTGGTGCTGCACTTTACATCCGGCCCTTGCTGATTGGCTCGGGACCCGAGGTTGGCGTAAAACCCGCACGCGAATATCTGTTTATGGTTTTTGTTGGTCCGGTGGGTCCCTATTTCAAAGAGGGCTTTAATCCGGTTGAACTACAAATTATCAGCGATTACGACCGCGCCGCGCCCAATGGCACCGGCCACATCAAAGTTGGTGGCAATTATGCCGCCAGTCTTATTGCCCTCGATCGGGGCAAAAAAGAAGGCTTTGCCTCGGTTATTTTCCGCAATTCGGCTGATCGAAAATTTATCGATGAGGCCGGTCCAGCTAACTTCTTCGGCATCAAAGGCAATACCTACATTACGCCCAACTCGCCCTCCATCCTGCCTTCGATTACCAATATGAGCCTGCGCCAGATAGCCAAGGATATGGGTCTTAAAATAGAATTGCGCCCCGTGGCCATCGACGAGCTTGGCGATTTTGACGAAGTGGGTGCCTGCGGTACTGCCGCCGTAATTTCGCCCATCAAAAAAATCGTGGATCGCGACACAGGCAAAGTTTTCGAATATTGCAAGGATGGTAAAGCCGGCTCTGTAAGCACCCAATTGTACAACAAACTCAGAGGCATCCAGGAAGGCACCGAAGCTGATGTTTACAACTGGAATAAGATTGTGGAGTAATTAGCGCTTGTCTTTAAAGTAATATTTAGAAAAATATACGATTTCAGATTAACGATTTTAGATATAAGATGTTGGTGATATTCAACACAATCTAAAATCTCCGATCGTCCCGAAAAGTCAAAAATTTTTAATTTTTGTTTCTTTTCGAGAATGTACGAACGTAGCTCGGCATTAATCTTCAATTTTAAAATAAAAAAAGTCGGCACTTTTGAATAGCCCCGGCTTACAGCCTGAGCATGTCGAAGGCTAACCCGGGAAAAAATGAGCTTAAAACATCGCTATCCCGGGCTTAATAAATTATCATTAAAAACAATCCCGTTCATCATCCGATGGACGGGAGTGTTTTTTTTACCTCACTAGCTCAAGCAGTCAGGTTCTTTTCGCTTCACTCATCATTACCTTTCAATTCAAAAAAAATTGAGTAAACTCTTAATTTTTTAAACGTTCATATCTATATATATAAATGTATATGGATTGTTAAAGTAGCGATTTTACTTGCTTTTCATCCATTCTCATTCTATCTTTGGGCGTTTAATAAAAGAATTGAAATATAATTAGATGCGCTATGAAAACTTTAAAGAGTGTTTTAATTTCGGCTTTGATTTTTTGTATTCTCACCTTTGCCTGGGCTCAGCAAAATAAGCCGAAAAAAGAAGTCCGGGCCGAAAAAGAAACTGCCTTCGTAATTTCAGGCAATAGCATTATGGCTCCCCTGATAGCACTTTGGCAGGATGCCTATCTAAAACAATTTGAATCAGCCCCAATACAACTAATCGAATCGCACCACGCATCGGTAGCAGATGCAGTAGCGCAGGGCGGAGCAGATATGTTTATGTTTTCGGGCATGGAGCAATCACTGCCCGAAGATGCCAATCTGTGGCAGATGAAAGTTGCCCGCGAGGCGGTAGTCCCTGTTTTTAGCAGCAGTAATCCCTTTGCCGAAGCCATCAGGGAGAAAGGTCTGACCCCTGATCAATTAATACAGCTTTTTACTTCCGAAACACAGCTTACATGGGGAGCATTGCTGGATAGTGATAATTCCACACCGATAAATGTTTACATCCTCGACCCACACAACGGTGCAGCACAGGTTTGGGCAAATTTTCTTTTTACTAAAGTTGATAAATTAATAGGGAAAGTGCTTGCAGGCGATGAGGAAATGATTGCCATGCTGCGCAATGATCCGATGGCCATTGGCTTTTGCAACCTAAAGTATGCTTACGATCTTCCCGTTGGCGACCCTGCTGCGGGGATAAGCATCCTGCCCATCGACCTTAACGTAAACCAACGCATCGACTACACCGAGCGTATTCCTGATAAGCTGAAAGAAATGCAAAGGGTGATATGGCTGGGTAGCTATCCTTCAAACCTGTGCAGGCCGCTTTCGCTGATAGCGGCAAAAAAACCGGATGATGAGAAGTTGCTCCA
The DNA here is from genome assembly GCA_964523795.1 of uncultured Lentimicrobiaceae bacterium. Classification (GTDB taxonomy): domain Bacteria; phylum Bacteroidota; class Bacteroidia; order Bacteroidales; family 4484-276; genus SABY01. Next base: position 40,365 of record CAZGAO010000013.1, read on the forward strand.
TTTTCTCTCCTGGATTTTGAACGGGGGTCAGGCGATGGCCTGCGATAATGGCTACTGTCGTCTGCGCAAATCGGAACTAATAATTCAACAAAACTGCTTGTCGCAGGATTGATTACGAGTGAATACCGGCTTTGTGCTGAAATAAAGTTACAACGAAGCCATACATTAGCGTGTATGGCTTTTTATATGTTTGCACGATTGGATAGCTCATTACAATTTTTCCGAAGTGCTGCGGCAGGGTGTCGCGTTAACAATGACATATTTTTGCAAACGTCTGGATATCAAGAGATTTTTCCCTTCGGTATCAATGACATGTTTGTTTAAAACACAGAATATCAAGAGATTTCTTGGCGCACTTGCGACCTGGTAAGCCTGACTGGCCAGGCAGGCTTATTTTTTATTTTAACCTTAGTAGAAAAATGATTCCTTAAGAAAAATCAACCTTATTAATTTCCAGATTGGATAAGGTTAAAGGCGCGTTGTGGTCGTATTTTCTACTAAGGTTTTTTTGTGATGATAAGCCTGTCTGACTGGCCAGGCAGGGTTTTGATGTTATATCAATAACATTATTTTGGAAATAGACCTCTCCATTCTCAGACTTATAGGGGATTTGTTGTCGTGAGAAATCTATTTTAATCGCTGGTCTTATTTTTATCAAGAAACAGTAACTTACCTTAAGCCGTTACTTCCATCACTTCCTCGTATCTCAAGTTGTCGATGATGAAATTTTGACGGGTAGGCGTATTTTTTCCCATGTAAAACGAAAGTAGTTCCGAAAGGGATTGTCCTTTCTTGAGAATTACCGGGTCGAGGCGCATGGAAGATCCAATAAAGTTTTTGAACTCATCGGGTGAAATCTCACCCAGGCCTTTAAAGCGCGTTATTTCCGGGTTTAGCTTTAGCTTGTCCAGGGCTGCCCTGCGTTCTTCATCGCTGTAGCAGTATATGGTTTTCTTCTTGTTGCGCACCCTAAACAGCGGCGTTTGCAAAATATAAAGGTGGCCGGTTTTTACCAGGTCGGGATAAAACTGGAGGAAGAAAGTGAGTAGCAGCAGGCGGATGTGCATACCATCCACATCGGCATCGGTGGCCATCACAATATTGTTGTAGCGCAGGTTTTCGAGATCCTCGTCAATGTTCAATGCCGATTGCAACAAGTTAAACTCCTCGTTTTGATACACCACTTTTTTGCTCATGCCATAGCTGTTGAGTGGCTTGCCCTTGAGCGAAAAAACGGCTTGGGTATTCACATCGCGCGATTTGGTAATGGAGCCGCTGGCCGAATCGCCCTCGGTGATAAAGAGCGTACTCTCCAGACGGCGCTCATGGTTTTGATTGTAATGAATACGACAATCGCGCAGTTTTTTGTTGTGAAGGCTGGCCTTTTTTACACTGTCGCGAGCCAGTTTTTTAATACCGGCAATTTCTTTTCTTTCCTTTTCCGAGCGCAGGATTTTTTGATAAATAATATCGGCGATATCCGGGTTAATGTGGAGGTAGTTGTCCAGATTGCGCTTAACGATGTCGGTTATGAAATTGCGTATGGTTTGGCCTTCGGGTTCGATGTATTGCGATCCGAGCTTGGTTTTGGTTTGCGATTCAAAAATCGGCTCCTGTACCTTGATGCTTAGCGCAACCACAATGGAGGCCCGCACATCCGAGGGGTCGAAATCTTTTTTGTAAAACTCGCGGATGGTTTTTACGAAGGCCTCGCGAAAAGCCGTCTGGTGGGTGCCGCCCTGGGTTGTGTTTTGTCCGTTTACAAATGAGTGGTACTCCTCGCCGTGCTGGTTGCTCATGTGCGTAAAGGCAAACTCGAAGTCGCCCTCACGGAGGTGGATAATCGGGTAAAGCGCGCCGCCGTTGATGTTGCGTTCAAGCAAATCGAGCAGGCCGTTTTTGGCATAAAAACGCTCTCCGTTGAAATAGATGCTTAGGCCGTTGTTCAGGAATACATAGTTCCACAGTAGCTTTTCTACATATTCGGGGATAAAGTGAAAATTGCCGAAGTATTTTGCGTCCGGGGTAAAAGATATGAGTGTGCCATTTCGATCTTCTGTTTTTTGATTGGGGAAATCATGGATGATTTCACCACCCGAAAACTCAACCATTTTTGTAATACCATCGCGCACCGATTGAGCCTTAAAGAACGATGACAGGGCATTAACGGCCTTGGCACCTACACCATTGAGGCCCACTGATTTCTTAAAAACTTTGGAATCATATTTTGCCCCGGTATTAATTTTGGCTACACAGTCGATAACCTTTCCCAGGGGGATGCCCCGGCCAAAGTCGCGGATGGTAACGGTTTTGTCTTCAATGCTCACCTCGATGCGCCTGCCATTGCCCATCACAAATTCATCAATCGAGTTGTCGATCACCTCTTTGATCAGCACATAAATGCCATCGTCCTGCGATGAGCCATCGCCCAGCTTGCCGATGTACATGCCCGGGCGCGTTTGTATGTGTTCGTTCCATTCGAGCGACCTGACCAAATCATCACTGTATTCTATTTCCATAGATTATCCTATTTTCAACCCGCAAAAGTACTGCTTTGTTTTGTTGTTAGAGCCGGATTGAGCCAATAAGTTTTCAAACTATTGTGAACAAACAGCTAAGGTATGGCTTTATAAAAAATCCCGACTAAAGTTCAAATTCCTATATTTGTAGCTTATAAAATTTAAAAGATGCGCTACTATCATTTAATCATAGCTCTCCTGCTAATCCTTATTTCAATATCCTGTCGCAGAACAGCCTATCAAATTGTTTATCCCTCGCTTAACGATGGCCGCTACGACAGCGAGTTTCCTTATCGCAACAGCTCAGATGAATTGGAGGTGATTTCGCACTCGGTAAAAAAAATCTATTGTCTGGTGGAGTACAACCGTTATCATTTTGATGCCACACAGGCAGTAAGCCGCACAAAGTTGCACGATCAACGCCTGAATCGTACAGCGCAAGCCAAAAGCTATTCCAACGAATCGGTGCATGGCACGGCCACAATTATCTATAACGAAAACAACAAAGTGGTGGTAATTACCTGTGCCCACGTGGTGGATTATCCCGATACTCTTTTCAGCTACTTCCTGGATGCTCAAAACCAGGAAACCGAATTCTTGGAAAGTGTGTCGATAAAAAAGAAACAGAACAATTTTATCCGCGAACTGCCCGACAGTGGCGAACTCGAAATTATTATCACAGACCAGGAGCATGATATTGCCTTCCTTGGCAATACCTTTGAAAACCCCAGCCCCTCAAATCCGGTGTTTGCTTATCCGGTGGGCATCTCCAAAGATCTTGAATGGGGCAGTTTTGTTTATATTATGGGCTACCCTGCCGGCTACCAAATGGTTACGCGTGGCATTGTGAGTAATCCCAAACACAACAAAAAGGATGAATTTATTGTTGATGCGCTTTTCAATCAAGGCATCAGCGGAGGTATTGTGCTGGCTGTGCGCGATGGAGTTCCCAATTTTGAACTCGTGGGTTTGGCACGCGCGGTATCGGCAAACTACAAAAATGTGTTAAAGCCACAAAACGAAAGCCATCAGGAAGTGTATAATCCTAACATTCCATACCAGGGCGATCTATTCGTAAAAGTGGAAAAAGAAATTAATTACGGTATTACCTTCACCATTTCCATCCAATCCGTGCGTGAATTATATATACAAAACAGGAATATCTTTACCGCTAAGGGTTATAATCTGGATGGTTTTTTTGAAAATTAGCGACTAATCAAAAATTTCTTAGCTGGCACAGCTATCGTTTTCTTTCCAAGACGAACTGTTGTTTTGATAAAATAAATACCGCTGGTAAGCTCCTTCAAATCAACATCTACATACTTTCGGTCAATTCCGGTTTCTTGATGAATAAGCCCGGCAATAAGCGAATAGACCTGGTAATTGGTGATAGTGGCGGATTCTGATTCGATGCGAAAAATACCATCGTTGGGATTGGGATAGATTTTTAGTGGTTTAATCGAATAATTTCCAATGCCCAGGTCATTGCCCGTAGTAAAGATTGCCCATAAAGTATCTGCTTGCACGTTCCCAAATTCATCCTGAATACTATGAGGCCGTAGGGCGATATAATACTGTTGATAACTTTCGAGCCAATTATTCGGATACAATTTGATCGTGTTTTTTTCGGTGCTAATGGATGCTTCAAAACTTACATCGCTGCCATTTAGCGTGTCATTTTTAAACACGAGCATTGCAGGCAAGTCTTCATTTGTTATTTCACTTCCGTCTGTTTTAAAAATCTGTTCATCAAAATGCAATTGCACAGTTATGTCGCGAACAACATCGTTGGATCCGTTGGCCGGGATAAACAAAGTCTTTGGCTCCAGGCTATCACTTACATAATACACAAAGTCCTGTGCCTGCTCCAATACCTGACCGTTTTTATCAGCAAAACTGTGGCCTGTAAAATGAACAAGGTAGGTTTTGTTGTTCAACAAGGTGTCGGGGATCAGGGTAATTTTACGTTTCCAGGTATCGATAGTGCTTTTATAGCCAACCGGGTTTCCACCCGCACTATCCCTTATCAGAGAGATAATTTCAGAAAGGTCATTTGATTGAATATAGCTGCTGTCCGGATGAAATACGGTTTCGCTAAAAACGAAGCTAAAAAATGTGGTGTTGGATATATATGAACCGTTTACAGGTATTGCACGCATCTGCGGGGCTAACTCATCATCCAGCACCGCCTGCACGTTTACCTGGCAGGCAATGCGCTGGGCAAGGTTTCCCTCGAATATGGAATCGTAGTTAAAGGTAAAAACATCTCTAATCTCGCCTTCGTGAAAACCAGGGTTAAACTCAATAAATAATTCTGCTGATGCTTTTGCAGGGATGCTAAGGGGTAGGGGTGTGATTAGCTGAAAGGCCTCGTGGTGATGGTGAGCACTGCTAATTTTAATTATATAATCGGCATCGTTGTACAGATTGATGGGTAGGATTGGAGGGTTATCGGTATCCGATTCAAAGGTGAGCGTATCCTTGTCGGGAACGAGCAATTGATTTTTCCATTGGCCTTTAAGCACCCGGTAGCAGTGTACCCAGTCCGGGAGAATAGCTTCCCAGCACTTTTGATTATTAGCGTCCACTTCGGTAAAATTTGGAGAAACTACATCAACAGACCCCCAGCCAATAAGTGTGTTGCCGTTGGGCAAGCGTCGAGTGCTACCCGTTGCAGGGGCAAAGATTGCGGGATCGTTAATGTAATTCCATACCCGGCTTGCAGTAAGGTTTTCTTCATCCAATTCATATTCGATGGCCTGCGAAAACAATGGGTCGTGCAGGTTGCCATTGTCGTAGAGCGTAAGGTTGCCGTTTGCCAATCGACGTGCATCGTGCTGATAAGTAAAGCCAACAGTGTCGTTAGTAAAAGTAAACATGTTGTTGAGTGCTTTGGGGCCAAAGCGCCAAATGATAGCACCCGTATTTCTGTTGATCTTGGTGATTTCGTTCAAGTGGCGGCTCGATAGTAAAAGGTGGCCATCGTTATCGATTTCGAGGCTATTGCCATGCACACAGTCGATATGGCCAGTGGTGAGATCCTCAGCATAAGCATCAGTAATGGCAAAGTGATCCCAGCTTCGCCACTGAAATATTACATTGTCGCTGCTGTCGGTTTCCTGTATCACCAAGCCTACAACCGAGGCGAAAGGGCTGCCACCATTAACCACGGTATCCATCCCTACAATTTGTGCATCGTAGGCCATCAGTATTGTGTTCCCGTTTTCGAGCAGCAAACCCTCATGAGAATCTACCATATATCCATTTTGCATTTTCAGTGTATCAATAATCTGGTAATGGTTGTTGAGTATGTAATAGCATTTTGATGCAGGAAGGGATGAACTCCCATAAAAGTGCATGAGTTTGTTTTGGCCGGTAAACTTAAAATCGCTACAGTGTTCATCATACTCCCGGTAAAAAACCGGAGTGCCATGTGGGTCGATAATTTGAATATATGGACTGAAGCCGCTAATTGAAGGGGTGCTGATTAAGAAATAGCCGGGTGCAGGCTGTGTGTAGTGCAAAATTTCAAGGCCTGGGAAATCATCAGGTGTGTCTATGTCTGAATGCGGAAACCCCTTTGCACTTTGATTCAAGCTCGAACTTTGCTCAATATTTTGCATGCTGTCACCTTGCAAATGGAGATCGGATGATAATGCGCTGTTGATAAAGTCAGGACTTTTATTTTTTGAAATCATAAAACTAAAACTGGTGTCATTGATAAAAGTACCTTTCTCCAAAGATCTAAGGGTTGATACTTTTACTGCTATTTCTTCACCCATTTTAAAAGGATGCCCCGGATAAAAAACGAATGTCCGGCCATCATTGGCCAATTTTAGCTCTCCTTTTATCAATCCGCTCAACGATCCTGTAACGCTAAGGCTTTTGGATAGGGTCTGCGCCTGAATGCTAATTCCACCGTGGCGCAAAACAATGGTGTTTTCGGGGTTAATAAATTTTGACCCATCTTGTGGCGATAGGTATTGCCAGCCCGTTTGGGCAAACAAAAGAGATGGAAAGAGGAGCAGGAAAAAAATGAGTGTAGAAGTTTGATTTCTCATAGCTGATTTTTTTTTGCTTCGATACTTGAATTCGATGATTATTTGGAAAAATACGAATATTGAAATACAAAACCTGCAAACATTTCATTTTCATGTTTGCAGGTTTTGTAATATCAAAGCATTTTTATTGTTTGATGATTTTTTGCGTTCCTGAAGAGCCATCTTCAAAATGAACCATCATAAGATAAACGCCAGGCTTGTAGCTGCTCAGGTCGATTAGTGCAGTTTTATCTGTCGTTTGCCAGTCCATAATTTTGTTACCATTCATACCGAATAGCTGAATATGTTTTTGGCTCGATTGCTCAAACGAAATAGTAAGGTTTCCTTTAGTAGGATTGGGTTGGAGATGAAGTTCTCTGGCTGTATTATTATCAATACCCAAATCATCACCCGTTTCGAAATGCGTGTACTGCAGATCCTCGATTACATTACCAGCCATATCCATCAGCATTCCTGGAATCATCTCAAAATAATAATATTTAAAGGCATCCAGATTATTAACCGGATGGATGGTGATCAGACTTTTAGCTTCATCAATCATTCCCATTACTGCAAGGCTATCGCCATTAGCATCATCTATCTTCAAATTAAATAAGCTGGGAATATCACTGGAAGTGATTTCAGTGCCATTCGATTTTTGCACTGCTTCATCAAAGCTAACCGTAATTATGGCATTAAGATATACATCTGTAGTGCTGTCAGCAGGATTGATTTCGATGTCTGGGAGCTCATCATCAATGGTAGTAAAAGTGCTAATGATTTCGGCATCAACAATATGACCCTCGCGATCGGCAACACTTCCGCCCGGCAATTCAAAATAATAGCTATTGCCCGCATTTAATTTTTCATTGGGACGGAGCACGATTTTACGTTTCCATGCATCCAGGTAGGCAGTGAAATCTACATCTCCGCCGTTGGCATCGATTTCTTTAAAAACAAGCATGTCCCGCAAATCCAGCGATTTGATAGTACTGCCATCAGGATAAGCCAGGCTTTCGTTAAAGTTAATTTCGATGCTGCTTTCCCTGTCCACATCGGCGGCTCCGTCCATGGGGCTAATAGTCCACTCCGGGGCATGCAAATCCTCGATGTAAGCGGTGATGAATATTTGCCGGGCTATGCGTTGGGGCAAAGTGTCGAGGATGAAGGAATCATAATTCAATGTTAATACATCATCCAGTTGGCCTTCTTCGTCAGTGGGGTTGAGTTGAAACTGGAAATTCACAGTTTCGCCTGCAGGGATAACCAGGGGCAGGGGTGATGTTACCTGATAGCAAGCCAGGAAATTGTGCGTGCTGGTAATTTGTATTTCGTGCGTGCTGTTGTTGGTAACAGGGATAATTTTTGGCCATTCCACATAATCATCATAGGTACCAAAGTCAACGCTATCCAGTGCGGGTACAAAAAGATCGCTAATCCAGTTGTATTTCAATCCGCGGTAATGGCGTGCATTGTTAGGCCATTCTACTTCCCATACTTTTTCTTTTTCGTAGGTGGTCTCGGTTAGGCATATCGGCCAGGTAATGCCCCAAGAGATGAGGGTATTGCTATTGTCCAGGCGTTGTGAACTGCCCCTGGCTCTGCCGTAAACTACCGGATCGTTAATATAGTTCCATACGCGGGTAGCGATAAGGTTTTCCTCATCCAGTGCGTATTCTAAGGATTGCGAATAGGAAGGTTCGTGATGGTTGCCGTTATCGTAGAGGGTAATGTTTCCGTTGGCAATCCGGCGGATGTCGTGCTGATAATAAAAGCCGATAGTATCATTAGTAAAGGTGAACATGTTGTTTTTGGCATTGGGGCCAAATCGCCAGATAATCTCTCCGGTTTCCAGATTGATCTTAGTAATTTCGTTCATGTGTCGGCTTGATATTAGTAGCATGCCATCATCATCCAACGCGAAAGCGTTGCCATGCGCATAGTCGATGGTTGATTTAGTGAAATCGATATGTGTGGCATCGGTAATGGCAAAATGATCCCAGCTTCGCCACTGAAATATCACATTGTCATTTTCATCGAGTTCCTGTATTACCAGGCCGGTAACCGTAGCATTGGGGTCGCCACCCTCTACAACAGTGTCCATGCCTACTGGTTGGGGGTCGTAGGCCATCAGAAAATAGTGCCCGTTTTCGAGCAAAAGCATGTCGTGTGTATCTACGTGATAGCCGTTGCCCATTGTTAGGGTATCATAAATTTCATAATGGGTATTCATAACCAAGTACTTATTAGTGGCTGGGTTTTGGCGATTCCTTTCGCCGAAGGCAAGACGGTTTCCCGGGTGCATTTTATAGTCCTGTGTCTCATTATGCCAGTCGCAGTAAAAAACCGGGGTACCATAGCAATCGATCACAGTATTGTAAAAGCCATAAGACGACCCATCGCGATTACCATTGGGTGATACGAAGGTATAGCCCGGAGCAGGATTGTCGTTTTCGGTAACTGTGGGTATGGGATAATTGTCGGGATAGTTGTTGTCGTTTTTTTGTTCGTGTGCTTTACCCTTCGTGGCATGGCTTGGGGCACCAGTGTTTTCAGCCTCAAGCTGAGCTATGCGTTGGTAATATTCAGCCAGCAGGGGCGTGTTGTCGGTGGCTTGTACCTCGAACGAAAATCTTAATGCCGGCAAAGCCTGGCCACTTTCTGTTTTTAAATCGGGTTCAAGTGCAAAGCGAATCGTTTCGCCATAGAGGAAAGGCCTGGCAGGTGTAACAATCAGTGTGCGATGGTCGGCCGAAAGTGTAATTTCTCCGTTTATTTCGCCCTGCTCCGATCCTGTGATCCGGACTTTGGTGGAAGGGATGCTTGACTCATCAATGGCTTCTCCGTGCCGAATAGCGATTTTGCTTTCGGCCTGCACAAATTTGGAACCCGGTTGTGGCGAAATGTAATTCCATGTTGTTTGCCCAAAAGCTATATTACTTAATAGGGCAATAAGAATGAGCAGCGTTGTGGTTTTGATTTTTTTTAATTGATTCATAGTTTTGCTTTTTTTGATAAATAAAAATGATGAAATAAAAATCTATTTGAATTGACATAAAATATTCTATTTTATAATATCAGTTTCAATTGCAAAAGTATGAAAATATTTTGTGGTTTCTTGATATTTAAATATTTACTGCTTTATAAATTAAAACCAAATATTAGCCTTTCGCAATTAATGATGATGTTTTACATCGGCCTTACTGGCAAAGCGATATAAAAGGTAGTGCCGGGATTTTGCTCCATGCTATTCTGATGGCTTTCGGCCCATATTTTCCCCTTGTTTTTTTCGATAAATTCGCGACAAAGCACCAGGCCAAGTCCGGTTCCTGTTTCGCCATCAGTACCTGCAGTGGAGGTTGGTTTGCTAAGGCTGAAAAGTTGTACAAGTTCCGATTCGGGAATACCCACACCGTTGTCTTTTATTGCAAGTACTACCATTCCGGGTATGTCGGTACGCTGCTCACATTCGATAGAAATAGTGCCATTTATCGGGGTGAATTTGATGGCGTTGGTAACCAAGTTTAGTATTACCGTTTTTATCATATTGGGGTCGGCATACACCATTTTGTGGCATACTCCAATATTTTGCAGCTTGATATTTTTTTTCTCAGCAGCACTTTTCAGCAAGGATAAATTTAATCGTATCAGGCTTGTATAATCGATAAACTCAGGCTCGTATGAAATTTTTCCTACCCGCAGCCGCGACCATTCCAGCAAGTTCAGCAGCAGCTCGTAAGCACTTTCGGAGGAAGACCTGATGGAGGTGATCATCGATATTTTGTCGTCTTCATCAAATTCGTTCCACTCTTCGGTAAGCAAGGAGGAAAAACCAATGATGGCATTAAATGGGTTTTTCAGATCGTGCGCGATAATGTTAAAAAAGCGATCTTTGGTTTCGTTGGAAATGCGCAGCTCCTTTTCGGAGGCTTTAAGCAGGCTCTCGTAATGTTTGCGCTTTATCGAAAGGCTTATCTGTGGCGAAATGGTTTCGAGTACCCGTTTATGTTCTTCGGTAATATTTTGGTCGTGCTCGTAGTTTTGTACTACCATTACGCCCAGTACTTCACCTTCGACCATCAGCGGAATACCCAGCCATACTTTTGCTATGGTTCCTACAACACTTATTTTTTGCTCCTCCACCAGTCGCATAATTTCCTTGTGCCGCAGCAGCAGACTTTGTTTTTGCTCGATAACGAGGGAGCTAAGTGTTTTCTCGGCCGGAAAGCGGTCGAAGCTATCGTTCTCATCGCGGAAATATGGGAGGCTTAACGAATTGGTTTCAGAATCGAAGAGTGCCAGGAAAAAGTTGCGTGTATCGATAAAGGTGGAAATTTCCTGCCTGATCAGGTCGAATAGCTCTTCCATTTCTTCGGTTATGCTCACAGCCTTAGCTACATTAAGCATCGCCTGATTAATCTTTTGGGTATGCACCCGATCGGTAATATCGCGGGTAACAATGATTACACTTGTTTTGGTAAGTGGTGATATCTTGGCTTCAAACCATAAATCTTTTCCATCCAATTGCAAGGGGTATTCTATACTGTGCGTGGTATTTTCCTGCAAACACTGATTAAAACTGCTCAGAAATTTCCCGACCAATTCCGGGTTAAAAAAATCACTCAAATTTCTTCCGGTAAGATCATCATCAGGCGAAATTAATAGTTCGGGGCGGGTAGGGGCAATGTATTCGTATTTCCCGTCCTTGTCGATGATAAAAACCAAATCATGCATCGCACTCACCAGCGAGCTAAGATAGTTTTTGCTTTTTATCAGTGCTTCCTGCTCTTGCTTGCGTTGGCTTATATTTTCGATGGTTCCCTCGAGTACCTCTTGTTGCAGGCTTTCATTGTATCTGCTACTTACCATTATTCGCACATCAATAGCCTGGCCGTTACGTTTTTTGAAAGCCGTTTCAAAGACTTTTAAGCCTTCTTTTCGACTTAGCTCATCCAGTATTTTTGTACGGAATTTAGGATCGAAATAAAGATCGTTACCAATATTCCCAACCATTTCGACCAGTTCATCGGGGCTGTTGTATCCGAGCATTTGCGCAAAAGCATCGTTAACTTCAATCAACCGTCCCTGCGGCATCGACCTGAAAAACCCAATGGGAGCACTTTTAAAAACTCTTTTATAAACATTCCCATTTGTTGTGCTCATAGTGCTGTTTGTTTTTTGTAGTTAATAATCTTTTCATTTTCGATAATTTGAAAGCAAAGAGCAACATTTTCAAAGATTCGGTTTGGGGTGGCATTTAATAAATCCTCATACATTGTCATCATTAATCTATTTTTTTTATGTTCGATTCTTTTTTTGATTGATGTTAAGAAAATACGAACAGCCAAAAATAGTTTAAAATGTAGAAAGGACAAGCCTTAGGGGAAAAATTGTGTTAAATTGTAAATAAATTACCCGGAATAAATAATTCAATATCGTTTTTGTTTAATTTTGTCTTATTCACCAAAACTCTCATCCAATGAAAAAGATACTGGTACCTATCGACTTTTCTGACCACACCGAAACTGTGTGCAGATATGCCCTGGAAATCATAAAAAAAACCGGTGGCGAAATCCGTTTGTTTCATGCCTATTACGATTTTATGATTTCTACTGGCAGTGTTTTTCCCTACACCATCGAAACCGATGGCGTTTTTAATCAGGAAATGATGGTTCGCGTCAGAGCTGATGCCCGTAAGGATATGAAAAAGATACATCAGCAAATGCTGGATGAGATCAAGGCCGAAGGCATCAAAAATGTTCGGATTGTTTTTACGCTTACCGGCGGTCTGCCCGAAGAGGAAATTCTAAACATCTCCGAAACTTATGCGCCCGACCTCATCATTATGGGTACACGAGGCAGAGGCGAAAAAGATATCCTTACCGGGAAGGTGTCAAGCAAGGTAGTGCAAAATACTACATGCCGGATTTTAACCGTGCCTCGCGATGCAGCCTATCGCGGTTTTAGTGATATTTTGTACCTCACCGATTTTAGTGATGAAGACAGCCGTGATATCGAGCGGCTTATCGAATTGTTTTCGCGTGATAAGCCGGATATTTATTGCGTTCACATCAACACCGGCAAGCAGGATGAAGAAGTGGAAATCAGGATGGAAAAGTTAAAATCTTATTTCCATACCTACCACCCGGGCGAATCTATTCATTTCGATATTATTTACAACGATGACTTTTTGGATTCCGTAAATACTTACGTTAAAGAAAAGCAAATCGATCTTATCTCTGTCCTTCACCGACGCAAGAGCTTTTTGAAGCGGCTCTTTGTAAAAGATCATACCCGTGCCCTGCTTTTCCATTCGGATTTGCCCCTGTATATTTTCCCCGAAGTTGAGAAATAGTGTCTGTCCATAAAGTAGATGCTTTGAATTGCCCCGGGTTTTAACCCGGGGAAAAATGTGCTTGGCCTGACATCCCCCTCGATTTCGCCACGCCAGTGGCGTGGCGAAATCGAGGGGGCTTTCATCCTTCTCATTCAATCCCCGCCCTAAAGGGCGAGGCAATTCATAATTCAAATATTTCAACTCAAAAGACAAGCCCTAGTTCGTAATCCCAAAAAATTTATCTTGCAAAGCCACAAAAGTTTTATATCTCACCCTTGGCACATTTCGTGCTGCGCATTATTGCTAAACCCTGCTAAGAAAAAGCAAATGCTTAGGAATTTGCCCTTGTAATTTGGGCTTTGTGATTATCTTTGGCGGCGCATAAAAACATGAAGCCTGCTTATGAAATTGTCGATCGTAATCGTTAATTACAATGTAAAATACTTTCTCGAACAATGTCTGCACTCGGTAATGAAAGCCACCGCAGGCATTGCTTGTGAGGTTTTTGTGGTGGACAACAATTCGGTGGACGGCTCGGTGCAGATGGTTGGTCAGAAGTTTCCCGGGGTAAAAATGATTGTCAACGCAGATAATGTTGGGTTTTCGAGTGCCAACAATCAGGCTATCCGGCTCTCGCAAGGCGAATATGTTTTGCTGCTCAATCCTGATACTGTGGTCGAGGATGATACCTTCAGCAAGATTATCCAATTTATGGATAGCCACCCCGATGCCGGTGGCCTCGGCGTGAAGATGGTGGATGGAAAAGGGAATTTTTTGCCCGAATCAAAACGCGGTCTGCCCACCCCGAATGTAGCTTTTTACAAAATTTTCGGTCTTGCCAAATTATTCCCAAAATCCAAAACTTTTGGCCAATATCATTTGAGCTTTCTCCCCGAAGACGAAACAAATCCTGTGGACATCCTCTCGGGAGCATTTATGCTGCTTCGCAAATCGGTGTTGGATAAAACCGGCCTGCTCGATGAAACTTATTTTATGTATGGCGAAGACATCGACCTTTCGTACCGCATCATCAAAGCCGGATACAAAAACTACTACTTCCCCGAAACGCGGATAATTCATTACAAAGGCGAAAGCACTAAGAAAAGCAGCATCAATTATGTTTTGGTTTTTTACCAGGCCATGGTCATTTTTGCCAAGGCTCATTTCTCCCAAAAAAATGCAAAGCTCTTTTCCTTGCTCATTAATATGGCTATTTATTTCCGGGCTTTTCTGTCCATCCTCAAGCGCGTAACCGATCGCATCCTCTTGCCTACCCTCGATGCTGTAATTGTTTATACGGGGATGTTTTTTATTCAAAGCTACTGGGCGCATTCGGTGGTCTTTGAGGATGGAAGCGATTACCCGCCCGAGTTTCTGATTATAGCCATGCCTGTGTATATTTTTATCTGGATCTTCGCGGTTTACCTCTCGGGGGGCTACGACCGCCCGATAAATATGTTCAAAATATTCCGGGGCATTCTGGGAGGCACCATGGTTATTCTTGTGGTGTATAGCCTGCTGGACGAGTCGATGCGCTACTCGCGCGCCCTAATCTTGTTGGGCGGATTATGGGCTTATCTTGCCATGACTGGCAGCCGTCTGTTTTTTAATGTTTTGGGTTTCAAAGGATTCAAAATTGGTGAGCTTGTCAACAAGCGTTACCTTATTGTTGGCGATGAGGAAGAAGCCGAGCGTGTTGCCCGCTTACTAAGCACCATCGAGTCGCAACCTGCATTTATCGGTTTGGTAAGTGCTGGCACTTCCAGGCAGGAAGGCTTTATCGGACATCTGGATCAGTTGAGCGAAGTAGCAGAAATATACCGGGTGAATGAAATTATTTTTTGCGCCAAGAGTATGCCCTCACGGCACATCATCGACAAAATGTCTTCGCTCAAGATGCCCGGGGTAGAATACAAAATAGCACCGCCCGAGAGCTTATCACTTATCGGCAGTAATTCCATCAATACCGCCGGCGATCTTTACACCATGGAGATCAATTCGATTGATAAATTTATCAATCGGCGCAACAAGCGATTTTTCGATTTTTCGCTCAGCCTCTTGCTCTTGCTGGTTTTTCCGGTCGTGCTTTTTATCGTTAAAAAACCCTTTGGCTTTCTACGAAATCTGCTGCTGGTTTTGGCAGGCCGAAAAACCTGGGTAGGCTATTGTAGCACTTCGGCAAAGCAAAGCGGGCAGCTTCCTAAAATTAAAAATGGGGTGCTCAATCCCGCCAATGCGCTGCATATTGCCAACCTGAACGAGGAAACCCTAGACCGACTCAACCTCTTGTATGCCCGCGATTATCGTATCAAAACCGATGTGGACATCATTATCAAGGGCCTTCGTTATTTGGGGAATTAATTTTTCATTTTCAAAACTTGATCTTACTGCGTGTGTTTCTCTAACATTTATGAACATAAGTAGAAACAGGTGATCGAATGCCGACACGAATTCAGCTGATTTTCACTGATCAGTGAAAATCTGTACCATCTGTGTAGTCCGTGTTCCAAAGTATTTAATATTACTTAACATATCGCCGGGCTTCAAATCCTTAATTTTGTGCCCCTCTAAAAAGGTGAACATTTGATGGCAGGCATTGTTTTTAGGGCAGTTATCCAATTAGTTAAAGTTTTAATATTAGAATATAGATGGCAAAGTTTGAAATTATCATGCCCAAGTTGGGCGAAAGCATTATTGAAGCAACCATAACCAAATGGCTCAAAAATCCGGGCGATACCCTTGAAGAAGATGATGCACTGGCCGAAATCGCAACTGACAAAGTAGATTCGGAAATCCCATCGCCGGTTGAGGGTAAAATGATTGAGCAACTTTACAAAGAAGGCGATGTTGTGCCGGTAGGCAAAGTGATTGCCATTATCGAGATTGAAGGCGAAGATGATGATGCCGGTGATGAATCTGACAACAGCCAGCAAAAGCAAGAGGCGGCAAAAGATATCCCTGCTAAAAAAAATGAAGAAACAGCAATAGAAGCAGATGAGATAGTCGAAGGCGATTTTTCTTCAGCCTCACGCTTTTATTCGCCATTGGTTAAAAGTATTGCCAAAAAAGAAAATATCTCGCTCAAAGAACTCGAGCAAATTAAGGGCAGCGGCAAAGATGAGCGCGTAAACAAAGATGACATCCTCAATTATCTTCAGCAAAAATCTGAAGGTAAAACCAGTGCTGCAGCTCCTAAGGCTGAAGCACCCGCCGCCCCGCCACCCAGAATGCAGCCTCCTGAAGTGAAAGCCGGTGGTGGCGATGAAATAGTGGAAATGGACAGGATGCGCAAATTGATAGCCGACCACATGGTGATGTCGAAGCAGGTTTCGCCCCACGTTACCTCATTTATCGAAGTGGATGTTACAAACATCGTTAACTGGCGCAATAAAATAAAGGATGCCTTCCTGAAAAAAGAAGGGCAGAAAATTACCTATACGCCGCTCTTTATCGAAGCAGCAGCAAAAACACTCCGCGACTATCCCAACATCAATGCTTCGGTGGACGGGACAAAGATTATCCGGCGCAAAAATATCAACATGGGCATGGCCACGGCTTTACCCAACGGAAACCTGATTGTTCCGGTTATTCGCAATGCCGATGAACTGAACACTTTAGGGCTGACCAAAAAGGTAAACGACCTGGCCGGCAGGGCTCGTGCCAACAAGCTCGACCCCGACGAAATTCAGGGAGGTACTTTTACGGTTACCAACTTTGGCTCCTTCGACAGCCTGACGGGTACGCCCATTATCAACCAGCCGCAAGTGGCTATCCTGGGGCTGGGCGCGATAAAAAAACGCCCCGTTGTACTCGAAACCGAGCAAGGTGATGTAATCGCCATCAGGCACATTATGATCCTCTCGCTCGCTTACGACCACCGCGTGGTGGATGGCGCACTCGGAGGCATGTACCTGCGTCAACTGCGCGACACGCTCGAAGCCTTCGACCAAGACACACAAATTTAAATTATCAGAATAATAATCAGAAAAGGCTGTAACCCACAGAATCGGATGCTGAGTTACAGCCTTTTCATCATTTTAAGACTTGCAATGGAACTTAATTTAAGCAAACCACTCGCCGTATTTGATCTCGAAACCACAGGTATTAAAGTTGCTACTGACCGGATTGTAGAAATTAGCATCGTTAAGATTTTACCAAACGGAGAGCAAAAAAAGTACACCAAAAAAATCAATCCTACCATTCCCATCCCGGCCAAAACCACCGAGATTCATGGCATCACGGATGAGGATGTAAAGGATGCGCCTACTTTTAAAGAAGTAGCTAATGAACTAACTCAGTTTTTTGGTAACAGCGATCTGGCGGGTTATAATTCCAATAAATTTGACATCCCGCTGCTCGTAGAGGAATTCCTGCGTGTGGATGTTGATTTCGATCTGAAAGGCCGCCGCTTTGTGGATGTGCAAAATATTTTTCATAAGATGGAACCCCGCACCCTGGCGGCAGCTTATCAGTTTTATTGTGGCCAGGAGTTGGTGAATAATCATTCGGCCGAAGCCGATGCGGTTGCCACTTACGAAATTCTTAAATCGCAACTCGACCGTTACAAGGGCGTGCAATACAAAACCAAAAAAGGAGTAATATCCGAGCCAGTGGTTAATAATATTGAAGCCCTGAGCGATTTTTCGGAGCAGTTTAGAAATGTCGATCTCATTGGCCATATTGTTTATGACGAAAAGGATGTGGAAGTTTTTAATTTTGGGAAATTCAAGGGTAAGGCAGTCGAAAAAGTTTTTGAAAAAGAAGGCTCCTACTACGACTGGATGATGAAGGGCGATTTTCCGCTCTCCACAAAAAAAGTTATCACTGCCATTAAGTTGCGGGCTTTCAATAGTTAACCAGGGTCTGTATTTAAAG
The DNA here is from genome assembly GCA_964523795.1 of uncultured Lentimicrobiaceae bacterium. Classification (GTDB taxonomy): domain Bacteria; phylum Bacteroidota; class Bacteroidia; order Bacteroidales; family 4484-276; genus SABY01. Next base: position 58,136 of record CAZGAO010000013.1, read on the forward strand.
TATCGGATAGAAAAATTTACGATTTCAGATTAACGATTTTAGATTTAAGATGTTTGTGATATTCAACACAAACTAAAATCACCGACTACCGCACATGCAGGATCAATTTTAAATCAACTTCCCATTTTCTATACGAATTTTCCCATCGGCAATTACAATTTCTGGATGGCCGATTGTCGGAAAACCCTCATAAATATTCAGATCACAATTTTGATGATGGCTTTGGCTTGAAATGATATTTGCTGTTTTGGGATTCCAGATTAGCAAATCGGCATTTGCACCTTCGGCAAGAATTCCTTTTTGGGGAAATAGCCCAAAAATTTGTGAAGCCCGGGTCGAAGTGAGATCAACGAAACGTTGCAGGTTGATTTTGTTTTTCAGATAGCCATAGCTAAACAGCAAAGCCAAACGATGCTCGATGCCACCGGCACCATTGGGGATTTTCCGAAAATCTGATTTCCCAACCATTTTTTGTTTAAGCATAAAGGGACAATGATCGGTACCCACCGTTGCAATACTGCCCTTTGCCAATGCTTCCCACAGGGCTTCATTATCCGTAGTGGTGCGCAGCGGCGGACTCATTACAAAGGCGGCAGCCTTTTCAAAATCCAGATCATATTTTGATTTATCCAGGAGTAAATACTGAGGGCAGGTTTCGGCATAGACCTGCTGGCCGTTTTTTTGCGCTTCCTTAATATGCGCCAGCGAAAGTAGCGATGAAACATGCACAATATAGATGGGGCACTTTGCTTTTTTGGCCAGCGCAATGGCCGTTTTTACGGCTTCGGCTTCCAGTTCGGGTGGCCGCGACATGAGGTGAGCTTTGGCCGCAGGCATTTCGCGCTGGGCATATTGATGCCGCAAACGCTCGATTGCATCTCCATCTTCGCAGTGCAGCATTACCAGGCCGCCAGCTTTTCCCACCACCAGCATAACCTTAAACAAATCATCATCATCGAGGCCAATGTTGTTTTTGTAGGCCATGTAGCATTTAAACGATTTTATCCCGTACTCATGGACGCACTCCAGGATTTCGTCAGCGGTGCTATCGCGCCATTCCACCGGACTTACGTGGAAATAGGTGGCGATAAGCGATGAAGCGGCTTCGGCCTTTCGCTCCACAAGTGCATCCACCAGCGACTGTCCGCGATGGGGCGTTACAAAATCGATAAGGGTGGTGGTGCCCCCGAAAAGTGCGGCGCGTGAGCCACTGTAAAAATCATCGGACGAAAAGCCTGCGGGGGTGGGCAAATGTAAATGCACGTGCGGGTCGATGCCTCCCGGAAAAATATAACGATCGCTGGCATCGATCACTCGTGTTTGCGAAACCGCCACTTTTAGGTTTTTACCTACCTGAGCAATGTGGCCATTTTGGATGAGGATATCCAAAATCTGACTGTTATCCGGGTTAATGATATTTCCATTTTTGATAAGGATTTCCATTGTTCCTGTTTTTTTAAAGCTTGTGGAACAAAGGTAATAATAATGGATGATGCCAGGCTATGGAAAGACTTTTGGAGAAATTTATACAATCTCTAAATCACTTATTTTTAATTTGAATCGACTATTCTTCATTGTTCCTAATGTTGATTTAATATGATTTACCGTTTCCTTTTTTAAAAATGGAGGAATCAAATCATTAAAATCAATTCCAAAAAGTCGGTGAATTACAATAATATCATCTCTCGAAAATGGCCGAACCCCATTCATCAACTCTGACATGTAATTCGGCCGATGACCCAATAATTTAGCCAAATCCTTTTGTGCGATTTCATTTTCTTTCAATTTGGCCTTAATTAACTGTTTTCGATTTTGCAAAAATAAAGACTCCGCACATACAATTCTTTCCGCCAAATCACTTTCTGTAATTTGGTTTTCTGTAATTTCGGATTCATTATTCCAATGCTTTGATTCATATTTTTCGATTAGCGACAATAAATGAGAACGAACAGGTTCTAACGAACGATCTTCCTTCACCATCCATCTTAACTTCCCGTGAATTGATGTTGCACGCTCAAAATCAAGCTCGTTATTCAATTCATCAATTATCAATATCTTATCAATTTCTAATCTATCCATGCTATTTAATTTTTCCGTGATTACGCAACCAGGTTTCAATTGTCCCCCGCCGGAAAGTCTTTTACATAAAGCCCATCTGCATTTTTTTGGAAGCCTACACGCTTCAGATATTTTTCGTGTTTGGGACTGCCGCAGTCGCAGATGGCCCGGCGATAACCGGCTTTTACAAAACTGGCCTGCAAGCCCTGATAGAGAAACTTACCATTGCGGAAATCGCGATATTGAGGCACCACATAGTCTAAGCCTACTTTTAAAGTGTGGTCGCCCTGGCGGTGGGCAAGAAAAATACCGGCCACATTGGTGTTGCGCAAAACAAAAAAACTAACCGTATTCATTTCGGGTTTGTAAACAAAGCCCGGAAAGGATTTTTGGATTTCTTTGTGATGAAAATCCAGAAACTTGAGCAGATACCTGTTGTCGCTTCGAATTTCGAGGATGTCGAAAAAATATTGCCGATTATAGATTTTAAACAGATAATAAAGATCGACAGTTATGATGAAACCATTGAGGGCAGCCACCGGCCAGGCTTCAATTAAAAAACCATAAGTAGCAAAGGTAGATGCCCCTGCCAGATTTATCCATCGGAAACGGAGGATGGAGTTCATGGTCATCGAAACGGCAATAATGACGGATGCCGCAAAGCCAATGTATTGAAGAATACTTTGATCCATAGAATTAAATATCAGTGAGGAAATGAAAACGCCGATTTTATCGTCCTGTTGCCTGCTGCATTTTAGCCCAAAGCCTGGTGGCTTGCTCGCGGGTAAATCTTAAAACTTCGTCTTCATCTACGTTCTGCACTTTCTTTTCCCTTACAATGAATTTTCCTTTTGCAATAACATCACTGACATGATTGGAGCTAAGCCCGAAAATAAAATGCCCCAGGAAATTATTCGCGTTAAAGGGCGTGGGTGAATCATAATCCAGGATTACCAGATTGTTCTCCCCATCGCCTTCAAAATCATTTTGTGCCAGATAGCGATGCACATTCCTGAAACGCTGATAGGCCGATGGAAAGTTGATATTGTCGTGATTCTGACCTGTAAAAAATGCGCTCTGGGCACTGCGCAACATGTCGCTATGCATGCCATCAGTTCCCATAAAAATGCGCTCACCCAGTTTTGACCCGTCAAAATATCCCACCTTATTATTCAAATTGCTTTCGATATTTTCTACCACCCAGGTTTTGGAATTCCTAAGCAGCTCGGCTTCCTTGCTGTCGAGATGGAGGCAGTGCGCCAGGATAGTTTTGGATGAATCCAGAAAACCAAAATCCTGCAAGCGCTCAATCACCCTTTTGCCGTATGTTTTCTGGCAATGTTGCTGATCGTATTTATCCTCAGCCACATGGATATGAACGCCCGAATTATGCTTTTGCATCAGTTCGCCCGCTTGTTTCATGCTTTGGTCGCCCAGCGTAAATGAGGCGTGCAAGCCTACCAGCCCCTGATTATTTTTTAGATAGTTATCGGTTTCTTCGATTCCCTGTGCAGCTTTTCCGGCACCATCACGGTCGCTTATTTCGTAGCAGAGCAGATGGCTCAGCCCAACGCGCTCGAAAGCCTTGGCAATAATTTCGAGCGAGCCACCGATGGCATTGGGCGAGGCGTGGTGGTCGATAACAAAGGTGGAGCCTGCCTTGGCGCAGGCCAAAGCGGTGGCCAGGGCACTGGCTTCGATCATATCCTTATCGAGGGCACTGTCGAGCGTCCACCAGATATATTGCAAAACTTCCCGGAAGTTCTCCGGGTTTTTGGCCGGAGCACCCATGCCCCGCGACAAAGCCGAATAGACATGATGATGCCCAACCGCAAAGGATTTGCTAACATACTTGCCCTTGCAATCAATTTGCTGAATTGGAATTTTGGATTCTGCAATGATTTTCGGATCAGGATTCAGAATTATTTTGCATTTCAGCCCTTCTTCTACAAGGATATCTGCCGGGGTAAAATCCAACGTTTCCCAGTTGATGAATGTCGTATTTTTAAGTAAGATCATAATTTATATTTATTTGGCTTATTAACAAACTTCAAACATATTGATAATTATATTTTTAGATTTTTTTTTTGTAACTAATCAGTCGATCCCCAACGGGGAATAGTGAGGCTTTGTGTTAATTTAAACTACAATACTGAATCCACTACGTGGAATCCGCCATAGGTGATCGAGTATTGAAGCAAGCCCAATTGTGTGCGCAATCTGGAATATTTCAATCATGACAATCATATCCTGTTTTTGTTAAGCGGCAGAGCCGCGCAATCTTTGTAGAAAAAAAAGTGCCTCGAAACCATGTAAGGTGCAAAGCACCGAAATATTATTATCCTGATTTTTTCAGCAAACCCTAACTATCAACTAATAATGCCGAGCTTCGCCCGAGCATCCACGAAAAATTAAAAAAAAACGAAGATTTTTTATTTTTCGGGACTATTAACAAATAACTATTTCCTTTTCAGCGGCAGCTTCGTGCGTTTTATTCCGTCAAAAGCATAAAAGGCGTTGGCCACAGCCGCCGCGGTAGGCACCAGGCCAATCTCGCCAATGCCTTTGGCACCATAAGGGCCAACGGGATCTTTTACCTCTACCATCTTCACCACAATTTCCGGGGTCTCATGGGCACGCAGGATTCCCAAATCCCGCATTTTCTCGCTCACCAAAAATCCATCCTCCATGGGCAGGTCTTCTGTAAGTGCATAACCCAAACCCATGTGAACGCCGCCTTCCACCTGGCCTTCAAATAGCATGGGATTCATAATTTTTCCTCCATCGTGGGCGGCCACCATTTTTTCGATCTGGCCTTTCTCATTCAAAATGCACAACTGGGCGGCATAGCCATACGAGTAATGAATCACCGGTTCTTCCACCTCCGCGCCAGGCTTAGTGGTCCAGTCGCAGATGTATTGCCCTCGGTAGCTTTTTCCGGCCAAAGTTGCTAAAGGCTGTGTTTTCAGGTCTTCTTTCAGAGCTTTTGCAGCATCGATTACCGCCAGCCCCACCAGTGCCGTTGCCCGCGATGAAGTAGTCATGCCGGTTTTAATTTGTGCTTCGGTGTCAACAGCTACTTCAATAATTTCGGGATCAATACCGGATTCTTCGCAGAGGGTTTGCAGAGCCATGTTGTGAACGCCTTGACCCATCTCTGTCCAGCCATGTTTGAGTATGATTTTCTTTTCAGTAATGATTTCGATGATGACTTTGGATTCGTCGATCATGCCGTTGCCCACGCCCGAATTTTTGATGGCGCAGGCCAGGCCGGTAAATTTATTTTTGTAAAAATCTTCTTTTACCGCCTCCAGCGAGGCGCGGATGCCCACGCCAAATACTTTTTGTCCGGTACTGGTACGCAGACCATCCACCAGGGCATTGTCGTAGCGGAACTTCCAGCGGTCGAAACCGGCCTGGTAGCAAATATCGTCGATGCAGCTTTCTAAGGCAAAGCACACCTGGTTGGCACCAAAGCCGCGCATGGCTCCCGAGGGGATGTTGTTGGTATAAACGGTTTTGGCTTCGATGTCCACCGCCGGAATAAAATAGCCCCCGGCGGCATGACCGGCCACACGTTCCATCACCTTCATGCCCACCGAGGCATAAGCTCCGGTATCGCCTACAGCTCTTAGTTTGAGTGCGGTCAATTTTCCGTTTTTATCGGCAGCCACTTTTATATCCATAAAAACAGGATGCCGCTTGGCATGAAGCCGGAAGGATTCGGGGCGGGTGAGGGTAATCTTTACCGGTTTTTTCATCAGATAAGCAAACAAGGCCGTTTGCCCCTGTACGCTCAAATCTTCTTTGCCACCAAAGCCGCCGCCATTAGGCACAAGGGTTACCCTTACCTTTTCCTCCGGCAAACCCAAAATAAGTGCCACTTGCCGCCGGTCTTCGTACACCCCCTGACTTTGGCTGTAAAGCCTGATGCCGCCATCACCATCAGGCAAAGCCACCGCAGCCTCTTTTTCCATAAAGGCATGTTCGATGCGCTGGGTTTCGTAATGGCCTTCCGAAAAGTAGTCTGCTTTGCTAAAAGCATTTTCTATATCGCCAATCCGGATTTGGCATGTATCGAAGTTGTTAGGCCTTTCGGGATGCACACGTTCGCTGTGGATGGCAGCATAAACATCCGTTACCGGATCCAAAATTTCATAAGCCACCCTGATAAGATCCACCGCCTGGCGCGCAATGGCATCCGTGTCGGCAACTACCCCGGCAATTACATCGCCGATGCAATGGGTGCATTCTCCTAAGCCGATCATCACAGGCCAGTCCGGGATAATCAACCCTACCTTCCGTTGGCCGGGAATATCTTTAGCGGTGAAAATACGGTGAACTCCCGGGAGTTTTTCAGCTTTTGAAGTATCAATAACCAAAACCCTGGCTTTGGGATGGTCGCTAAATTTTAAAGAAGCAAAGAGCATCCCATCCAAAAACAGATCGTCCACAAACTTGCGTTCGCCGATGGCCGTGGAATAGGCTTCATATTTTGGATGCGAAACACCCACTTTTCCGGAAGTTTTGGTGATTTCGATTTGTCCACCCTTTTCCAGGATTTCGGCAGCGTGTTGAATACCTTTTTCAATCTTTTTGTATCCGGTGCAGCGGCAGAGATGAGGCTTGAGGTTTTTTTGAATTTCTTCGATCGTGGGATGGGGATTATCCTGCAAAAGTACCTTGGTACGGCTGATGAAACCCGGCGTACAAAATCCGCATTGCACAGCACCCTTATTTACAAAGGCCTTTGCAATAACATCTTTTACATACTGGGGAAAGCCTTCGGGTGTAAAAATTATGGCTCCATCCAGTTTCTTCATCTTCATCACACACGACAATCTGGCCTTACCGTCGATTTCTACAGTGCAGGCTCCACAAGCCGATTGTGCCGAACAGCCGTCTTTTACAGCAGTGAGATGTTTTTCTAAGCGCAAAAATTTCAACAGGCTCTGCTCCGGGTCGCCCGAATAGCTGATTTGTTCGCCGTTTAATGTAAATGTGATCATGATAGCATGGTTTTTAAATGTTGGATATCCGGAATGATGGAATCCGGTTTTTTAAGGATGCTCTTTATCGCAGCCGTGTCTTTCAAGCCGCTGCCTGTGAGTAAGACTACGTTTTTGGTATTGGGAGTGAATTTCCCTTCACTTTGCCATTGCAGGTATCCGGCGTAGGCAGCAGCGGCGGCAGGCTCGGCAAAGAGGCCGTAGGTTTGGCTTAGTTTGGATGAAGCGGCAAGTATGGCTTCATCACTAACTAAAATGCCATCACCATGATAAGTTTGCATAAACTGCTGCGCCATAAAGAAGTTGCGCGGAATATCCACCGAAATCGAATCGGCTACCGTGGTGCTTTGTTTGATTTTGAAATCCAAAGTATTTAGATTATCAATCAGGTTGCTGCTTCCCTGCGCCTGCACGGCAATAATTTGTGGTATTTTATCGATGAAACCTAAATGGAGCAAATCTTCAAAACCCTTGTAAACGCCTGATATTATCACACCATCGCCCACCGGAACAAAGATTCGATCCGGTATCTGCATCTTTAGCTGGTCGAAAAGTTCGTAGCTTACAGTTTTCTTACCTTCGATGGTAAAAGGATTGTAGGCCGTATTGCGGTTGTACCAGCCAAATTCTTCGGATGCCTCGACACTCAAATCGAAGGCATCGTCGTAACTTCCCTTTACGGGGATGATGGTGGCACCATACATCATAATCTGCGCAAGCTTGGCCACCGGAGCCTTTTCGGGCACCAGCACGATGGCCCGCTGTTTTTGAGCCGCGCAAATTGACGCGATGGATGAGCCGGCATTTCCAGTGGATGCTGCCACAATAGTTAGCCAGCCCTGCTCTTTGGCGTAAGCCGAAACCAAGGCCGAAGCACGGTCTTTAAAAGAATAGCTGGGGTTTTGCGAATCATCTTTAAAAAACAAATCTTTATCAGCCTGATAAAGCGGCGTATTGCCAACTTGCAAAAAAGGAAGGCTGTCCAGATTTTGAATGGGAAGTAATTCCAGAAAATGGTTCGATTTTAATCTTTCAAAATCCAGCTTTTCAGCTCGCAAGGCCTGGTATGGATAAATCACTTTTAAAACACCCTTTGGCGGCAAGTCATCCCTGTTTTGCAAGGCACAATCCGGGCAGAGATATTTCACTTCCCTTACGGAATATTCCCTGCCGCAGTTTGTGCATTGATACCAAAACTTATTTTTTGATTTATCTATCTGCATTTGCCTTCAATTTTTTGGATTTAAATCTTTGATCTGAAAAATACGATTTATTGGTATTCTTTAAGCAAGCCGGTGCGTTCGTTGAATTCGTTTATTTTATCGTCCCACTCCTGCACTTTGGCATAGCGCGATTTCCAATAATTATCATCGTACCATTGGGCGTTGAGTTCTTCTACGGTTTTGCCCTGTTGCTCGACCCAGGTAAAATATTTGAGATTGTGCATCCGCTTTTTCTCGTAGTAATTCATTTCGATAATATGGTCGATGCCCAAGCCTAAGAGGTCAGCATCAAAACTAACGGCAGCATCTCTGTCCGTAAATGCTCCATGCAGTTTGCGTTCTTCGAGAATCCGCGACTGATACATCTCCATCGAATCGGTGGCCACGGTAAACACCACATCATCGCTTGTCATCTCGTAATATTTGGCCATTTTAATTGCTCCCATCATATTGGCGATGGACGAAATGCCCATAACGGCTAATTGGTCAACCAGCGTTTTATCAATACCCAGTTCATTTATCAAATAGTTTTTCCCGGCTTCCTCGTTGAAAAGGCGCATCAGGCGGATGTTGGGATTGTCGTCGATTCCCGCCACCATATCCATATTTTTGATGTTGTGAATCCAGGGTACATGCTTATCGCCGATGCCTTCGATGCGGTGCTCGCCGTAGCCGTTTTGCAGCAGAGTTGGACACTGCAAGGCCTCGCCGGCACAAACTTTAAAATGTGGATAGTGCTCGCGCAGATAGTCGGCACTGCCCAGCGTACCCGCCGAGCCTTGTGTTAAAAACAAAGCCGAGAAGCATGAACTATCCGATTTTACCTTTTCAAAAACCTCCTGCATGGCCGGCCCGGTAACGGCATAATGCCATAGCGAATTGCCGATTTCCTCAAACTGGTTCAGGTTGACGATAGCATCGCCGCGTTCGGCCTTGAGCACTTTCACTTTATCATAAATTTCCTTTACGTTGCTTTCGCTGCCTGGCGTAGCAAATACCTCAGCACCCACTTTATGCAGCCAGTCGAAGCGTTCCTGCGACATACCCTGGGGAAGCACAGCAATGCTTTCGCAACCCAGCAGGTAGGAATCGTAAGCCCCGCCACGGCAATAGTTTCCGGTGGATGGCCACAGGGCTTTTTGCGTGGTTGGGTCGAAGTGACCGCTCACCAGTTTTTCGACCAAGGGACCGAAGGTTGCGCCAACTTTGTGCGCTCCTGTAGGGAAATATTTCCCAATCAGGACAACGATACGAGCCTTAACACCGGTAAGTTCCGGGGGAAGCTCCAGGAAGTTTACCCCGCCAAAGCCACCGCCAAATTTCACCGGTTCGTTTTTCCAGCTTATCCTGAAAAGGTTTAGCGAATTCAAATCCCATAAGCCGATTCCGGCCAGCTTATCTTTAATCTTTTGTGGCACCAGCTCAGGGTTGCGCATTTGCGCGTAGGTAGGCAGGATGATGTGCTTCTCTCTGCACCTTTGAATCGTGTTCTCTAATACTTTTTGTGATTCTTTCATATTTCTATTCTAAATTTATTTTTTAAAAATGTTTTTTTTAGATGTGCCGACTGTCATTTTTAAAAACTATCATTTGGTAAACCATTAAGATACTTGATTAAAAACAAGTTTTTTTTAACTTATTGGTAAGAATTTTTAATGTTGTAAAAATAGAGTTATTCATACAAATTCTCATTAAAAAAAATTAAACCGGATACAGCCTGCCCAGATTCTTAGGTGGGTTTAAGTATTTTAGGGCATATCAATTTTAAAGAAAAACACAAGCGGGCACACGGGTAGCGAATATCAACCACGCAACCCATGCTGGATTATTTTGGCAATAGAAGCGGTTATCTGCAATGCCACAATTCATACCGAATTGTTTTGCTCAACTTGAAGATTATGAAGAGCAAATCATCATTTTACTATATACTCTGACGAGGGTTCAAAGCCCTGTTAGAGTCATTATCGTGCCTGGTACTTGTGCTATCTACTGTATATTTTCGCTTTCGGGCAGGCCGTATTCTTCCACCATTTTGATATTCATATCTTCGAGGCGGTCGAGGATGGGATTGTAAATTTCGGGAATAACGGGAATGTGTACGCCACGTGCATCAATTTTATCCTGCAAAAGCATTTCAACGCCAACCGCCGCAGGCAGAGCCACAGTGCGGGCAATGGCCGTATTGGTTGCAAGCGTTCCAAAGTCGAGCATCCGCGATTTGATGACTTCTTTTTTGCCATCGGGATATTGGGCCAAAAAGGTGTGTTGCATCACCACCATATCGCGCTCTTGTGGATCGAGTTTCATTTTTTCGATCATCACATCCGAGGTAATCTCGAAGGGACTATCTTCGCCTCTGCCCATTGGCTTGTCGCTGAATAGTCCCAGCCACTCGATGGCTTGCAGGGCATAGCTCTGCTCCGAAAGCCCAAGATAATCGGCAGCTTGCTTTTTGATGTTTTTATCCGGTTCGGCACCAATCATCGTAGCGATAAATCCTGCATAGCTTTTTCCAGTAAAATCTTTTTTGTCGTTGCTTAGCAGGTTCAGGCGTTTTATGGCATCCATCGACTCGCACCAGCCCTTGTGCCTGAAAGTGCCGCGAAACATGGTATGGGTTTCGGGGATGCCATAGATATTGATATAAGGAAAGGAATCGCGGTTGGGATAAACTTCGAGTGCTCCAACATCGGGAAAATCCACTGCCCAAGGTTCTTTAAAAAGGTCGATGGGTTCAACATAAATATCTTTGTCGTGCCGCAGATAGTGGCCATCGTTACCCGAGGCCATAACCACGCCTTTGGGGCTCCACGAAAATTTGTAGTTAAACGGATTGTCGCAGGCTTCGGGGGCAGGCAGGGCACCGCAAAGCGAGTAAAACTCAACGATCTTTCCCCCTTTGTTGTGCACATGGTCGATGATGCGCATGGCCGACATGTGGTCGATGCCCGGATCCAGTCCCAGCTCGTTCAAAATTAAAACCCCTGCATCCCTGGCTTGCTGATCCAGTGCCTTCATTTCGGGTTTTACGTAAGAGGTGGTAACCATGTGTTTTTTGTGTGCAATACATTTTTTGGCCACCGTTACATGATGGGCATAGGGCAGGAGGCTCACCGTAAGATCGTGCGCAGCTATAAGCCTGTCCAGCGTTTGCTCATCGTCAACCGTCCACGCCAGGGCAGTACCATTTTTGTGTCCGGCCACCATGGCATCGGCTTTAGACCGTGTGCGTGTAGCCACGGTTACTTCAAATTGTTTTTCTAAAAGATAGGTAACGATGGGTTTTACCACCATTCCGGCACCGAGAATTAAAACTTTTTTCATTTTGCCTCCATTTTTATGTTTGTGAATGATATTTAAAAAAATCTGTTAATATCTTAGCGAATCCTCAACATCCATTTCTTCTTCAATAAACTTTATTCCATAATTTTCTAACTCATCGAGGACGGGCACATAAATTTCTTTTTGCGTGGGGATATGAACCCCGCTCAGGTTTAGCTTGCCATTAAGAATGTTTTTGACGGCAATAGCAACAGGCAGCCCAACGGTTTTCGACATGGCGGTGTGCGTATGGTCATCGCCTTCCACCACCATTGACGAAACGATCTTTCTTTTATGATCCTTTTCCAAAAATCCAAACTGGTGCTGCATCACGATCATGTCGCGGTCATCTTTTTCAAATTTCCATTTTTCTTCCAGCAGTTTTTGAAGTATTTGTGCAGGGGTGGCGTTTTTCAGTCCGATTTTCTTTTTCCCATTAAAAAATCCAAGCCAGCGCAAGCGGTACATCGGCATCGAATCTTCTTCCAAACCTAAGTATTGAGCTACATTTTGCTCAAGCGTTAGTTCGGGATGAAATCGTAGGAAGGTTTCAATAAAGTCGCCGTAGCTCATGTTTTCAGAATTTTCGAGCGTATAGGTATCATCGGTCATTCCCAGTTGTACGAAAATATTCCAAGACTTCGAAAATCCCGGGCGGCGCAAAGTTCCGCGCACCATAGTCGGGATTTTTTCCAGCCCGTAAATGGAGCGATATTTCAGCGAATCGCGATTCATGTAGGCTTCAAACTCACCGTAGTCGAGCACATGCACGCGCAGGAGGCGGCTAAACAACTTATAGTACGGAATGTATTTGTACATGCCGTTGATAATAATTTGGGCTGTTCCCTGCCCGGCAAGTACTACATTGCGCGGAGCCCAGGTAAATTTGTAGTTCCACGGGTTGTTGTCGTATTTTGGGGCTACCAGTCCCCCGGTAAAAGAACGGAAGGAGGTAATCTCGTGGCCATCATTTTTCAGTTCGTCAATCACGCGCATGGCCGACATGTGGTCGATGCCAGGGTCAACGCCAATTTCGTTGAGTAGTAAAACGCCGGCTTTCTTTGCTTCAGCGTCCAGGGCTTTTATGCTATCCGAAACGTAGGAGGCCGTAACCATGGGCTTGCCCAATTTTACACAATCGGTGGCTACAAGCCCGTGCATACTTGCCGGGAGCATGGATACTACCAGATTGGCTTTGCTAACTTCGTCCCAGCATTGTCCTTTGTCGAATACATCAAAGGCTATGGCATTTCCGCGTGGATGATCCGCTACTTTGGCGTTGGCGGTATCGAAGTTTTTGTCGGCGATGGTGATTTGCCAATCGTATTCCACCGCATGATCCAATAGATATTTAATCAGTGTCGAGGCAGACAAACCTGCCCCAATTACCAGTATATTTTTCATAAAAAAAACGTTCTCGAATTTAAATTGCAGATTTAGTTTACTGAAGCAACGGTGCCTTAGTTTGCGAAAGCAGATGTTGCCAAAAGTTTATTTTAAATGTTCGTTTATGTATTCAAAATCGGGGGTGAGTTTACCCTGATGCAAAATCAAGGCTCTTTTAATTTCGGATGGCAATTTTAATTTATCAAAACTTTGGGTGTAGTCAGCCGTGGCAATGGCGGGAATAAATTTGACCAGCGCATCGCCAAAACCCTGCGATGATTCGCGGGGCAGCTCGCTGGGTAGGATGTCCACAGCCATCACCAGGAGGCCGGTTCCTTCGAAGCCCATGGCAGCTTCACGACTTATAGGATCGTAAACAAATACGGGGTCTTCAATTTCGGTTCCCTTGTGGGTAAATTCGATGCTTCCATCCGGATCGCAAGTAACATCGCCAATCACTTTCAGTTTCATGTTGCCATCGCCGAAGTGCTTTTCCATAAAATCCTTGGTCAGCAGGCGTGGATAGCGGTCGTCCCAATACATACAATTCATGAGTATGGTGAGATGGGGCGCGTATTGCTCGAACTGATTTTTGTATTTTTCGGGATGAGCGTAATAGTCGGCCAGCTCGAAGTGGTGCAAAGTGTCGATAGACTTGGACAAATCTTCTTCTTTAAACACGATTTTGTAAACCAGCTTTTTAGAATACTTTTTCGAGCGTTTCAGTTCGAGCAGGTCTTCGGGCGTTATTTCTACCGTAGGCAGCAAATCGGCGATGTGCTGGGCACCCTTGCTCACGTTACCATAACCCGTAAAACCGATGGTTAAAGGGCTTAGCTCTTCGGATAAACCCTGGGCACGGATGATTTCGCCCACTTCTTTGATGGCTTGTTCAGCCTCGGCCAGCGAATTATAGCGGTGCGATTGTTCTAATCGGGTAAAAGGATTGTCGAGACCTTGAACCTTGAGCCTTTGCCCCAGCGACCACAGCGAGTTGATCATCCCGGCAAGGCCGGCATAGCGTCCAAAAAATATCAAACGACGGCCTTGGTCATCAGCAATTTTTTCGTAATCGATGAGGTTGCACTTTTTTTCCATCATCTTGCGTAGCATGGGCATATTGTAGGCCTGTCCTTTGATGACGTGCGAAAAGAAAATGTAAGTCTTGTTCTCCTCAAAAAACGAAACGGGCATCTCTTTTACCCCAAAAATTACCGGGCAGTCGGCCAGGCTTTTGCTAACAAAAGCCCCCGCTTTCTTGTATTCGTCATCGGTAAAGATGCGCTTGGGCGAGCTTTCCACATAAATTTGCAGTCCATGCGCCTCAATTAGCTTTTGTGCATCGGCGGGAGGAATGGCCACACGGCGTTCCATTACATATTTATCCTCGTGTCGTATTCCAATTTTATTATTCATAGCGATCAATGGTTTTTGTAATAAAAGTATAGTTCCTAATTCGTGGCCGCAAACATACAAAATTTGCTGACCCCGGGGCAAAAATGGACTGCCACTTTTTTACATCTGCAAAACTTGTCCGGTTCACCCCCTAAAATAAGTCACCCCGTTAATCGCGCTTAAGCAGCAGTACTATGTTTTGGAAACTTGCACCACTGGCAAAAAGCATTCACGGGGTGTCTAATGAGCAGGCAAATCCAGCGGTTTAAGATTTCGGCTTTTCATCCAAACGCAAAGTAAAATCGGAGAGTACGTTCATGTAATTGATAAAGGCCTCGTAGGGCGAATCGTAGGGGTTGAAATATTTGTGTACATCGCCATCCGAGAACCACTTGGTACAGATGTAGTAGAAGTGATCGCTGTTTTGTAGTCGCCGCCAGTCGCGAAGCAGCCCGGGGTTTGTGCATTTATTAATTTGCGCTTCCAGGGTGTAGAGTTTGCTGAAGGCTTCGTTCTGCATCTCGTTGCCCAGCCAGGCGGTGAGGTCGCGTTCTTCGTCGGCCCACGAAATGGGGTGGGGGACATGGATTGCCGAAACCGGTTTTAAGGTCTTAGCCAATTCGGCAGGAGTCTTGAAATTAAAATCTCCTTGTTTCAGCAAAAAGACAGGCAGTTCTTCCATAAAATCGAAGATGCCGGTTTCTTTCCATTGGTGCTCGCCAAAGGTTTCGTAGTCCATAAAAAGGTTGACGGTTTGTTCGCCTCTGCTGCCTTCGTTGAGCCAGCCGGCGAACTTCTCTGCCGTCAGAGGCCAGTCTTTCCAGCCCTGGTGCGAAAATCGAAATGCAATGTCATCGCTGAGCTTAAAGTTTTTGAGCAGTAAATTTAGTTTTGGCTTCCGGGCACTGCAGTACATGTAGTTCGGACTTTTCCAGCCCAGTATGTGTTTGGCTCCTTCGGTGAGCATGGTACGAAAGCCCAGATCGTAAACCATCTCGCCAATTGCATCCGAATAAATTAGCTCGGTATTGCGAAAACTCACCGGTTTTTGTCCAAAAAGTGTTTGTATTTTTTCGCTGTGCAAAAGCACCTGACTTTTAAATTCCTCAGCACTGGCCAGCGAGGACAGCGAATGCGAATAAGTTTCGGCAAGAAACTCCACATTACCGCTGGCACCTATTTTCTGAAAGTTTTCCAGAACTTCGGGGGCATATTCTTCAAATTGTTCAAGTGCGGTACCGCTAATCGAAAAGCTCACCTTGAAACCTTTCCCATGTTGCTCAAAAAGTTTTAGCAGAATGTCATTCATGGGCAAGTAGCACTTTTGGGCTATTCGCTTTAGGATATGTTTATTTTCGAAATCGTTGTAATAATGGTGGTCGTTACCCATCTCGAAAAAGCGATAGGTGCGAAGCCTGAAGGGCTGGTGTACCTGAAAGTAGAAACATATCGATTTCATAATTTTAGTGCATTAGGGTGCTGATTTTAAAAGACAGTAATCGGCAAAATTTTAAAATTTATCTTTCTCTGTTTTTTCTGCGTCTTCTCTGATGCCTTTGTGTTTCAGCCAATCATATTTTACCATAGAGTGCCAGATATTTTATAAAAAATGGATGACCTATTCCTCCCGTATCACTTGCCGATAAATAGCCATCACTTCTAGCGCAGCCTTTTCCCAGCTCATGGATGCCAGCTCTGCCTGTCCGTGTTTTTTAAATTCGTTGTTCAATCCCTGGTAGTGCAGCAAGCCGTAAATGGCATCGGCCAAACCGTTGACATCCCAAAAATCGACCTTTAGTGCGTTTTGTATTACCTCGGCCACACCCGATTGTTTGGAAATTATCACAGGTACACCATGGCGCATGGCCTCCAGAGGCACCAGGCCAAAAGGCTCCGACACCGAAGGCATGACAAAAACATCGCTTAGTCTGAACATCTTATCCACCTCTTCTCCCTGCAAAAAGCCGGTAAAATGAAATCGCGTACCCATGCTGAGGGCGGCCACACGGCGCACCAGCCCTGGCAGCATGTCGCCCGAACCGGCCATGACAAAGTAAGGGGGCAAAACCCTAATGTAAAAAAAAGGCAAAACCAAAAAAACAACTGAAAGCCGCGTTATTAGTGCATTTGATGGGGGTAATTGGGGGAAATTAGTTTCATATCGGAAATTTAATTTGGCGGGACAATGCGAGGGGGCATGCGAAGTTATGAGGGTGGAATGAATGAGAATGAGAATTGTGTGCGAAGATTTGAAAATATGAGTACGAGTTAGTGTAAACAACCATAATACAACCTTAAAACCAGGATAGCATACCTTATTATTGTGTATCCCGCCCCTGTGCGCGCCATATTACGCGGAGCGGCGTTTACTGGGAAGCTCCTCATGTTCCTTAGCGGCAAGCTGCCGGTTTAGCCGGTTTATCTCTGCCACATAGCGGTCTATGTCTTTCTCATAGCGTTCTACATCCTTAATGTACCGGCATGTGCTGCACTCCGGTGCCCGGCCAGGCACTCCCTCCTCCTTTTTGCCCAAAAGCATCTCTCCCTCCCCGGTGATTAACCAACCTGGGTTGATTTCTGGAAAAATAGACAATAAATTACCTATTGACATAGAATTAAGAGGCGTTTCTTTGGCCTTTCCGGTAAAATTACCATAGGTTAATCCTATCATTTCACAAATTTTACTCCTACCAACACCAACTTTATCAGCTACTTGTAAAACACGCTCCTTAATATTACCAAATTTATTACTCATTTATTTGCTTAATAGAAAATATATTACCTATCTTTGTCGTTTTAATGCAACAAATGTAATGTAAATGAAAGCTAAAAAGCAAATAAACTTTACCGGAAGGCTGCCTAATACGCTGATAGCGCAACATGCAGGGGTTAGCACGCGCACCGTGAGCCGGGTGCTGTACCAAAAACACTATACCCATACACGTGCAGGCAAAGCCGTGCTGGAAGCCGATGAAATGCTTCGCAGAAAGCTAAACAACCTCTAATCATCGCACAATGAAAAAATCAGCTTCGCACGCCATTTTTGCCCGCCAACATCCCGCAGCATTTCAAAACGAAATGTTGGAAAATAGCACAATGGGCGGCAATGGATGGCAAAATGGACGGCAAATGGACGGCACTAATGGACGGTACTTTTTAATATCATAAAATTATGAGATACGACAACAAAGTAGATAGTTGGGTTATCAATCTGGAGGAGTGGCTCAATTCAGGTTTAGAGTTATATCAATATGAATATCTCAAAAAGAAGAAAAAGATACGCACAAAAGGCAAAGCCTATCGCGGCCAACCGGTTGAGATTATCCTTAACACCGTTCCAGAAGAGAAGCGCGAGCAGATTATGCGCGCTCTGCATATAGCCGATGCCAGCTACCGCGAAGCCATGGACACGGCCCGCGCGCACGGGGCCAAAATGGCCGATGTGGCCATAAGCAGCACCGCCCGCAACATACAGCTTAACGCCGCCTACATACTGGCCGAGCTGCGTGCCGAGGTGCAAACCAATAGCCTGCAATACGTGGGGCACTATGCCCAATACACCATAAGTATGCAGGACGGCCTGGGCTACGGCCAACTGTGCGCCGTGGCTGCCTGGCTGTACGACCGTGTGCAAACCATGCGCACGGCCAGCCGCACCCAGCGCGAGTTTATGCGCCTGATGCGAAGCCTGCGGGCAAACTTCCTCGAAGTACTCCCGAAGCTACAACTGATTAAGAAAATACCCGAAAACGATTACCGGTTCAGCCAGTGGCTTGACGCAATTATAAAAAGTATGGACGAAGGCAAACAAATACACGAGGCCGTGGAGGTAAAACGCAGCGGCAACACCAATGCGGGCAGGCTAACAGAGGCACAAATAGCCATAACCGAGCGTATATACTGCAACGGAAACTACACCGACACCCAGGTATATGACCGCATTAAAGAACATGGCCGCCTGCATGGCTGGTGGCGTAAAGATGGCGAATACCAGCCGGTGGGCTACGGCACCATAACCCAACTTGCATTTTATAACAACCTGACATTCAGCACTAAAATTGTAATG
>CAZGAO010000014.1:0-59110 GCA_964523795.1 uncultured Lentimicrobiaceae bacterium
GCGAGCAAAGGCTCCTAAACTATCTGGAAATCAAGCACAGGTCAGGAGGTCTGAGTATTTTAACGAAAAAAATCAGGCACTATGAAAACATTCACTTTTGATGAAGTTAAAGACAAATATCTTGGGAAAAGAGGAACTGAAAAAAGAGAAAACTATGAAAATGAGCTTAGACTTGATTTGATTGGACAGGCAATAAAACAGGCCAGAAAGGAACGTAATCTTACTCAAGGACAACTCGGTTAACTGGTCGGTGTTCAAAAAGCTCAAATTTCCAAAATTGAAAACAATCTCACCGATGCACGATTTGAAACAATTATTAAAGTATTCAAGGCATTGAACGCCAAAATCAGCTTCAATGTCGAGTTGCTGAATCAATCCATGAATTTGGCACAATAGATGAATAAAACCTCACGGCCATATTTACAAACAATAATTTTTAAAAAGTCCTTTCAAAATTCTCCCGTAATCTCCCCTCCAAATCCTTGTTGTATTTCCCGCTAATGCGAATCATCTCCTGCATCAAATAGGCCTGCAACTGTGCTTCATTGTTCATGGTGTTTCGGTTTGGAGATTTTCCCTGCAGGTAATAATCCAGGTTTTCGCTTGCCGATCTATAAATATCCTCAACCAGTAAATCCGCCTTTTTAGTTGCGTCAATTTGGTAATATGCCCGGGCAAAATCTGCCGAAAAATAATCGTACGGAATTTTGCGATCAGGAAAAATGCTTTGCGCCAGATCAATCAAAATCTCCGCTTTTTCGTTCTCACCTACCCTAATTAATTTGTTAACCACCTCGGCAAACATTTGCCTGAACCGGAAAGCCGCAACCATTTGCTTTGTGGTGTGATCGATAAATACCTCCGGGTCGAAAATATTTCCCCAGGCAAAGTTATGGCTAAGAAGCTCGAACTGATGAAGGGCAAAGGTTTTTCGGTCATGTAGAGTATTCGAGTTTTTGTACGGGAGCAAACGAAATACCATGCCCTCGCGGTGCAAATAATCCGCCAGGCCAATTTCGCTAAACAGCGAGGGGTAAATGGTATAAACCGGGCGTTTCCAGTTGTTGTTGGCCAGGATATCCAAAAGCAAAAGCTCATCGCGAGTCAGGTAGTTTTTGCTGATGGAGAAATTTATTTTTGAAGGAACATCGTTTAGATCCATTGCTAAATAATCGCTTTGTGCCAAAAAATTCCCGGCATCCACGGCGAGTGAGAATTTTTTGCCCGGGATAAAATTCAGCACCTCCCCATCGTTGGTTTGCACCTGGGTGCGTTGATCGGGATTTTTGATAAACTGCACCAGGTCTTTCACATCTATCGAGCTGTCGATGCGGGGCATTACCGGAAAGTATTGATTGGTTTTCATCAGCAATTCCTCATCGGCAAACGAAATCGGAATACTTCCACAGCCCGGATAATTATAGTTTAACTGATTGCTGTACCAGCCCATAGGCAAAAAGGTGGCCAGTACCTGACGTACATCGGGCCGGTAGTTTTCGACCTGCTGCAAATACCAAATCGGGTAGGTGTCGTTGTCGGCGGTGGTAAAAAGTATGGCGTTTGGGGCGCAGGAACTGAGCATGTTTTTCCCAAAATCGCGGGCGGCATACCTGCCCGACCGGTTGTGGTCGTCCCAATTTTCGCTTATCAACAATCCGGGAACAATTACAAGCAAGAGAGCTGGCGAAATCCAGGTCAAGAACTTATTTTTTACATATTTCAACCAAACCAGCATCATTGCCGCCGCGCCCAGACCTATCCAAATTGCAAAAACCATAAACGAGCCTACATGCACATAATCGCGCTCGCGGGGAGTAATGGGCACTTCGTTGAGATAAATTACAATGGCCGGGCCAGTAAAGAAAAACAAGGCAAAGGCTACCCAAAAATTTTGCTTGTCGTGTTTTAAATGAAATAGCAAACCAATAATTCCAACAAGCAGGGGAATAAGGAAATATCTGTTTCGGGTTTTATCATTTTTGAGATCATCGGAAATTTGGTCTTGATTTCCCAAACGCCAGTTGTCGAGGAGGGGAATGCCCGAAATCCAGTTTCCTGAAAACTTATCCCCATAACCCTGGCTATCGTTTTGTCTTCCGGCGAAATTCCACATAAAATAACGCAGGTACATATATCCCACCTGATACTTGACGAAGAACCGGAAATTGTCGGCAAAGGTAGGAACAACCAGGGTTTTCGTGTTTCCATCGGCTCCGGGAACATTCACGCTTCGGCCTTTTATATCCACCCATTGGCGGTAGGCCTCGGCGTGACGCGCCTCCAAACTGGCCATGCGCGGAAACAAACTCAGGGTTTTATCATCGTATTCATAAGCTGGATTTAATTCGTCTTTAAAATACTTTTGGTTATAAAGTTTATAGGTAAATCGCTTGCTGGAAGCTGTAATTGGTGAGTTGTAATTGTTGCCGTAAATCAGAGGTCTTTGCGGGTATTGCTCCCGGTTTAAATAATCCACCAGGGCAAACACATTTTCCACATTGTTAATGTCAACAAAGGGATTATCGGCCGAGCGAATTACCAAAACAGCAAAAGAAGAATATCCGATCAGCCAAAACGAAAACAGCAACAGCCCAAAGCGCAAAAGGTATTTTTTAGTTTTAGTTGCAAAACGAATCGATAAAACAATTCCGGCAATCAGCAAAAAAATAAAGGCCAAAGCCCCCGAATAAACCGGCAGTTTAAAACTATTAACGAAAGCCAGATCAACATATGCCGCTGATTTTACCACACCCGGGATGATTCCGTAAATAAAAACCACAATCATAACTGCAGATAAGCCAACAGCAACCAGCATTTTTTTAGTTGTATGCTTGTAATGCTTAAAATAAACTACCAAAGCCATCGCTGGCAAGGCCAGTAAATTCAAGAGGTGTATTCCCACCGATAATCCCAACAAAAAGAAAATCAATACCAGCCATCGGTTTTCGCTCCAGCCTTTAGGTTCTTGCTCGTATTTTATAATACACCAAAACACCAGTGCCGAAAACAGCGATGACAGGGCATAAACCTCCGCCTCGACCGCCGAAAACCAAAAGCTGTCGGTAAAGGCATAAGCTAAGGAACCGGTTAACGCGGCCACCATGGCAATAAAATGCTTTGTTTGCGCGGATGTTTCCGAATTAATTTTCGCAAACAATTTTATCGAAAACCAATAAATAATATGGAAGAGTAACATCACCGTAAGTGCGCTCGCAAATGCAGAAAGGGCATTAATCGCCAACGCAACATGTTGTGTATTTCCTCCGGCAAACAAGCCAAACAGCCTGCCCAACAACATGTAAACCGGAGCGCCGGGGGCATGACCAACTTCCAGTTTATAGGCGCAGGCGATAAACTCGCTGCAATCCCAAAAACTGGCCGAAGGCTCGATGGTGAGTAAATAAACTGTGAGAGAAATGATAAATGTTGCCCCGCCGAGGAGCCGTCGCTGGATTTGTATATTCATGCTGTGCTAAATTTAAAATATATTCCTTGTACACGCCTGGCCAGAAAGGTTCATTAATTTGGGAAATGACTGGGCTTGTTTTTATTTGCTAAAAAACCCACAAGCCAACTTTCTTATTTTGACTAAAACTAAATTCCAGGTAAAAAGATGATTGTTAAGCCGATTTCGTTTATTATTGGACTTTGAAATATTAATAAAGAAAATATCAATCGATGATGAAGAATTTCACACTCACACTTGTAGCGCTGCTTTTTACTTTTGTTTTGACGGCTCAGGAAGCCTGGCAATGGCGCGGCCCCGAGCGCAATGGCATTTATCCCGAAACCGGACTTTTAAAATCCTGGCCCGCCGATGGCCCCGAATTGCTCTGGCATTTTGATGATCTTGGCGATGGCTATAGCTCCGTTGCCCTTACCGATGATGCCATTTATACCTCGGGTGCCGATGGCGACGAAGGTTTTGTTTACGCCCTCGACCACAGCGGAAATTTGCTTTGGAAATCCTCCTACGGCAAGGAATGGACCGAAAGCTACGAAGGCTCTCGTACCACACCGCTTTTTTACGATAATAAATTGTACATGATAAGCGGCATGGGAAAAATTCTCAGTATGAACCCAAAAGATGGTTCCGTGATTTGGGAAGTGGATTTGATCGAAAAATACGGAGCCCGAAACATAAAGTGGGGGATGACCGAAAACCTGGCCTTTCTCGACAATAAAATATTTTGCACTCCGGGCGGCGAAGAACACAATGTGATTGCTCTCGACAAGGACAGCGGCGAAATGATTTGGACCAGCAAGGGCAAGGGCGAACTAAGTGCTTATTGCTCGCCTAATGTTATCAAGCACCAAGGCCGCGATATTTTGCTTACCCAAACCGCTGAATCTATTCTGGCCTTGGATGCCGAGAGTGGGAAATTATTGTGGTCGCATCCCCAGCCCAACCAGTGGTCGGTACACGCCAATACGCCCTACTACGCCGATGGCAGGGTATATTGCGTAAGTGGCTATGGTCAGGGCGGCGTGGCTTTGCAGCTTTCCGATGACGGAAATAGCGTAGAGGAGCTTTGGCGCGAAACCAATATCGATGGCCGCATGGGTAGTTTTGTGGTGATGGATGGCTTCGTGTACGGGCCTGCCGATCAGGGTTTAAAATGGTATGGCCTGGACTGGGAAACCGGTGAAACGGTTTATGGCGAAAACATGATAAAAAAAGGAAACATCACCGCTGCCGATGGTATGCTTTACCTCTATGGCGAAGATGGTAAGATAATGCTCGCCGAGCCTGACAAAGGTAAAATTGTCGAGAAAAGTGTGTTCAGAGTTCCCCATGGCAGCAATCAACATTGGGCCTTCCCGGTATTTGCCGGCAAAAAAATGTACATCCGCCATGGCAATTCGCTCATGGTGTATAATGTAGCTTCCGATTAAAACGCAATTCGGACTACCACGCTGCCTCCTCGTTGATCGTTAACATCATGCTCAAAGCAAAAACTGATAAAATACTTTTGTTGTTCATCTCAGCAGTGGCCATCGCGGCTCTGGGCTATTGGTTGGCTTACAATCCGACGGATGATTTTACGGCCAGATTTCCCGGCCTCGACAATCGGCCTGCCAAAGATCAGGGCGATAATGAGCTGGTAAACATCGGCGAAGATTTTAATTTTTACAATGATTTCGATTCCGAACTCGTCGGCACCTGGCCACGCTTTCGTGGTGCCGATTTCGATAATATTAATAAAGAGCAAATTCCGCTTATTGATGGCTGGGCTAACGAAAAGCCCAAAATACTTTGGGAAACCGACCTGGGCGAAGGACATGCTGCCCCGGTAATAGTTCAGGGGCGCGTTTATATTTTGGATTACGATGAAGCGAAAAAAGCCGATGTCCTGCGTTGCTTTGCTCTTCCCACGGGCGAGCCTCTTTGGGATCGGAGCTACCGGGTTCACATCAAGCGTAATCATGGCATGTCGCGCACCGTGCCTGCCGTCAACCAAAAATATGTGCTCACCCTCGGGCCACGTGGTCACGTAATGTGCTGCGACCGGATAAGTGGTGATTTGATATGGGCTATGGATCTGGTAAAAGATTACGGTGCCGAAATCCCGTTTTGGTACACCGGGCAGTGCCCGCTCATCGATGATAATGTAGCCGTGCTTGCACCCGGAGGCAAGATCCTGCTTATGGGCGTGGATTGTGCTACCGGAGAAATCCTTTGGCAAAGTCCAAATCCCGGCGGCTGGCAAATGTCGCATTCGAGCATTATGCCGCTACGCCTGGCCGGGAAAAATATGTATGTGTATGCCGCCGTTGGCGGTATCTGTGGGATTTCTGCCGAGGCTGATGATTTGGGCGAGGTGCTGTGGACAAGTACGGCTTTTGCGCCTTCGGTGCTGGCACCCTCGCCCATCGCCCTACCCGAAAACAAATTGTTTATCACCGCAGGCTATGGCGCAGGCGCGGCCATGTTTCAAATTAGCAAAGCGGGCGATGGCTTTTCCATCGACCTTTTGTACCAGTACAAACCCAAGGACGGCCTGGCCAGCGAGCAGCAAACGCCGCTTGTTATCGATGATATGGTTTATGGTATTTTGCCCAAGGATGCCGGTAATTTGCGCAACCGTTTTGTGTGCTGTCATCCCGATGATTTGACGAAATTTGTGTGGTCGAGCAGCAAAACTGAACGCTTCGGACTTGGGCCTTACATTTATGCCGATGGCAAATGTTTTATTCTGGATGATGATGGTACGCTGAATATTGCACGGATAAGCAAAAATGGATTTCAGATTCTGGACAAGCGGCGTATCATCGAAGGCCACGATGCCTGGGCTCCCATTGCTATTGCCGATGGCTACCTGCTGATGCGCGACTCCAAAAAAATGGTCTGCCTCGATATGCGAAAAAAATAAAACTATAATGAAACAAAAACAAGTCATCCTTCTTACCGTGATTCTGCTTCTGGCTGCTATCGGCCTGATGGTCTGGGATTTTTATTATAAAGATCAATCAGGAGGAAATCCCTACGAATATCGAATTGAGGAATTTAAAGCCGTTAATCCTGACGAGTTGTGTTACCGTAAAGCCGGGCAATTCCATCCTGAAATCAAAAACGCCAAAGCGATTGCCCTCGATAAGAATGATCGGATTTATATTGCCGGCGAAGATCAGGTGGCGATTTTTGATGCAGATAAAAATGCACTTGCGGCCTTTCCCATCCCCGGGCAGGCCTTGTGCATAGCCATCGATGATGAGGATCGGATTTATCTTGGAAGCAAAAACAGAATACTGGTTTACGATACTTCCGGCATCCTATCGCACTCCTGGAATGCTTCGGGTAAAGAGGCCTGGCTAAGCAGTATTGCCCTGGATGGCGAATCGGTGTTTGTGGCTGATGCCGGAAAAAAGATCGTTTATCATTTTAATAAAAATGGAGAGCTGATAAACCGGATTGGCGAAAAAAATGCTGAAGGTGGCTTTCAGGGTTTTGTTATTCCCAGCCCGCACTTCGATGTGGCCATGGGTCGCGAAGGGCAGCTATGGGTGGTTAATCCGGGGAAACACGAGTTGCTGGCTTTCAACAAAGAGGGAGCCTTGTTTTCAAGTTGGGCAAATACGTCGATGCAGAACGAGGGCTTTAGCGGATGTTGCAATCCCGGAAATATTGCCTTGCTTAGCAATGGCTCGTTTGTTACCAGCGAAAAGGGCATCGAGCGGGTAAAAATCCACCTACCCAATGGCGACTACCGCTGTATGGTAGCTGGTCCCGATAATTTCGAGCCTGGCACCGACCACCTCGACCTGGCCGTTAACTCCAATGATCGCATTTTTGTGCTGGATGCGAAAAGCGGGATGGTGCATTTTTTTGATGCGATGGATTAAAGAAAGATGAAAACTAAGGGCTTAGCCGTAAATCGAGATATTAAACAATTAACCTACAATAATTTATTCCTACCTACATGAGCATTCAGGCAGGTGCTATGCGGAATTCACCGTTGGCGATTTAGTATTGTAGTAAAAAAGCTACCCTCAAATTTTCAATACCTCGTAACGGTTCCACAGGCAAAGGGGTCTATGCAATTCTAAATCTTTTAACCGGACAGTAGTGATATTTATTAACGATTTCGGCTCTGCCTTACACCAGCATTTTAACCCGAAAATGCGGCATTACGAAAGGTTTAACTCGTCATCAAGCCCGGCAATTTTGAAGGTCTTTTTTATAAAGGGATTGGAGTTGATAATGGAAAAGTGCTCCCTGCCCACTTTTTTAACATAAAGCACACACAGCCTGATAAAGGCGGAAGTAACAAAATCAACAGAGGCAAAATCAAAAATCACCTTGAGCCTTATATCGCTTTGCGCGATGAAACGCACAGTGATTTGTTCTTCGATTTCGGGTTGAAGTGTTAAAGAGCGATCCGTGTTTAGGTTTCCGGCAAATTTGCAGCTTAGGGTATGATCATTTTGATTATAAATATATTCGGCCATAGTATAAATTTATTAGTAGTTCTTGTTATAATCCGAAATAATTTGGTCGGTGCTTAAGGAGTCATCGAAAAATTTCATCTCATCAAAAGCGAACCATTTTTCATTTTTAGTACGTCTGCACACGCGCTGAATATTTATCAGATGATGCGCGCTTACGTTTTCGGTAGTAATGTTTTTACCACCACTGCCACAGCCAAGGGTGAGCGAGGTGTGAAGATTGTTATAAATGCCACCCACAGCACCCTGTGCCGAGGGGGTGTTTACCAGAACCCGCCCGGCATTCATCAGCTTGGAATAATCCAGTATTCGTTTTTCATCGTTGGCATATATGCAGGCCGTGTGGCCTATTCCGCCAAGGTAGTTCAGGTCGATGCAAAGCTTGATGGCCGAATGGTAATTGCTGGCCTTATAAAAAGCAAGGATGGGTGCAAGTATCTCTTGTGAGAGCGGAAAATCCTTTCCAATATTTTTTTGAGGAGCTATTAATATTTTAGTGCCCGCAGGTACAGATATCCCGGCCAGGGAAGCAATAAAGTCAACAGATTTCCCAACGATATCGCCACTCATTGTCCCTTTTTCTTTATTAAAAACAACTTTTTCCAGTTTCTCGATTTGCTCATCGCTCAAATAATAACAACCTTGTTTTTCCAGTTCAGAAACCAGGGGCGCGGCAATAGCCTTTTCGCAAACAATGGCTTGTTCGCTGGCGCAAATAGTGCCGTTATCAAAAGTCTTCGAGCTGATGATACTCTCGACAGCAAAAGGGATATCAGCACTTTTATCGATAAACACGGGCACGTTTCCGGGGCCAACGCCCAAAGCGGGATTGCCCGAGCTATACGCAGCATGTACCAGCCCGGTGCCGCCTGTGGCCAGAATGAGTGCCGTTTTGGGATGTACCATAAACTCGTGGGTGAGGTCCCGGTTTGTTTCGGGCAATATTTGGATGCAATCTTCGGGAGCACCTGCGGCAATGGCGGCTTCATAGCAAATTCTAACGGCTTCACCGCAGCAATTCGGAGCTTTTCGTGGTGGGGATATAATGATTGGATTGCGCGATTTGAGCGTAATCAATATTTTAAACATTACTGTTGAGGTGGGATTGGTAACGGGTATAATTCCAAAAACAGGACCGATGGGTTGAGCGATCTCCACCATGCCAGTGTTGTGATCCACAGCAATGACCCCTGCCGTTTTTTCGTTTTTAATACTTTCGTAAACGAGGTAAGTACCCACCACATTTTTAATTACCTTGTGCTGCCACACGCCAAGCCCGGTTTCTTCGGCAGCCATTTTTGCCAGTTTTATACGGCTGTTAAAACCGGCCTCAAAAACTTTTTTAACAATCGCATCGGTTTGCTCCTGGTCGAATTGGCTAAACACAGCTCCCGAAATCACTGCGTTGCGTATAATTTCATCTGCAATTTCTTTGTAGTTTTTCATACACACAAGTATATAACGTGAATATCCTGACAAGAAAAGAAGCTGCAAAATAGCACTTTTTATTTATTCCACCATTTTCTTTTTTAAAAGGCCTGTCTTTTTTTCACTCCCCCTCTTACCCTGTTGCAAAAGTTCTATTTTTGCACTTAATCCATATCTTTATCACAAATGCCGATAACGATGAAAAAGTACAGCTTAGCAATTTTCATTTTTATGCTTTTTGCCATCACCCCGAAAGCTCCGGCTCAGGGCTTGCTCAAAATTGATTACCCCTTGCGCGTGGTAACTTACAACATTCGTTTCGACAATCCCGCCGACCGCGAAAACGTGTGGAACAACCGCAAGGAAAGGGTTGCCGACCTCTTGCAATTTCATCAGGCCGACATTTTCTGCCTACAGGAAGCACTCCTCAACCAAATAGAATATCTCGAAACCGCCTTTCCGGATTTCGACTATTATGGCCTGGGTCGCGATGACGGGAAGCAAAGGGGGGAGTTTTGTCCGATCTTTTTCAAGAAAAGCCGCTTTAAGGTTCTTGATAGTGGCAGTTTCTGGCTTTCGGAAACCCCCGAAGTGGCAGGAAGCACCGGATGGTTTGCCACCCTGCCGCGAATTGCGACCTGGGTAAAATTGAGAGACCTCAGTTCAGGCAAAGATTTTTATGTTTTTAACACCCACCTGGATCATGCCAGCCAGGATGCCCGCGACAACGGCTCAAGGCTCATCATGGAGCGGATAAACCGCCAATGCGAAAATTTGCCCGTGATACTTACCGGCGATTTCAACGACCGCCCGGGAAGCAAACCGTACAACAACGTGATTTACAACAGCGGGTCTATCGAAATGTTTGATGCCAACGCCAGAGCCGAGCACAGCCATTACGGCCCGAGCTTTACCTGGGTGGGCTGGGACTTTATTGGCATTCCCGGCAAAATCATCGATTACATATTTGTGAATAAAAAAGTGCAAGTGAATTTTCATGCTGCCCTTGGCGACAACTGGGACGGGATCTATCCCTCCGATCATATTCCCGTGCTCATCGAAGCAACACTACCATAAGCTATAAATTTACTAATCAAAAAATTTTATGAATCAAAACAAAACTACACTCAGCGCATTACCCATTTTCCTGGCTTTCCTTTGTATGGGTTTTGGCGATGCCGTGGGGCCGCTGGTAAGCCTGGCCAAGGAAACCTTTCAACTCAGCAACTTTGTGGCTCAGCTAATCACCTTTAGCGGCTTCATCATGTTTGGTATTTTGTCGATCCCACTGGGCATATTTCAAGATCGCAGGAGCAAAAAATATGTCCTCCTCCTGGGCTTGTTCGTTGCCTTTGTCGGACTTATGGTTCCAATTTTTAATGGCATGTATGGTCCAAAAGTCGTTTTGGATGCCGATTCAAATTTGAAGTTTTACATGCTTTTAATCGCAGTATTTCTATTGGGAGCAGGAGCTACCATACTTCAGGTGGCCGGCAACCCTATTATGCGCGATGTGGTACCTGCCGGAAAATATTCGAGCTACCTCTCCCTGGGTCAGTCAGTAAAAGCCATCGGTTCATCGCTGGGGTTTTTACTGCCGCCTTTTGTTGTGGCTTATTTTGATATGGATTGGAGCATCCTTTTCCCGATTTATGCCTTTTTGATTTTGATAACTTTTTTGTGGACACGCTCCACTAAAATCGTCGAGATAAAAGACCCGGAATCCACACCAGCTTCCTTCAAGAGTTCTATCAAACTTCTGGGCAACGGCTATGTTTTTCTCATGGTTTTTGGAATCTTCCTTTACGTGGGAGCTGAAGTTTCGATGAGTTCGCAGGTTCCCATTTTGATGAGAGAAGCCTTTGGTATCAACGAACTTGGCCTTTGGCTTAGTTGGGCACTATTTTTCCTTCCCATCTTTTTGGGTCGTTTGGTGGGTTCGGCCATCCTTAGGGTAATGGCTGCCAACACCTTTTTGAAATTGACCACCATCCTCGCTGTTTTGGGCATCCTCATGCTTTTGTTCGGCAACATGACTATTGTTTTTGCCGGCATCATCCTGGTTGGTTTTGGCTTCGCCAATATCTTCCCGCTAATTTTCTCGATAGCCATCGAGCATAATCCCGCCCGTACCAACGAGCTTTCGGGGCTTATGGTTACGGCCATTGTTGGTGGTGCTTTTATCCCACCGCTTACCGGCCTGGTTTCCGACTATGCCGGCCTGATTGCTGGATTTTTGGTACCGATGGTTTGCATCATTTACATCATCGGACTTGCGTTTTTCAATACTAAATTATCCAAAAGCCTGGCTTAGTTTTTAATTTGAATATTAATAATCATAGAAATGCTACGGAGAGGAATAAGACTTATTCGTGAATTCGTGGCCATCTAAAAATGAAAAAGACCAACGCCGTCCGCATCCTCGATCAGCACAAAGTGGATTACCAGCTTATGGAATATGTGGTGGATGAAAACGATCTCTCTGCCGAAACCGTAGCCCAAAAAGTGGGGAAACCGGTAGAGACTGTTTTTAAAACCTTGGTCTTACGTGGCGATTCTTCGGGAAATATCGTAGCTATTATTCCGGGCAACGCTGAGGTAGATTTGAAGGCCCTGGCTAAATTGAGCGGCAACAAAAAGTGCCTGATGATTGCTCAAAAGGAATTGCTGCCCTTAACAGGCTACATCCGTGGTGGCGTTTCTCCGCTGGGGATGAAAAAGAACTTCCCGACCTTTGTGGATGAGCGCGCATTAAAACACCAGCAAATTAGCATTAGCGCAGGCGTGCGGGGTTTGCAAATTTTGATAAATCCGGCAGCATTGATCAAAATTTTAAATATCAAAACAGGAGTAATTTCAGACTATTAATTGATATTCAGAGTTGACACCAATAGCAAGTACGGCAAATCAACAGAAAAACTGACCGGAATATAAAATTGAATGTTATCTTTGGAGAGAGGTAATAAAAACAAAAAACCCGGCTTCATCACCAGCATAAATACTGGGAGAGGAATCACCGGGACGACAGTGCAAAGATAAGCAAAAAATGGAAAACAAAGCAATAGAACAAATAATTTCCCCCGAGAGACTGGCTCCTTATTTAAAACATCATTCAGGAAACTTTGAAAAAGCAATTACACATTACAAATCGAATATTGAGATTTCAGAGTCATTTTATCCTTTATTAGCCATTTTAGAAATCGGTCTTAGAAATAGCATTGATTTTCAATTGAAAAGAAAGTTTAATGATGACAGTTGGTACGATAATCCAGCTTTTATTAAAATAGTATATAGATTTCAAATAGATAGTGTATCAGAAGCAAGAAGCAGTATCCTACGTGAAAAAAAGATAATCTCACCAGGAAAGATTGTATCTGAGCTTTCATTTGGATTCTGGACTTCATTACTTGATGCAAAGTTTGAAAAGACACTTTGGAAAAATATCCGGCTCGCTTTCCCAAACTGTCCAAAAAAAATTCGCCAAAGAAAAGCCATGAGTTCAAAATTTAATGGAGTGAGAAAATTGAGAAATCGAATTTTTCATCATGAATCAGTGACATGGAGTATTCCTGCATTAACGAACTATAGGAATGAAATTGTGGAAGGAATTGATTGGTTAAATAAAGATTTACTTAATTGGAGCCAGAATATTTTTAGATGCGATGATGTGATTAATAAAAGGAAAAATACAATTAATTAAACCATAGGTGTCAAAAGCAAATCATTGTTCACAGCCGGTTTGCAGTCATCTTGAAAAATGATTAGTAATGAATACATATAAATCACCAAGATATTTCCCGCAAGTGAGTGGCAGCAAGCCGTATTTGCCAAAAACTAAATTGATGGTCAACCGACGAAACTTTATCAAAAAAACCGCACTCACCGCCTCGGGGCTAATGGTAGGAAACGCAATCTTCAAACAGTCGTTCGCCGCACTTCCTCAGGATAATAATGGCAAGGCTGGTCTGCCCATCGTAATTTCCACCTGGCAGCATGGCCTGGCAGCCAATGTTGCAGCCATGCAGATTTTGCAAAACGGCGGGCGTGCCCTGGATGCTGTGGAGGCCGGAGTAAAAGTTACAGAGGCCGACCCCGAAAATCAAAGCGTGGGGCTTGGCGGCCTGCCCGACCGCGAAGGAGTTGTAACTCTGGATGCCTGCATCATCGACGAAAATGGAAATTGCGGCTCGGTGGCCTTTTTGCAAAATATTGTCCATCCCATTTCGGTGGCTCGTCTGGTGATGGAAAAAACCCCCCACGTGATGCTGGTAGGCGAAGGTGCCCTGCAGTTTGCCCTCGACAATGGTTTTGAAAAAGAAAACCTGCTCACCGATGAGGCCAGGAAGAAATGGGAAAAATGGCTTATAAACAGCGAATACAAGCCCGTTCCCAATATCGAGAATCACGATACCATCGGCATGGTAGCCATCGACAGCCGGGGCGATATGGCCGGAGCCTGTACCACCAGCGGCATGGCTTTTAAAATGCACGGGCGTGTGGGCGATTCACCCATTATTGGTGCAGGGCTTTTTGTGGATAACGAGGTAGGCGGAGCTGCTGCCACCGGAAACGGCGAGTTGGTGATGCGCACCCTGGGTAGCTTTCTGGTGGTGGAGCTGATGCGTAACGGCCTTAGCCCGCAGGCCGCCTGCGAAGAAGCGGTGCGAAGAATTGTGAAGGGCAATATTAATCTCGACAACCAGCAGGTGGGCTACATCGCCATTAACAAAAAAGGCGAAACCGGTGCCTGGTGCCTGCGCCCGGGATTTAATTATGCAGTGTTTAAAGATAGCGAAAATACGCTGACGGATGCGGGAAGCGCGATGAGGGAGTGATGGTAATTAGTTAATTGTTATTCGTTAATGGTTTTGGGCATTTAGAGACGCACGGACGTGCGTCTGGAAATATAGAGACGGACGTGCGTCTGGAAATATAGAGACGGACGTGCGTCTGGAAATATAGAGACGGACGTGCGTCTGGAAATGGAGAAACGCACAGCCTGCCCCGAATTATCGGGGGACGTGCGTCTGGAAATATAGAGACGCAATGACGTGCGTCTGGAAATTAATTTTTGGGATAATTTTAAAACAAAAAAACACGAAACAATATATCAATGAAAAACATCAGCATCATCCTAATTATTCTGGCAGCGCAGTTTCTGATAAGCTGCACCGGGAAAAATGATAAGTATTCGCGTTATGTCGATCCCCTGATTGGCACCGATGCCCACGGCCATGTGTATCCGGGAGCAGCCACGCCTTTTGGCATGGTGCAGCTAAGTCCCGACACGCGCAAGGATAGCTGGGACGGCTGCTCGGGCTATCATTATTCCGACAGTACCATCATGGGCTTCAGCCACACCCACCTGAGCGGAACCGGCGTGGGCGATTATGGCGACATCCGTTTTATGCCTACCACCGGAGAGGTGCAGCTTGTGCTAGGCACCGAGGCTAATCCGGAAACGGGCTACCGCTCGCGATTCAGCCACCAAAACGAAAGTGCTGCGGCGGGTTATTACCAGGTTTTGCTTTCGGATTACAATATCAAGGTGGAGCTTACCGCCACCCCGCGAGCCGGCCTGCATAAATATACCTTTCCCGAAACCGACCAGGCCAATATTATTGTTGACCTTAGCGAAGGCGTTACCAGCGATGAAATACTGGGTCTGTGGTGCGAAATAGTGAGCGACAATGAAATACAGGGCTTGCGTCAAACCGATGGCTGGGCCGATAATCAGTATGTATTTTTTAATGCCAAGTTCTCGAAGCCTTTTAAAAGATATGGCTTTGAGGTAGATGGCCAGGAAAAACTGCTCTCGGTAAAGGTGGAAGGACAAAGCCTGAAAACCTGGCTTTCGTTTGATACTGAAGCTGACGAAGAAGTGCTGGTGAAAGTGGGTATTTCGGCGGTGAGTGCCCAAAATGCAAAGCTGAATAGGGAAGAGGAAATCCCGGGATGGAATTTTAACAAGATAAAAAGAAAGGCCAACAAGCTGTGGAACGATGAGCTGGGCAAAATCGAAGTGGTGGACAGTAATAAAGATGAGCAAAAAACCATTTTTTATACCGCACTTTATCATGCCATGCTCAATCCCAACTTGTACAGCGATGTTAATGGCGAATATCGCGGCCACGACAATAAAATACACCAGGCCAAGGGCTACGATTATTATACGGTATTTTCGCTTTGGGATACCTACCGTGCGGCGCACCCGCTGCTCACCATCATCGACCAAAAGCGCAGCAATGATTTTATCAAAACCATGCTCAGGCAATACCAGCAGGGCGGTTTGCTTCCGGTGTGGGAGCTGGCTGCCAACGAAACCAATTGCATGATAGGCTACCATGCTGTGCCCGTTATCGCCGATGCCTACATGAAAGGAATCAAAGATTACGATACGGCACTTGCCCTGGAAGCCTGCATCGAAAGTGCCATGCAGGATCATTTTGGTTTGGAATGGTACAAAGAGAAGGGCTACATCCCCTCGGATAAAGAATCGGAATCGGTTTCGAAAACCCTCGAATATGCTTACGATGACTGGTGCATAGCGCAGATGGCGCAGGCGATGGGCAAGGAAGACGAGTATCAAACCTTTGTCGAACGCGCCCAGAACTACAAAAATGTTTTCGACCCCGAGACCAAATTTATGCGTGCCAAGCTCAACGAGAGCTGGTTTAGCCCCTTCGACCCCTGGGAAGTAAACTTCAACTTCACCGAGGCCAATGCCTGGCAATACGGCTACTATGTTCCTCAGGACGTTTCGGGACTGATGCAATTGATGGGCGGAGCCGACAGTCTTGCACAGCGGCTCGACATGCTGTTTTCGGCTCGCGAAAAAACCTCGGGAAGAAACCAATCGGACATCACCGGACTTATCGGGCAATATGCCCACGGCAACGAGCCCAGCCATCACACGGCCTATCTCTACAATTATTGCGGACAGCCCTGGAAAGCTCAGGAGCTTAGCCGCCAGGTGATGCAGGAACTTTATACCGCTGCCCCCGACGGGCTGTGTGGAAACGAAGACTGCGGGCAGATGTCGGCATGGTACGTCATGAGTGCCCTGGGATTCTATCCCGTTACCCCGGCCTCGAACATCTATGCCATCGGCAGCCCGATTTTTAACAAGGTAATCGTCCATCTCGAAAACGGAAAGGAAATGACCATCGAAGCTGAAAATCAATCGCCGGATCATCATTATATCCAAACGGCATCGTACAACGGAAAGCTGTGGCCAAAGTCGTTTTTAACCCACGACCAAATAAAAAACGGCGGCTATCTGAAATTTGTAATGGGAAAATCGCCCAACAAAAACTGGGGAACAGGCGATGGTGAACTTCCAGTTTCGGAAATCACGGATCATCCAATCACCCCGGTGCCCTTTGTCGCCTCGGGCAACAAAGTATTTTTCGACCAGCAGGAAATCATCCTTAAATGTATCGACCCGGAGGCAGTCATTGTTTACACCAGCGATTCTGTAAGCGATACGCTGAAGTATTCCGATGCGCCATACCTTATCGATAAGGATACAAAATTGTGGGCAAAAGCCCAAAATCCTGGCAAAAAGGAAAGCTATCCCATTGATGCAAGTTTTCTGAAAATAGAAGCGGGACGCTCGGTAAGTGTTAAGTATCCTTATGCCAACCAGTACAATGCCGGCGGCGATCTGGCTTTGATTGACTATCAGCGGGGCGGCAACGATTTCAGAACCGGTGCCTGGCAGGGCTACCAGGAGAACGACCTGGAAGCGGTAATCGATTTGGGCAAGGCAAAAACCATTCGCGAACTAAGCACCGGATTTTTCCAGGACATCAATGCCTGGATTTTTATGCCCGAATATGTGGAGTATTCCTACTCAACGGATGGGAAGACTTTTAGAAAGCTGGGTATGGTAAAAAGTCCGGTAGCCGAAAACGAATGGGGTGCCCACATCCACGATTTCCGTTTATTGTTCAGTCCGGTAAATGCCCGCTACATAAAAGTGTTGGGCAAAAACAAAGGGATATGCCCCGACTGGCACAAGGGGGCCGGCAATGCCTGCTGGATTTTCGCCGATGAGGTGGTGATTAAGTAGGGGGTTTTTCGGTCAGGGCTTCACTTGGAGTGAAACCCTGACTATCCGCAAAGCCAAGCCCTGACTTCTATCGGCAATAATTTCCCATCTCAATATCGCTTACAGGCTGTAAATAAAACAAGGTGTTTTCTTCTAACTGCTCGATACGAAACAAGTGCTTGTTTCGGCACAAATAATACACGCGATCTCCTTCGCCTTCGAGCGTATAAAAAAGGTTTATTGTGTCGGTGGATTGCTGAAACAAATACAAAACTTCTTCATTGAAAAAGTATTGGTCGTGCATGTTGCGATAATCTTTGTTTCCGATAAAAGACACCTGTAACTCAGCATAAGAACTATGCCCGGCATTTTCGGGTGATTTGAGGCTGACATCAGAAATATTTGGAATAGACAAAGTAGTGATTCCTCCGGCATCGGCAATATAATTTTCCAGTTTGTGGCTTTCACTCAATGGGTTGCCAAGCAGGAAAAACAGCAATACCAGGGCTGCAGCCGAAATCGAAATTATGCTGTACAGATAAATCTGCTTCGTTCTTCTTTTTTTATTGACGTGATGAGCATGGATATTATCAAACGTGGCTTTAAATTCGGCACTAACGAGCCGTTCAGCGGCTACTTTTAAATTTTCTCTAAATTGTACTTCTTCCGAAAATTCGTAGTTGCCAGCGTTTTTCTTGTTAAAAATAATCTCCTCTTCCTTAGTCAGCTCGCCTGACAGGTATTTTTCGATGAGTTCGATGTCGTTTTCGTGTATCATTTTATTAAAGTTTCTACTTGTTAAAATATTGCCGAAACAGGTTCAAACAATATGCTTTTCGTGTTTTCAATGTGTCTTTCCCCTTTTTTATTCCTGCTTCGGTTTCCTCGGTAATGTAGCCCATTTCGCTGGCAATAACTGCCGTATCCCTGAGCGGCAAAAACTCGCTTAGCATGAGCAATTTTTTACATGCCGGATTGCTTTTTTCCATTTCCAATAGAGCCTTAATCATCTTTTTCTGTATCTCGTTTAAATTATCATAGTCCAAAAAGTCTTCTGTGCAGCATTTCGTTTTTAATTTTTTAAAATAATTTCCTGACAGCTTAAAACGTTTTTTGATGTTAATCTTTAATTTCGATACGGTCTCATCATCAGCATATTTGAAATCGGGTGTTGCCTGAGGTGTTTCAATCTCAATTTCCTGACCCTTCTTTTTTTTGTTCGATCTCAGCATTGCAATCCAATCCCATTTTAACCGTCTAACAATAATAGCCTTGATGTTTTCATGCCGGTATCCTTTTCGGCATTTCAACAAAATCTTTAATAGCGCATCCTGAAGCAGGTCTTTTGCATCATCCGGGCTGCCCGAATTTTTCGTAACAAAACCAATAGCCACCGGCATCAAATCGCTGTACAACTCATTCCAAATTACTGCATCATTCGTTTTTATTCCGTTTAATAATCTGCTTGCGTCATCCATTTTAATGTCGTTTTTAGGTTTAAAAAGTAAACATTCAGGATAAAAATAGACCGGGATTGGATATGATTACCGACAATACTTTGCGGGCATACCTGGTGTTTTCCATCAGGTATTTAAAGGCTTTGTAGTAAAGAGGGTTTATGATTTTCATAATACTTTATTTTACTATTTGCAAATCAACTAACTACACAAAGGTAAAACAAATTGGCCTTATTGGTATTCTTTGATATGAGTTTTGTATTAATAGTTACACAGACTCCAAGTAATACAAAGTTCGTTTTGTGGTTTTTTAGCTGGTGAAATCACTTTTCAGATCGAAACCCGCCAGGTTTTAATCCATTATTTTTCTTAACCATCAACACCAACAAAACCACCACCATTGCTGAAAATGCAAATACCCAAAATCCCCTTGGTTTATCCTTAACTTGTTCTTTGCCCAAAAGCACAAAGCCACCCCAGTATGCCG
Organism: uncultured Lentimicrobiaceae bacterium; assembly: GCA_964523795.1. Lineage (GTDB taxonomy): Bacteria > Bacteroidota > Bacteroidia > Bacteroidales > 4484-276 > SABY01. Next base: position 19,373 of record CAZGAO010000014.1, read on the forward strand.
GATGTCGGTAATCCAGCGTATTGAACCTCAAAAACTGAATGCTCTTATCGAAGGCCTCTGTTTTGCTATCGCCCGAAAGCCAGTGGGTGTAAAACTTGCGCATAAACAATTGCGTGGCCCGGTCGTCAACCTTCCACAGGCTCATAATGATGTTTTCGGCACCGGCATACTTAAAAGCCCGCTGCAGACCGAAAACACCCTCACCCGGAATGATTTCGCCCAGCCCGCTTTCGCAGGCACTTAGCACCACCAGTTTTGTGGAATTCAGGTTCAAGTTGCTCACCTCATAAGCCGTTAGTATTCCATCCTGCGAAATATCGTTTATGTTGTTTCTTTCGGATAAGCTCTTGTTGGCATTGGCCAGATAAAGCCCGGAGCAGAAAAGCGGATTGATTGGCAATGCAAAATCATGGTCAAGGGATCGGCTATCGCGTTTTTTTTCAGATAGCGGATTCCGGCCGTTAAAAAAGCCGTGGGTAGAAATATGCAGTATCCCGGGATTGTCCACGGTTTTTATTATTTCTTCGGTAGCATTTTCGGCGATATACAATTGGGTTTGCCAGTTAAGGTCGGTCAAAAGGCTGTCGATGTAGCGCAGCTCGTAGGCCGACATGGGCAAGGCACTTAGCTTATCCGATCGCAGCTTTGTTGGGCTATTGTTTGCTGCCGTAGTCGAATTACTTTGCTGGCTGATCGAAAAATCAGGAGCACCGATCAGCACGGCCATCATATTTGTAGGAGCTTTAATTTCGGTTTGCTCCATAAAATCGTTTGCGCAACTTAGCAGCACGAGCTGATGATTTTCGTAAACATACTCTCTGTTTTCACAAAGTAAAGCCGCGACATTAATTTTGTTGTAAACACCATCTGGCAGCAGGTAAACAGTTTCTTTATCTTTTACAGCCTGCTCAATTTTTGCCCAATAGTTCAAATAAGCAGCGGTGTCATCATAGCGGATACTTGAAGAATTGTAGCCCCGGTAAATATTTTGGATGTACTGCTCGTATTGTTCATTTTCCAGATATTCGCCATTATTCAATACAAGCATTTGCGGGTTTTCATCCTTACGGCCCGAAACCACAAGGGCGGCATATTTTATCGAATCCTGATTCTGTAAACGCACAATCTGAACAAAGGCTTCATCTTTTTCTAATGCCGATTGAAATTCCTGCCAGGTGTATCTTTTCCGGTTATGCTGCTTTGCAAATACCGCCGATTGCTGCGTCAGTTCTTTTTCGAGTATGTTTGCATGGCCTTCAATCGAATCCCGGTTTATCCCACGTTTTTCGATTTCACCTTTTGTTAATGTGTAAATATTGGCAAGGTATTCTTTGGTGTTTATCCATTCGTTGTACTTTTCCCTGAAACCATTATTGGCTGTATCAGCCAGCCCAAATGCCTTCATTTTTTTTGAGGAAGTCAAAATCAATCCCTTCAAAAATAAGTTGTAATCAAACATAAGGCCCGTAATATTTTCATCCTGATTGCAATAATCCAGGGCAAAAGCATTGAAACGGGCAATATTCTCCTGAAAAGTAGCCAGGTATTTTTGCTTTTCGTTGGATGAAAGGAAATCAAAATTCTGATAAATATTCCCGATAAATAATTCCATCGACTCCACGAACAGTTGTTCAGCTTCCTCTTCTCGGCCTTGCATCGAAAGCACTTCCGCCAGCGAATTTAGTGAGTTGATATAATTCTTATGGCTTTTATCATAATACAAGTCGGCAATTCGGAGTGATGCTCTGTATTGCGCTTCCGCCGAATCATAATTATGTATTGCCAGATAAACATCGCCCATCAGGCGTAACTGAGCCACCAGATTAATGTGGTCGGGATTTGTATTTTTTAGGGTTTGGTTGGATTCTGCCAAAATTGACAATGCCTGTTCGTATTCCTTTTTTTCGAGATGTATTTTTGCCAATCGTCTCATTAGCGAAATATGAATATCATGGCTGGTAGCAACCAATGTATCGGCGATGGACAGACCCTTGCTACAAAGTAATTCTGCCTGATTTAAATCGCCTCTGCGCAATGAAACTTCGGCCAGGTTGACCAACACATAAACATAGCCCAGCGTTTTATCATCATTATTTTCATAAATTGATTTGGCTTTCAGCAATTGCTTTTCCGCCTTTTGCAAATTTCCGGTTAGTGTGTAAACCGTTGCCAGGCTATTCAAATCGGTGGCAACATAGACATGTTGCTCTCCATAATTTTTCGAATCCATGGCTCTGACTTCCTGAAAAAACTTTTCCGCCTTATCGTATTCCCCCATTTCCCTATACATTGCGGCGAGATTGTGCAATATTGGTGCTTTTTCGGGGTGATATTCTTCTAATAGCAGGTCGTTAATTTGTTTTGATTTAATGTAGTATTTTTCGACCATCGACAAATTCCCTGTTGTCATAAAGTGCGAACCATAACTGTTTAGGAAAAACGCATAATTGATGCTATCCGTAATTATTTCCTTCCGGTCATAAATTGATGCTGCTTTGGAAGCACATTCTCCAGCTTTTTCGTACAAGCCCATTTCGGTGTACAAAAGGGTTATAGTTCCCAGCGAAGCAAGGTAATCGTTGCTTTCTTCTCCTTTCAGCTTTTTATCAAGCGCACAGGATTGGAGCATTCCTTTTTCGGCCAAGCTGAAATCACTGTTATAATAATACATTTTAGCCAACTCCAAGACGAAAAAACTATAATTGGAATCGGGGGGAGTTTCAAAGTTTTCATACCCCGTAACTTTTTGTTTCAGGTATGCTATCCCACCATCATAATCACCCAAAAAAATGTAGGAGTCAATTTTTTCGCACTCTTTTTCGTAGTCGAACAGATCTTGTGCAAATACTGCTGTATGTATTGATATGACAGCAATGCAAAACATGAAGAGGGGGCTTTTCAAGGCTTTCATAGGGAACAATTTTAAGAACGAATGGGTAAGGCATGTTTACTTTTTCTGTCGGCCTTCGATGCTATAATATGAACACAGCAACAGAATGTCAAAAGTAATAATTTTTTAAACCTAACAAAAGGAGAAAGAAACATGAGGACAAAAACTCGCACATCAGCGAAAAATGAAAAAACATCAGGCACGAAAAAAGCAGCTTTGCTATTCGTGCTGATTTTTGCGATGGGTACATTTATTAACGTTAGTGCCCAGGATGCCCCGCCTACTCCCAAAAACCGAACCCTGAGCAAGGGCTTTAGCATCAAAGTTCAATACGGAATCCCATCCAAAGAGTATGGAACTTACAAGCCGGTAGATAGCGAGTATAAGTATGGAATTACTTATGGCTTGCAAATGGGGAGCCAGTGGTACATTAGCCCGATGGAAAAATTGGGCTTTGGCATTATGGTAAACTGGTTCGATTTTTCCGCTGCAGCAAAATCCTATGATGACGAATCCAGGGCAACCATCGATGCTTCTTTCCTGGAGATTGGACCCATTGCTACTTATGCCCTAAACAGCGAAATGGCCATCGACCTGTATTACAACCTCCGGCCAACCGTCATCATCAATATGGAAACATGGGAAAGCAGTTGGGGTGGCCAACATGGAAAGCACAGCGACACCTGGGAAGGCGTAGGCGTAACCCATGCCATAGGTAGCGGATTCAGGTGGAGAGCACTTTCGGTGGGTATGGAAACGGTGTTTGGCAGTGTTAACGACACGGATGATTTATTGAGCAGCGATGAATCATATAAGATGAAAGCCAACTGTTTCAGGTTTTTGATTGGGGTGAAGTTTTGATTCAATCCAAATAGAAATGACAGCTAATAAAAAATATTTTGCATCATCGTTCCAATTCGGACATCCACATTTGTATATAATAGAAATTATTAATAATAGAAGATCATCATGAAAAAACTCACAGCTTATTTAGCAGTTACACTGGTTTTTGCAATTATTTCATTATCGGTATCCGGGCAAAAAAAGTACCTGAATCCCGATAAGCAATACTCAATTGCAAAAATTTACAAAAAGAATTATAAAACAATAAAGGTTGGCTCATTGAAGCAAGTTAACGATTCAACCATTTCATTTGTGAATAGAACATCGCAAGCCACCGAAGAACTATCAGTTGATCAGGTCAGATACTTCTCCGTAAAGGATGGAACCAAAGCACTGTCATTCGGATTGTATGGAGCCGGGGTGGGAGCATTAGCTGTTCTATTTGCAGTTGGAGATGTATATGGTAATCCAAATCTTGAATTCAGAGACAACCTGGGTTTGCGCATTGTTTTGATAGTAGGAGGATGTGGAGCGATTGGAGCAGGCATTGGTGCTTTAACACCCAAATGGAAGCGAATGTACGTTCGAAAGAATAGTAGCGCAGCATCTCTAATGATTTATCCGGCAGTTTATAAAGATTATTACTGTGTAGGCCTAACACTTAACTTTTAACACCAAAAGAAATGAAAAAATTTGCAATAATGATTATTATCCAGATTCTTGTCATGACTAGTTTCGTCTTTCCGCAAGGGAATATGATAATGAACGGAGAAAAAAAACAATTAAGGGGCGGGCAAATTTTAGATATTGAAGAAGATGGTTTTGGGAACATTTGGATTATTTCGGGATCAATCGAAGTTAAAATGAATGGCACAATGACAGACAAGGGTCATTTGTGCGTCTATACACCCAAAGGTGAATGGCTCTATTTTAAAGACAACAAAGAAGTCAATAAACAAAAATTCACTAAGCTGCAATGCGAAAACAATAATATCATATCTTGTTATACAGATAATGGGATGTTCACTTATGATGGAGCTACATGGAAGAACCTTACAAAAAAATCAATTGATAAAGAATTTGAAATCCCTCGAAAAACATTCATTTATTCGATTACACGAGATACGATGAACAGAACATGGGTAGAAACCAGTAAAGGTTTATTGCTTTATGAAAAAGATAACTTTAAAAGATATCTGGAGGAAATTAATTTTTACGATGAATGGACCTATTTTTCAAAAGGACATGTTTACTCAAAAGAAGGGATTTATCAATTTGTTGATGAAGAATTTGTAAAAATTACTGAGACTGACTATAAAAATTTCAGGTTTGCTGGAAACGATAAACAAAATACTAGTTGGTATTTCAGGACTTTCAAGGAAAAAAAGGATTTGGTCTTTACCGTTTCTTGTTTCAGCAATAATACTTTTAAAGAATTTGATTACGAACTACCTTGTGGTTGGTCGATTTATGATGGCATATACATATTTCCTAAATTCCAATTCATGCAGGATAGTTCCATATTTATCACTTCTGGAGATTTTATTGGCTTCATGAAAAATGGTGTCTTATCAGAATTACCTTTCGAGAAGCTGGAGATACCTTTTGAGTATAGTTTTGGAAATGTTGCATTTGATAATAAAAGCATATACTTTATCAGTTATAACACAGGAAAGGTGGAGCGGGACAGTCCATATAAAAACACTCACGTGTTCCTGCTAAAATACAATGGATTAGACTTTGAACTTTATTTGCCAAAAAATGAAATATTTAAATCCAAGCAAACAATAATTCGTGACATCCATTTTGATTTAAAGGGTAATTTATGGTTAACATCCGGAAACCCTCAAAAGATTAGGTTTGCCGATAATAGATCATTTATTGCAAAAATCACATCACCAGAGGATTTAGAAATTTTTGATAATTCACACGACAACAATCAAAGTTTTTATTCTATAATATTTGAAGACAGCCAGGGGCGAGTTTGGATCGGATCTTCACGGGATGGAATTTTTATGTATCAATATAATTAAAAATTAAAATTATGAAAAAAGTAACAGTATTATTGTTTTGTGCAGGTCTTATAATTTGCAACATTTCAACTGCACAATGTAAATTTAAAAGCATTAAAAAATATGCCAAATTTGCAAAATCAGAAGATTGCTCCATAAAGGTCGATATTGCTACAAAGCCAAAAGTACTATTCGACAAATCATTACCGGTAAATAAAGCTTATGCAAGCTTTGTAAAATCAGGAGAGGATTTCTATTTGTTTTTTTTACTGCAGAAAGGGTACAGTTCAAAATTTGAAATACGCGAAAATAATTCACTTGATCTGGTATTTGATGGCAATGAACCACTTTCGCTATTCCCTTGTGGAAACTTTAAAGGAAAGACACCAATAGGCACCATTTATAATATTGGTTGTTTTTACAAAATCACAAAGGAGCAAATTAAACAAATTGCCGGGAATGATGCAGTCGATATGATTTTGCTTCATTTTACATCCGATAAAAAATTATCCGGTGAGATGATAGATGAAGATGGAAGTACATTTTTTGAATATAAAATTCATTCTGCCAGTTTTGCTGATAACGCCCCAAAAGCTGCCACTTGCATCCTAACTAAATAATTCGAGCCATGTAAAAACACATGAAGCGTTTTAATGGAGTATTAGGAATGTTCAAAAAAACCTGTGGTATCTTGCTTGCATTTCCAATAATCCTTCGATATTCTATCAAATGCTTCGCATTAAAATAAAACATTTTAAAAACATTAAAAACGAGAAATTATGAAAAATCTAAATCTTATCATTTCGGGCTTGCTTATCATTAGCCTGGCTTTCGGGCAAGTAAATAAAGATTTGATTCTTGTAACTTACGCTATTATCAATGGTAATGCCAGTGATTAAAAAACAATGGGGCAGTTTATGGAGCATAGCTAACATAAGAATGGTTTGGGAATAAAAGCACTGCTTTTTTGTAATAAAGCGACATATTATATTATGAATTTTTATTATCTGCTTGATTAATAGTTACTATCTTTACACACAAAAATTAAAAAAAGAATATGAAAGGCACATTATGAAAACAAAAAATCTATTTCTATTACTAATTATTGGAACATTCATTGTTAATTCCGCTGTGCAGGCCCAGCAAGATTATTATTGGGTTGGTGGTACGGGTGAATGGAATGCAAACCCTTCAACGAACTGGGTAGATATTAATGGTAATCCGTACCTAACTCCTCCTACAAAACTTGACAGTGTGATTTTTAATGAAAACTCATTTGACAACCCAAATCAAAAGGTAATTTTGGAAGGTGTTTTTGGAGTACATTGTGAATGTAATGATATGGATTGGAGTGGAGTAACAAACAATCCTGAATTGATAGGCATTCAATCACTATATATTTATGGTTCTTTGAAATTTGTACCAGAAATGACTGTCGATAATGCTCAGGCAACCTACTTTAAAGCCGCCGACAAAATTGTCACAATTGAAACCGCTGGACATCCAATTCCATATGCAGTGTTTTTTGATTCTGAAGGTGATGATGGTTATTTGCATCTTGAGGATGCTTTAAATGTAGAGGGGCCGATTTCAATTAACAAAGGCCACTTAGTAACCAATAGCAATCCAATAACTTGTTATCGTTTTAATTCAAACCCTGTAAATACCGAAAACATCCGTTCAATGGATTTGGGCTCATCACAAATTACAATTAGATTGGCTGATGTAACTGGCTTTAATTCAAATTATAGCTGCAATATCAACAATGAAAGTAACACGCTAACCATTACTTCGAATGGAGGGTCGGAGTTTTTATTTTTGGACTCGAATGGTGAGCTCTCGTCGCTAAAAACCGATAAAGAAGATTCATTGACTGCCCTTAATTTTCCTGATATTGTTTTCCAGGGTAATGGCAAAGTGATAGCTGAGGCAGATTCCTTTCGCGATGTGCTTTTTATGGCTGATGGCACACTCGAAGTTGATGGATGCGATTTTAATGATGTAGAAATTTATAAGGAGGGTCGTGCTTATTCCAATGATTCGCAGTATCAGAATTTATTGTTTTCAACCCATCCAGGTGCTTGTGATTGTATCAACAATCCCGATTGTCGTCCAGTCGATGATGGAATGCTTGAAGGTGATAATAACCAGGTTTTCGAGTTGCTTGAGTATAACAGAAACGGTTACATTGTGGGAGCTACAAATAATATTGACACTTGTCGTTTTCTGGCAAATGGCAATGTATTAAGTGGGGGAAATGAATTCACACAAATCCACATGAATAGACATTTTGTATCGGATGATTGTTTTGGTTCTCCCAATTTCCGGGATACCTTATCACTCGCAGAAAACCATACTCAGACTATTCGCGATTCCATTGTGTTGCTTTCTGGTCATTTTTGTGAGCATGCCGTCATCACCTCTACATCCGATATCGCCTCGGCCACCATAAAATCCAATGCTCCCTTTGATATTGATTATGTAAAATTGCAGGGGATTACAGCCGAAAACGTCAATGCACCTCCGCTCATTAAAAACAATGCCTTCCGGTCGGTAGATTCGGGCAATAATACCAATTGGATAATTGATGCATATATTCCTCTTGGCACTGAAGTCCTTACTCCTGGCGTTGATATTATCTGTGTTTCGCCTTGCAGCTATTCTACCAATGGCCAGGTTATTATCCCTGCCATCGGTGGTACAGAACCCTACACGTTTTATAAATTTGAAGCAGGTTGGCAATCAAATGGCAATGACAGCACTTTTACCGATTTATCCAAACAGCAATACTCATTTAGAATTGAAGATGGCTACGGGTGTATTTATGAATTTGATGTAGATGTTTGCGGCCCTGATCCAGTAATTATCGACAGTGTAATTGTAATCCCGAGCCCATGCTTCAATCCTTCAGACAGTGGCCAAATCATCGTTTATGCACAAGGGGGCACCGGCGATTTGGAATATTCCCGCAACAACGGTACTTCGTACCAGGTTAATAATCCCCATTTCGTGGGCGTGGGTTTGGGACTCCATACTGTGATAGTGCGCGATGAGTTCGGTTGCATATCAGAACCCGTTGATGTTGTAATGACCCAAAATCCACAATTGTTGTTAATTGCTGATCCTGTTGAAGTTCCATGCCATGGCGACAGTTCAGGGATAATCAATGTGAGCGTTTGGGGAGGTAGCCCACCCTATTATCTACAAATTATTAATAACGGCACACTTGAGACCATTTATGATACCATTCCCATACCATATGTATTCCCGGATTTAATTACCTACACAGTAAAAGGAGGAAATTACACTGTTCAGATTTTGGACAACCTAGGTTGTCTGATTTCAACTAACACTGTAGTTCCTGATGTAAATCCTCCCATCGAATACACGGACATTGTAACTGCTGTACCAGGCTTTCCAACTACTTATTGCATTGCAATTGTTCCTTCTGGAGGAGCCGGAACACCCTATACATATTTGTGGGATAATACTGGAGAAACTACTGCCTCTGTTTGTGATCTGTTGCCTGGCGAACATTGTCTTACAATTTTCGACTCCCTGGGATGCGAGTTGGAAACCTGCATCACAATTGATGCACTCACTGTTAATCTAACCTACGATACAGTATGTTCTGGTCAAACTGACACCCTCTGTGCAAATGCCGAGGGAGGGTTTCCGCCTTATCAGTATTTGTGGAGTCCTAACGGAGAAACTACTCCATGCATCGATAACGTTTCTCCAGGAGCATACTCGGTTTGTGTTAGTGACGGAATTGGCACAGAAGTTTGCGAAACCATTGAGGTAGTTAACTACCCCGAAATCACTGCCACCTTCATTATTGATTCGGTTACATGCTATGGTTTCAGCGATGGGGCAATAACAATCATCCCTTCAGGAGGAACACCATTTTCAGATGGCAGTTACGAATATCTTTGGTTGTATAACAATTCCACAAATAGCACAATTTCAGGATTACCAATTGGTATCTATGAAGTAATCGTTACGGATTCGGTAGAATGTCAACATTCCTTTGAGATTGAGGTATTCCAGCACGATTCGTTGGAAATAACTTTTACCACAGGAAATGCGAATTGTGACCATCCTGATTCCTCTTGGGTGAAGGCTACCGTTACCGGTGGTTTGCAACCTTATACTTACCAGTGGCAGCCGCCAGGTGTAAATGGTCAGGGCACCGATTCCATTTGGGGAGTGCCGGTTGGGGCTTATACCCTCACCGTGACGGATATTCTGGGTTGTGATGTTACAGACTCGGTTACAATCCAGGAGTTTGAAATTACTGTAACCTACGACAGCGTGGCTTGCTTTGGCGACAGCACAGCATGGGCAGCAGTAACAGCTACAGGGGGCAACCCGCCGTATGAATATTTGTGGACTTCCCCTAACTGGGGCAGCAATTCTACCGGGACTTCCATTACAGAGCTTTGGGCCGGCGATTATACCATTTCGGTAACAGATTCCAATGGTTGTGTTGTTGAGGAAACCATTACTATCTACCAGCCTGAAAACCCCTTATCCTTCCAGGAATTTACCGTAGATAACTCCGGCAATTTGTGCTTTGGAGATTGCAATGACACTGCCTGGGCTGTTCCCACAGGAGGAACACCACCATATATCTACGAATGGTTTGATGGAACAACAAATGATACAATTGAAGGTTTGTGTGCCGGAACATACTGGTTAATCGTTAGGGATTCTGAAGAATGTACAACAGACACTGTTTTCTTTGATATTACAGCGCCTGAAGAGCTTATCCTGCAAAGCTACACAGTGACCAATATTGATTGTTTTTCGTATGGCGACATTGGACAAATCTCTTTTGATACTGTTACCGGAGGTACCGGAAATTATAAATATTCCATAGAGGGTGGGATTCCTGGTAGTTTTCAGTCTGACAATATTTTCGAGGATCTCGCACCCGGAGATTATACGCTGGTTGTGGAGGATGAAAACGATTGTAAATCAGTACCCATAACTGATTCAATTACCCGCCCTCCTGCACTATCTATTCTTTTTGACTCTGTAGTTTTCCCACCTGGTAATGGCATTCCTGATGGTGAAATTACAGCGACAGGAGTTGGCGAAACACCTCCATATACCCATAATTGGTATCTTTCGCCGGATATACCCTATTTGTTAGGTCAACCCAATCCATCCACTATCTCCGACCTTTATGCCGGAGTTTACATCGATTGCATTGTGGATACCAATGGATGCGTATCTTGTGATACGGTGGTACTGACCCAACCCGATTCATTGATCATTACTCTAGATTCAATAAAACATGTTAGTTGTTTTGGCGGGCAAGATGGCTATATTCAAATTGCCATTACGGGCGGCACAGAACCATATACAATACTTTGGTCAAATGAGAGTACTGGATATGAAATCGAAAACCAGTCCGCAGGTTTTTATTCGGTTGTTGTTACTGATAACAATCAGATTGTTGCTACAGATACCTTCGAAATTATCCAACCTGATCCCATTACTGTTAGCTTTGAATCCGGCATAGCATGTTTTGGCGATACAAACGGATGGATAATAGCCACTCCTTCAGGCGGAACTCCTGAATACACACATTCATGGAGTAATGGTATGCCGGGCAGTTACATTGAGGGGCTGGCTCCCGGTTGGTATGTGGATACGCTTACGGATGGGAATGACTGCCAAGTTTACGACAGCGTTTTCATCTCCGAAAATCCGGAGATATTCGTTACTGTTACTCCCGACACTTCGGTTTGTAAGGGCGCTTCGCTCCAACTAGTTACTGAGGTATCTGGTGGGGCATCGGATTATTCCTATTCCTGGACTCCCATAGAGGGATTGAGTGACCCTACAATTGCAGAACCCATTGCTTCTCCCCAGATTCCTACTACTTATACACTGGAAGTTATCGACCTTAATGACTGCAAATCCTACGAAAGCGTTTGGATTGATCTCGACTCCATCCCAATTGCCGAGTTCACCTTCAATAGCCTTTGTACTGGAAATTTCGTATATTTTGATAATATTTCCGAAGGAAACGGATCGCAGATTGATCAATGGCTGTGGGATTTTGGTGATAGCCTAACTTTCAACGGAGAAGATCCGCCAGCACATAATTATGGTGAGCTGGGGTGGTATGAAGTTTCGCTCACAGTTACAAGTTCCAAAGGTTGCTCCAATGTATTTACGGACAGTGTTCTTGTTGCTCCCTTGCCTATGGCATATTTCACCTTCGACACGGTCTGCTTTGGAAATCCTACACACTTCACAGCAAGTTCCTTAATTCCGGAAACGGAGGTCAGCCACTGGCTCTGGTACATGAATGATGGCAGCCCTGACCCCATCCGGGTAGAGGCTCCTATTAACACGCTTGATTATACCTTTTCAAATCCCGGAATCCAAAACGTTACCCTGAAAATAGTGGATGTAAATCTCTGCTCCGACACAGTGTTTAGAAGGGACGTTTTTGTTGACTCCCTGCCAAGGCCACAATTTCGCTCTGAATATTTTTGCATGGGCGACTCAACCAATTTCTATGATGAATCTGCCAGCGGAGGATCCACAATAACTAACTGGCATTGGGATTTTGGTGATGGAGATGTTTCCGCGCTTCAGCATCCAAGGCACCCTTATTCCACACCTGGAATTTACAATGTAAGCTTAATAATAACCAATAGCAATGGTTGCGAAGATACCCTTGTAGAGTCGATTGAAATACTACCTGCACCCATAGCAGATTTTACTGCTGATCCGGTGTGCTTTGGGAATGACACTTATTTTATTGATGAGTCAATTGCACCAGGGAGCACAATTGACTCATTGGTATGGTCTTTTGGCGATGGAACCTTTTCAACACAACAAAATCCGGTTCATTCGTATAGCGAGGACGGAGACTATTGGGTAACTTTAGAGATTGAAACCATAGATGGTTGCATTGCAGACACCTCGAAATTTGTTTCTGTTTATCCTTTACCGAATGTCTATACAGTGCTGGGAGGTGATACTATTTGTGAAGGTGATAGTGTTGAGATCAAACTTGCTTTTTCTGATACAACAGTAAACTACAAATTACTGAAAAATGGAGTGAGTTTAAATCCGGTACTAGAAGGAATTCAGGATCCGCTGAGTTTTGGATGGTTTGATCAAGCAGGGACATATACAATTGAGGCTGAAAATGGCTGTCCGCAAAATATGACAGGTAGTGTAGAAATTGATTTTTTTCCTGCTTTTGAAGTTGATTTAGGGGATGACTTTTCCATCTGCTATACGCAGAGCCCCCAGTTGAATGCCATTCCCGATTTAGGTAATTCAGCTGATTACACATATACTTGGGGTAGTGAGCGTGGTCCCTACTATTATATACCGCCGGACTCTATTGTAACGGTTAACTCGCCAGGTAGAGCGGATACGCTGATTGACTTTTGGGTTACAGTTAAGGAGATAATTACGGGTTGCGATGTTGAGGATACCATAACTGTTCATTTTGTAATTTGTGGATCAATTGCAGAATTCGACAGCAAAACCATCATCAATATATTTCCCAATCCTGCCACCGACAAGGTTAATATTTCCGTTGACGGATTCAGCGAAGACCTTGATATTTTGCTCTATTCGATGCAATCAGCTTTGCTTAAAAAGGAAGAGATTGTATTTTCCGGGCAGCCACAGAAACTGGTATCGTTAGATATTTCAAATTTGCCAAAGGGTGTCCTTATCCTTCAGGTATCAGGAGATCATACCCAGAGGCTTTTTAAAATTGTTCATCATTAATGATATGAAACGACACATTAAAATAGCTTTACTTGCTGTTTTTTGCTTTGGTTTGACCGTACATCTCTCCGCGCAAAAAGAGGGAAATATTTGGTATTTTGGAGAATATGCCGGAATCAACTTTAATGTTGATCCTGTGCAGGCAGAAACCTCCAACAAAGTGATGGATCAGCTCGAGGGCTGTGCAACGATTTCTGATCCACACGGGCGGTTGTTGTTTTTTACGGATGGGAATATTGTTTGGAACCGTGAATTTAAAGTGATGCAAAATGGTACTGGTTTATTGGGACATAACTCCTCAACACAGTCAGCCATAATAGTTCCTGAACCCGGAAATACTTGTCAATATTATCTTTTTACTGTTGACGCGGAAAACGGTAGTAATGGCCTGAGATATTCCATTGTTAATATGACCCTCGACGGGGGCCTTGGTGGCATAAGAGGGGATACGAAAAACATCTCACTTTACCCAATTCCCCCAGATAATACAAAAGTTACCGAAAAGCTTTCGGCAGTTATTGGTAATAACAACAACTACTGGATTATGGCACATGAAGCCAGTACAAACATCTACCTTTGTTACGAAATCACAAGCACTGGAATAAGTGACCCAGTAAAATCCCAAGGGCCAATCAGCCACGCTAACGAATTATTGGGATATCTTAAGTTTTCGCCGGATGGCATGCGTGTAGCCTGTGCTGTAATGGGTTTAAATCTGATAGAAATATGTCATTTTGATCCAGCTACCGGAAAAATTATAAACACAGTTGGACCCAGTTTTGCTATCAATAACATCCCAAAGCCTTACGGTATAGAGTTTTCGCCCAATAGTAACCTGCTCTATGTTTCATGGAATGAAGACGGGAAAGATTTTGTTAGTCAGTTCGACCTGACCGCTGGAGGCGGCACACCAATTCCGGTTGAAGCTTCAAAAAAAAATGTTGGGTCCAGTACTCAATTTTTATACGGTGCAGTTCAGCTTGCTCCCGATGGGAAGATTTATGTTGCGAAATCTAAAAAGAATACATACTTACCTGATCCTATTGATCTTGATATGATCAATACACCAGATTCCATTTCCAATTGCAACTTTACATACTTTGCTTTCGATTTAAAGGATAGGAAATCCAAAGATGGATTACCCAATTTCGTTCAATCCTTTTTCAGGCAAAGGTGGTTTACTTATGAAGGAATATGTTTTGGCGATGAAACACAATTCGAAATTACAGATATTACCAATATCCAGAGCGTGGAATGGTGGTTTGGTGATCCTCCAGGTGGGGGGTCTAATTCAACCGCCTTCAGACCTACTCACCAATTTTCAAAAGATGGGGTTTTTGAAGTGCAACTGAGAGTTCATTACGTTGGCGGAGGTTCCGAAGATTTTTTTCAGCCAGTTACAATTTATCCCCGGCCCGAAGTTGATCTGGGACCCGACTATGATACTTGTCACCCAAGTGTGCTCGATGCCGACAATGGTGGCAGTTTGTGTCCCTGGACTTACGAATGGTCAACAGGTGAAACCACCCAAGCCATAACAGTTGAACCAAGAAATTATGATCAAGTCTTCTGGGTAAGAACCGACAATCAGATTTGCCAGGATTCTGACACCATCATAATTAGGGCCTGCGAGCCTTGCGATGTATTTGTACCAACTGCTTTTTCACCCAATGGTGATGGAAGAAATGAAACAATTCACATACTTGGCTCCGACTTTAATTCGATCGAACTGAAAATATACAACAGTACAGGGCTTGAGGTGTTTAGTTCTACAGATAAGGATGAAGCCTGGGATGGCACATTCAATGGTCATAAACTCGATATCGGGGTGTACGTTTATACGCTTGTAGCTACTTGCATCGAAGGATCCGTTGTTAGGAAACAGGGTAACATTACCCTGCTAAGATAATCTTGTAATATGGATGTAATGCGAAAACTTGGGTCTATCATTTTTTGCGTAGGTTTTTGCATGGGAGCCTTTGCACAGGATCCCTATTTTTCGCAATACACTTCCAGCCCTATGCTCATCAATCCATGTTTTGCAGGATATAGATATGGAAATTGCGATATCAGGTTAACCTCCAATTATCGTAATCAATGGGCAACAATAACCACCCCGTATGTTACACAGATGGTTTCGGTAGATGTCAGGATTGGACAAGATGAAAATAATGATGAAAGGAACTGGTTTGGTTTAGGTGGATATGTGTATAACCAAACAGCAGGCGATGGTAACCTACAAAACTTTAAAGCCAGTTTTCTTCCTGTTTATAACCTTGGGCTAAACAAAGAGAATACAACGTTTTTAAGTGGAGGAATTAATATTGGATTTGTAAATCGCAGTGTAGATTTTAACAAACTGGTTTTTGAAGACCAATGGAATGGTAGTGGTTTTTCCGGGTCGCCATCAACTGATCCGTTAAGCACCGAATCCTTTTTCTATCTTGACATGAGTGCCGGTATGATTTTTACTTTTAAGATTAAGGACGAACTAAGGTGTCATATCGGCACTAGCATGGATCATATCAATATGCCCAAAGAAACCTTTTATGACTTCGGCAACAACAGAAAAGAGCAGGTAATGAATTTTCATGCCGGTGTTTTTGGGGAAGTGGAGAGGAATCTGTTTTTAAATTTAGAAACTTGGTATCATAGCCAGGTGGGTTCACCGGAATATAACGAAATCATTTTTGGAGCAGACCTGAGCTATGCCCTTAATGATGATAATGTAAGTCTTTACAGTGGATTATGGTATCGCTGGAATAGGGTCATTATCCCAGTGGTTGGGCTTGACGTTTCGGGCTGGCGCATGCTTTTTAGTTACGATGCTTCTGTATCCGGGCTGCAACCTGCAGGGTCATTTGAAATATCATTATCAAAAACATTCAATTGTAAACCTTGTGTTTTTTGTGATCCGTACAACGATGTTCGCAAATATCAAAAAAAGCCGAAACGCCGAAAACGTTGATGCGTAAATGCAATCTGTATAATATTCATATTAACACAAAAAAAAACTATAAAAAAATTAAAACATCTATATTATGAAAACAAAGTTTTTTCTTTTCCCAGTGTTATTCTGTATGTTTTCCTTGTTGGAAAGCTTTCAGGCCTCAGGCCAACCATCATCTAACAATCTGCTTAAAGTGGAGGTTTATAGCCTCGACAACGGCCTTACTGTGTTCCTCAATGAAGACCATACCCTGCCAAAAGTGTTCGGAGGTGTGGCCGTAAAAGGAGGCAGTAAAAGGGATCCGGCCAATGCCACCGGTATTGCCCACTATTTTGAGCATATCATGTTTAAAGGGACAGATAAGATTGGTACACTCGATTACAAATCTGAAAAAATATATCTTGACAGCATTGCAAGCCTTTACGATAAGTTATCAGGAATTGATGATCCGGAAAATCAATTGATCATTCAAACTGAGATCAACCGCTTATCTATCAAGGCATCTGAATATGCAATACCCAACGAACTTGAATCCATTCTGAGCGAAATGGGAAGCTCCGATTTGAATGCCGGGACTGGCAATGATGCTATTTTCTATTATGACATCGTTCCTTCAAACCAGATTGAAAAATGGCTGGAAGTTTACAGCCACAGGTTTATCAATCCTGTTTACAGGCTTTTTCAGTCGGAACTTGAAACCATTTACGAAGAGTACAATATGGACCAGGACGACCGCATTGATGCTGCTTTTGAAAAGTTTATGGAACAAATGTATCCTGGTCATCCTTATGGTGTCCCGGTGATCGGCTATCCCGAACACCTTAAAAAACCCTCCATGAGCGAAATGGATAAGTTCTTTCGCACCTATTATGTAGCCAATAATATGGCACTTGTGTTAAGCGGCAATTTCAACAGTGAAGAAATAAAACCAGTTATCCAGGAAAAATTCGGACAATGGAAAAGCGGGGAAATCCCGGTATTCCCGGAGGAATACAAGGTTGATCCTTTTGAAGGCCGAACGGTTTTCAAGAAAAGGCTCAGTCCTATCAAATTCGGGATACTGGGTTTTAGGTCTGTACCATCCGGGCACAAGGATGAGCCGGTTTTGGATGTAATTAACCGTATGTTAACCAATGAGTCCAAAACAGGCCTTCTGGATAGACTCGTAACTGATAATAAACTGATGTGGGCAGAGGCTGAGGGGGTCAGGTACACACTTGCCGGAGATGAAATTATATTTATTTACCCAAAAATCATTGGCCAGTCAATAAAAAAAGGAGAAGAACTGGTTCTTTATGAGCTTGAGAAATTAAAAAGGGGTGACTTTGATGAAGCATTTGTCGAAGCCGTTAAAACCGAGATGCTTGTTGAATACCAGCAATTCTTTGAAGACCAGATCACCCGGGGCTGGATAATGGTGCAGTCATTTGTAAATCAACAGGACTGGCAGGAAGTACTGGATTATAAAGAGCAGATAGAGAAAATCAACAGAGACGATATTGTCGCTGCTGCCTTAAAATATTATGGCGATGATTACCTGGCTTTTTATGCTAAGACAGGACTGCCCAAAAAGAAAAAGATCGAAAAACCACCTTTTAACCCTGTCCTTTCCGGCGAAACAAAAGAGCAATCGGAATATGCAAAGGAATTGAGTAAAAAGCCGGTAATAGAAATAGAACCGGAATTCATAGAATTTGGGGAAGAAAAAACCGGTGATGGAAATGTTCAGATAAGCAAGCTCTCAGAGCTTACCCATATTTTCAGGGTCAAAAACCCGGTTAATGACATCTTCAGTCTCAAAATAAAAATAGGGATCGGGACATATCATCTGCCTGTTTTGAAACAACTTGCCGAATATATCCAACTGATAGGAACTGAAAATAATGATTATGCATCATTTAATCAAAAGCTACAGAAACTGGGCACAACCTGGTATGCCTCTTGCGACAAGGATTATTTTACAATGGAAATTTGCGGGCTTGATAAAAACTTAGACCAATCTCTGGAGTTGATCAGTGAACTACTTTATCATCCTCTACCTGAAACTGAAAAAATAAAACTGCTATACCAGATGGCTAAATCCGATGAGAGATATGAAAAAAATGATGGATACGAACTCTCAAGGGCTCTTTACGAGTACATCAAGTTAGGCGGGAAATCGGGATATCTGAACCGCTTATCAGCCAAAGAAGTAAAGAAACTATCACCGGATACATTGTTAAATGTCCTTGATAAAATACTGCAATATGAAATGTTTATCCATTATTCAGGTACTCAAAACATGGATGAACTTAAAAAGTCAATAGGTAAGCATTTGAATATTGAAAAAATCAGAGTCAGAAGCACCTCGCCAGAAGATCGCATTTTAACGCAGTATTCTGAACCAATGATTTTTATTCATCATGATAAAAATCCAATCCGGAGTAATATTTATTTTTTGTACAATAGTGACCCGGTTGAAGAAGCCGATATTCCATATATGAATGCATATAACGAGTTTCTCGATGGCGGGATGCACTCCCTGTTGTACCAGGAGATCAGGGAAATGAGATCCCTTGCGTATTCAACAGGTGGCATGTTTGTGCCACCATTTTACAAAGATGAAACTGGTTACCTGGTAAGCTATATTGGCACACAGGCAGATAAAAGCATAGACGCAATCGGAACAATGCTTGACTTACTCAATAGTACACCGGAGAGGCATGAAAAAACCGAATTAATAAAACAGGCTATTATTCAGAAAATAAATTCGGAAAAACCTGATTTCAGAAATATTTCGGAATGGGCAGAAAAGTGGTACAGGCAGGGATACAGTACCGACCCAAGACAAAGTTGGATACAGGGTTACAAAGAGCTAGATTTTGAAAACATTGTTGATTTTCATAATAAATATATAAAAGACAGGCCAATGGTAATTGGTTTGGTTGGGGATACAAGGAAAATAGACAAAGAAAAACTCAAAACCTTTGGAGAAGTTAAAATGGTTAGTAAAAAAGATATTCTTAACTAAAAGCCACAAAAATGGGTTAATTGAAAGTAGTCCTCATAATTGCGAAGGTATCCATCAGTTCATTTTATACAACCTAAAAGGCGCAGCAAACCACAACTCAACCAAAATATTATCATCTGAATATGCCATTAATTCTTTTTTGGTTTTCATTAAACTTTCCAATGGATTATTGTTATCCAAGTGTTTAAAAAAAGTCAAAATCGTTTTTGTGGAAGAATTACCGGCTTCGTTTGAAATTATCGGCCCTATATAATATTCGGCGTTAAGTGTATGAAATTGATCGACAAAATTTTTCCCCTTTCCCAAATGACAGGAATCAAAATAAATAAGTTTTAGGTTTTTTTGGGTAAAAGCTGATGGATACAATATCTCATCATTTACAACAATAATGCTTTTGCAACTATCGAGGTAAATACCTCCATGCACACTCATTAATATGAAGTCCATATCCCTGGCGTTTTTTATTGTATCCAGGTTAATGTCTGTGATATAGTGAAAATCTGAAGTTTTTTTCTCATGAATCGCTCCACAGGCATTTTCAGGATCGGCAGTTAAATCGCATACAATAAATCCTTTCTGCAGATCAAGTTTCTCAATCTGGTCTAAACTTGTTTTTTCGTAACTGAAAAGAATTGGTTTTTGTTTATAAATGAACCTCCCATTCAACCTCAGAAATTCAAAAGGAATCCTTACAGAAGACAATGTAATCTTTATGTTTATGAGGTCACAATTTTCAACCTGGGATTCAATTGGTGCTATCAGAATTTCGCTTAAATAGTCGATCTCTTTATTTAGTTTTTTAATTACCCGGGGTCTCCCATAATTTGTTTTGCTAACAATTTTATCAAGCTTGTTGCAGCTCGAAAATACTTTCTCTGAATCATAAACAATGAATGAATGTTTCCCGGAGTCCGTGATTGCCTTAATCTCAATTTGATTGCCCTTTTCAGCTAACTCTATAAATAAGGTACCTTGAGAAAAAGTATTAGAGAAGATAAAAAACAAAAAAATGATGAAAGGCGAAGCAATCTTAATTGATCTCATAATTTATTAATTTAAATAAATATTTAGCTGGTTAAATCAGATAGAAAGTTATTTCCTTCAAAAGTATTAATAATTCTGAAAAAGCACTATTGTTTTTCTTTCGGTGTGCAAAACCAGGTGGGATGAACCCAATAAACAAAACGGTACAGACGATTACGGATTTTCTGGCCTTCTGTTCAGCCACCGTTCTGCCTGGCGTGGTAATTTTTGCAGTCCTTAAATCCACTATTCATAGCTTAACTTCCATCCATGTAGTTTTGTTTTCAGACATCAGAATTTATCCCAATCCGGCCAAAGATGTTTTGCTTATTGATTTGGGTTCTGCAAATGCTGCCTACCTCGACATCCTGAATATTCACGGGCAAAGGATGCTTACATTGGAATTAAATAATTCCAACAAATCCGTTGATATTTCTGAATTGCCAAAAGGCTTGTATTTCGTACAATTCAAAATCCAAAATAAAACCCTTTGCAAAAAACTGATGAAAGATTAGTGATGCACCGCATCCAATATCGTTAGGTTTTTTTTATCGATCAGGGCGGTGGCAGTTTTTGCCATTGCCCTTGTTTTTTTCTTCACCAAGCATAAAAAAGGCGGTGCTAAAGAACTGAATATTGTGTATCAATCGGGCGGGCTAACTTCCATCCAACTTAATCGTTGATGTCATCCAGGCCGTTCCAGGGTATAATACGGCTGGTGCCAATTTTTTGTTTTACCGTTCCGCCATATACAAGCATGGTTTCTGAAGGGATATCGGGGAAGTTTCGTTCCCAAAATTTTAATGGTTTTAAAAACGAAGTGGAAAATGTTTGACCCGATTTTATCTCTATAATCTTTAGCTTGTCCCCTTCATCAATAATCAAATCAATTTCATTTTTGTTATTGTCGCGGTAATAATAAATATTTTCGGGCAATCCTTTATTATACCTGTCTTTCAACATTTCTAATAATATCAGGTTCTCGAACAATCCACCTCTCAGGTAATGACTTTCAATTTGCTTTTGCTTGGTGATGCCCAGTAAGAATGCCGCGAGCCCCGTATCCGTAAAAAAAAGCTTTGGCGATTTTATCAATCGCTTGTTCAGGTTTTTGTAGTAGGGTCGCAACAAAAAAATGATGTGCCCTGCCTGCAAAACCGATAGCCATCCTTTCACCGTATTTACGCTCACCCCGGCATCGCCCGAGATTGAAGATAACTCGAGAACCTGGCCAACCCGTCCGGCACAAAGCCGCACAAAGTTTGAAAAGAGCTCAAGGTTTACAATATTTTTTATTTGCCGCACATCCCGCTGAACGTAAGTTCCAAAATATGCCGGGTAAAAATCAGCCGGATCGATACCCATTTTGTATTTCCCTGGAAAAAAACCATGGAAAAGGTAGTACTCAAAGTTCATGTTGGGATCAGCATAATCTGAATTTTGAAGTTCATTATAACTCAGCGGCAGAAGATTTACTAGTGCTGTCCTGCCTGCAAGCGATTGGCTCACTTTTTCGAGCATCAACAAACTTTGTGATCCTGTTAAAATAAAATGTCCTGGCCTTTGGGTGTCGTCAACAATTTCCTGAATATACGACAACAATTCTGGCACATACTGAATCTCATCGATAATTACATTGCCGCTAAAGCTCTTTAAAAAACCATTTGGATCAGTGCTGGCAAGTAATCTTTTCTCAGGATTTTCAAGGTTCACATATTGATGTTCCGGAAATTCAGCTCTCACGAGCGTGGTTTTCCCCGATTGTCGTGGGCCGCTTACTGTAACTACAAGAAATTTCCCGGCAAGTTGACGAAGTTTTTCTGCAATATGTCGTTTTATCATTCGGCAAAGCTATACATATTTGCAAAGGTTTTGCAAATATGTATAACTATTTTATCAGAGTAAAGAAAATAATTTACATGGCAGAGGTTTCGGGTTCACGTTTTTAGAAAACAGTTGATATTTCTGAATTGCCAAAAGGCATGTATTTCGTACAATTCAAAATCCAAAATAAAACCCTTTGCAAAAAACTGATGGATAATTTAATTTTGCCGAAATAATATTTTCTGGCTTCTATGGTTAATGTACTTAATTCAAAATTTAACTATGCAAATCCAACGATTAAATACCATACTCCTCATTTTATTATTTGGCTTTTTTGGGCTTTCGTCCTGCCATGTTTTTCAAAAGTCGAAAACTGTCGATACTGCCGGAAATGCTGTTGTTGCTGACCAGTATCAGGACGATGACCTGACTTACGACAGCGAAGAGCGGCAGGATATGCTCGCGGAGCAAACGCTGGTGCCCGAGCAAGCGGTGGCCGATACTGCCCTGGCTTACGATACCGTTTCGTATGTCGAATCTTTTGGCTATCAGGATACCCTGCTCACCTATTCCAATCAGCGGCTCAACGACCGTGAGCTTGCCGAAGACATCGTTAGTTCATCGCCGGCCATCCGGGTTTTGGACAGCCTGGTGAATATTCGATTTTTTAATGATGATGATTTTATTACTGACCGCGATAAACTCAATATTTATCATTACGGCCTAAACGAAATTCCAACCTTTGCTGATTCGGTTTACGAAGCCCGCATCGCAAAGCTAAATCGGCACACGCCCTTTGAGCTGACTTACAATAAAACCGTGCGTAACTTCATCGATCTTTATACCGGCAAAAAACACGATTTGTCCAGTCGTTTGCTGGGCTTGTCGGAGATTTATTTCCCTATGTTCGAGGAAATTCTCGATGAGTACGATTTGCCGCTGGAGCTTAAATATCTGGCGGTGGTTGAATCGGCATTGATTCCTACGGCTGGTTCGCATGCCGGAGCCAAGGGGCTATGGCAGTTTATGTATCGCACAGGCAAGGTTTATGGCCTGGAAGTTTCCACGATGGTTGACGACCGCTACGACCCATACAAGGCCACCATCGCGGCTGCACAGCACCTCAGGGATTTGCACGACATCTACAACGACTGGTCGCTGGCACTGGCGGCCTACAACTCGGGGGCAGGAAACGTGAACAAGGCCATCCGCCGTTCGGGAGGTTTGAGAAGCTATTGGGCAATATGGCCATACTTGCCCCGCGAAACGCGTGGCTATGTGCCCGCTTTTATTGCCGTTTATTACATGATGAACTATCCGGCCGAACACAATATTTTTGCGGTGGATCCGGGAATTTTGTACAACGGGATTGATACCGTGCATGTAAACGATCTTCTTTCTTTTGATCAGATTTCCGAATTTTTGAATATTCCCTACAACGATGTTAAGTTTTTGAATCCTTCATTTAAAACCGGAGTTATTCCTGCCGATGCCGATAACGTATATGTGCTGCGACTTCCCCGCGAATATGCTGGTGAGTTTGTATCTCACGAAAGTGAAATATATGCTTACAAAACAGAGAAAGGTGTGGCTCGCGACCAACTACTGGCACAAATCGAACAGGCCAAGAGCCGTAACATCCATTATGTGCGCAGCGGCGAAACCCTGGGGCATATTGCCCGGAGGTATCATACCTCGGTGTCGAACCTTAAAGCATGGAACAACCTGCGGGGAAGCACCATTTATCCCGGCCAAAAACTTACGGTGTATGCCAGCCCCGGTGGCAATGCCACAAGCCGGCAATCATTGCCCGTGCAGCGCGATGGCGAGAAATCGTATCACCAGGTAAAAAGTGGCGAAAACCTGGGGCTGATAGCTAAGAAATACAAATGCTCGACCACAGATCTGCGCAACTGGAATAATCTTAAAAATTCAACCATTTATCCCAATCAAAAGCTCATTGTTTATAAACCGGTGGAAAATGAAGAGGCCAAAACTGAAGTGGTGAAAACAGGAACAGGCGAGGTAAAATATCGCTACCACACGGTAAAAAGTGGCGACACGCTGTGGGAGATTGCAAAACAATACGACGGTGTTACCGTTAAACAACTCAAAGCATTGAATAAGCTTCACAACAGTAACAAGATAAAACCCGGACAAAAGCTCCGGCTTGCTGTGGTGAGCTAATTTTTATTGAACTAAAACAAATTTAGGATGAAAAACAAAATGTGTCTGATCTGTCTTTTTAGCTTTGCTATTTTTGGTGCAATGCTTTTTTCGGCCTGCACCACCAACGACCGCAAAGGCTTGCAGCCTTCAACCGGCGGTACCAACGAAATAATGGTGGTAACCAACGAGGAGGGCTATTGGAAGGGAAAAATGGGACAGACCATCAAAGAGTTTTTTGCCCAGGAAGTACCCGGATTGCCGCAGCCCGAAGCCATGTACGATATGGCGCACATCCCCGAAGATAATCTCTCGAAAATGCTCAAAATTCACCACAACGTGTTTATCGTGGATGTAAACAGTAAATACGACCGCCCGCTTATGGAAACGCAAGAGGATCTGTGGTCGAGTCCGCAGCGCGTGGTTAAGATGACCGTTCCTACGATGGAAAGTTTCTATGAGGAATTTGATAAAAACAAGGAAGCCTTTTTGGAGCTCTTCGATGCAAACGAGCGGAGGCGCGTAAATCTGGCTTATGGTGTAATCGAAGATTTTAATATCACCAACGTGCTTCAGGATTATTATCATGTAGATATGCTTATCCCCAAGAGTTTTTATATTGCAAGCCAAACTGAAGATTTTATATGGTTGCGCCGCGAAGCAGAGCGTTTTAGTCAGGGCATCATGATTTATGTTTATCCGTATAAGGATACCATTTCGTTTAATTATGACCGGATTATCGGGATACGGGATTCGATTACCAAAAAATATGTACCCGGCCCATCGGATGGCTCGTATATGATAACTTCGATGATAGAACCTCCTGGCGAAAAGCGTTTTGATTTCAATGGTCGCTTTGCAGTGGAGCTGCGCGGTATGTGGGAAACCGAGGGCGATTTTATGGGCGGTGCTTTTGTAAATTACACCATGGTGGACGAGCCGCGAAACCGCGTGGTTACCATCGATGGCTATGTGTATAATCCCAGCCAGGACAAGCGCGATTTGGTGCGTCAGGTGGAGTCGCTGATTTATACCGCCGATTTTACGGAAGTAGATAGGCAAACGGCAGCTATTAAATAAATCCATACTTTTTTAATTAAATAATTGGATAAGTTATGGAACTAACTATTAACATTAAAGATCAAAAATACATATCAACGTTTTTAAAACTAATCAAAGATATTGATTATCTGGAAATCATCAGAAATAATCCAATGATATTTCCCAAGACTTTTTAAGATATAAGGAAGTTACAAGCAAGCCAAAAAAAACAGCGACACAATGGCAATAAAATTTTTGCTACCTTAAAAAAATAAGGAAAATGCCACCGCGCAAAGCAAGAGTGTTGCTGCCCTTCCCTGCAACCTTCGCTTCCACACACAACTTGTCCCGGATACTTTCGGGATGCTTCTTTTCCTCTCACTGTCGAATTGAAAATTCACCTCGATTATTAGTCATTTCAAACCTTTTTTTGTCAGTTTCAATTAGAAAAATTCCATATACAAAATGCGGTTAATTATTTTTGCATTGAAAATGATGGTAAAATTTAATTTGGAAGAAATGATTTTAAAGATTTCAAGAATAGTAATTTTTGGCTTCGTACTTCTGATGACCACAAATGCAAATGCACAAAGCAATTTTGCATTAAGTGGCATAGTCAAAGATGCAACTTCGGGTGAAGTTTTACCAGGTGTTTCAATATTTGAAGAAAGCACTAAAAATGGTACAACTACAAACGAAAAAGGGGTTTACTCAATAAAACTTAAAAAAGGGGAACACAAACTAACTTTTAGTTTCATAGGTTATGAAAAAGTTGCCAAAACAGTGAATATTGTAAAGAATATAAAACTAAATGTTGAATTGTTTCCTTCGGCTATTCAATTAGAAAATGTTGTGGTGAGTGCAGAGAAGCCAGACAAGAATGTTACTTCAACAGAAGTAAGTATCGAAAAATTAGATATCAAGCAAATAGAAAGCATACCCATTGTGATGGGTGAAACAGATATTTTTAAAGCCATCCAAATGCTTCCCGGAATAAATAGCGTGGCAGAAGGTAGGGCAGGATTTATTGTCAGAGGTGGCGGATTGGACCAAAACCTGATATTGATGGATGAAATGCCTCTCTATTATGCTTCTCATCAAAGGGGATTGTATTCTATTTTTAATTCAGCAGCAGTAAACGAAATGACCGTTTACAAAGGTGGTATTCCGGCCCGATTTGGAGGCAGAAGTTCTGCAGTATTGGATGTTCGGATGACAGATGGTAATTTTGAAAAGAGTTCAGGGGAAATCAGTCTGGGACTTATTACTTCAAAATTTTCATTAGAAGCTCCCTTAATCAAGGATAAGCTTTCTGTATTTGTTGCAGGGAGAGATACCCGCTGGGGCTTTGCTTATTGGTCTGATCAAATTAGCAGTAATCCTTCTGATGACCCCTATGGCAAGGGAGTTGGTAAAGGAGGAAAAGGTACGGGTGGATTAACTTTTTTTCAACCCGAAGAAAGATGGTATGACTACAATGCCAAATTAATGTGGAAAATAAACGATAAAAACCGGCTGACCTTCTCCGGCTATTACGGAAAAGATTTTGCCTACACAGAAGCAGGTCTTACGAATTGGGGCAATCAGGCCGGGCATTTAAAATGGTCACATACCTTTAACGATAGACTCATTTCTACTACATCTCTAATAGCCAGTCGTTACAGTACTTTTGGTGATGGTGGTGTTTATCAGTTTTATTCCGGGATTGGAACTTATAGTTTCAAACAGGAATTGACCTATTTTACAAGCAAAAATAATACTTGGAGATTCGGTCTAAATAGCGAGTACCAGGATTTTAATCATGGTTCTTTGGTAGATCAAACACAGGATGATGCAGGTAAATTCATGCCACCTATGCAGGGACTTGAAAGTGCTCTGTATGCTGAGTTTGAAAAGACTCTCAATAAAAATTTTGCTGTCCACTTTGGCCTACGTCTTTCAATGTATAATCAATTAGGTCCTGGAAATTCTACTGTTTACGATGATGAGAGCAATGAAGCTATAAGTCAAACAGAATATTCAGGATATACCGATGTGATGGCAACATACGTCAATCCTGAGCCAAGAGCATCTGTTACATACATTATAAATAAAAAGAACTCCGTCAAGGCTTCCTATAACAGAAATGCTCAATACTTAAGATTAATGACCCTTGGCTCAGACATTACCTGGTACGACATCTGGATGCCATCAACCGAAAATGTTTCGCCAATGCTGGCAGACCAATTTGCATTGGGATATTTCAGAAACTTTTTTGATAATAAAATTGAACTATCAACAGAAGCATATTATAAATACCAAAATGGTGTTTCGGACTTTGAAGATGGCTTACACAACTATTTGGTTGATAACCTGGAGGCTTATGTTGCACAGGGAATTGGAAGATCTTATGGTTTCGAAGTTTCCATTGAAAAGCCCAGAGGTGATTTAAAGGGAAGAATAAGTTACAATCTGGGCGAATCTTTGTGGGAAATTGATGCAATAAATCAAGGTCGTCCCTACCATAGTATGTTTGACATTACTCATAGTTTGAATTCACAATTTAGCTACAATCCTTCCAAGAGTAAAGGTCTTAAATATTTTACTTTTTCTCTGAACTTTGTGTATTATACCGGTCGCCCAGTTACGCTTCCGGAAAGCTACTATTACATTGGCGATATTGCCATGCCCTATTGGGAAGCCAGGAATCAATATCGCCTGCCCGATTATCATAGGATGGATATTGGTATCAAATACGAACCTGAATCTCTTTCCTTTAAAACAAAGAACAATAGAAAAATACAACCAAGTATTGAAATATCGCTTTATAACATCTATAATAGGAGGAATATTTACACCATAGATGTCGTAAATAATGCAGCTGGTAAGGGTGGTTCAAATCCGCCAACTGTATTTTCTGCTCAAGGCAGAAGCACCTTTGGCTTTGTTCCCAGTTTTCAATTTAATTTAAAATTTTAAGTTATGAAAAGAGTATTAATAGCAATTGCAATCATATCAGTATTTAGTTCGTGCAAAAAAGGTTTGCAGGAAGAGTTAATACCAATGGATTTAAACGTAAATAGCATTGGAACTATTACCGTAATTGATGCCAAAATTGAGATGGACAGTTCGGCATGGGTTCAGATATCATATTCTGAAGATATCAACGCTGCATTTACACCAAGTCCGAATTATGAAGCAAATGCAATAATCGAAATCAGCGATGGAATTTCTTCGGAGCAACTCACATACATAGGCAAGGGAGTTTACAATGGAAGTTCAATTTTAGGGCAAGTGGGAAATACTTATATTATAACTATTGATATTAATGGCACGATTTACAATGCTGTTTCAACCATGTTTCCACCTGCTACGTTGAGAGACATTGCTTTATCACCTTACCAGGTAAGTGGCAAAGATGGGGTCAGTTATACTGCCTATTCTGAGAACTGGGTAGTTAATGACCCATCATCCACACGGAATCGGTACCAGTTTGAATGGTGGACAAATGGGGTTCACAATAGAACAATTGATTGGGCAATTGATGATAATCGTGTTGTTAATGCCAACGAAGGGCTCTCTTTATTTAATCCACAGCGGGATGTTAATGAGAATGAAATTACAACATTCCGGGTATCGGAAATTGATAAAATCACTTACGACTATTTCAATATGTACGAAAAGATTGTAAGAGGAATAGCCGGTGCAGGAGACCAAACACCCTACAATCCGGTTTCAAGTTTTGGTCCCGGAACCGTTGGGAATTTCAGGGCTGTGGCGTTTTCATCTTATACAGTTACACCTTAAATCATTGTAGAACTTAGGGTAAGCGATGATGGTTCTTAATAGAAATAATCAAATTCAACATATTCATTGTAATTTTGCTTAAAATGAACAAACCAAATAAATATTACATTTTAATAATTCTTCTTTCAGGGTTCTTTTTATCGATTCTGTTGAATCTGAAATTATTGTGGTATTTGTTTGATTTATGGAGCAATATAACTGTATCAGGCATTTCCTTGGATGAAGATGGCAAACTTTTTTATGGCATTCAGCAAATATTCAGTCAGTTTTGTGTTTTTGCTTTACTTGGTTTGTTTAATTTTTCATTGAAGGATAAGGTTTTTAAACAAGATAAATTAAAACCAATATTGAATGTGCTGTCTGTTATTATTGCCAACCTGATAATTATTTTTCTTATCGCATATTTACAAGCCTTATTTTTCAAATTAGAATATTCCGGCAAAAGTATTTTGGGCATTTCGTATTATTTCTGGAAAGATTTTTTTGTGTATGCCATCGCAATCCCGCTGGCTTATGTTCTCAGAATGAATAAGAATCTAAAAGAAACTAAACGCGATAACCTGAAATTAAAAACTGAAAAAACAAACGCTGAACTCATTTCATTAAGAGAGCAATTAAGCCCACATTTTTTCTTTAATACCCTGAACTCGCTGAGTGCTGTCATTCGAACTGCTGAGAAGAGCGACAGCCTTGAATTTGTTGAGAAATTGTCGCAGGTTTACCGATATATTCTTGATAGTGGAAACAACAACCTTGTTAGCATAAACGAAGAAATTGCTTTTTTAAATGATTATTCCTATTTGATACATAAAAGATTTGGTGATAATTTTATGATTGATAACAGAATAAACGGAAATGTTTTGGATCATAAAATTCCACCGTTGGCTTTACAGGTTTTGCTCGAAAATGTTACCAAACACAATAAGCTTCTTAGTTCAAGTCCTGTAAAAATATCTATAGAAAATACTGAAGATTTTATTTTCTTTAGAAATGAAATAATTAAAAAAGCAAATGTTGAAAGTCATGGTTCAGGATTAAAAAACCTCAATAAAAGGTATCTGATGATTTGCGGTAAGGAAATAGAAACTTCTGAAAAAAATAACGAATTTTGTGTTAAAATACCAATCATAAAATGAATGTAATACTGGTTGAAGATGAGTTAAGTGCAAGGCAAAATATGCTTGCCATTTTTAATGAATTGAATATTCAAATCAATGTCATGGCCTGTCTTGAAAGTATTGAAGATGCCGTTAAATGGATAAAATCGAATCCAAAACCCGAACTTGGTTTTTTCGATATTCAACTTGCAGATGGAGTTTCATTTGAAATCTTTGACAAAATAGAAGTATCATTCCCTGTCGTATTTACAACCGCTTTTGACGAATATGCTATCCGTGCTTTCAAGGTAAACAGTATTGATTATATTTTAAAACCAATTAAAAAATCGGATGTGGAATTTGCTATTTATAAATATCAGAATTCACAAAAGAACACCTTTACGGATAAGAAGCTTTTGGACGTAATTCGTGCATTAACTAATAATACTGACCATTCAAAAAAGACTGTTCTTGTTAAAAAACATGATGGTTTTGTCCCTCTTTCGGTAGTTGATTTTTCATTGTTCTATATTGAAAACGGAATTGTTTACGGTTTAACCTTTACAGAAGAAAAACATGTGTTGGACGAGACTTTGGATGTTTTAGAAAACAAGTTAAATAATACTGATTTTTTCAGAGCCAACCGGCAGTTTATTGTATCGAGAAAAACGATAATTGAAGTAAAGAATTATTTTAACGGGCGATTGTTGTTGAAAACAAAACCAAATATAAAAGAGCAAATATTGATAAGCAAAGCAAGAGTAAATTTATTTAGACAATGGTTAGAGATGTAAAAGCCAATCCCACAACACCCCTTCGCTTTCAGGCACATTTGACATTCACACATGGCTTGCCCTCAACGACGAAGCCCTCACGAACTCCATTGAGTATAATTATATTGTAAGTAATCCAAAAATGCCAAAAGAGCCTTCAAGCCCGTCCCACTCCAACGCCTGGACTAAAAGACAATGCAGCAAAAATTACAGAAGGACAAGAACGGCCAGCTTGTAACAACAGCTATATGTAGGGCTTGCTGAAAAACTCAAAATGATAATATTTCGGTGCTCCTGCCTCGTCCGGCAAGGCGGGCTGCACCTGACGGTATCCGTGCATCCTATTTCTACAAATATTGCGCGGCTCTGCCGCTTTCAATGTAGTACTTGTGAACCATAAGAAAGATGGGAGGTGCAGCGCACCGAAATCTTTGTAGTAAATGGTGGGCATGTAAAACAAAGGTGCAGCGCACCGTAATATTAAATGCAAGGTTTTTTGAATAACCGCACACAAAACCATGCAATTAACTGCAATATAATTTTTGTAATGGAATAAATAACAAGTTGTTACGAGTTTCTCAGCAGACCCTATGTAATGTGGAAATTCGCCTGCAACCGTTCGTTGTTAAAAAATTCCCATTCGTAATTTATTATCAGATCTTTGATTTGGAGATAAAAGGGATTGCTTAAAAACTGAAATCTATGATTTCGTAGTTTTTCGGGAAATCGAATGTTGAATCACGAAGTTTGCAGCACCAATAAAACACTTCCCAACTGATGACAGATATTACCACATTTGTTAAAAGCAGATAGGTGCGTGGGGCGAAAGTTTGCCTGTCCTCGAAAATTTTTCGGGAGCGGGCAGCGGGTGCCAGTGTGGTGGATAGCATCAAACTTACTTGATTTTTTGGTTCTTTTTCATCAAGGAAAAAGAACAAGAGAAAAAGTTAAAACATTGGCAAATGATAAAGCTAAATGCCGATTTGTGCAGTTTAAGGGAGAAATCCTATCCCAATATTTTCTTAGCATTTGCTCTCAAATTAGATTATTATTGGGACCGCTGGAAAAGCCCGGGCATTTTAATAATTACAAGTCCTGCAACATCAATCCCCTTGTAAAAAGTTGTCAGGCAAAAATGACCCGCTCCTGTGAAAGCCTTCACAATACTTTCCTTACTTTTGCGCCATCGCTTAGAAAATAAGCAATTAAACATAAAATCTATTATAATGATCAAACATTTGATGCAGTTGGTTGAAGAGGCCAAAAAAGGAAAAACCCGTAAATTGGTGCTGGCCGCTGCCGGCGATGAAGACGCATTGCTCGCCGTAAAAAACGCGGTTAGCCATGGAATAATCGAGCCGATTTTGGTTGGTGATATGCTTACGATTCAAACCATTGCCAAGCGCATAAATTTCGATATCAGCGGCTACGAATCTTACGATGAGCCGGATAAAAATAATGCTTCGCGCAAGGCCTGCATGTTGATTAAAGAAGGCCAGGCCGAAATATTGATGAAAGGAGCCGTGGGTACTGGCACACTGATGAAAGCCGTGCTGAACAAGGAAATGGGACTGCGCAAGGGTGATACGCTGAGCCACGTAGCCGTTTTCGAATCGCCATACTACCACAAGCTGCTCGGCGTAACCGATGCCGCCATGAATGTGGGGCCGGATTTGGAAACCAAGATTGCCATTATCCAAAATGCAGTAGAAGTATTTCACAAGCTCAACTGCCCCAATCCCAAAGTAGCCATCGTAGGTTCTGTAGAAACCGTTAACCCGCGCATGGAAGCCACTATGCATGCCGCCACCATCTCGATGATGAACTACCGCAAGCAAATTACCGGCTGTATCATCGATGGGCCGCTGGCTATCGACAACGCTATCTCGAAGCGTTCGGCAGAGCTGAAGAGTATTACCAGCGAGGTGGCCGGCGATACCGATATCATCCTGGCCCCCGGCATTGACGCAGGCAACATTTTATACAAAACGCTCAACTTCCTGGGTGGCGCAGTAGCTGCCGCAGTTATTATGGGTGCTGCTGCTCCCATCGTTTTAACCTCGCGTTCGGACAGCGACAAGAGTAAGTTTCTTTCGATAGCACTGGCCGCCAACATAGGTTAGTATCCGGCAACTGGTCGGAGTATTTCGTAGTTTTTAAGCAAACCAACAATCAGCAATAACTGAATGGAAGGCATAGGCATATTAGCAATTAATCCGGGTTCAACATCTACAAAAATTGGTGTTTTTGTGGATTTGAACCCCATTTTTTTGAAGAACATCAAACATAATCAGGATGAACTTGCTAAGTTTGAAAAGATTACCGACCAGTTTGCCTATCGCCGCGATATTATCGCCGGTCAGCTCAACGAGGGCGGTGTGCCCGAATCGGTAGTTAAGGCTGTAGTGGGTCGTGGAGGTTTGCTCAAACCCATCGAATCGGGGGTGTATGAGGTAAACGAACGCATGAAAGAAGACTTGCGCAACAGCCCCTTCGGCGAACACGCCTCCAACCTTGGCGGTTTAATTGCCGATGCCTTTGCCCGACAGCTTACCGATGTTAAAGCTTATATCGCCAATCCGGTTGTGGTTGACGAACTTGCCGACATTGCTCGCTACTCTGGCCATGCGCTGTTTCAGCGAAGATCCATTTTTCATGCCCTGAACCAAAAAGCCGTTGCGCGCTCACATGCCAAATCGGTGATGCGCAAATACGAAGACATGAACATAATTGTGGCGCATCTGGGTGGAGGCATTACCGTAGGAGCCCATGCCAAAGGTCGTGTGATAGACGTGAACAACGGCCTGGACGGCGAAGGACCCTTTTCGCCCGAGCGCAGCGGAACCCTGCCTATGGGCGATATAATCCGCACCTGCTTTAGCGGCCAGTATTCGCAAAAAGAAGTGATGACCATGATTAAGGGTGCCGGAGGCCTGGTTTCCTACCTTGGCACCAATGATGCCTACAAGGTGGAAATGAAAATGATGGACGGCGACAAAGCCAGCGAAACCGTATTTGAGGCTATGGCTTATCAGGTAGCCAAAGATATTGGTGCCATGGCGGCGGTGCTTTTTGGGAATGTGGACGGCATCTTAATTACCGGCGGCATTGCCCACAGCAAATGGTTTGTTAATAAAATTATCGAGCGGGTACACAAAATTGGCCCCGTACATGTTTATCCTGGCGAAGACGAAATGAAAGCCCTGGCCATGAATGGAATGCGCGTACTCAAAGGCGAAACCGAGGTGAAGGTTTATCAGTAATTTGAAAGCCACAGCCATGGTATGGCTCAAAGCCATGCTATGGCTCTGGAATGCTCTAAGTCATAGGATGGCTTTGAGCCATGCCATGACTCTTAGCCATGCTATGACTGCCTACCCATCGGTATCCTTACCTCCACTGCTGTTCCTGGAAAATCTTCGCCTCCATCCAGATCAAACATTTTATAGGAAATCCGTGTATGATTCAGTTGGTTGAAAATCCTGATGAACTCATCCATGATTTTAACAGCCTTAAAGGCTTTTTCCTTGTTGAACATTTTCGCTTTTTCTGTTCCAACCCCATTGTCGATAAATACGGCGATAAGGTGACTGTCTTCCATGGTCAGGCTAATCGATAAATCTCCGCCTTCGCTGCGGTGCATCAAACCATTGGATACCGCCGATTCGGCAAAGGTTTGTATTATATTGCGCGGCACATCAAGGCTGGTATTAACATCAGGAGCCACATTAATTTGATAATTAAATTTTTCGCGGAACCTGAATTTTTCGATGTCGAGGTAGTTTTTCGTAAATTCCAATTCATCGCTCAGCAAGCGCGTCATGTAGTCGGAATACAGCATGGTAGAACGCATGAGCTTGGAAAAGAGCGAAAAGTAGCGGTAGGCCTTGTCTTTTTCTTCGCGCAAAATGGCCGCCGAAACGGCGTTGATAGCATTAAAGGTAAAGTGTGGGTCGAGCTGGCTGCGGATGGATTTTAGTTTCAGCTCGGCCAATTCCTGCTCGCGCCGATAATAGGCGGTAATAATTTTTTTCTGATAATGCAGAATAATTGAGATCAACAAAACATAGAAGCCGAATATGAATGCAATCAGCACCAGTGTTTTGAGTAGATAAAAACGATCGATATGTATGTTAAACTCAAGTAAACTGGCATCGGCCTGGATGATGAAATGGGTTTCGCCGGTGCTTAGCCTGCGGCTTGTAATGTTTCGGATTTGCTTAAAATGCGAGGGTATTTTATAAACAAAACGATTTTTAAAATCTGCCGAATACACTACCAGAGATCTTTCGCCTTCAATTTTATTCATAAACAAAATTTCACCCTCACCTTTGCCATCGATGTCCATTTGGCGCAAAAGTGTCAGGCCTGCCCCGATATTATGATCCTGGATCACCTTGAGCGAATCGAAGGGATCGAGGATGCTAAGCCAGCCGCTTTCTGCATTATACAGTAAGAGATAAGTAGCATTATCATAATGGTAGCTCAGCGTATGCATATTTAGCGATACAGGAAAGCGTGGGCTAATTTTGGTCAGTTTTTCCCTTTGAGTATCGAGTTGGTAAAATGTAAATTTATTGCTCGATTCATTATTAATATCTATTGAGATTACTTCGCTTTGTCCATCTTTGGTAAAAACATAATTCATTACAGATCCGCTTCCCTGTCCTATTTTTATTGGGGCGATCTTAAATGCCAGTTTATGATCGTAAACTACCAGCCATCGGTCGTAATCGTGAAATGGAATGCCCTGGCCGGCTTCAATATTTTCGTGGCTGACGGTATTTGGAATAATCATAGGATATTTATCCCCATCAATATTGAGGACATTCCAATTAGAGTGCTTAAATCCCACGATTGGCGAAACTAACAGGGTATCGTTAACAAAATCGTAGGCGTAAATTTTTCGTGGCTGCTCGCTGTAGCCTGCATTAATATTGATAAGCACTTCATCGTGTTGATCCCCGTTTAAATCGACCTTGGAAAGGTTTGCTGAATAATCGGTTTTCCCGTTTATCCTTTGTAATTTGTCGATATAGCGGGCTTCAATTAATTTTTGGCTACCGTTTTCAATATCCACACATCCCAAAAACACCGAGTCGTTGCGCTGAAAGAGCGTGAAAATATCCAAAACTCCATCCCCATTCACATCCACATAAGCAAGGCTGCGGGCATGTTGGGGCAGGCTGCCCCTAAAATTCCACTGACCCTTGTAAAAACCTTCGGCACTACTCACCTTTATGGCACATTGACCCACATCGTTTACAAAGTGCGAAATTTCCTCATCGATCGAATCCTGATCGAGATCGTGGTAATACTGTATGGTATTTTTCCCACCCTTGTCGGTATCGATGGTGGCCAGCGATTCAATCTTGATTTTGCTCATTTCGATGGGTAGCAAAAGAATGGTGATAAGCGCAAAGGGGATAGCGATAACAAGCGGGTGTAGAAGGGTGTGAAGTATTTTTTCTTTATTCAATGGTTTGTTTAAACGCATTTAAATCTTGGTTTTTAAGGCAAAAAAAAAGTTGAATCCCATAAACGGAATTCAACTTTTTTTATTTCTATATGTGCTGTGTTTTAATTTTCACTTTTGAATTTTCGGAAGGCCTTGTTGAGCTGTGGCAGGATTTTTTGCACATCGCCCACAATGCCATAGTCGGCAGCCTGAAAGACAGGTGCATCAATATCGGTGTTCACAGCCACAATTACCTTTGACGAGCTAACGCCGGCCAGGTGCTGAATGGCTCCCGAGATGCCGAGGGCAAAATACAGGTTTGGAGCCACAATTTTACCGGTTTGTCCTACATGCTCTGAATGGGGACGCCAGCCTTCGTCCGAAACCGGACGCGAACAGGCGGTGGCTGCTCCCAGTATGTCGGCCAGCTCCTCGAGGGGAGCCCAGTTTTCGGAGCCTTTCAATCCGCGACCGCCCGAAACGATGATCTCAGCATCGTTGAGCAAAACCTTGCCGCTGGCTTTTTCAACCTGGCTAACCTTGGTTTTAACGGCCATATCTATTTGGGGTTCGTAATCCTGAACAGCAATTTCGACCGGATTTTCGTGAACTCCAAAAGAGTTTTGCGCCAGGCTAATTACTTTTATTTGTGATGAGATGATCACTTTAGCAAAAGCTTTACCATGAAAAACTTTTTTGGAAATAGTAAAGGGGTCAAGGCTTACAGGCAGGCCTGTGGCAGCAAAAACCATCCCGGCTTTTAGCTTAACACTAACGCGGGGGGCAACGGCCTTGGCGGTGTTTGATCCGGAAAAAACCACTACTTCGGCACCCTCATCCTGCGCAGCCTTTGCTACGATGGCAGCGTAAGTCTGGTTTTCAAGATTCGCAAGCGCATCGTTATTTACATTAAGAACTTTAGTAATTCCATATTGGGCTAACAATTTTAGCTCATCGCCGGCTACATTTCCGATGGACAGGGCAACTGCTTCTCCGCCGTACTGACGGGCAATATCAGCACCATAAGAAGCGATCTCGAAGGTTTGTTTCTTGAATTTACCATCCACATTTTCGGTGTATATCAATACTTTACTCATATCATTTAGCTTTTTAAGGTTAGATTATTTTGGCTTCGTTGTGCAACAAATCGACCAGCTCGGCCACATTGTCGGCATCAATCATTTTGCAGGCGGCTTTGGCCTGTGGCGGCTGATACGCAGTAAATGCGGTGAGTGCTTCTGCGCCACAGCTTTCGACCACCTTAAGCGGCTTTTTGCGGGCCATCATAATTCCGCGCATCGAAGGGATACGTGGTTCTTTGGCAATCCCTTTTTGCACGATAGCCACAAAAGGCATTTCGGGCTCTACCACTTCGTAGCCTCCGGATATTTCGCGGTTTACCTTCACCTGGTCGCCTTCGATATCAAGCTTTGAAACCGAAGAAACGGAGGGCAAGCTAAGAAATTCGGATAACATACCGCCCATGGCCGAACCATTGTAATCGGACGACTCGATGCCGCAAAGGATAATGTCGTAACTTTCGTCTTTTACGGCCTGGCTTATCTCGTGAGCCACGGCAAAGGCATCGCCCGGGGTGGCATCCACACGTATGGCATCATCGGCACCAATGGCCAGTGCCTTGCGCATGGTTGGCTCGGCGGTCTTTTCGCCAACGCTGATAACCGTTATTTTTTCGATTTTTCCTCCCGAGGCTTCTTTAAGCTCCAGTGCCCGTGTCAGGGCAAGTTCATCCCAGGGATTGATAATCCACTGCACTCCGGCCAGGTCAACTGCCGATTGATCTCCGCTAAGTTTGATGCGGGTTGTGGTGTCGGGAACATTACTTACACAAACAAGAATTTTCATATTGATATCTTTCGTTTGAATTTTTATAAAAAAAAGCAAAAATAAAACATTTTTACTTGCCGGATTTTTATAGCTGCCCAATTTGTGTGGAGCTTTAAAAAATAGTCGTAAGAAACACACTGGTGGCCGGTGAATTCTTAAGATTTATCATCACGGCAGAATGACATCGTTGGAGCGGGTCGAGCAGATCATGGGTGCTGTCATTTCGACTGGAAAAACGAAGCGCAGCAGGTTTTGTAGGGGAAATCTCCTCCGTATTGTTTGAAATTAATTCCCAACCGTCTCCCCTCGTCAAATTTTTCTATTTTTACCCGCCAAATAATTAAGATTATGAGTTTTATTATCAAGATTCTTTTGTCCTCG
Source organism: uncultured Lentimicrobiaceae bacterium (assembly GCA_964523795.1). Classification (GTDB taxonomy): domain Bacteria; phylum Bacteroidota; class Bacteroidia; order Bacteroidales; family 4484-276; genus SABY01. The sequence continues at coordinate 58,248 of CAZGAO010000014.1, forward strand.
TTTTCGGTAATTGTAGCCGCATGGCTTCTTAACGGAGTTATAATCCGCGACTACCTAACGGCTCTGGTGGTAGCCTTTGTGCTGGCCATCCTCAATATGATAGTCAAGCCCATTTTGGTGGTGCTTACCATCCCTATCACCATTGTTACCTTTGGTCTATTTCTTTTGGTTATCAATGCCTTGATGGCTTTGCTTGCCGGCAGCCTGGTGCCCGGTTTTGTAATCCAAAGTTTTTGGGCAGCACTTTGGTTTAGTCTTATTGTTTCAATTATCAATTATTTAATTCAGATCGACGATCGTAAAAACAGAAGGAGCTACCGATGAAATCACGAATGCTAAGCAACCATCAGGAAATTATCGACACGGCCAACAAAAGCGAGGTTTGCTTTGTGGGCATGGTGGATACGCAAAACATGCCTTATGTTGTGCCCATGAACTTTGGGCTTTTTCACGACAACATCTACCTGCACTCGGCTCCTGATGGGCGCAAGATTGCTTTTTTGAAAAACAAGGCTGATGTGTGTGTCAATTTCACCAGCGACCACCACCTGCGCTGGCAAAACGAAGGTGTGGCTTGTAGCTATAGCATGAAATACCGCAGCATCCGCGCCTATGGCAAGGTGGAGTTTATCGATGATTTTGATGAGAAAGTTAAGCACCTGAATGTTATTATGCAAAAATATACCGGCAAAGACTTCCCTTTCAACGAGCCTGCCGTGCGCGATGTGCTTTGCTGGCGCGTGATGGTGCATACCTGGGAAGGGCGGGTTTACGGATATTAGGCAGCAGTAAGAAGTAGGTAGTAGGTAGTAAGAAGTAGGTAGTAGGTAGTAAGAAGTAGGTAGTAGGTAGTAAGAAGTAGG
>CAZGAO010000014.1:59210-74063 GCA_964523795.1 uncultured Lentimicrobiaceae bacterium
TAGTAGGTAGTAGGTAGTAAGAAGTAGGTAGTAGGTAGTAGGTAGTAAGAGGTAGGTAGTAGAGTAGGTAGTGAGGAGTAGGCATAGGGCTTTGTGCTTAGTAAGAAAGCCAGGTCAGCTTTGCGGCAAAAATATTTTCCCCCGTTTGCTTGTTGCTGGCCAAAACAATGAATTCAGTATTTCCGGTACTCGTCATTTTAAGCTCCACCGTATCATCGAAACTGCATTCGTGCAAAAAGTTAATCTGCAATTCGGCGAGGTAATGCCTTTGGTGAAAGTCATGGCCGAACAAATCGAGACACCATTCCACATATCGCGTATTGGTAACGTGGCCGTTAAAATCCACATCATTATATTTCACAGCTATTTCGTTAATCACCGGCATCGATAGCGGCAGGGTAATTTTAGAGGCATCCGTGCCCAAAATTTTATCCTCCGGGGTCAATCCCATTTTATTTTCAACCAAATCAAGCCTTTGAGGTCGCCGGCTTACACCATCCAGCACCATCCACGTTGAAGTGGCAGCACCCAGCATTTTGCCGCCGACATCTGTAATCCGGTAATCGCGGAAGGCAAAAAGATGTTCGGGCTTGCGTGGCCAGGTTTCCACTACAATCTCATCTCTCCAGCGCGGATAGTTCTGCAATTTGATATACCAGCGCAGCACCACCCAAAACTGCCCCAATTTCTCGGCATCCTCAAATCCAAAACCCTGCTCCCCGGCTTGCCGCCACGCTGATTCGCCCAAATAATTGCATATCACATCAGGACTGGCAAAACCCTTAAAATCCGATTCGTGCCAATTTACCGTGTATCGGTCGCTACGAATGTTGCTTAAATTAATCATATTTTGCTGTCTTTATATGGGCAAAAATAGGAGGATATTTGCTTTTTTTCTTATGAAAAGGAAAATTTATTTTTAATTTTTAGGGCAGATGCTGGCTTTCCGCTTGTATGTGTATTGCCCCGGTTTTGTTTTAAAAACCATTCTCCCGAAAAAAATATAATTTCGCAGCCGAATATTTTTAGGATGAAAAACATGAATATCATCATAGCGGGCGATGGCGAGGTAGGTTTCCACCTGGCTAAGTTGCTTACGGACGAACATCACGATATTACCGTGGTTGACCCTCACAGCGACTTATTACAGCTTATCGAATCGCACACCGACCTGATGACGATCCCGGGCGACTCCACTTGCATATCGGTACTCGAACGTGCCATGGTGCGGCGCGCCGACCTGCTCATCTCGGTAGTTCACGATGAACAGATAAACCTGATGACCGCCATTATTGGCAAAAAGCTGGGTGCAAAACGTACCATAGCACGGGTAAACAATACCGAGTACCTGGAGCCTAAAAATGTGGAACTCTTCAAGTCGCTTGGCATCGACCACCTGGTGTGCCCCGAACGCCTGGCCGCCGAAGAAATAGTTACCCTGCTCGAACAAACTGCTGCCACCGAAACTTTTGGCTTCTCCGATGGCAAGCTTACCCTCTTCCTTATCAAGCTCGATGAAAAGGCCAAGGTAGTTGGAAAAACCCTCGACCAGATAGCCGAAGAATTTCCCTACCTTGATTTCCGTGCCGTAGCCATCCATCGCGATTCCAAAACCATCATCCCGCGCGGACACGATGCCTTTAAAATTAACGATCTGGCCTACGTGGTTACCCGCCCCTCGGGCATTAACACCTTGATGCGCCTGGGGGGCAAGGAAGCCTTCGAGATAAAAAAAGTGATGATTGTAGGCGGAGGACGCATTGGCCGCAAAACAGCGCTGCGATTAGAAAAAATGTACGACCTGGTGATGGTGGAAATAGATAAAAACAGATGCCTCACACTGAGCAACGAACTGCTGGACACCCTGGTTTTGAATGGCGATGCCCGCGATATCGAACTACTGCAGGACGAAGGCATTGGCGATGTGGACGCTTTTATCGCCGTTACCGACAATTCGGAAACCAATATCCTTACCTGCCTCCATGCCCGTAAATTTGGCGTAAAGAAAACCATCGCTCTGGTCGAAAACATCGACTACATCGACATCTCCCAAAATATTGGTATCGACACCATCATCAACAAAAAACTCATCACTGCAAGTTATATCGCCCGCTTTACCATGGGATCCGAAGTTACTTCTACTAAGGTGCTCCACGGCATCGATGCCGAGGTATTCGAGTTTGTGGTAAAGCCCAACTCGCCCATCGTTAAAAAACCCATACGCAAACTCAACTTCCCCGAGGGAGCCATCATTGGCGGCATCGTTAGGGGCGATGACAGCTATATCGCTGTGGGTAATTTCCGTATTAAAGAAGGCGACCGGGTTGTGGTTTTTTCGCTACCCTCGGCCATCCACAAGGTTGACCGCTTTTTTAACTAAGCCTTATGCCACGCTCACGAACACTAAACCTCCCGCTCATATCGCAGCTTCTGGGCATTTTGCTCATTATCGAGGGAGCCTTTATGCTTACCGCCCTGCCCTTTTCGTGGTATTACGGCGATGTGTCTTCTTTTGAATTTCATTTTTTTGATGGCGAACACGATTTTTGGCCGCTGGTCATTTCTGCCTTTCTCACTTTTAGCGTGGGTATATTGCTCTACTTTTTGCCAGGCCGGGAAGTGCGCAAAAACATCAGCAAGCGCGATGGCTACGTTATCGTTTCGCTAACCTGGATTGTTATCTCAGTCTTTGGCGCGCTCCCTTTTTTCCTAAGCGGTGCCATCGCCAGCTATACCGATGCCTTTTTTGAAACCATCTCGGGCTTCACCACTACCGGAGCCACCATGCTTATCGATATAGAGTCGGTATCCAAGGGCTTGCTGTTTTGGCGCTCGATGACGCACTGGATTGGGGGCATGGGCATTATTGTGCTTTCGCTGGCCATCCTGCCATTTTTAGGCATCGGCGGAATGCAGCTTTTTATTGCCGAAGTACCCGGCCCAACGCCTGACAAGCTCCACCCGCGCATTACGCAAACGGCCAAAAGGCTCTGGGGAATCTACGTCCTGCTTACGGTGGTGGAGACGATTTTGCTTATGCTGGGCGGGATGAACCTTTTCGATGGCCTGTGCCACGCCTTTGGCACGATGGCTACCGGCGGTTTTTCGACACGCAACGACAGCATCACCTCCTTTTCGCCTTACATCCAATATGTCATCACCCTGTTTATGATTTTGGCCGGAACTAACTTTACCCTGCATTACCTGGCACTGCATGGACGTATTAAGGACGTGTGGAAAAACGAAGAATATCGCCACTATCTCTTTATCATTTTGGGAGCTACCTTTATTATTGGTTTGGTGCTGGCATTTACAAACAGGGGGACTTTCGAGCAATCCTTTCGCGATGCGATTTTCACGGTGGTATCCATCATCACTACCACCGGCTTTGTAACCGCCGATTACTTGATATGGCCGGGAGCATTGTGGTTTATCATCTTTTTGCTGATGTTTGTGGGCGGCAGCGCAGGCTCTACTGGCGGCGGCATCAAGGTGGTGCGCCAGTTGCTGCTTTTCAAAAACAGCCTGCTCGAGCTAAAACGCCTGATGCACCCCCAGGCCGTTATCCCGGTGCGGATGAATAACAGGCCGGTGTCGCAAAACATTATTTTTAACGTCCTGGCTTTCTTCCTGATTTATATGATCATTTTTGCTTTGGGCACTTTCGTGATGTCGATGCTGGGGCTTGATTTTGAATCGGCGATTGGAGCAACAGCGGCCACCCTTGGCAATATCGGCCCGGGTATAGGCAGCGTAGGGCCGATGGGCAATTATGCCGATATTAATGCCGTGGGCAAGTGGTTTTTGTCCTTCCTCATGTTGCTGGGTCGTCTGGAGCTTTTTACCGTTTTAATTCTGCTTTCGCCGGCCTTCTGGAAAAGATAGCAATTATTTTAATTTGGATTATAAAATAAAAGTTGTAATAAATCTCAAAATATTGAAAATTTAAAAAAGTATGCCCCCTGATGACAAGAAAGCGTGATTTTGTAAGAGATACTATCTCAGCCCTGATAGCCTGGTTTTACATTCCGTTCAGGAAATTTATTCCACCCGAAACATTCAGGTATGCTGCTACCGGCGGTGCCAACCTGGTGCTCGACATCGTTTTGTATTTTCTGGTTTACAATTATGTATTGGATAAACAAATCCTCAATTTGGGCTTTGTAGCCATCAGCCCTTACATCGCCGCCTTTATTATCGTGTTTCCGATTACTTTTTTCACCGGTTTTCTGTTGGCCAAGTACATCACCTTTACCGGTTCGCCACTGCGGGGCAAGGTGCAACTGCTGCGCTACGCCCTTTCGGTGGGGGGCTCCATCCTTTTAAACTATTTCTTGTTAAAATTCTTTGTCGAAGTCTGCCACTTTTGGCCCACCATATCCAAGATGTTTACCGCCGTTTTTGTGGTGGCCTACAGTTATTTATTCCAAAGGTATTTTACCTTTAAGACAGGAGAACTGCTGCGGAAGAAAAAATAAAACCTTTGCGCAGGCAAAAGCCAAATTAGCATAAGATTTTTATTCGGAAATTGGGAGCGTACAAAATGCAGGAATTTTATTTATTTTGCCGATTCGGTAAGAGTCGTTAAAGAACAGGAAAATGAAATTTAAAAGTTTGTTTTAGTATGAAAATTCGCCAAATTATTGATAAGTACGCAATAGAGCACGAGCATTTCTATCTAAGAAGTGGAAACTCATCGCCTGCCGTGCCGCCAAGTGAGCAAGCCAGGTATATAAGATCACGATTTAACCATATTTAATTGAATTATAAAAAAAATCCTTTACACCATTATTTCAATTGTGTAAAGGATTTTTTTATGTGGAGCTTCAGGGAGTTCCCGAATCGCTTCGCTTTCGGGATAGACTTCTCCTCCCTGCAGTGCTTTCTTCAAAAAGAATTAGTGTAGGCAGGAAAGTTCCTGATATAAAAAAAATGTGGAGCTGCAGGGAGTCGAACCCTGGTCCAAACAAGCAGCAATAGAGCTTTCTACATGTTTATTTTGCCATTGATTGTCGGGAGCAGGCAGAGGGCAAACACCCAACCTGAACCTTAGCTTCTTTGTTTCGCCGTGTGCCCGAAGCCTGCACACAACTAGCCCTGTTTTACGTCGCCCCGTAACCAGGCAGGAACATGGCTTGTCCGCCTGCGGAGAGTCTCGTCCAAACTCCTTGAGTGAGGATTAGGCAGTAATCTACTTTATTCGATTACGCTGCGAGAGCATAGTTTGTTTCGCCAGTTATGGCTTTAGGAATAGTTTGTAACGAGCCACATTCCCAATGCCCGACATGCTTACTGTACCCCTTCCTTGCTGTCAAAACCGGTCAGCCCCATGATGTAAAAGAACGTGCTTTATTAAACGCGGATGCAAAAGTAATATTATCATGCAAACGAGATAAGGTTTTTCTGACTTCGGAATGAGTTACCCCGTGAATTGTTTCCTGTGGTAACGCGAACTATTGAATCATGCTTTGTGTCTAAGCAGGATTCACGGGGTGACTTAGAGCCATTTTGGAAAGTCAGGGTTTCACTTGATGAAAGTCAGGGCTTCACTTTAAGTGAAACCCTGACTACTACTGAATCTCCCCGTTCAAAATCACCTTTTCTATTTTATTACTTCCGTAATAATAAGGCAGATAAGCTACGTTAGGAATAGGTTTGGTGATGAAGATATTGGCAATTTTGCCACGGGCAATGCTGCCCAGTTCATCGCTAAGCCCCATGGCATAAGCCGTGTTGATGGTGGTGGCGTTGATGGCTTCTTCGGGGGTGAGGCGGTACAGGATACTGGCCATCGAGAGGATAAGCTGCATATTGCCCGAGGGCGATGATCCGGGGTTGAAGTCGCTGGCCATGGCCAGCGGCAGGCCGGCATCGATCATCTCGCGGGCAGGAGCGTAGCGCATGTTTAGAAAAAATGCCGCTCCCGGCAAAATGGTTGGCATGGTGTCGGAATCCAACAGGGCAGCTATTTCTTTTTTCCCGGTAAACTCCAGATGATCCACCGAAAGCGCGTTGTACTTTACGCCCACCTGTATGCCTCCCGAATAATCGAGTTCGTTGGCATGGATTTTTGGCCTAAGCCCATATTTCATACCTGCATTCAAAATGCGGTCGGTATCCTGAACGGTAAAAAAACCACGGTCGCAAAACACATCAATGTAGTCGGCCAGCTCTTCAGCAGCAACCTGGGGTATCATTTCATTAATAATCAAATCCACGTATTCATCCTGGCGGTTTTTGTACTCGGGCGGTACGGCGTGAGCACCCAAAAAAGTGGACACGATGGTAAGGGGCGATAGTGTTTTTAGCTTTTTGATTACCCTGAGCATTTTCAGCTCGCTTTCGGTGGTGAGGCCATAACCACTTTTGATTTCTACCGCGCCGGTGCCATATTTTATTATCTCATCGAGCCTGCTTAGTGCCGATTCTACGAGTGCATCTTCGGGCATCTCCTGCATCATCCGGGCCGAGTTAAGGATGCCGCCGCCACGTTTGGCTATTTCTTCGTACGACAAGCCTTTTATTTTGTCGATGTATTCGATTTCGCGGCTGGCCGGATAAACCAGGTGGGTGTGCGAATCGCAAAACGAAGGAAAAACCATTTTTCCAGTGGCATCTATTTCGATACAATCGCAGTCGGCATCGCGCAATGCCGGCGAGCTTGCAAGGTGAGCCATCGTACCAAAATCCGCAATCTTTCCGTCTTCGATCAGCAAAAAGGCATCCCGGATGGACGGCAGTTCCGCCATAGCTTTTCCTGAAATTTTTTGCCTCGGTTCATCCTCGGTTTGTATCAGTTCTTTGATATTATTAATCAGTATTTTCATCTTTTATCCATATTTTTTAAATGATTTACATAATTTTGCAAGTTCATACGTTTTAAATCTATCTTGATTGTCAAATTATTGAATTATTTTTTTTATCACAAACATAAAATTATCATCATGCGAAAATTTACTTCTTCTGTTTTCAACACACTGCTTATCTTTTTAATTGCTTTTCTTTTTATTAATATTCAAACCACGGCTCAAAATTATGAAAAGTATTATCAGGATTGCAAATTGTATGTAAAGTTTAAGGATTCGTACCAGCCCGACATCAGGGTAGCTGCGGATAAAACGGTTGCGCTAAGCGATGCCGAATACTTTAGTCCTGTTATCAAGGCTTACGATGTTAAATCGATTTCGCGCCCCTTCGATTACAAAAACGATCCGAAACTAATCCGCACCTTCGAGATGACTTTGGCCAATCACAATGATTTGGAAGCTGCCATTGCTGATCTCGAAAAAATGGCGGAGGTAGAATATGCCGAGAAAGTGCCGATGCAGTACATCGACTTTCGGCCCAACGATCCACTATACAACCTTATTTCCGGTCTTAGCAACTGGAACTGGCATTTGGATGTTATCCACGCCGAAGAAGCCTGGGATATCACGCATGGCGATCCGGAAATAAAAGTAGCCATTGTGGATAATGCCATTTGGGCTGATCATCCTGACCTTGCCGACAAAATCGTGCTCCAATATGACGCGTATTATAATACGAATAGCTCCAACCCTCCTGATAGTGGCAATCCTGCTGAATGGTCACACGGCACGCACTGCGCCGGATTGGCTACGGCCATCACCAACAACAACATAGGCGTTGCCGGCATTGGCTACAACACAAGCATTATTGCTGTGAAAGTTTCTAAAAATGACGAGCCTCAATATGTCCACAAAGCAAAGGAAGGCATGGCGTGGGCAATGAACAATGGTGCTAATGTCATCAGCATGTCATACGGTGGTACAAGCTTTTCGCAAACCGAACAGAACCTTATTAATTCAGGAACTGCTGACGGGATTGTCTTTGTCGCTGCTGCCGGAAACGAAAACATTAGTACTCCGCATTATCCTTCGTGCTATGATAATGTAATATCCGTTGCCTCAACCGATGAAAACGATTCAAAATCAAACTTTTCAAATTTCAATGATTTGGTCGATGTTTCAGCCCCAGGGGGTTCCGGATCAGCAGGTCCTGCTGGACTCCTCAGCTCAACCTGGGATTCTACTTATTATGGTTATTACGATTATTATTCAGGTACTTCCATGGCCTGCCCGATGGTTGCAGGATTATGTACTCTGATTTTATCCCTCAATCCGGATTTGACACCCGATGAGGTAGAAGAAATTCTGAAATCGTCCTGCGATAATATCGATGCACAAAACCCGGATTACATTGGCATGTTGGGTGCCGGACGTATCAATGCCTACCAGACTGTTTTGGCCGTACCCTACGAACCCGTTCCTGAATTTATGGTAGAACTCCCCTTAATTCTTCCGGCTAGCGAAATCCAATTCGAGGATATGACCCTGGGTATTCCTACTTCCTGGAACTGGACCTTTGAAGGCGGCACACCGGCAAGCTCGACCGAGCAAAGCCCGATGGTTACTTTCAACACCGCAGGCGTATTTGATGTTACCCTTGTAGTTTCCAACGATTTTGGAACCATTACCCTTACCAAAGAAGATTTTATCACCGTAACTGCCACTCCTGCTCCCTATATCGATTTTGAGGTTGACAACACCATGGGATGCGTCATGGTTCCGATGAGCTTTACCGATCTTTCGTTGTATGAGCCTACCGCCTGGCTGTGGGAATTTGAGCCTAATACCATCGAATTTATCGAAGGTACCAATGCTACCTCACAAAACCCGGTAGTGCAATTTAACGATCCTGGCATCTACTCCTTTTCTTTTACTGCTACCAATGCCAATGGTTCTGCAACTGGCACCTTTGAGGATTATTTTGATATTGCCGGGATGCTTTTGCCTTTTGAAACCGGTTTTGAAAACGGTGCTTCCGACTTTGCATTGCTGGCCAACGAAAATGCCAATATTATGATCGATAACCGTGCTGCTAATGGCGGCGATTATGGGCTTCATTTTACTGGCGTAGGCAATTTGCAGGGCTGGGCCGGAGGCCCCTTTAACACCTCTCCCGAACAAGCATGGGAAGAAAACGAAGCCTTCCACTCGGTGGCCAATGTGTGCAATATTAACGCAACAGCCTATGCTGGCATTTATCTTATACTCGACATGAAACAAACCTACAGCCTCGGGCCAACGCTTTCATGGTTCAGAGTACTTGTGAACAACGAAACGCAAATACCCGATGTGGACGGTAATCTCAACTTCAACCCTGCCACCAATGCCGATCCCTTTGTAGAGCGCAAGTTTAACCTGGGCCCATGGGCAGGCGATTTCTTCTCGCTGCAACTCCAGGCCAGTTGCCGTCTCTACGACAAGTTCTTTGCAGAGGGCGACAATGTGTTTGTCGATAATGTGCAAATACTGGGGAGTATGGTTGGTGTGGATGAGTTGTTTGAAGTGCCCTTTGATATTGTTTCGGTTTATCCCAATCCGGCCAACGAAACCATGACCGTAAAATTCACAACCAACACGCCTTCGGAAATTGTGGTTTCGCTAACTTCGGTAACTGGTCAAAAGGTTTACGAATCTATCCAAACTGCCACATCAGGAACTACTATGATTCCGGTAGCTGTCGGCAATCTTTCGCAGGGCATTTATGTAGTAAATGTGCAAAGCGAAAATGGTATCACTACCCAAAAAATTGTGGTTGAGTAAAAATAAGCCATCATGCATTTTGCGATCCTGGTTTCTTATGTGATTTTTTCTAACCGCAGAGTACGCAGAGATCGTTAATAATTTTTCTAAAGAATAATAAGATTAAGAAGTGGCTTCTTTCGGGAGGCCACTTTTTTTTTATACTTTTACAGGAAATTTTATAGTTATGAAAACACGCATCTTTACCCTCGTTTTTTGTGGATTCCTTCTTCCAGGGATTCTATTAGCTAACAATCTAATCTCCGAAAAGGAAGCCACCACGGTAGCTCGCAATTTTTATTACGAAAGAATAAATCAAATGGAGAAGATTAATTTGGATGAAATTTTAATTGATGAAATTAAATTGATAAGCAATGCTGATCAAGATCTTTATTATGCGATAAACCTTCACAAAGGATTTGTTTTAATTTCTGCTGCTAAAAATACCTACCCGGTTTTGGCCTATGGTTTTGACGGGAAGTTTGTACAGCCCGGTGAAACAAGCAACACTGCCGCCTGGCTGGGTCAATATGAAAGGCAAATTGCCGCTGCCATCCAAAACAAAAGTCAGGCTAGCGATGCTACAAAGGCGACTTGGGAAAAATATCTTGATCCTGATTTTTTTAAAAATAATCCTACCAATAATATCCGCACCGTAGAACCCATGCTGGTTTCAAAATGGGATCAGGGGCTGTATTACAATGCCGCCTGTCCTGCCGACCCCGGGGGTGTGGGCGGACACTGCGTTACCGGATGTGTGGCCACAGCACTGGGGCAACTGGTGTATTATTTCCGCTTCCCCCAGTCAGGCACAGGATACTATAGTTATGATGACCCAAACTACGGTACCATTGCAGCAGATTTTGGAGCTGCAAATTACGATTACGAACAAATGATGAATGAACTCTCGGATCCCAATCCTGAAGTAGCCGAACTGATTTTTCATCTGGGCGTGGCTTGCGACATGGTTTATGGGCCGCAAAGCTCGGGCATGTACAATCATAAAGCAGCCTATGCTTTGAAATCATTTTTCAGATACTCGCCCGAAACGCAATACATATATCGCGACAGCACCAATATGAATTGGGACAGTTTGATGATCGCGCATCTCGACCTTAAAATCCCGATGTATTATGCCGGCTGGTCGGTGCCCAACATCAATGGGCACGCCTTTATCGTGGACGGCTACCAGGACGAGCACTTCTACCACTTCAACTGGGGCTGGGGCGGCAGCAACGATGGCTATTTTTATACCGAAGAACTTAGCCCCGGCGGCAATAATTTCAACCTTGCACAGGAATTGATCATCCACGCCTTTCCCGATACCTTAAGTTATACCTATCCTGATTTTTGCAGCGGAAGCAAAAACATTAGCACCATGCGCGGTACTTTTACCGATGGCAGCTACCCGGTTTACAATTATCAAAACAATGCCGATTGCCAGTGGCTGATTGATCCGCAAAATATGCAGGATTCAGTTACTAATATCACGCTTTCGTTTCAAAGATTTTGGCTCGACAGCTTATCGGATTTTATTAATGTTTACGATGGAGAGAATACCTCGGCTCCACTGCTGGTCAGTTTGGTCGGCAACACCCTGCCTAATCCAATAAGTTCGACAGGAAACAAAATGCTGGTAACTTTCACCTCTGACAACCAAAATACAGCTCCCGGATTTTTGGCTTCTTTCGAAAGCCAGCAGCCCTCATGGTGCGCTGGGACAACTGTAAAGTTGGAGCAACAAGGGATATTTAACGATGGCAGCCACCAGTTTTTTTACAATAACAGTTCCACGTGCATGTGGCAAATTATGCCTGTTGGAGCCAATGAAGTTACGGTATATTTTACCAGTTTCGATATTGAGGAAGGCCAGGATCATGTAAAGATTTATGATACGCAAACCATGGACTTGCTGGCCGATTACTCGGGGTATTATCCTCCTGATGCACCGCCACCACCGGTAAGTTCGCAGAGCGGCAAGATATTCTTCATCTTCCACAGCGATGCAAGTGGCCGTGCCCAGGGCTGGGAAGCGGGCTATTATTCCGATTTGGTGGGTATCGACACGCCCGGGCAGGAGACCGATTTCTATATTTATCCCAATCCCGCTAAGGATATTTTGTACCTTGATTTGACTGAGAGGCATAATGAAACGGTTCATGTTGTTCTGATAAATTCCTTAGGAAAAGTGGCTTTAGATAGGATATTTCCCAATGGTTCATCTGGCAAGCTGTCCCTCGATATTTCAACTTTCACTAAAGGCTTATACATCCTGCGTTGCAAATCCGGCAATGAAACTTTCATGAAAAAGGTGATGATTGTAGCTTCGCAGTAATTTATCTTCACTTCGTTCGGATGTAATCCCGAAAATTAGAAAATTTTCAATTTTCGTAAATTTTCGAGGATGCTCGAAAAACTATGAAATCGTAGATTTCTGGTTTTTCGGCATTTATCCTCGCTGCGCTCGGATGTCATTTGCGCTTCACGCGTAATTTTGGTTTCACATTAAATCATTGAAAACTAATAAATGTTAACCACAACAAATTACAATTAATGACGTCCGAAGGGCAAATGGCCATTTATATTATTTTAATTAATTTTGCCGATTCATTTACTCACTTACAAAATACTATTATGAAATTAAAGATTTTCCTCCTTGTGCTTCTTCTTGGCACTGTGCAACTTTCGTTTGCCAACAAAACTATTGACCCGGCTACTGCCGAAAGGGTGGCCAAAAATGCTTATTTTGAGCGAAGTTTTCAAACAAGCCCCATCGCCTTTGATGCGATAAAGATTAGCGATCGTCATGCTGAAATGCTTGGAAACGAAGCGGCTCTTTATATTTATGAATTTGCCAATGGCGGCTTTGTAATTATTTCGGGCGATGATGCATTGGCACCAATTATTGGTTATGCTCTGGATGGCATGTTTGCTATCAAAGGCAGCAATCCTAATTTCGATAGCTTTCTGGCCGGCTATACCGAGCAGATAGCCTACGTTCGCGAAAATAATTTAGAGCCAACGCAGGAGGTGGCCGATCAATGGGAAAATTTTACAAGCCAGGACCCACAAAATCTGGCTATAAAAAATCTCGAAAGAGGCGTTTCACCCCTGCTTATCAATTTGTGGAATCAGGACAGTCCTTACAATATGTTTGCGCCCGAAGACCCGGCGGGGTCTGGTGGTCACGCTTACGCAGGTTGTGTTGCCACGGCCATGTCGATGATTATGCACTACTGGCGTTATCCGCTGCAAGGCGAAGGAGCCCATGGCTACAACTGCGATTATGGATATTTGTACGCCAACTTTGGCGAAACGGAATACAATTATAATCACATGCAAACCGAGATGGATGCCGAGATGCCTGAGATTGCCCTGCTGATGTATCACTGTGCAGTAGCCGTTGACATGGACTTTAGTCCCGATGGCTCGGGAGCTTCCAGTTGGAGCGTGCCGGGAGCCATCAAAAATTATTTCGGCTATGCCAGCACTGCCAATTACATCGATAAGAGTGATTATTCGTACACGGGCTGGGTAAATATCCTGAAAGATCAAATCAATTTTGGCAAACCCATGTACTACTCTGGTTTTAGCAATAGCGGCGGCCATGCCTTTGTTTGCGATGGCTACGATGATGCCAATCTATTCCATTTTAATTTTGGATGGAGTGGCAGCAGCAACGGTTTTTATACGCTTAACGATGTGGGTGGCTTTAGCTTGGGACAGGGTGCCGTTATCAATTTTATCCCTGGTGACGACTATCCATACACGTACACCGAACAGCAAATTATTACCGGCAAATCCGGCTCTATTGAAGATGGTAGCGGTCCGGTGGCCGATTATGGTTCAGATAACGAAAGTAGTTGGCTTATCTCCCCCCAGTCGCCCGATGATTCAATTTCTCACATCACTCTTAGCTTCGATCGTTTTGATATTGCTACCGATGATCAGGTGGTAGTTTACGATGGTGCTACGGCAACGGCAAATATTTTGGGTACCTTCACAGGTAACGAAAACCCCGGTGTCGTGCAATCTACGGGCAATAAATTATTGGTTGTTTTCCAAAGCAATGGCGATAATACTGCTGCCGGCTTCCTGGCCGAATATACCTGCGCAACACCCATGTGGTGTCTGGGTATGACCATGATGAACGAACCCTCCGGCGAAATTACCGATGGCAGCTTCGACTTTAACTACGACAGCAACTCCAACTGCAAATGGATGATCAATCCTTCCACCGATGGCCCCTCCACGCTTTATTTCACCGCTTTCAACACCGAGCCGATTCACGACAAACTCTTGGTTTACGATTTGGATGGTATGGTAGTGCTTGCTGAGCTTTCGGGCGAATATGGTCCTGACAATCTTCCCGAGCCAATTACCTCGCCCAGTGGCAAGTTTTTTATTGCCTTCATCACCAACAGTGCCATCAACGCTCAGGGTTTCGATGCTTATTACGCACCCGCCACCGTTGGGATTGAAAATGACTTTTTGGCGCAGTCAGGAGATTTACAGATTTTCCCCAACCCTGCCAACGATGTGCTTACCCTAAGCCTTGGTCAGGCACTCGAAGGCGAATCGCATCTGAGTATTTTTGCCCTTTCGGGACTTAAGGTGATAAATGAAACTATTTCTTCAGGCGCAGGTCAAAATATCAACCTTAATGTTTCGGCACTAAAGCCTGGCTTGTACGTTGTAATTCTGCGTAATGGCGATGCGTTTTATCGCCGGGAGCTCGCAATTTATTAGAGGTAAAAAAAATATTTAGAAATTTGATAAAAATAATTTGCACAATTAAAATTAAGTTTTACTTTTGCAGCCGATTTACGAAAAATGAATCGCCGTTCTTATCAAATTTGGTCCGTTCGTCTAGGGGTTAGGACGCCAGGTTTTCATCCTGGTAACAGGGGTTCGATTCCCCTACGGACTACAACTGCAAGCCATCTCAATCAAAGGGATGGCTTTTTTTGTTTTATAGCTATGTGGTCAGTTTATGTTTTAAAAAGTTTGTCCAGTGGGAACATAAGTGTCCGAAAGTTTTGATGAAATCCACATTTTTATATTTATCATGTTGATAATCAATAGTTGTATCTTTTTTTTTGATAAAAAGGGCTCTTTGACAAAAATTACGAACTGTTAAGATTTAACTTCATTTGTAAAGTATCCAGATTAGCTTTGTCAAATTGACGTGCTTTTTTTACCATGGTTTTTATTTCATTGGCAACATATTGCAGTTGTTTGTACTGTA
>CAZGAO010000015.1:0-70904 GCA_964523795.1 uncultured Lentimicrobiaceae bacterium
CAAAATTAGGAATCTTCGGGCTTTTTTTGTACTTTAAACTTCCGGACACTTATGCTTGATTGGTATTGGTAGTGTTCCTCTCGGAAACAAATTAGTTGATTTAAAATTCCTAATTTATTTTGTTCCTTTTGTCACATTTATGTTCGACCTTTACATAATTGGTGAAAATTTTGGGATAAGACGCATTGGTATCTTTTTAAAATTTGCAAAAGAAAATTCTCAAGAAGAAAGGTTTTGGGAATTCCTTTTAAATATTCCAAAAAATAAAAGTAGAGACCTTTTTGCTGTTCATGCTAATATTTATTCTACAATTGTTGCGATTGTTTTATCATTTTTTTTGTTGCTTTTTAACATTGATTTAGCCTCTGGCCTAATTATACCAAATTTCACCATTATCAATATAATTTGGATAGTTTTAGTCTTGATATTCTGTACTATCTCTTGGGTAGTATATCCAAGAATACAATCTATTAGACTATTGAAATTTATGGAAAGTATAACAAAATACAATACTTCATGGAATGATATTATTGAGCAGAAAAAAACACTACTCCTCGATAATAGAAAATTAAAAATAACTAAAAAAAATATTGAGCAGCTTTATTAAAATGATAAAAATCTAGCACATTACCGCACACAGTCGATTAGTGTTCATCTGGAAAAAGGAAACATAGGTATCGCTAAAAACCTGCCTGCAAGTGGGCGGATGAGAGCCATATTTGCTGAACGTTAGCATTCATTGCAAGAACCAAAATCACAGATAAAAAAGAAATAGAAAACTTGAGTAAAATAGTATTAATTTTATCGTTTGATAAAATGAGATTATGAGTAAAACGAGATTAAATGTAAACGAGATTGAGATTGTTCTTTACAAACAGAATGAAGAAGAATTCATATCACTGACTGATATGGCTAAATTTCGAGATTCGGAAAGAACAAATTATATTGTTCAGAATTGGATGAGAACTCGAAGTACTATTGAATTTATTGGACTTTGGGAACAATTACACAATCCAAATTTTAAACGCATCGAATTCGATGCCTTTAGAAATGAATCTGGTTCAAACAGTTTTACACTTACACCAAAAAAATGGATTGAATCAACAAATTCAATTGGAATAATTTCAAAATCCGGTAGATATGGCGGAACTTATGCTCATAAAGACATTGCTTTTGAATTCGCATCTTGGATAAGCCCGACATTCAAACTTTACTTGATAACGGAATATCAAAGGCTTAAAGAAGTTGAAACCAACCAATATAATCTCGAATGGAATGTTAAAAGAATATTGAGTAAAACAAATTATTATATTCATACTGACGCAGTAAAAAATTTCATCCTTCCAGACAAAAACTACGAAAAAGACAAAGAGTGGATACTTTATGCAGAAGAAGCAGATTTATTAAATGTTGCTCTTTTCAACTGTACAGCAAAAGACTGGAGAATTGCAAATCCTGACTTGGCCAAGAAATCAATGAATATCAGAGATATTGCAAGCATTAACGAACTTGCAATTTTATCTAATCTTGAGACAATTAATGCTCAGTTGATTAAGGAAAAAATCAGTAAGGAAATCAGATTTTACAAATTGAAAGAGATTGCTAAATACCAATTATCGGTTTTGAATGACAAAGACTTTATGAAAGCACTTAAAAAATTAAATGATAGTATTTATGTTGAGAATAAAGATAAATTGAAGTAATAAACAACGAAGGCACAAAACGCGATATAAAACATTGGGGGATAAGTGATTGTTCGAACTTCAATACTCGCATCAAAGTTTATTGTGTTTTGATAGTGAAGAGGCTCCGAAACCCCCCAACGCTTCATACACAAACCCTGCCGCCAACCACCCCAAGCCCTTGCAAAATAAAAAGTAATGCGTAAGAAGAAAGCAATAGAAAGATTACGGGAATCTTATGGAAAACAAAAGGAAGATGATTTTGATTTCGGGCTGATAGCGAAGTATTTCAGGAATAAAGATAATTCGGATTCTTATCAGGTTTTGTCTAATAAAACATGTAATGACCTGGATTTTGAAGAATTGTTTATGCTTATCGACAGAAGCAATTCAAAGGTTGGACAACAATTTTTGTATAATCAGTTGCGAAATATTCATTCAAATTCCAGCAGATTGGAGTTGAGAGAAAAGATTATCAGAAAATTCTCTGAAGAATCTGATTTTAGAATTGAAACTCAACGACAGCTTGAAAAGTTGAATAAAGACGATGCCTATTATATCACTTCACTTTTTCAGGAGGAACATACGAAAGCCCCCAAATGGTTTTTTGTAATTCGGCTCTTATCATTTACAAGTTTGCTTTCTTTACTATTGATACCGTTTCATTCGCAACTGGCATTTGTTCTGATTGGCGTGTTTATCGTAAACCTTGCTATTCATTACTGGAATAAGAAAAATCTATACCAATATCTTGGCTCAATTCCTCAACTTCTTCGCCTGAATAGTTTGGCTTCTAATTTTCACAAAGAAAAAACCTTTGTTGAATGATAAGAGCTACTATTTTGAGGAAGTTCTGACGATAAAAGAAATGATAGACAGAAGCACCAATGAAAAACCTAATCTCTTTCTGTTGGATGAGATTTTTAAAGGGACAAACACGATCGAGCGAATTTCCGCAGGGAAAGCCGTACTTTCATCACTTTCAAAAAACAACAATATTGTATTTGTTTCAAGCCACGATATTGAGTTAACAGATATGTTAGATAAAGAATTTGAATTGTATCATTTTAGCGAAATAGTGAATGAAAAAAACGTTGATTTTGATTTCAAACTTAAAGAAGGTAAACTGAAAAACAGAAATGCCATTCGGATACTTCAAATTAACGATTACCCTATTGATTTGATAAATGAGGCGATTGATATTTCAAAAAAGCTCGATAAAATTACGATGGCCAACAAGCAAAATAAATGCTGAACAGTTCGCAGCCTAAATTATTTATGGCTTGCTAAAAAAAGCCTAACACTTTGACAATTAGTTCATCATGGTAATTTTTAATGGAGCTAATTGCAAGGATATTCGCTTTAGCGCTCAATAAACCTTGCATTTAATATCACGGTGCTCTGCACCTTGCACCCACGTGCTAATCGTTTACTACAAATATGTCGGTGCGCTGCACCTTTTATGATTCTATTATTTGATAATGCAAATAAAAGCAGGATGCTATAAAGCGGCAGAGCCGCGTAATATGCCGCCCATAGGGCGAGCATGCTCGATTTTCAATCGGCATTTGTAGAATAAACGGCATCGCAGACGCCCAAAGGTGCAGCGCACCGAAATATTATCATTTTGAGTTTTTCAGCAGACCTTTTTATAAAACACAAGTTGCAAGCCTGTCATTTTATATTTTATTTTTGTTCGCTAAATCGAAATTTTTGACAAATGTTGATGCCCGATGAAACAATGGATCGCAATTAAGCCTGAACACAAAAAATACATCAGACTGGTGGTCGGCATCATAATCCTGTTGCTTGGTGCTGTATTTATGCTGGTTCCTTTTATCCCCCTGGGTTACATATTTGTATTTGCAGGCTTATTTTTGTTAGCAAACTATGTCCCCTTTCTACGAAAAATTGTTGATAAACTAAAAAAGAAAGACAAGAAGGGACGGGTAAAAAAGGTGGAAGAAAAAATAAACGAAGCTGAAGAGAAAATAGATGAAGAGCTTGTTGATGACCGAAATAATCAAATATAAACTAAGATGATACCAAAAGAAGTAAAAGAAGAAGTTTTGAAAATCGTAGATGAATTCAATAACGATGAATTGGATTTGATTAATGATTTTTACAGATTTGTTGCAGAATTTAGAGGTAAATACCTTTACCTAAAGACTATGAAATATGACAGGGTTTCGCCGATAGCCCGACTAAAATATTTGGGGGATATGAATAAGTGGGACTTCGCTATTTACAGGTACAGCTCCGAAAAATATGATGCGGAGGAATGTCTTTTCCCGGGATTTGAATGTCTTGACGGAACCATCAGAGGAGCACTACTTGCCGGCAATACGGCCTATCCTCCCATGTGAATGCCTTGAAAAGTAGCATTGCTTTCATCTGGAAAAGGATTTGTCTTGAAAAAATTTAACATTATGAAAAAGAAACAAACCAAACGAATACTCAGAATCGTATTTATTATCGCAAGCATAAGTTCCTTGTATTTCGTACCATGGATTTTGGTAAGGGCATGGTTAGCACCGTTACCCGATACAGTGCAGGAACAAGTAGATGAAGCCATTGGGCTTGGCTTTGACGGTATGATTGTTTATTTGGATGAAGCTGGCAAGCCACCAGCATTTTATGCCGCTGGCTGGCACGACCGAAAAAACAAAATACCTGCCTATCCGCAAGCCTTATTCAAGATTGCCAGCATCAGCAAGTTGTATGTCGCGGTTGCTATTACAAAGCTAGCCCATGACCAGCGTTTGTCGTTGGATAAAACGCTTGCCGAATATTTTCCGGAACTTGTGGGAAGAATTGAGAATGCAGAAAAAATTACTTTGAGAATGATGGTTCAGCACCGAAGTGGCATTCCCAACTTAACCGACAATCCTGGCTTTTGGGAAAATCCACCTAAAAGCAGCGAAGAAGCACTTGGATACGCACTTGATTTGCCGGCGAACTTTGAACCCGGTGAAGATTATGGATATTCAAACACGAATTATTTGTTGCTTTCCGAAATCATTGATGAATTGGTGGGCTATAGCCATCATCAATACATCAAGGAGGAAATGCTGATACCACTTGAGCTGAACAATACTTTCGCCTCGATTGATGAGGTGGATATCGACGATGTTATGAGTGGCTATTATGTGGGTTTTGAGGACGATTTAAAGACTGAAGATAATGGAATGTTAGCCACAGCAGAAGATGTGGGCATATTCTTGCGGGCATTAAACGATGGCTCAGTGTTTGACGAAGGGGAACAGGAAATCTATTCCTCCATCTACGTTTACGAACATACAGGTCTGGTTCCCGGCTACCAGAGCGTTGCAAAATACCACAAAGACATGGATGCTGTTGTTATTCAATTTACAAATACGACCAATTTTGATGGATACAACTGGAATTTATCGGAAATCGTTTATGGTCGTATTGTAAAAATATTGAGAAATAGAAAATAACAACCGCTAACAAAACTTAAACGCATCAGCTACTGAGGCATGCTGTTACTCATAGCCAGACGGAAGCATAGGAAAAATATGTTTAATACGCTTACCAGTATCCAGCAACATCTGCCTTTTTAGCCCTGGACAGAAGTAAGTATAATCATCCGATGGCATCGGATGATTTGTAATCGAACTGCTTTTGTCAGTGAGCCTGTCGAACTGCACTTCGGTTGAGGCTATGAACCTTCTCCCTACCCACTCCTCGGATCTTCCTGCACGGGCAGCTTGGCCATCTTTTGTACTATTAGGCTGGGGAAGCCGAATTCTTCTTCGATTTTTCCCAGGATTAAATAGATGCCGTGGCCTCTGAAATTATAATATTTCAGGGAATTGGGGAAGTGTGTGGTGTCGAAAAATTCGCCCTCATCATCGATAAAAGTGCCGAAGTGCATGATTTCGCCCCTGACGGTTTTTACATATTTGCGCGTTACCAGCTCGCCAAGCATACGCACGGTTTTACCTATGTTGTCTTTCATCTCCCTTGCTTTTATTTCGCCCCGGAAGCTGGTTTTGAGTAAATCAAAATAGGTGATGGAAACTGGAAAGCCGATCAGCTCGATCTCATCATAAGCATCTTCGAGGGTGCTGTGAGCCAGTTGCGGCAGCTCAAACTGCTTGCTGCTGACGCGAAAGAGCGAACTTTGCATCACCTCCTTTTTGCTCTTTCCAAAAAACAAATGCGCATTCCAGAGCAGGCGGCTTTTGCTGGTGCCGGTAAAGCGCAAGGCTCCGCAGCGGATGAGCAGGATCAGTTGCTCCATGCCGGGGTGTACCCGCTCCATAAAATCTTCGAGGTCGGCATACACGCCATGGATGCGGCGCTCCTCAACCATGCGAAGCGCGAGTTTGTATTCCAGGTTTTGGATGTGGATAAGTCCCACGAAAATTTCCTTGCCATAAATCGCAGTTTTGTAATGGCTGCGGTTGATGCAGGGCAATTCGATTTTTGCGCCGCAGCGGCGGGCTTCGTTAAAATAGACCCACGTTTTGTAGTAGCCGCCAAAGTTGTTGATTACTGCCGTCATAAACTCCAGCGGGTAATGCGCCTTGAGGTAGAGGCTCTGGAAACTCTCTACCGCGTACGATGCCGAATGGGCTTTTGAAAAGGCATAGCCGGCAAACGATTCTACCTGCCGCCACACCTCTTTGGTGGTCGCTTCGGGACGACCCAGTTGTTTGGCCTTTTCGTGGAAGCGTTCCACGATGCGCTGAAACTCTTCCTTGCCGCACACCTTGCCGCTCATGGCACGGCGCAGCACATCCGATTCGGCCAGGTCGAGGCCGGCGTAGTGGTGGCACACTTTCAGCACATCTTCCTGATAGACCATCACCCCGTAGGTTTCGCGCAGTTGCTGCTCCATCACCGGATGGAAATATTCAAAATCGTGGGGATTGTGAAAGCGGTGGATATATTCGCGCATCATCCCCGAGCGAGCCACCCCCGGACGGATGATGGAACTCGCCGCCACCAGCGTAAGGTAGTTGTCGCAGTGGAGCTTGGTGAGCAGCCCGCGCATGGCCGGGCTTTCGATGTAAAAGCAGCCGATGGTCTCCGCATTTTTGAGCTGGCTTTTTACCCGGGCATCTTTTTTAAACTTTCGCACATTATGCACATCCACCTCCTCGCCACGGTTGCTCAGGATGATGTCGGCGCATTCTTTAATATGGCCTATGCCGCGCTGGCTCAGGATGTCCATTTTTTCAAAACCCAGGTCTTCGGCCACGTACATGTCCCACTGTGTGGTGGGAAACCCCTTGGGCGGCATGTCCAGGGCGGTGTAGCAGGTGATGGGTTCTTCGGAGATAAGCATACCGCCGGCGTGGATGCTGCGCAGGTTGGGGAAGTCGATCATGCGCGTGGCCAGTCGCAGAATTTGCGTGCTGATGCTGTCGCGGTTCTGGCGGCGTTCGGGATATTTCACCAGATCATCAATTTCACTTTTGGGCAACCCATAAACTTTGCCCAGCTCGCGCAGGGGCGAGCGGTCTTTAAAGGTGTTGATGGTTCCCATTAGCGCGGTGTGCCTGCTGCCGTAGCGTTTAAAAATATAATCGATCACCTCATCGCGTTCCTTCCACGAGTAGTCGATGTCGAAGTCGGGCGGGCTGGTACGCTTGGGGTTGAGAAAACGCTCGAAGTACAAGTCCAGCTCGATGGGATCCACATCGGTAATTTTGAGGCAATAAGCCACTACGCTGTTGGCTCCGCTGCCCCGGCCTACATGGTAAAAGCCCCGATTCATCGAGTAGCGCACAATATCCCAGGCCATCAAAAAGTAGGACGAAAAGCCCAGCGTATCGATAATTTCCAGCTCGTGCCGGATGCGCTGCCGGGCTGTTTTGTTATCCGCACCATAGCGGTAAGCCATGCCATCCAGGGCGAGTTTCTCCAGCAAAATCTTGTCATCGTAGCGGCTGCCCGTAAATTCGCGCTTATTTTTTATGGTAGTAAAATCAAAATCAATCTCACAATCGGCGATCATCTTTTCGGTGTTGCGCACGATTTCGGGATAGTATTCAAAATCCTTGCGTAGCTGATCCGGGCTTTTGGGCATCTCGTCTTTAGCGGCCAGATCGCCAGGCGTGAGCATCGTAAAGAGCGTGTTTTTGGCAATGGCTCGCAGGTTGCGATGCAGCAGGTAGCCATCTTCATCGGCAAAAGTTACCGGATGGGCGATGATTAGGCGGGAGCGATCGGATGCAAAGGGCGACGAAACAATCCGGCTTGCTTCTGAAGGCTTGATGCCGATAAACTCGTTTTCGCGGAGCTTTCGTTTGGGACTGCCCGCAAAAGGCCAAATAACAAATACATCGTCCAGGTGGCCGGGATCGTCGGGGAGTTCGATTTTGTTGAGGCTGTGCTGCGAATAAAACTCGTTGATGGCTCTGAAACCCTTGTTGTTTTTGGCAATGCCGATGTAGAGCAATTTCCCCTCACGGCGGAATTCCATCCCCCCGATGGCTTTGATGTCCGCTTTTTTGCAAGCTTTCACAAAGTCGATGGTGCCGGTGCTGTTGTTGATGTCGGTAAGTGCCATCGCTTCGATGCCGTTTTTTTTGGCTTCGGTCACTAGTGCGTCTATCGAAAGCGTGCCGTAGCGTAAACTATAATATGAGTGTGCGTTGAGAATCAATACTAAAATTATAAAATGATTATTATTTAATCAAAAATTAGTTTACAATATAGGTATTTTGTTGATGGTGGGATTTTTATTTCATCAATTTTCGTGTGAGGCTTTGCAGGCTACACGGTTTTTTTTTGACCGCAAAGTACGCGGAGGGCGCAAAGGATTTTTCTGTCGAAAATTTAAGAAGAAACATTTGTTTGATGTCAGATGTCAGATGTCCGATGTCCGATGTTAGATATCCGATGTGAGATTTAAGATTTAAGATGTCCGCCTCACGGGTGGCATGGCAATCTTATTTTCTTTCCTTTAACCTTAGTAGAAAAATGATCCCTCATGAAAAATCAACCTTATTAATTTCCAGATTGGATAAGGTTAAGGGTGTGTTGTTGGCGAATTTTCTACTAAGGTTTTTATCCGAACATCTAAAATCTAAAATCTCCAATCTCCGATCTGAAATCAAAAACCCATCGTCAAATAAAAGAAATGCAGCGGGAATAATTCTAATTTTGCTCCCTAAAATTTTTAATATCCATGCGAGAAATTATTTGTTTGTTTGGCTTGTCGATTCTCATATCTAACGGCTTTGCCTTTGGTCAGGCTCAGGAGCTGCCCCGGATTTATCGGTGTGTAAAAACGGAACAGCCGTTAACGATTGATGGTCGTGCCGGGGAAGCAGCCTGGAAAAAGGCACGATGGACCAAAGATTTTGTGGACATCGAAAGCCGCCTGAAGCCAGCACCCGAGTTTCGTACACGCATAAAAATGCTGTGGGACGAAAACGGGCTTTATATTTTTGCTGAATTGGAAGAGCCGCATATCTGGGCTAAGCTAAGTGAACGCGACCAGATTATTTATCACGACAACGATTTCGAGGTTTTTATCGATCCGGACGGCGACTATCACAATTATTTCGAGCTTGAAATCAATGCCCTCGGTACAGCTTTCGATTTGTTTATGAACCGACCCTACAACGCCGGTGGCCGCGCCTTGATTGGCTGGGATATTGCCGACCTTCAAACAGGAATATTTGCTGACGGAACCATCAACCAGCCCGATGATATCGACACGGCCTGGTGCGTAGAAATAGCTATTCCCTGGAAATCGTTGCAAGAGTTTGCGCCCCGCCGACAGCCACCACAAACCGAGGATATTTGGCGGATGAATTTTTCGCGCGTGCAATGGGAAACCAAAATTGTGAAAGGCAAATACAAAAAACTAATGAACCCGGATAGCGGAAAGCCTTTGCCCGAGAGTAATTGGGTGTGGTCGCCCCAGGGGGCCATCAATATGCACCTGCCCGAAAAATGGGGATATGTTGTTTTTGCGAACCTGCCTGCCGACACCATTTTAACTATTGCCGATGTGGATCCTTATTTTAAAATAAAACAACAATTGCTGAATTTGTATCAACAGCAAAAAGATTTTTATAAACACAGGCAAAGGTATGCCTCCAGCCTTTACGAATTGAATAAGCAGGGACGTAGTTCCGAAAATACCGTTCTTATCCAAGCTACCAGCTGGCAGTTTTTAATTTCGATCACCAGCGAAGATGGGAAGCGTTTATTTATCGACCACGAAAAAAGAATTTGGATGGAGTAGGGTTATTTTGTTCTTTTTTCTTGATGAAAAAGAACCAAAAAATCAAGGCTTCATAAAAATTTCTTGTTTTCTACGGCTCGGATTCTCCTGCGCGATACAAGCCTCGCCACCACAAAATCCCACGCTGGCTTCTGTATCGCTCCACATGCCCTTGCAAGAATCCTCAGCTCAAAAACCAGCGAAATTTTTATAAGGCCGATCCTCTCCAGTGAATGCTACATGGCCTCGAAAAAAATTCGTTGCCCGCTCCCAAAAAAAAAATTCGAGGACATGCAATCTTGCAGGCCAACGCACCGAGAATTCGCTGGGGATGGGCTTATATACTTTAAACCATCGGTTTGTATCTTTATAGTGCTAAGTAAAAATCTTTTGTAAGCTTCCTCCTGGGAAAGTGGGTTTGTATGAATTGCTACGGGTATAAGGAATGTAGTTTATACAGATGAAACTGATTGAATTGCCGCAGGGCTTTAGCCTGCGGGTCAAATGAGCGGATGATATTTGGGCTTTAGCCCGGATTCTTTGGAGTTTTTGTTTTGATGTTTTCGGAAATCTGGAATAATTAGAAACAAATGATTTAAGCGTTTCCTCAAAAATTATGTGCCATTAATGAATTAATATGTTGTCATGCGCTTATGATTTTTTCGGCAAATCAAAAAGGGACTTGCCGGGAGGACGTGGGAATCTGCTAATCTAAATACAGCGCAAAACCATATTTACTTACCTTTGCGCGGTTTTTATTTTGATAAATATTACAAATTAAACTTTGCACCTATGAAACAACGAGTACGTTACATTGGAAGGTCGGCCATTGTTCTGGCACTTCTTATTGTTATTGCATTACAAGCCTGTAACAAAAAGCAGCAAGCTGCAGCCCCTCCGCCAAAAATTTCGGTAGTGGAAGTGGAACGGATGGACGTGCCTGTGATGGAAGAATTTGTAGGGCAGATTTATGGCTTTCAGGATATTGCCATCCGTGCCCGTGTTGAAGGCTTTCTCGAGGGCATTCATTTTACCGAAGGTAGCCGCGTTAGCAAGGGGCAGTTGCTCTACACCATCGACCCACAGCAGTTTCAGGCAAGGGTGGCTGCGCAGATGAGTGGACTGGCCGAAGCTAAGACCATGATGGCCAAGGCAAAGAGCGATCTGAACCGTATCCGCCCCCTGGCCGAAAACAATGCCGTAAGTCAGCGCGATCTGGATGCTGCCGTTGCACAATATGATGCCAGTCAGGCCGGCGTGGAAGCTGCACAGGCCAATCTCGAATCATCACAAATCGAATTGAGTTATTCGCTAATTAAATCGCCCATCAATGGGATTATTGGTAAAACCCAGGCCAAAATTGGCGACTTTGTCGGACGCAGTCCAAACCCTGTTGTACTAAACGAAGTCTCGAATGTGGAAACGGTGCTGGTCGAATTTTTTCTTAACGAAAGCGAATACCTCACGCTGGCCAAAGAATTGGTACAGCAAAAGGGTGTAGTAAAAAAACGCACAAGCGGTAATGAGGCTAAAGTAGCCATGGTGCTGGCCGATGGATTGGAATACCCGCATACCGGCTATATAAACTTTGTGGATCGGGGCGTAAATCCCTCCACAGGATCATTGCTTGTTCAGGCAGCCTTTCCAAATCCTGATCGTATATTGCGCCCCGGGCAATTTGCGCGGGTTATCGTAGAATTGGATGTGATCGAAAATGCCATGCTGGTTCCCCAGCAGGCCGTGAGCGAGATACAGGGCAATTTCAGCGTTTTTGTGGTAGGCGATAGTAGCAAAGTAGTGGTAAGACCCATCGACATCGCAATTAAGTATCAGGATTATTATGTGATTGATAAAGGGCTGAAAGGGGACGAAAAGATACTATTGGAAGGCTTGCAGCAAATTAGAACAGGAATGCTTATAAAACCTGAGATGACCAAGTACGAGTCGAAGAAAAACGATAATAAATAAGGCAGACTATGGATAAAGGAAATTTTTTTGTAAAACGACCCATCGTTGCCATGGTTATTGCTATCCTTATCGTGATAGCAGGAACCGTATCGATGATTGGCCTGCCCATCGAACAATATCCCAGCCTTACGCCGCCCATTGTGCAGGTGCGGGCTTTTTATACCGGTGCCAATGCTATTAGCGTGGAAGAATCGGTGGCTACCCCGCTCGAGCAGCAGATCAATGGGGTGGATAATATGATCTACATGACATCGACCAACGCCAACGATGGTTCCATGGTCATCAGTGTTTCCTTCGATGTAGGTACCGACCCTGACATGAATACGGTGCTGGCGCAAAACCGGGTTTCTGCCGCTACGGCCAAGTTGCCCGCCGCTGTTAACAAGCTCGGCGTTACTACCGAAAAGTCATTACCTAATATATTGATGATCATCACCCTGACTTCCGATGGCCGTTACGATCAAAACTTTTTGGGAAATTATGCCCTGATTAATATCAAAGATCAACTCGCGCGCATCAAGGGTGTGGGCAGAGTTAATGTACTTGGTTCGTCCGATTACTCGATGCGGATATGGATAAAACCCGATCGATTAACGCAGATGGGACTTACTGTGCCAGAGATATTGGCTGCTATTAATGCACAAAACGTGATTGTTCCCGGCGGTAAATTTGGAGCCGAACCCGCCCCTCCGGGTACCGAGTTCACTTATACCGTTCGCCTTCCCGAGCGTTTCAATTCGCCCGAAGCCTTTGGCGATATTGTGATACGAACACACGCCAATGGCTCGCAGGTAAAACTCAGAGATATCGCCACCATCGACCTGGGCGTTGAAAGCTATAATGCTGTCTCACGACTTAATGGCGAAACAGCCTCACTTATCGCTATCTCTCAGGCTCCCGGTTCCAATGCCGTCGAATTGGCCGAGCAGGTAATCAGCCAAATGGAAGTGCTTAAAAAAGATTTCCCCGATACTGTTCAATACGATGTTTCACTCGATGCTACCGAACCCATCACCGCCGGTATCCGCGATATTGTGGTAACATTAATCATAGCGCTGGTGCTTGTAATTTTGGTGGTATTCATTTTTATCCAGGACTGGCGGGCAACCCTTATCCCAACGCTGGCCATTCCGGTATCGTTAATTGGGGCATTCATGTTTTTCCCAATCCTGGGCTTTACCATTAATGTGCTTTCACTACTCGGCCTGGTGCTTGCCATCGGTATCGTTGTGGATGATGCTATTGTGGTGGTTGAAGCCGTGCAGGTAAATATTGCTAAAGGAATGAACAGTCGTGAGGCCACCCTGGAAGCTATGCGCAAGGTAACGGCTCCGGTAATTGCTACAACCCTGGTGCTGGTTGCCGTGTTTATTCCGGTGGCCGGGATGGCTGGTATCACCGGTCTGTTGTATCAGCAGTTTGCTATCACCATCGTGGTTTCGGTATTGGTTTCCTCGCTCAATGCGCTTACGCTTAGTCCGGCTTTGTGCTCGTTGTTGCTCAAAGAACCCAAACCCTACAAAGGACCTTTGGGCTGGTTTTTTGGGAAATTCAACAAGGGCATGGATAAATCCACCGAGGGATATATGAAGTTTACCGCTGTGGTTTCGCGCAAAATAAAGCGGAGCGTAATTTTTATCCTCATTATCACCATAGCTGCCGGAGTATTTGGCAAGTTGGTTCCCGGAGGTTTTATCCCCGAAGAAGATATGGGTTACTTTTTTGTAAATATACAATTGCCCAATGCTGCTTCCTTGCAGCGTTCGGATGTGGTAGCCAAGCAAATCGAAGAAATTATTCTGGAATATCCTGAGGTAAAATACATATCCACGGCAACAGGTTTTAGTATGCTATCGGGAGCCATGTCGTCCAACACCGGATTTATGTTTGTAACCCTCGATCCCTGGTCGGAGCGGGAAGCTACGGCAAAAGAAATTGTGGAAAGACTGAATAAAACCCTGGCCACCGAAATTAGAAGTGCCCAGGCATTTGCTTTTGGCCCGCCGGCTATTCCCGGCCTGGGCAATGGTTCAGGTTTTAGTATTATGATTCAGGATAAGGGCGGCAACACACCGGAATACCTTGCCGAAAACACCACAAAGTTTATTCGCGCAGCCAACAGCAAAGCCGCCATCGGAAGTGCATATACTGTTTTCCAGGCCAACGTCCCGCAGCGTTTTATGGATATCGATAAGGAGAAAGCCCTCAAGTTGGGGGTTTCCCTCAACGATCTTTATACTACCGTAGGTTCATTTATGGGCGGTGCTTACGTTAACGACTTCACGCGCTTCGGGCGGCTATACAAAACCTATCTCCAGGCCGAGCCTCAATATCGTTTAAACGAAGAAGGCATCAATAGTTTTTATCTTAAAAATAATAAGGGTGATATGGTGCCGCTTTCTACACTTACCACGATAGAATCCATCAGTGGCCCCGATTACACCAACCGTTTCAATCTGTTCCGATCGGTAGAAGTTACAGGCAGTCCCGCTGCGGGTTATACTTCCACCCAGGCCCGGGCTGCCCTAAAGGAAGCTGCCACCGAGGTGCTACCCGCCGATATGAGCTACGCCTGGAACGCCATGTCGTATCAGGAAGAAGAAGCCTCAGGCTCGCTGGGAATTATTCTTACCTTCTCGCTGGTGTTTGTGTTCCTGATTCTTGCTGCCCAATACGAAAGTTGGTCGCTGCCCTTCAGCATTTTGCTGGGAACGCCCTTTGCCATATTTGGTGCGCTCTTCTTTTTGTGGATAGCACGGCTCTATAGTCCCAGCTTCGAAAACAACATTTTTGCCCAGGTATCCTTTGTGATGCTTATTGGCATGGCCGCCAAAAATGCAATTTTGATTGTTGAGTTTGCCCACGATGAGTTTAAAAATGGCCTGAGTCTTTTCGATGCTGCCGTCAAAGCAGCGCGCGCTCGTTTCCGTCCAATCCTTATGACTGCTTTTGCCTTTATCTTGGGCGTATTCCCGTTGGTTATTGCCAGCGGCTCGGGTGCCGAGGCACGCAAGGTAATGGGTATGGCTCTGTTTGGTGGGATGGCTATTGCTACCTTCCTCGGCGTTTTTATGTATCCCATGCTTTATATATTAATAGGCAAGCTTGCCGGTTACGAAAAGAAACGGGATCTTCTAAAAACGGAAGCTGTTGTTGATAATCAATAAAGAAATTGAATGATGAAATTAGATAAATCCAAACTTATATTTTTATCGCTACTGCTGGTGTTTCTTTCGGGATGCATGGTAGGACCCAAATACCAGAAACCGAATATCCAAAGCCCCGAAGCCTATATGATGGCTCAATCAGCCATCGATTCGCTTTACAACCTGCGCTGGTGGGAGCTTTTTAACGATGATGTGCTGGATACCTTAATTATGACAGCCCTGGATGCCAACAAAGATATCCGCATTGCTGTAAGCCGTATCGAACAAGCCCGGGCAAACCTGGGTTTTACCAAGGCTAATCAATATCCGCGCATTGGCTACGAGGCCGGTGCTTCGCGAGGCAACTTTAGCGGCGGGCAAAAGTTTGACAATGTTGCCAATGTGTTTTATGGTGCCGCCAACCTGCAATGGGAAATCGACTTTTGGGGAAAGTATCGTTCGGCAAGCAATGCTGCACGTGCCAACTTGCTGGCCTCCGAATACGCGCATCGTGCGGTGCAGGTGGCCATCATCTCCGAAGTAGCCAACAGCTATTTTCAACTCTTGGATTATCAGCAGCGGCTCGAAATTGCGCAACGGACGCTGACTACCCGCGATGAATCCCTGGATATTATTGGTCAACGTTTCGACAAAGGCGTGGTAGCCGAAATCGATCTCAACCAGGCACAGATACAACGTGCTGTGGCCGCCGGAGCCATTCCGCAATACGAGCGTGCCGTGGCTCAAACCGCGAATGCCTTGCAGGTTTTGCTGGGGCAAAATCCCGGGATTATTAAAACGGGAACACCGCTGGTTGGTCAGCAAAGCCCTCCCGAAATTCCCACCGGCCTGCCCTCGGAATTGCTGCAACGCCGTCCGGACATTCTTATCGCCGAGCAAAACCTGATTGCGCAAAATGCCCAAATTGGTGTTGCCCAGGCCATGCGTTTCCCGTCTATCAATATTACCGGTTTGTTGGGTGTGGCCAGCAACGACCTCTCTACGCTCACCTCGGGTGGCGCAGCCTGGTCGGTTGGCGGAAGTCTGCTTGGGCCGGTGTTTAATTTTGGTAAAAATAAGCGCAGGGTAGAGGTGGAGCGCAAACGCACCGAAGAAGCTTTGTTTCAATATGAGGCTACCGTTATTCAAGCCTTTCGTGAGGTGGAAGATGCGCTGATAGAAATTGATACTTACCACCGCCAGCTTGATATTAAAAAGGATGAATTTGCAGCAGCCAACAACGCGGCCAACTTGTCGCTCGACCGCTACAATGGCGGCGTTAGCTCCTATCTCGAAGTGCTCGAAAGTGAACGCACACGTTTTTCGGTCGAGCTCGAATTATCGCAACTCAGGCAGGTCTGGCTTACCGCCTATCTAAAATTGTATAACGCGCTCGGTGGCGGATGGATTACGCCACAGGAAGAGCAAGAAGCCTTGCGACAGACAGAGTAAGATAATCTTGACTTGCAAACTTTTGCATCTCATCCGGCTTGTCTATTTTTGCTGCCATAAGATTTTGATAAATACCACATAATTATTAATTGTATTTGAGATATGAAAAAACTGATCGAATGTGTCCCTAATTTTAGTGAGGGGAACGATATGACTATTATAAAACAAATCACCGATGAGATTGAAGCCGTTGATGGCGTGAAACTGCTGGATGTTGATCCCGGCAAGGCCACCAACCGCACGGTGGTAACATTGGTGGGTAGTCCTGACGAAGTAATCGAAGCCGCTTTTAGAGCTGTTAAAAAAGCATCGCAGATTATCGATATGAGCAAGCACAAGGGCGAGCATCCGCGCATGGGTGCCACCGATGTGTGTCCGCTGGTTCCGGTGGCCAATATTACCATGGAAGAAACGGTGGAATACGCACGCAAACTGGCAAAGCGTATTGGCGAAGAGCTGGAGATACCGGTGTATTGCTACGAAAATGCTGCCCTTATCGAGAAGCGGCGAAATCTCGCCACCTGCCGTTCGGGCGAGTACGAAGGTCTGGCCGATAGGCTGAGCCGCCCCGAATGGAAACCCGATTTTGGCCCCGCAAAATTCAATGCCAAAAGTGGTGCTACCGCCGTGGGTGCCCGTGATTTCCTGGTGGCTTACAATGTTAATTTAAATACTACTTCTACCCGGCGTGCCAACGCCATTGCCTTCGATATTCGGGAGCGGGGACGCGTAAAACGCGAAGGTGATTCCGTTAACGGAAAAATTGTAAAAGACGAAAAAGGAAACCAGGTGTATATTCCCGGCACGCTTAAATCGGTGAAGGGCATTGGCTGGTTTATCGAGGAATATGGCATAGCTCAGATTTCCTTGAACTTAACCAACATTAGCATTACTCCCGTTCATGTTGCTTTCGAGGAGGCTCTAAAAAAAGCTGCTGAACGTGGAATTCGTGTTACCGGCTCCGAATTGGTGGGTCTGATTCCTTTGAATGCCATGTTGGACGCGGGCAAGTATTTTCTGCGTAAGCAAAACCGTTCGGTTGGGATTTCCGAAAAAGAACTGATAAAAATTGCCGTTAAGTCGCTGGGGCTGGATGATCTGAAACCCTTTAAGCCCGAAGCCCGCATTATCGAGTATTTGATTGCTGATGACCAGGGCAAAAAACTGGTGGATATGAACCTGGCCGACTTTGCCGATGAAACGGCTTCAGAATCCCCTGCCCCCGGTGGTGGATCTATCGCAGCCTACGCCGGTGTTTTGGGCATATCGCTTGGAACCATGGTGGCAAACCTTAGCTCGCACAAGCGTGGCTGGGACGATCGTTGGGAAGAGTTCTCTGATTGGGCCGAGAAAGGCCAAGTGATAAAAAACGAACTCCTCCACCTGGTGGATGAAGATACCCGCGCCTTCAACAAAATCATGGATGCCTTTGGCCTGCCCAAGAGCAGCGATGCCGAAAAGGCTGCCCGCAAACAAGCCATCGAAGATGCATCGAAATATGCGATGGAAGTACCTTTTAAAGTGATGCAAAAATCACTCGATTCGATGGCCGTGATGAAGGCCATGGCCGAAGTTGGAAATCCGAATTCAGTTTCCGATGCCAGCGTTGGTGCCTTGTGTGCCCGCACCGCCGTGCGTGGTGCTTTTATGAACGTGCGGATCAATGCCTCGGGTGTGGAAGATAAAGCCTTTGTAAATAATCTGCTTGAAAAGGGCGGACAAATCGAGAGAGATGCCAAAGCGATGGAAGTGGAAATCCTTAAAATTGTGGATGAGAAGATTGGTTAAGCAATCTTATGATGTCAGATTTCAGATTTCAGATGTCCGATTTTAGATGTTGATGTTGATGTCTGATGTTAGATGTTTGATTTTTGATGTGACGAATGTGGAGCATAGACAAGCTTATTTTCATTTCTTCTACCTTAGTAGAAAAATGATTCCACGGAAAAAATCAACCTTATTTTTTCATCATGATAGAAATAAGTTTGGTAGTTTATCTGGTTTGGATTTTCTACTAAGGTTAAAATGAAGAAGATAAGCTTATCTGGGCAAGTCAGACAGGCTTGCTATATCACACATGCACCAGGAAATTTCTTGCTATCCAAAAGATTGCAAAATCATGTCATTGGTACTGGAAAACGTTGCGCAGTATGTTTTGGAGGGAGAAATCTAAAAATCGCGACATGAGATTTGCGCTGGGTCTGGATGTCTAAAGCTATCGGCTAAATAGTGTTTGTCCATAAAATTGATTTTTTTTTGATTTAAGATTGACGATTGGAGATTTTAGATCGTGCTGAATATCACCAACATCTTAAATCTAAAATCATAAATCTCAAATCGTATATTTTTCTAACTATTACTTTAAAGTAATCAAAACCCCTGATAAACCCGCACGAGCCTAATACTGCCGCTTCTCGAAAACAGGGCGGAAGAATCACGGGCGGAAAGTGATTTTCCGGGATAGGAGCGCACCTCGCCATCGGCATCGTAAATAGTGATGCTGTTTTCGTTAGAGAGGGCGTAAACCACCGGATGCTGACAATAAGTAAATGCCAGCTCTCCCTTGTTTAATTCGATTTCGGCAGGAGTGCCGTTTACATCAAAATACCGAAAAACCGATGGCTGCTGCAAAAACTCTTTTCGCTTGAGGAAGAGCGGTTCAAAACTCAGGATTCCCTTGTGGATGCGTACGCCCAGTTCGGCCCAGCGGTTCAGGATGTCTTCTTTTACCTGGCCTGTCATGCCCGGCTGCTGTGCGCCTTTGCCCGCAGGGGTGTGCGAATAAGGATCGGTGGGAAAGGCTCCGTAAAGCTCCGGCGATTTGTTGATGCCGATGCCCGCCCGTATTTCGTAATAATGATCAATCATGCGCCCGATTATTTCCGGGGCTGCATTATCGGCTTTGGCCTTGTAAATATTTTCCTGAACTGCCACCAGCAATTTACTCACCATGTGCCAGTAGATGCTTCCCAATCCTTCGTAGCCAAAAAATGTTCCCGACCTGCCGGTAAAAGCCCGATGATTGAAAACCTGCTCGAAGGCTTCCATAAAATCGCTGTGCTCCACCTCGGCCAGGCCGGCATAATCGCTTTCGCGAAGCCGTGCCAGGGCAGCAACGAGGTCGTTTTTGTTGGTGAAATCGCTGTTGAAATGATAAATATCGTTTTCATCTTTTTGTATCACGCCGGTGTCGTTGGCCTGGAGCAGGGCTTTTGCCAGAGCCGAACCTTCGACAAAGGAAGACGGGATAGTATTTTTACTAAGAAAGCCGGGCAAATTGCGGTCGGGGTAGAGCATGTAGCTGTACTGGTCGGGGCGGTACATTTTTCCGGCCTTGAGCTTATCCAGTAGTTTTAGTGCTTCATCGGCATCGAGCACGCCTGCCGAAAGCGCAGCCACCTGGCCTTCGAGCATTTCGTACAGAGGACTGATGCTCAATTTTTCATCCTCGAAGGTAACGAGATTATAGGCGTGGTAAAGGCCATCCTCGCGCTTGCTCACACGGATAGAATGATCGATCCATTGGAGGCTAAGCTCCAGAAAATCCTGGATACTTTTTTGGGGCAGGGCAACTTTTTTGCGGTCGAAACCACGGTAGGCTTCCTCGCTGTAAGCTTCCTCGCGATAGCTTTCGCCGATCTTGCCCAGGAGGTCTGCAACTTTTCTTCGTTCGTTATCCGAAATTTTATTTTGGAGCAATTCCTGATTTTCCTCTAATACTTTGCTTATTGCGCCAAGCATTTCGGCCACCGGCTGGTGGAATTCAATTTCGCTGTTCGTCTTTTCATCAAAAAGCGGAATGCAGAAATTCACAAATCGCCGCAGGTAGTAGAGCGTTACCATCGAGGTGCCGTTGCCCACCAGGGCATTGTTGGCATCGTTCCATTCGGGGCGCTGGGTGTTGAGCCAGATGCCGGCTTCGGGTATAAAATTGGACAGCTTGGCCAGGAGCGAAACCAGGAGTTTTTCGGCCAGGTTGGCTTTGATGGGTTCATCGTTGTTAAATACGATGAGCTTTCCATCGGCACCCACTTGCTGCACTTTTTCGCAAATTCGCTTTTCGAGCAATTCGTCAAAACTTATGGTGTCTTTGGGATTCCGCACAATTTCCTCATATTTTTTGATGCGATACGGAACATTGGCAAACACAAATATCGGTTTTTGCAGCATTGCCCTTAAATCTTCGGGGCAGTAGTTTTCGGCCAGCTCCATCAGTTTGAGCAGATAAATAATCTGGTGGTCGCCCCAGTATCCGATAAACGACCAGGCATCGTCAGGATCGACGATTTCCCAGTCGATGCCGCTGCGCATGATGCGGTAGGGGTTGTAACCATCGATGGTGGAAGCGTTGACAAATCGGGTAATCATCGAGCGGATATATCCCGGGAAGGAAAAAGCCAGTGCCTCCCAGTTTTGAAAAATATCGCGCCAGTTGCCCTGGTAGTTCCGAAGTTTGGAGCCATCTTTATTTTTGATATCAATCGAAAACTTATTCCATGGGCGGCTGGGGTCGCCATGCCTGCGGCTGAACGACAGGGGCAGATATTCGTAGCATATACGGATGAGGTCGGCATCGCTGTTTTTTTCAGCCGATTCGAGCAGCCTGTTGTAATTGAGGGTTTCGGGCAGGTCGTTAAAAAATTCCGCCTGTCGTGTTGTTAGTTTTTTGTTGATGGTATTAAAATAATCGATCAGATCCGATTTTTCCACCCGATATTGATCG
The DNA here is from genome assembly GCA_964523795.1 of uncultured Lentimicrobiaceae bacterium. Taxonomy (GTDB): domain Bacteria; phylum Bacteroidota; class Bacteroidia; order Bacteroidales; family 4484-276; genus SABY01. The sequence goes on from CAZGAO010000015.1 coordinate 21,184, forward strand.
GTAAAAATGCCACCCCGCATAATATTGAAAAGCACATTGGAAAAATGCCGACCTACACTCAGCTCATCGCCGGTAGCTTGCAGGCCATCAGCCATCGCGGCAAGCTTTTTAAGCGACTGGGATCCGGCCTCAATGTCCAATTCCAGCGAGTGGATGATTTTGTTTTTGTCTTTTTTTAATTGATTAATCAGCTTTGCGGTGCTGCTATGATCCTGATTAAGTTCGGCTACCTGAACCCAGCTAGTTTTACTTTCCGCAGCCAAGGCCAGATTGGATTTTATAAAATAGGCTCCCGCCTCGGCTTTGATATCGGTTTCGGTATTTAATTTAATTCCCTTTTTAAAATTATTGATTTGAAGTAAGGACAGGAGCACGCATTCAGCCTCGATGCCGGCGTGCCACACCGTTGTAGCTTTGAGTGCTTCGGCGGGCTCGGCCTTATCTACAATCATCGCGCTAAGCGAAAAAATCCCCAGACCTGATGCCTGGTGCAGCTCATTTCGTTTGTAGGCATTTACCAGATTGCTGCTTTGATTTTGCAGAGCCGCCCCTACGCCATAAGGCAGGATGTTTTGGATGCCATCCAAAACTTCAACAGTAGCGGATTTCTTATCCCAATTGGTGAGGGTCGATTTTTTGACGATACCAAACTTTTCTGAAAACTGCCATGAATAGCTGAAGGAGAGTTTCATATCTTGATTGATCTCTTCGAATATGATTTTGTTTCCGGTTCCGTTTTTATACAAATCCCGGCTTATTTTATAAATCCCGGCGCATCTTTCAGAAAAGGGTTCCCAAAGCAAAATTTTTCCATTTTCATGGATTTTTATCAGGGTTTTGCTGCCGGTAGTTTCGCCGGTAGCCATAATTTTATCATCGGTGTAGTAGGGGAGGAGTGCGCTGTTTTCGTTGCGGCGACCTACGGTGAGGCCGCCATTGGAGGCGATGAAAAGCCAGTGGTCAGAATGGCTCACCAGGCTGACGAAAAACGGGCGCATCCGATCGTAGTTGGCGATTTTGTAAAACTGCTCATTTTCGATGGTGAGATAGGTGCCGCTTACTTCTTCGGTATTTGTTTTTAAAAGATTGTTGCCGAGATAAATATTTGGTTCTGTCATTTTATTTAAAATTACCCACTTTGGTATAGTTCTTAAATTTATAATCGTTGATAAGCTACTGCAAAAATAATCTGTTCTATTAATATTTCGGTGCGCTGCACCTTACAGAGTTTGCGTAATATTAAAAGCAAGGTTTTGCAGAATATCAAAAACCTTGCATCTGAAGTGTATCATTTTTACATACAATCCAAGCTATCAGAGTAGTATTGCTTATTAATTGAACACAATTTAGTGTCTGTCTTTAAAGTAACAGTTAGAAAAATATACGATTTCAGATTAACGATTTCAGATTTAGGATGTAGGTGATATTGACCACAATCTAAAATCTCCGATCTTTAATCTTCAATCTTAAATCAAAAATTGCTCACTTTGTTGTCAAACACTACTTAACGTAAAATGGAATATTGGCAGTTGCGGACTTATTGTTGCCATCGGCAGCATAAACGAAAATGCGATAGGCACCGGGAGTTTCCGGAGCGGTAAAACTTAGTTCAGGCTCCTGCGAAGTGCTTTGCAAAATTGTTTCGGGACGCTTTTCAAAGTCGCCGCCATCGCTTTGGTGGTGCTCGGGAACCTCTGGCATAATTTCCCAACGATAAGTTAGCGCATCGTTTTCCGGATCGCTCACCCGGGCTGCGGCCTTTGCCGTGAACCCCGGAGCGAGATAAATATTTTGGTAAGCCGTTTGTCCATCCACCTCAAACGAATCGAGTGCCGGTGCTCTGTTTTCGGGCCATTGGCCTGTCCACACAAATTCCATCACGTCCACTGCCTCGGTGCTATGACCGTTTTCGAGGAACATGCCGTACCAGGTGGGCGTGCGTTCTTGCTTTTGTCCCCACAAAAACACAAACGAGCCGATGCAGTGCTTCGGGTCTCCGGCAATGGCACTTTGGTAGCGATCGTGATAATCCAGTGCTTTTTGGTGGCTGGTGGGTTCGATGGGGCGACCCCATGCAGTTTTGCCTACTTCCCAGTGGCCGGTGGCACCCCATTCGCTTACAACATAAGCCCCCGTGTAGTTGGCTTCGTGGAGGTAGCGTGGCAGGTTAACAATGTCGCCATAGAGTTGAAAACTGAGATAATCCAAGTCCGGGCATCTTTCGGCAAGCACAGCCAGCACATTTTTGTCGGCACCGGCAAGCATGGTAGTTACCGGATGGTTTGGATCGATTTCATGAATCATTTCAGCGATTTCGTTTACGGCATCCCACACTTTTGGATTGTCGTAATGAAGGTTTAATTCGTTTCCCACGCCCCAGGCCAGGAGGGCAGGATGGTCTTTGTATTTTAATACTTCAGCCCTGGCGTATTCAAATTGTTCGCGCACAGCCGCATTATCGTTATAATCGAAGCCATGCCTTTCGCGGGCAATTTCGAGACCCATGCACACCATCAGGCCATTTTTTTGGGCCTCGTCCAGAATTTCGTTGCCTTTGCGGCATTGCGTATCGGTACGCCAGGTGCGCATGGCATTGCCACCATGGGCTGCCAGCGATTGGATGTCGCCACATTCAAGCCCTGCACCTTTTATATAAAACGGTTCCCCGTTTACATACAATTGGTAGCTTCCGGCTTCCGCCTTCAAAGTTACTTGCGAGGCCTGGCTGTGCTTATCTTTCTCTTTGCTGTTTTGACACCCAAAACTCAAGGTTAAAATCGTGATGGCAGCGAGGAATAGTATTGTATTTCGTTTATTAATTTTCATTGTAAAATAGATTTAAGGAATTTTATTTTTTTACCAGCATTACTTCCAGCTCTTCCAGCGATTTACCCTTCGTTTCGGGCAGGATGATGATTATGAATATCAAGCCCACCGCAGCAAACAAGCCATAAATCAAAAAAGTTAGCGAACTACCCAAAGCGGCAAGCTCCCACGGAAATACCAATTGTACCGTAAAGCTTACGCCCGAGTTGATAAATCCGGCAAAGCTTATGGCCAGCCCACGAACGCTATTGGGAAACAATTCAGAAAACAGGACCCACATCACCGGCCCAAGCGAGATGGCAAAGGAAGCCACAAAACCGATTATCCCGATAAGGATAAGCCAGGCATTCATGCTGATGCTTGCCGTTATCAAGTCCGATTCAATTTTCTTGGCTTCGATTTCGCCGTATGCCTTATTGATGGCATTTTTGAAAGCTACATCGCTCTGATAGGTTTTGCCAACCATCGCAGTGGTCTTGCTCCTTTCGATGTGCTCGGGCAGGCTTTGCACCGATTCGGGGGTGAGGGTGTAAGTGGCCGTGCTGAAGCCCCACGAAAGCAGAAACATACTCAGGGCGATACCCGTGAGGCCGAAGACAAGCAGAATCTTGCGCCCAAAGCGGTCGATAAACATGATGGCCAGGATGGTAAATACCAGGTTGGTTAATCCTACCAGGATGGCCTGCGAGAACGATGCATCGGTGCCAATGCCCGATTGTTCAAAAATCATGGGTGCGTAGAAAAACACGGAATTGATTCCGGTGATTTGCTGCAGAACAGCCACCACAATTCCGATAGTGAGCACCAGGCGCAATGCGGGTTTGAATAACTGCGAAATGGGAACGCGCTTTTTGCTGTCTTCTTTCAGCAGGGAGGCTTCAACGGCATCCAGGTCTTTTTGTGCCTGTGCCTGAGAGGATACTCTTTTTAAAATGGCCAGGGCTTCTTGTGGTCTCGATTTTAGGATGAGCCAACGCGGGCTTTCGGGCACGGTAAACAGAAAGCCGAAATATAGTATCGCCGGGATTGTTTCAAGACCCAGCATCCATCGCCATTGATAAATATCAAAACCGAGGGCTTTGGTCCAGGAGGCATCCGATTGGCTAAATTGCAAAATAAGATAATTGGTAAAAAAAGCCACCGAAATACCAATCACAATATTGAGCTGATTGAACGAAACCATGCGTCCCCGAATATTGGGAGGCGATATTTCGGCAATATACATGGGCGCAATAATAAGTGAGGCCCCTACTCCGAAGCCGCCCACCATGCGGGCAATCACCAGCGTTACAAAATCGGGAGCCAGTGCCGAGGCAATGGCGGAGATGGCATACAGAGATGCCGCAATTTTGAGGATGGGTTTGCGCCCGTAAGTGGTGCTCAAGGGGCCGGCCAGAATCATGGCAAGCGTTGAGGTGAGTGTAAGCGAGCTAACAGCCCAGCCCAACTCCAGTTTGGAAAGTACAAACTCAGGTTCGATAAACTTTACCACACCCGAAATAACGGAGGCATCGAAACCCATCAAAAAGCCGCCCAATGCAACAATGAGGGAAATTCGGATTGTATATTTTTGCTCTTTGTTCATGTTCAGAATTGTTGGTAAAAAAAAATGAAGCTGCCTGAGAAAACATCACCCAATGAAAAAAAACAACATGTATCAAAAACTTCAATAATCGGCAGCCCCATCTGTTTCTTAGTTTTATAAAAAATCTGTTTTTTGATATTAAAAATAAAATCAGGGTTCCTGATACATCCGTACATAATCCACTTGCAGGGTTTGTGGGAAGATGGTATTGTCGATGCCTTGTGCACCACCCCAGTTTCCTCCAACGGCTACATTCATGATGAAAAATGCCGGCTTGTTAAAGGGCCAGTTTTCATCCGTTTTTACCGGTGGAGCATAAGTATGAATCACATTATCAGGAGTGTCAACATAAAACACCAGACGTTTCTCCGTCCATATCAGGCCATACACATGAAATTCTTCTTCGCAGCTTTCCACAATTATGCTGCTGCCGTTTCCGTTTCCACCAAATCCTGCGGGAGTATGCACCGTCGAATGTACCACATTGGGATCGTAGCCCACATATTCCATGATATCCATTTCGCCACAGGCTGGCCACCCTGCAGTGTTGAAATTGCTGCCCAGCATCCACAATGCAGGCCAGATACCTGTTCCGGAGGGAAGCTTGGCGCGGATTTGTGCATGACCATATTGGAATTCATGTTTTCCATTTGTTACAATTCTGCTCGAGGTGTAGGAACCAGGTACTGTGTTTTCGTTTACTTTTCGGGCAGTGATTACCAGCACACCATCCACAATCTCCGCGTTGTCGCCATTGGTATAATTTTGCAACTCGTTGTTGCCCCAGCCGCTGGCACCGGTTTCAAAGGTCCAGTTGTCCTGGTTCACCTCTGCCCCGTCAAATTCGTCAGACCAGGCAAGGGTAAGGTTTTGGATATAGTCAGGATCATCCTGTGCAATGCTTACGGATTTTTTAAGCGAAAAACTGTTATTGTCCCGGTTTACGAGAAGCTCGATTTCGTGATTTCCGGAGTAGGGAAAATAAGCATCATATTCGGTTTGATCTGCGACTTCCTTGTTGCGATAAATCCACATAAACGAATCCCACATCCCTTGTGAAGTATTGGTAAGGCGCACTTTATTGGGATTGTCGGGCAGTACTTCGGCGGTAAACGACAAAGCAAGGTCAGTGTTAGTAATGTTGATTGTTTTGCTAATGTTTTTCGTTTCGCCGGTAAAATTGAGCAGCTTTAGCGATACCTGATATTCCCCTGCTACCGGATAGTAAATCACGTAGCTTTTGCTCCTGTCGGTGGATGTATCTGCTTGCTGGTTGCCAAAATCCCAAACCAGCGAATAGTATTCACCGGTGGAGGTATTGGTAAATTGCACATGATTATCATCGGCTAACTCAAAGCTAAAATCGGGCGCAAATGCCGGACTGTCATTGTCCTTATCGCAACCCGAAAATGCCGGCAGCAAAAAGATGCTCATCAGCAGGATTATCAGCGAAAGATTATTTGCGGTGGATCCGGGTCTGACGAAGCCTGGTAGTTTAAAATATTTCATAATGTGTAGTTTAGAGTTCAAATAATTTAAAAGTAATGCTAAATAGTGTTTGCTAAAAAACTCGAAACAATTTGTTATTTATCCCATTGCATAAGTGCTTAACATTAGCCAAAACCGGAAAGGTGAAAAGTAAAATCAGAATTAAAAAAATGTGGCTTGGTTTAGGCTTCATTTTATGATAAATTAACAAAGGTGTAAAGATATACAAATGATGCTGGTTCCTGATTTTTCTTCTTGTGAAAAGAAAGGATTGATTAAGCCGGAGTGGTGATAAGTATTAATTTTAAAAAGGAAATTCTTGTTTGGTTTATTTTAAAATTGGAACAGAAATTAAACCCCTAAAAAATTTTAGCCACGAAAGAAATTAAAAAATCTCTGTTTCGTGGCTTGGTTAAACATTAGGCGACAGGCAGTGGGTATCACTGATAGTCGTCGCTCGAACTTTCCTCGTAATAACGATCGACCACGATTTTGGCATCTTCCACAGCTTCCTCGAGCACGTAAACATTTACGCCGCCAGGCCTGTCGGGTGCATGATCCATCAGCGCATCAGTACCCCAAATCTCATCTCCAAGAAAAGCCTCGATCTCGTTGTCCATCAGCATGTCTTTGATTTGATCGGCCTGCCAGGCAGTGCCCGAAAAAATCTGCTTCGGCTTTTGTCCATTTAAATCCATAGTGCAGATATGTTGGTTTGCTAATTTTTTAATTTTATAAAGGTAATACTATTTGTAAACATGGCCTTGCTTTGTCCCATACTTATCAACAAGTTTTGAACAAGCAAATTATATTGAATGATTTAAAAATTTGAACGAATTGGTTTTAATTGTATTTACTGTTGTGAAAATTAAATTAATTTTGAACCCGCGAATAAAGAACTTGTTATGTTCTAATAATTTTTTTTAACTCACTTAATAATATCGACAAAATGAAAAAAGGAATTGTACTATCAATTGGAATTTTATTCTTCGCTACGCTTTTAATGAGCATTGCACCAAGTATCACTGCTTCGGCTCCTGCTACTAATGATCAAATCACGCTTCAGGAGCAAGTTGATTTGAACGACCCAATGATTAAGGGTAAGGCTATCTACGAAGGAGCCGGCCTGTGTTCAGTTTGTCATCAGGTGAATGGCCAGGGTTTAACGCCAGCATTTCCTCCGCTGGCCGAGGCCGATTATCTTTTGGCTGATAAAAATCGAGCCATCCATCAAACTATGTATGGATCCAAAGAGCCGATTGTGGTAAACGGAGTTACTTACCCGGGTGGTGTTATGACCCCTGCCAATCTTACCGATGAAGAAGTGATGCTCGTGGTAAATTATATTCTGAACAGTTGGGGCAACGATGGTGGCACAGTTACCATAGAAGAGGTGGCTGCTCAAAGAAAATAAATCTTTACATTTGCCTCGCATTGCAACAAATCTTCAGATGAATTAAATACGAGACATGAAACATTTTTTTACGATTGCACTCCTGTTTTCCTCTCTTTTCCTAATATCGCAGGTTACAGTTACCGATGCTGATTCGTTGACAGAACTTTTGGGAATTTACGAAAAACTGGATGAGTATGTGCCCGACGATCTTACCTTTACTACTGAAGACGGGCAGGTGGTTAATTTTAAATCTCTCATCGATAAGCCCACGGTGTTAACCATGGTTTATTTTACCTGCCCGGGTATTTGCAGCCCGCTGCTCGATGGCATTGCCGAGGTTATTGGCAGAACGGATATGGAGCTGGGCAAGGATTACCAGGTACTCACGGTAAGTTTTAACGAAAAAGAAACTTACCAACTGGCAAAATCCAAGAAGGCGAACTACGTAAAACAGGTAAAAAAGGACATCGACGAAAGCCAGTGGCTGTGGATGGTTGGCGATAGCACCAATATTGCGCGACTTACACAAAGTATAGGCTATCGTTTTAAGCGTGATGGCGACGACTTTATCCACGCTGCCGCCATCATGGTTCTCAGCCCCGAGGGAAAAGTTACCCGCTATCTTTACGGAACCTATTTTTTGCCCTTCGACCTGAAGATGGCACTGGTAGAGGCCCGGCAGGGTAAATCGGGACCTACCATCAACAAAATCCTGAACTATTGTTTCAGTTACGATCCCGAAGGGAAGAAATACGTTTTTAATATCACCAAGGTATCCGGTACCTTGATTATTGTTCTTGCACTGTCCTTTTTAGCTTATCTGATTTTTAGCAAAAAGAAACGCCCGCAAACCAAAAACACCTAAACCAAACATTTTTTAATCTTATGACGGCAATACCTCAAGCAAGCACGTACGTGAATTTTTTCCAGGTTAAGCGCGGTTTTCTGTCGTGGCTGGTAACCGAGGATCACAAGCGCATAGCACTGTTGTATTTTTATACGATATGTGCATTTTTTGTTGTAGCATTTGGTCTCGGACTGGTCATGCGTTTGGAGCTGATTGCTCCTGGAGCTACCCTGCTCGACCCGCAGACCTATAACGAAGTGTTTACGCTTCACGGCGTAATCATGATTTTTTTGTTTATCATCCCGGGCATCCCGGCCATTTTTGGCAACTTTTCGCTGCCCATGCTCATCGGTGCCCCCGATGTAGCCTTTCCCAAGTTGAACCTTATTTCCTGGTATCTCTATGTTTTGGGTGGGCTGATGGCTTTATCCACCTTGCTTTACGGCGAAGGCCCTGCCGATACGGGTTGGACGTTTTACGCGCCTTACAGCATCAAAACCGGCACTAACGTTACGATGGCTGTGATGGCGGCTTTTGTCCTGGGATTTTCGTCGATACTTACCGGACTTAACTTTATTGTTACCATGCATCGGATGCGTGCCCCGGGGATGACCTGGTTTAAGATGCCACTATTTCCATGGGCCTTGTACGCCACCGCCTGGATTCAGGTTTTGGCTACCCCGATTGTAGGTATTACTTTATTAATGATTGTTGCCGAACGCACGCTGGGCATAGGCTTGTTCGATCCGGCACTGGGCGGCGACCCGGTTTTGTATCAGCACCTCTTCTGGATTTATTCGCACCCGGCGGTATATATTATGGTGCTGCCTGCCATGGGCATCGTTTCGGAAACCATTCCTGTGTTTGTTAAAAAATCCATCTTTGGCTACAAAGTCATTGTTTACTCCAGTTTGGCCATCGCTTTTATCGGATATTTCGTGTGGGGACATCACATGTTTACCTCCGGGATGAGCGGCCCTGCGCGGATTATTTTTTCGATACTCACATTTTTGGTATCCATACCCAGTGCTATAAAAGTGTTCAACTGGGTGGCAACGCTTTACAAGGGTTCCATCGACATACGAACGCCGCTGCTTTATGCTCTTGCCTTTATCTTTTTGTTTACCATCGGCGGATTGACCGGCCTGGTGGTGGGAGCTTTGGCCACCGATATTCACGTACACGATACTTACTTTGTGGTGGGGCACTTTCATTATGTAATGTTTGGAGGAACGGGCTTTGCCTTTTTTGGAGCCATTCACTTTTATTATCCCAAGATATGGGGCAGGATGTACAACGAGACGCGCGCGAATATTGCTTTTGCGATTCTTTTTGTCGGCTTCAATTTGTTGTACTTCCCCATGCTTGTACTTGGAATGATGGGAATGCCACGCCGCTACTACGATTATTTGCCCGAGTTCACCCTTCCCAACCAGATTTCTACGGTGGGTTCGTGGGTGCTTGCCATAGGTTTGATATTGATGATTGTTAATCTTATTGGTGGGCGCAAGGGCAAAAAAGTCGGGAACAATCCCTGGGGTTCGGTAACGCTGGATTGGACGCATACCCAGTCGCCTCCAACGCTTTACAATTTCGACCACACGCCCGAAGTAAAACGTGGCCCCTACGATTACCGGGATTATGAAAATTATATTGCTGAGAATAAACAAAATTAATGTTATGAGTTCAAGCGCAATTACTAACCACCCTCCAATCCACTTCGATGCCGAAGGCAAAAAGCTGGGGATGTGGTTATTTTTATTTACCGAGGTCTTGCTTTTTGGTGGTTTATTCATTGTTTATGCAACCTATCGTTTTATGAACCACGATGCCTTTCACCAAGGCTCGGCCGAGCTCGACCTGGTGGTAGGTGCCGTAAATACCGCTTTCCTGCTGGCAAGTAGTTTAACGGTGGCCCTTTCGATAACGGCTTTGCAAAAAGGCGATTCCCGTCGCTCGGTCAACCTGATTATGATTACCATAGCTTTTGCCGGAGCTTTTCTTATGAATAAATTCTACGAATATAGCCTGAAGTATGAGCACGGACTTTTCCCCGGTATGGATCATTACAACGAATTGAGCGCAGGCGAAGCCCAGTTTTTTAACCTTTATTTTTTGATGACCGGCCTTCATGCCATCCACATTATTGTTGGAGCTATCATCCTGCTCATCGTGGCTTATTATATCAAAAAAGGAACAATAAACAAAGACCGATATGTTTATCTCGAAAATGGCGGCCTTTACTGGCATCTCGTGGACGTGATCTGGATCTATCTATTTCCGCTGTTTTATTTAATCATTTAAAAAAATATCCTAATATGGCTGACAATCATAAGAATCATATTGTTGATTATAAATTTAACATCCTGGTGTTTATCGATCTATTGATACTCACACTCATCACCATCGAAATAGCCCAGTTCGACTTTCAGGAACTTACCGTGGTGGTGGCTTTGGTGATAGCAAGTATCAAGACCTACCTCGTGGGAACCTATTTTATGCACCTTAAATTTGAGAATAAATTTTTGCGGACTGTTGTTTTGGGTGTGGGCTTGCTTTTTATAGCAGTGCTGATAGTTTTATTTAGCGATTACCTGTTTATTTAATATTGGAGGAAAAGAAAATGACTGGTGCTTCAAATTTTGTAGAAGGCGTTGATCTGGCGTTTTATGTGATTTTCGGGATTTCTTTGTTCTTCCTGATTTTGATTACGGTAGTGATGATCTATTTTGTTATCCGCTATCGTAAATCAAAACATCCGGTAGCCGACACTTCCATCACCGGCAGTGTTAAACTTGAATTAATCTGGACCATCATCCCAACCATCCTGGTTTTGGTGATGTTTTATTACGGCTGGGCAGGCTTTGCGCCCATGCGTGACGTACCCGATGATGCCATCGAGGTAAAAGCCATCGCCCGCATGTGGAGCTGGACCTTTGAGTACGACAATGGCAAGAAAAGTGATAAGCTCATCGTACCCAAGGGCAGGCCGGTATTGCTCAAATTGATTTCGGTGGATGTTAATCATGCCTTGTATGTTCCGGCTTTTCGTATCAAAGAAGATGTAATCCCCGGAAGGGATAATTATATGTGGTTTACGGCCAACGAATTTGGTTCGTACGACTTGATGTGTGCCGAATATTGTGGTCTGCGCCATGCTTACATGCTCACTACCGTGGAGGTGGTTGATGATGGCGAGTGGGAGGAGTGGATGAAAACACCCAGCGGCGAAAGCGAACTCGACAAGGTAGCCGAGGGTTTTAATGTGATAAAGATGAATGGCTGTGTGGCTTGCCATAGTTCGGATGGCACCAAGCTGGTTGCTAATAGTTTTAAGGGTATCTGGAGTATGAAACGTCAGGTGATGGTGGATGGCGAGGAGCAAACCGTAACGGTGGGTGCCGAATATATCCGCAGGTCGATTTATGAGCCCAACGCCGAAGTTGTCGTTGGTTACAACAAAGGCCTGATGCCCTCGTACAAGGATATGATTTCGGATAAAGAAGTAGAGCAAATCACCGAGTACATCAAGTCGCTGCAATAGCTTTTTAAAGATAGTGTCCGTTTGTAAAGTTGCTAATTCTGCTGCTCGTAAAATTGTTTTCAGCTACTTTCGAAATTTGTTATATAAATTTTTTCTTAGTGTTTCTTAGTGACTTGGTGTCTTGGTGGCCGTTCTCTTTGTTGTTAGCCACAAAGGCGCAAAGACACCAAGGTTCACAAAGTGTAATAATTGAGACAGAGAATTTATCTTAAATCAGCAAGCCTGTTGTTCCTCGTAAAGATCAGTATTTATGCTAAAGCAAATAAAAAAGTCTTATCACCTTTTTGCCGAGCTGAGCAAGATCAAGATTCCCTTTGCGGTGTCCATCAGCTCGCTCACGGGCTATCTTGTTTATAGCGGAGCCTTCGACCGGGGTGCCTTTATCTCGACCCTGGGCGTTTTTTTGCTGGCCTCGGGCAGTGCCGCGCTCAATCAATATCAAGAGCATCGCTTGGATGCAAAGATGTTGCGTACCCACGGTCGCCCAATTCCCAGCGGACGCTTTTCAGCTATAAACACCCTGCTTTTTGCTATTATTGTTTCGCTCGCCGGAGCTTCAATTTTGCTTTTTGGTAACAATGCCACGGCCTTTATTTTGGGATTGCTCACCTTGCTCTGGTACAACGGCATTTATACACCCATGAAACGCAAAACGGTTTTTGCGGTGTTTGCCGGTGCCCTGGTGGGAGCCTTTCCGCCCATGATTGGCTGGACAGCCGCCGGCGGCTATGTTTTCGATACCGCCATCGTTCTTATTGCCATGCTCCTGTTTATCTGGCAGGTGCCGCATTTTATCCTTTTACTGCTCAAGTATGGCCCCGAATACGAGCTGGCGGGCTTTTCAACGCTCACCACCTATTTTACCGAGGCGCAGTTGAAGCGGCTTATCTTTGTCTGGATTTTGGCTACCGCCTTTGCAGTAATGATAATTCCTGTGGCGGGGGTAATCAGTTCAAGCATTATCATAGCCCTTTTGCTGGCTTCCTCCTTGTGGATTGTTTACAGTTTTTATGTCCTGATGTGCCGGCAGCAGATTAATCTGCGGAGTGCCTTTATGCAAATCAATCTTTTTTTGATGCTGGTTCTTATTCTGTTTTCGGTGGATAGTTTGCTATAAATTTTTCTTCCAGTTCGGCACTCATTTTTATCACCCTTCTGCACCATTCTGTTTTAATATCCACCTGCTCCTCCTCGCTTAGCTGCCAGGCTAATGTTGATTTCCGCAGTTTTTCGCTTAGATAGAAAAGGCAGAGTGCCGCCGACACCGAAATATTGAAACTCTCGGTAAAACCGTACATGGGTATTTTTATATATTCATCAGCCAGATCGAGGCTCTCCTGGCTCAGGCCTCGCAGCTCGGTGCCAAAAATGAGTGCCACCGGGCCTTTTTCCAAATCGAGGTCTTGCAGTTCTACATCCTCTTTGTGTGGCGTGGTGGCAACAATGCGGTAGCCCTTTTCTTTTAAATGGGCAATGGCGGCGGAAGTATTATTTTCGGCGGCATCGTATTTTATCAGATCCAGCCATTTGGACGAGCCTAAGGCCACATCCGGATTTACCTCGTAGGGATTTTCGTTTTCGATAATGTGCACATCCTGAATGCCGAAACAGTCGCACGAACGCAGCACCGCGCTGGCATTGTGCGGCTGAAAAATATCTTCGAGCACCACGGTGAGGTAGCGTGTGCGATTGGCAACAATCGCCTCGAACTTGCTGTGTTTGTTGTCGCTGATAAATCCAGAAAGGAAATCCAATAATGCTTGTTTCTTTTTCAAATCCATGATTCAAATTTTTTTTTGCAATTAATCCTGCATGGCTGTCCGGAAACGCCATTTTAAAATCGATGCCAAAAATATTGAAAAATCGCAAAATGATAGTCTTCATTTTTTTTACTTTTGTAAGATGAAAAAAATCACAACGAAAATTGCATTGCTATCCTTAATCCTGCAGTTCTCATTTACGGCTTGCTCGACTTATCGAAGTTTGGATCAGGCACTGGCAAATCCTTTGGATGTTAAAACATTGAAAATTAAAAATACGCCTATCGGAGAACTCCCGCCCGAGATTGGAACACTTAAAAACCTGGAAACACTCTATCTGTTTCGCGATCAACTGACCAGCCTGCCCAAAGAAATTGGCGAGCTAAAAAATTTAGAAACCCTGATTTTAAGCAGTAACCGGCTTACTACACTACCTGCTGAGATTGGAGATTTGGATAGGCTAACAAAATTATCGCTGAAGCATAATGATATTAAAAACCTCCCTGTTGAAATAGCTAAGCTTGGAAATTTAGAGTATCTCGATTTGCAATACAACGAATTGGATTCCCTTCCACCGGAACTTGGGCGTTTGAAGGAATTAAAATTTTTGTATTTAAATAACAACGATTTATATTCAATTCCCAGCCAGATTGGAGGGCTTGAAAGTTTGCAATACCTGGTGATTGGCAAAAACAGCCTGACCAATTTACCCGAAGAAATCGGTAATCTTACTACCCTAATCGAATTGAATCTGGCATACTGCGGCCCGATGGTAGAAATTCCCTCATCAATCGTTAATTTAAAATCGTTGGAATACTTGATCATCGATCGGTCGCTGTATTTGCCTTACACGATTAATAGCATCAACCCACGGTTACAGGTTGTTGTTAGGTGAGATAGATATTTTTTTGATGAAAACATCATTGATTCGTAAAATCAAAGAAATTATCGGGAATCAGGTTTCAGGACTTATCCAGCCCATGAGCATTGAAGAATTTTACGAGCGTATTGAAGCCTCCGAAAAAGCTTTTGCCGATGGCAACTATATTTCTCATGAGGATTTGAAAAAGGATTTTCGCTTCGCTCAATAGATTTAATTTGTACAGACGCGCAAATTGCGCGTCTCTACACCAAGACAGGATTTTCGCTTCGCTCCACAATTCCCTCCTCCTAAAACCGATATCCCACCGAAATACCTGCGGCATAAGTGCGTGCCAGTCCTGCGGGCTGCACATCGCGGGTGATGAGCGGCGAGCCATAAAAAACATGGAAGGTGAGAGCCTCGCTTGCCTTGTAGCCTGCCGATAAAGCAATATTAAGCGTTAGGCCGTCGGAGCCGACAATGTCGGTGCGCTGGTTTTCTTCGTTCACATAGCTGTCTTCGCCGAGATGATAAATGGGAACAAATCCGCCCGTAATTACAAAACTCCCAGGCTGAATTGTTTTTTCGATACGAGCCACCACATCGGCGCGGCGTTCAATTTTGCGCGAGTCAGCATAAGCGGCCACGCTGGCCTGGTCATCCCACAAACTTTGCAAAAAGCCATTTTCGTTATTTTGAACCAGGGGTTGCTGATAGCCCAGCGAGGCTGCCCAACCCTTATAAGTCCATTTAGCTCCCAGGAGTAAATCGGTGGTACCCAGATTGGTTTGATAAACCATGGGCAGCGGTTTGCCATCTTCAAGTCGGTCGGCTTTGCCCATGCTTATGCGGGCACCCACAAAAGCTGCAAAACGATGCTCGCCTGCCTGCTTTATCAGCCCGCTAAAACTTAGGCTTAGGTCGCCCAGACCATTGGTTTTGCCCAGCTTTCCGTTGGTAAAAAGGTAGGGGACTTTTATTTGGATAGCACTTGCCTTGCCCACGAGATAATCGGCTTCGAGCATCAGCGCGTTGATGGAAGTGCCATCATCGCCCTGAGCAAAATGGTAGCCCAGGTTAAGATTAATTCGTGAGTCGGTGAGCGCGGAAGTGCCGTCTTCGGTCATAAGGCCGCTGGTGCAGATTCCGGCATCGCTGCATCCTTGCCCTTTGGTGCTTGAGTGGATTGCAAAAATGAGTAAAAAACTTAGGGTTACGAATGCGTATTTTGTCATAGTAAATTTGAGTGTGGTGTATAAATATTATCTGTTTTTAAAGGAATTGTTAGAAAAATATACGATTTGAGAATAACGATTTTAGATTTAAGATGTAGATGATATTCAACACAATCTAAAATCTCTGATCTTAATCCTCAATCTTAAATCAAAAGATTTAATTAGACATCCAACACCAAAACAGGGTTTAGGTTTTAATGAAAAGATATTGTTAACAAAATTTTGGATATGTGGAAAACTTTTTCACGATTTTGCTGTGGCGGATAACTGGAATAGCCTACTTTTATGCCATTCTGAATTTGAAAATGATATGGTGCAAAAACGAAAAAAGGATTTAAAAAAAAGAAAGTTTAAAACCATCACCTTCAAGCTTTCGGCGAGGCAAAAAAAATCGCTTGATAAATACAGCAAGGCGAGAAATATGACTCCATTGAAATTGATTAAACGGTCGATCGATACCTACATCTCCCTCGATTATAATGTGATTCCCCCTAAAGTTCCCAGCCCCAAAAATCAACTGGATCTATTCACCGAAATTGAATTAGCTACCAATCTTATGAAAGAGAAGGATACTGAAAAATAATCTGTGTCTGTCAGTGCTTATCTGGGGTAAAAAAAACGCACCAGGGATTTTTATTTTGATAACGATTACATATTTTTATAAGAAGCGGATAGTGAGGATGTAAGAGATTTCCCCTTCTAAAACTTGCTGCGCAACGCGCCCGCCTTCTCTCACCCATCAAAAACGCTGAGCTTAGTCATTTCGATGCCACAGGCTGTCAACCGCACTTTGGTGGTATAGTAAGGTGCAAATCGGAAACAAAAAAAGAAAGGTGATGATTTTTGGTAAACCACGTGAAGCAAAAAAAATCTTCACCCCTAAAGTATTATTCATCTTTGGCAGGCAAAAATATGCAATGTCTTACATACATTGATGCTTAGGGATTAGTTTATCAATAATCTAAATAAAATTTATCGGATGACTAAATCCAGGGGCAAGTCATCCGATGATTACGCTTAAGCAGAATTACCGCTCACTAAAACTGCGGTTTCATGCCCGGACATTATTCATCGGATGACTATTTAATCCTACTTTTGGCCTTTTTTAATTTGACATAGATAATGAGCGAGTATTCAGAAAAGGTAACACAAACTGCAAATTTCCTTCGGCAGCACGGAATGAACAAACCCGAAACAGGGATAATTTTGGGCACCGGCTTGGGCAATCTGGTGCAGCGCATCGAGATAGAAAAGACCATAGATTATAAAGATATTCCCCACTTTCCGGTTTCTACCGTGGAGTCGCACAACGGCAAATTGATTTATGGCCGCCTCAACGGGCGGCAGGTTGTGGCCATGCAGGGTAGGTTTCATTTCTACGAGGGTTATACCATGCAGGAAATTACTTTTCCGGTGCGAGTGATGTACTTGTTGGGTATTAAAGATTTACTGGTGTCGAATGCCTGCGGCACGGTGAATAAGGAATTTAATAAGGGAGAGCTGATGCTGATTACAGATCATATCAACCTTTTGGGCGATAATCCGCTGATTGGGCAAAACCATGAGGAATGGGGCACGCGGTTTCCGGATATGAGCCAGGCCTATTCACGGGAAATGAATGCCAAAATTGTAGATATCGCCCATCGCGAGGGCGTTAAACTGAATCAGGGTGTTTATGCGGCTGTGGCCGGCCCCAACCTTGAAACCCGCGCTGAATATCGTTTTATGGCACGCATAGGTGCCGATGTTATTGGTATGTCCACTATTCCTGAGGTGATGGTTGCCAGGCATCACGGGCTGCCGGTGGTGGCTTTCTCGGTTATTACCGATGAGTGCGATCCCGACAATCTGGCTCCGGTAAATATTCGCGAAATATTGGCCATGGCCAGTGTGGCCGAGGCGGGATTAAACAAAATTATTTTTGCGCTGATGGGTGCTCTTTCCATTTAAACGTTGAAGCGGATATTGAGCATATCGCCATCCTGTACGATGTAGTTTTTGCCTTCGATATGAAATTTGCCGGCTTCCTTGCAGGCGTGCTCCGAGCCATAGTGCATAAAATCAGCGTATTTGATTACCTCGGCGCGGATAAATCCCCGCTCCAGGTCGCTGTGAATAACGCCTGCCGCCATGGGTGCTGTCGAGCCTTTCTTTACCGTCCAGGCTCTTACTTCCTTGGGCCCGGCGGTGATGAATGATTCCAGGTTCAATAACTTATAAGCCGAGCGTATCATGCGATTTACCCCAGGTGCGCTAAGGCCAGCATCCGACAGAAACTCCAGGCGGTCGGCCTCATCTTCCAGCTCAGCAATCTCCGCTTCCAGCTTGCCGGCAATTACAATCACTTCGGTTTCGATGTCCTTGAGGGTTTTTTCGACAGCCTGCGAATAGGCATTTCCCGTGGCAGCTGCCTCATCGTCCACATTGCAAACGTACATAATGGGTTTGGCCGTGAGCAGGTACATATCATCGATCAGTGCTACCTTATCTTTTGGATCTACCTCAAAATCGCGCACATTGCTAAAGTTTTCGATATGCTCGGCCAGACTTTCCAGAATGCCTATCTGGCGTTTTACTTCTTTGTCGCCCGACTTGGCCAGTTTTTCCAGGCGTTGTATTTTGCGCTGCACCAGGTCGAGGTCGCGCACCTGAAGTTCAAGGTCAATTATTTCCATGTCGCGCACCGGATCCACCGAGCCTTCCACGTGGGGAAGGTTTTCGTCGTCGAAGCAGCGCAGCACATGGATGATGGCATCGGTTTGCTGTATGTCGGCCAAAAATTTGTTGCCCACGCCTTCGCCCTGGCTCGATCCCTTGGCCAGGCCGGGGATGTCAACAATATCTACGGTTGTAGGCATCACCCGCGCCGATTTGATGAGCGCATCGATCTTCAACAGCCGATCATCAGGCACATCTATCATCCCCAAATTGGATTTGTTGGTGCTGAAAGCAAAGTTGGTAACTTCAGCTTTGGTTTTTGAAATACAGTTGAAAATCGCTGTTTTTCCTACATTGGTAATTCCTATAATCCCGCATTTAAGCCCCATGGATATTGTATTTTAATGATCCTGAATATTGAATTTTTTAATGATCGGCAAAGGTATAATTATTTGATTTTGCAGCACGGCGAAGAATGAAATTGCTTAGCGGCATTTTTTGAGTTTATCGCCCATATTTGGCTTTCCCAGGTCGTAGGCTTTCTGCCAGTCTTCGCAGGCCTTGTAGTTTTCGTTTTTATAAAACCAGGCCTGGCCACGGTTGTAAAAAGCATCGGTGTAATTTGGCTTTAGGTCGATGGCCTTAGTAAAGTTTTCGATGGCTTTTTGATATTGCCGCCTGTTCATCCATACCGTGCCTGTGCCATACCACGCTTCAGGATTTTCAGGATTCAATTCGAGTGCTTTTTGATATAAGGAATAAGCCTCATCAGGATTGGAGCCATATAAATAGAGGTTGCCTTCGCGCACATACTTTGCCGATTCTGCGGTCTTATCAACGCAGCCCGAAACAAAAATTGTAATTAATATCAAAAGTATTCCGCTTGTTTTTTTCATAATATGTTCAAAGTGATTTATTGTTTTTTATTGTCCAATGCCTTGTAATGTTCTCGTGCATATTTGAGATGTTGACTGTAGGTTTTTGAAAAATGATGATAGCCCGAGCCATCGCTATTAGCCACAAAAAACATGTACTCATGTTTTTGGGCATTCAAAACTGCGTTGATGCCAACCACCGATGGCAGGCAAATAGGACCCGGGGGTAAGCCTTTGTTAACATAAGTATTGTAGGGCGAATCTATTTGTGTATGCTTTTTGTAAACCCGATGTAGCAAAGAATCGTTTTCGAGATAAAAGGCAAATACCGCTGTCGGGTCAGCCTGCAGTTTCCAGCCTTTGGCCAGCCGGTTGAGATAAACCCCGGCAATGGTTGGTTTTTCATCGTTGCGATTGGTCTCTTTATCCACAATAGAAGCCAGTATCGAAACCTGCTTGGGGCTAAGATTATATCGGCGTGCCTTGGCCTGTTTTTTCTCGTCCCAAAAACGCAGATATTCCTTGTGCATCCTTTCTGTGAAAGCCTCCGCCGAAGTGTTCCAATAAAACTCGTAGGTGTTAGGGATGAAAAGTAGCGGTGCTGTTTGCTGGTTAATTTTATATTTTTCTTCAAATTCGCTACTATGGATATAATTGATGATGGACAAACTGTCAGCTTCAATTTGCCTTGCAATAATTCCGGCCAGTTGAGCCAGGGTGCGCACATTGTTAAAGGTAACATTGAGTGGCGTTTGCGCTCCCGAGCGCAGCATGTCGATCAATTCATCATTATTCATCCCGGCTTTGATGCTGTATCGTCCGGGATAGATGTGCCTGGATAAGTTTTTCCGCTCAGCCAGCCACTCGAAGGTGCCATAATTTTGGAGAAGCTGATTGCTTTTTAAATTATTCAATAAATCATGGTAGTCCGATCCGGTTTTTATGTAGAGGTAAGATAAATTGCCGGCAGCGGGTGAAACATTATTTTTATAAACTGCACGCCAAAACAAAAATCCAACCGTGCCTGCCGCAAGTAGCAATACAATTATTGCGAAAAGCAGGATGCGCCAAAAGATTTTTCTGTTTCGTTTTTCCATTAGGATTTATCGTCTTTCTGGTAACTTAATAGTGCCGAGAACTAGTGGTGCTTTTCGGGGAGTGGGAGTGGGGTTGATAAGCTGATAAAGCCACTCATCGCTCCAATGATTATTAATTCGAAGCCAGTTTCTTTTTTTTGCCGTAAGCACAAAGTTTTTCCGCTCAAATAGTTTTATACTTAGCGTATTGGTGGGCAGGATGTTGGCATATACCTGATGAAGCATCAAATGGTCGAAGCAATATTCGATGCATAAGTCGAGGGCTTCCGAAGCAAAGCCTTGTCCCTGGTATTTTTCATCAATCAAAATTCCCAGGCCAAGCCGCTCGTGCTGGGGGTTGAAGTCGAAGAGATCGATATTACCCACCGGAATTCCATTCGCTTTATTCACAATCATCAATCGCAGTTGCCGGGTCTTGTAAATATCTTTGTCGGCGGTTAAAACATATTGTTCGATGTCGAATCTTGAAAAAGGAACCAAGGTATTGCTGAGGTGCCAAAACTGTGTGTTGTTTTCCCAGGCGTAAAGCTGGTCGATGTCATCGGGTTCCGGGGCACGTAGTTTTATTTTTTTTCCTTCCATCAATTAGCAATTTTTAGAGTTCATGGTCAGAAATATTGATTTTACCTTCAAAAACCTTTCTTGCCGGACCTTCGAGCCAAATATCTGCAAAGCCATTTCCGGCTTTTTGGGCATAAACCTTTAGTTTGCCACCCCTGGCAAAAATTTTAACTGGTGAGCTAAAATTGGAATGCGCTGCCAGCAAGGCCGTGGCGGCTGCTACTGCACCTGTGCCACAAGCCAGGGTTTCGTTTTCAACACCGCGCTCGTAGGTGCGTAATTTTACACCATCCGATGTAATCTGCATAAAATTTACATTCACGCCCAATTTTTCAAAGGGCGGGCTGTAGCGGATTTCACGACCAAGTTTGGCTACATCCAAAGCATCCAAAGCATCCACTTC
Source organism: uncultured Lentimicrobiaceae bacterium (assembly GCA_964523795.1). Taxonomy (GTDB): domain Bacteria; phylum Bacteroidota; class Bacteroidia; order Bacteroidales; family 4484-276; genus SABY01. Next base: position 42,321 of record CAZGAO010000015.1, read on the forward strand.
GATCAAAATGTGTGGGGATCCCGAATCAACAAAGGTATAACCCTCCTGCTCCGTGATCGCACCAATATCCTTCATCTGCAATTTTACAATGGCAATATTTTCATCCTCGCTAATAATGCTGGCCTGATGCAAGCCATCGGTAGCACGAAAAGTAAAGTGCGTTTTGTTGATTCCCGATATTTTGGCAAACCAGGCAATACACCGGCCACCGTTGCCACATAAGCTTCCCTCGTAGCCATTAGCATTAAAGTAACGCATTAGGGAATCAGTTTCCGGGTCATCTTCAAGCATGATAAGCCCATCGGCACCAATACCAAAATGGCGGTCGCAGAGGAGCTTTACCACAACTGGTTCAGCATCAAACCATCGGTCGCGATTATCAATCATCACAAAGTCGTTGCCGGCTCCCTCGTATTTACTGAATTGTATTTCCATTTAAGCTAAAAAATTCGTGGTGCAAAAAACGGCATTTTTTCTATCACAGCAATAATCACGTTAGAGCGTGCCAAATTTCATGGAAAGAGTTTTGTACCGGAACTATTGGTCGGATGACTGCGCCCTGACAAAGTCCTCTCCCTGGATAATATTTTGTAATTTTACTTTTATGAAAGTATTAACAGCATTTTGCTTATCTGAAGGGAATTTAATGGGAATATAATTCTCGCCATAGCCCTGCGCCATTCCATTCACCACTTTTTCAACCAGAACTGTTTGCTCCTTGCCGAGCATGCGCTGGCGGTATTTTAGCGTTTCGCTTTCGGCCAGCTTGCGCATCACTCCGCTGCGTTGTGTTTTTTCCTTTTCAGGAATATGATCTTCCATGCGTGCTGCCCGCGTGCCTTTGCGCACCGAATATTTAAAAGTATGAATGTGTCCAAAACCAATTTCTGAGGCCACAGCCAGGCTTTGTTCAAAATCCTGGGTGCTTTCGCCCGGAAAACCTACGATGATATCAGTGGTAAAATTGAAATCGGGATAACGCTGTCGCACCTTTTGAACGATAGCCATAAAACCATCGAGCGAATACATGCGGCGCATTTTTAGCAATAGCTCATCCGAGCCACTTTGCAGACATAAATGCAGGTGGGGCGTAAGTTTGGGGTGGGTAAACAAATCAAACAACTTCTCGCCAAAGCCTTCCGGCTCGATGGATGAAATGCGCAGGCGGAAATCGCCGGGAAGCTCCAGAATTTGTTCCACCAGATCTTCAAAATTATTATCTTCGAAATTGTAACGGCCAATATTTACACCTGTAAGCACCACTTCTTTGTATCCAAACTCCACCACTTTTTTGATATTATCCAATATTTCGGCTACTGGGCGACTGGTCGCTCTTCCCCGCACTTTAGGAATAATGCAGAAAGTGCAAAAATTATCGCAGCCATCCTGAACCTTAATCATGCTACGGGTATGAAAGGTTTTTTCGGCTGGCTGGTAGTCGAACAGGTTTTTATCGAAATGATCGGGATGATTGATTTCGCCCTTGAAGTGCCCATCGATGAGCGAAAAAATAGCACTCTTGTGCTCATTATCCACAAACCAGGTAACATTGCTTTGCGCCTTTTCGAGCTTTTCACGATGATTATTCACCATACACCCGGTAACCACCAGCATCGAATCGGGATGTTTTTTGGCGGCTTGCTTAATTACCTGCTTCGACTTGCTGTCGCTTTGGTTGGTAACCGTGCAGGTGTTTACCACCACCACTTCGGCCTGTTCATCAAAATCGACAAGCTGGTATCCGTTTTTTTGAAATTGTGAAGCCAGGGCATCCGTTTCGTATTGATTGAGCCGGCAGCCTAAAGTTTTAAAAGCTATTTTCTTCATTCAAATTAGTCCAAAAGTTTGTAAGCCATAATGCGATTGTCGAAAAAAGTGGGAACAAGTAAAATGTTTTTATCAGTAATCAAATAAATATCGGCAGCATTAATTTTGTTGTCGGTAGTATTAAAAAGCACTTCCGGCTCCTCTCCCGCTTTGACGCGCTGCACTTTGCCGCTCCAGTCCGAAAACACAAATCGTCCCTGTTGGTCAATCTCCAGACCATCCACGCCGCCATCAAATTCGGCCACTGTTAGTATTGTTTTTGTTTTCGGATCGATACTCACAATTTTACCCTTAGCACCGAGGTATAATAAGCCATCGCGGTAATTCATGCCGTTACATTTTTCAAAAGTTCCGGCGGGAAGCCATGGCTCTATTTTTCCATTAGCAAATTTATACACCGCGCCGGTGGCCATATCCGACACATACACGTTTCCATCGCCATCAAGGGTTACATCGTTGAGAAATTGGGCATCCGCAGCCTCGTAGTAATTAATAATCCTGCGGCTTTCCATATCTATTTCGGCAAGGCGATAAATATCGGCCACGTACAATTTGCCATCACTTATAGCCATGCCTTTTGGCGCGTGAAGCCCGACAGCCCATTCCAACCTTACGATTCGTCCATCGGCTTCCAGTTGAGAGATAAAGCCATTTTCATCGCGATCTGTTGGGTTTCCATTGATATTGGCTACATAAATCATTTCACCCTGTGGATTGTAAATCACCGATTCGGGTACCTGAAACACCGCCTTGGATTGCCAGGATTTTTGCACCTGATCTGAAAACACAGACTGTCCCTTGGCTGATTGAGGAAAAAAGAATGCTAATGAAATAAATGCAAAAGCAAGGTGGGAAAAATGGATAAAAGTTTTCATTGTTAAGAGTGTTAATTGTTATTCGTTAATTGTTATTCGTTAATTGTTATTCGTTGAGTATGCTCGTTGGCAGAGACGCGCAAATTGCGCGTCTGTACTATTTTTGCGCTTGCTATTCATTAATCGTTAATTGCCTAAATATTTAGCCACGGGGTTTAGGACGGGTGTTGAAATAGAGGATGCCAACTCCGAGATTTTATTTAACAAGCATCAAAATAAAAAGTTTAAACACAAAAAAACCGGTCATGGTTTCTAATAGTGAAATCATTACCGGCAATTATTAACACAAAATTCTGCTTAGTGTCTCATCATTGATTTTACTTCAGCGGCAATCTGACGATTGTAATCGAAGGCAATTTTTTCGTAATTCACCGCATCCACAATAGTTCCGATAAGACAGAGGCCACCGGTAAAGACGTAGAGAATTCCCAGGCCAATGTTGTTGGTCAGGAAACGCTGAATCCCGGCAATTAGCACTAAGCCCAGCAAAGTAGTAATCAGAATGAGTTGCGGATCGCGCCGCCGCGAGCGATAAACCATGGCAAAGTCTTCTACATGCTCATCGTCCAATTCTGTCAGGAGCTGGTCGAGAAAAAACAATTCGTTTCCTTTGGCCTCGGGGATAAATCGTAAAGTTCTGTTCATAACATTTTAGTATTTGATGAAAAAAATAAATTTTTTGATAAGCTATAAATGCGAAAAGCGATGACAATAATAGCAAAAATTCCAAAGGGGTGCATTTTTAATGAGTCGATTATTTTTCCATGGAAGGCCATATTACACGAACGCCCCAGTCCACAGCCCGGGCAATAGTCGAGTCCCAGGTTTTGAAAAGGGCAGAGCGTAAAGTGCTGTTCGGCGGGCATGGGCAGCATCAAAACAAGCAGAATAGCAACCCACATCACCAGCTCCAGGTTGTTGCGAAGTAAGCGAAAGATGTATTTTAAGTTTGTAATCATCGACAAAAAACAATGAGATAATTTGCAACGACAAAATGAATCGGCTAAGGTAGAATTTCTTTTTATACAGAGATTTTACGCCCTGGCCTTATTTGCATTGTTTCTAAACAAATTTTAAAATATACTTGCACCGTTTTTATAAAATGTTTAGAATGAAAAAAATTGTACTCAAAGAAATTGTAACGCTGCTTGCGTGCTTTCTGTTTTCGATTCCCGTTTTTTCGCAATCGGCTGATATAGCCTACAAAGAAAAGTGGCGCAATCAATTTGCAGCTACCTTCTATTTTTCGGATGGCGACGGGCTGGAAGAAGTGGATACTGCTGCATTCAGAAGTAACGAGCAGGTGTGCTTTACGGTTATCCCGAATGCTGCCAGCGAAAAAGAATACTTTAAAGATGATGACATAAGCACCTGTTTTGCGCAATTCAAACTGCTACAAAACGGAAGTTTGATCGAAAACAACCAGACACCGCATGGCATACACAATGGCGAAGGGAAAATTGATAAAGTAGTCTTGTTTTTCCCAAAGAGTGAAATCACACTTTATGAACCCCTGGCTGTGGTGAGTATGATTGACACTTCGGATGTCATATTGATTTCGGACAAATATTATAATCAATATCACAGCTACTTTCCGGCCTACCAGGAAGCTGCCGAGCTAAGCGACCAACGCAGGTACATCGAGACGTATAAGGCGGTGCTTCCCATCGTAAAAGATGCCCAAGATGAGCAGGAAATCAAGCACTACACCTTTTACGACCATGCTGCCAGCACCCTGGTTACCAATGCAATAATTCAGCATATCGACAGTCTGAGCCAACAGATGACAATCGCCGGAGCAGCGATAAAAGCTAATGCCGATGAGACGAAGCTGCAAACCATCGACTCTTTGTACGCTCTTATGCAATCGGGGGAACAAGCATTTTCTTCCTATTTTGAAATGGGAGAACCGCAAAGTATGAAATGCCGCGAAGAATACACAGTGATGCTCGACAATGCCAAAGCCACTTCTGCAGCAGCCCACGAATTATACAAGGACAAAGTGCTGCACTTCCTTGAAAATAAGGGTTACAACGATTATAAATTCCGGCTTTTTGTGGATGCGCTGGCCAAAATGGTAAGCCATCTTGATACGTTAAAAATATTACGAGACCCGGTGGAGATAAACTTTGCCCTATTGGATGAAATGCCTGACTTAAAAAATGAGCTGATGATGTCCAATGCTCTCGAGGAATTCAGGCTGCTGGTAACGATGCTCAACGATGATATCCGTAACAAAAACAAGGTTTTTAATACCCGAATCATCGAGAACCTGCAAAGGATAAAACCTGCCGAGCACGAACCCTATTTGCTTATTTTTTTGGCTTTCAACGAATTGGCTAACAATAAATCACTCTTTCTTAGCTATCTGATAGATGCACTGAAGTACTGCTCCGATGAAACCCTGGTGCTAAACATCGAGATGTGGATATTGAGCAATAATGCAACCCTCGAAAATCTCTCCGAATCTATCATACATCAAATCAACCAGGGAATCAAGATGGTTATCAACGAAAACTGGACTGAGGCAGAGGCAACATTTAGTGCTATAACGCGCCAAGCCGGCACCATAGCTCCACCCTGGTTTTATCTGGGCAAAACTCAGTTTAAACAAGAGGAAACCTTTGCCGCCGAATCGAAGTTTGACAGGGCTCTCAATATTTATCCACAGTATATTGCTCCGCGTATCTTTAAATTTCAGATTTATCTAAAACAGGAAAAATATGATGACCTGCTAACGATGGTCGAAGATGCTCTGGAAACTAACGATATTTGGATCTTCCACTATTATAAGGCTGTGGCACTTAACAAAATGAACAAATATCAGTCAGCCATCAATGAGCTTCAGCAATATTGCATCACGATAAACAAGTATAATATCCCCCAGTATTTCATGCTTGGAGACTGTTTTAGAGAACTGAAAAAATATGAGCTTGCCAAAGATGCTTATCAGCAAACACAAAGCATCGACATCTATGCAAGCGAGGAATCGTACAACAAAAAGATGCAGATACTGGAAGAAGCGAGGAATTAGAATCGCCTACCTGAAAGTCACCCGGTGAATTATTCAAGCCGTTGGACGGTATTCTGAGTTTTAGTACTTTGTTTTGGCAGGATTCACCGGGTGACTCTTTCCAGGAATAAGCCCTCTATTCCACCTTAGGAAAATCCAGCTTTTCGATATTCAGTTTCCTTAAATCAGTGTATCGCTTTATTACCCGCTCCGAAAATTTGCGGCGTACGGCAAAGGTAAGGCTGCATGTCATTTGAAAGTCCTGCGCTACTATGGCGAGGTCTTCTTCTTTGATGATGCGCATTACATCGTTCATATCCACATAATCGAAACGAAGGGTAAATTGGTCTTTGATGATTTTGGTGATGATGCTATTGTTTTGAATGGCATCTATAGCTGCAAATTTGTAGGCATTGATCAGGCCTCGCACGCCCAACTTGGTACCGCCAAAGTAGCGGATGACCACAATGAGACAGTTAGTCAATTCGTGCGATAACAACTGCCCGTGAATGGGTTTGCCGGCCGTACCCGAGGGTTCTCCATCATCGTTGGCGCGGTATTCTTCACCCTCGAAACCCAAAACCCAGGCATAGCAGTGATGACGGGCATCGTGATATTGTTTCTTCAAAGCCTCGATTTCCGCTTTGGCCTGCTCCTCCGAAGCACAGAATAATGCGTGAGCAATGAACTTACTTCCCTTGTCCTTAAAAAGTCCTTCCGAGCGGTTTGCTAATGTTTTGTAAGTGTCGATTATTTCCATAAGTGGTTAATCGTTATTTGTTAATCGTTATTTGTTGATCGAAGCTGCCTGCCCCGACCCTTCAGAGAAATCCCGCTTTTGCGGATTAATCTTCCTTCGTTATTTTTTGCGTCAGAACAAATCCTGTGCTTTTAGAATTCCTCGTTGCTTCTTTTAGGTTTGACCTGAGTTGATTTTGAAAGACTTTATGCGCCTTGACATTCCATCGTCTGCAGGACATGGAATCGTCCAAAAAAAAATAAAAATCAAGTAGTTTCAATTCATCAAATTAATAGAGTGAAATATAAACGATTAACCATTTTCGATTAACTATTCTCAAATCTCCTCCAGCAAATCCGGCCTGTGGTTTTTGGTTATCTCAAGTGCCTGGTCGTGCAGCCAGTCTGCAATTTTGCGTTCATCGCCCGAGCGCAGAATGTCTGGCACCTCCCACCCCCGGTAACTGGCCGGACGGGTGTAAACCGGCGGGCTGAGCAAACCATCCTGAAAAGAATCAGAAAGCGCGGAAGTTTCATCGCTGAGCACGCCGGGCATAAGGCGGATAATGCTGTCGGCCAAGACGGCGGCAGCCAGCTCACCCCCCGAGAGCACATAATCGCCAATAGAAATTTCGTGGGTGATGTAATGATCGCGCAAACGCTGGTCGATGCCCTTGTAATGTCCACACAGAAAAATAAGATTTTCCTGGGTAGAAAGATGGTTTGCCAGCGATTGTTTTAGCACCTCACCATCGGGACTTAAAAAAATCACCTCATCATAATCGCGCTCGGCTTTCAGTTTATCAATCAGGTCGGCGATGGGCTGAATGGTCATCACCATGCCGGCGGCGTGGCCATAGGCATAGTCGTCCACGCGGCGATGCTTGTCGGTGCTGTAGTCGCGGATATCGTGAATATGGATTTCCGCAAGCCCTTTTTCTCGGGCGCGTTTAATGATGGAATGATCGAAGGGGCCGGCAAACATTTCCGGGAAAATAGTGAGTATGTCAATGCGCATAAGGTAGAGTAGTATTGTTAGATTAATTCGACTTCTTCAATTTTTTCGAGAGTATCCGGGTTCAGGACTTCGATGGTAACGCGGTCGCCGTCGATATGAAAAAACACGAGGGCATATTGCGTCGAAAATATTTCCACCTGATCCGACCAGGGCAATTGCTGCTGGGCATAATACGGCGCACCCGCAGCTCCGTTGGTTAACTGCCAAAAGGGTCGCGAAACCTTCAGATGCTCGTAAGGATAATCATCAGGATAGATATTGGTTTCGGCGGTAAGCTGCATCCGATTGTAATTGTGCTCATCGCCACACAACAACGCCAGCGTTTTTTGACTTTTGTTAATCAAAATATCGAGAAACTCATCCCGGCGTTCAATGATGCCTTTGTCCACCGGCTGGCCTGCAACATAAGGGCGCACGCTGTTGTCGCCATTGTACCACATGTCGTTGTGGGCATGGCCGCCATTGGGAAAAGCCGGTGTATGAATCGTTACAAAAATATGGTCGATGTCATCATCGGTTTCCAGTTTGGCAATGATTTCTTCTAACCATGCCAACTGATTATCCATAATGTAACCATGTGGATTTCCCGAGCTAAGCGAAATAGTCTCTTGTGATGGTGCGTACCAGTAGTTTGAATTCAAGACCACCATCGCCACATTGGCATAGGTATAGTAAAATACCGATTCCTGATAGGAAGGAAAATCGGTGGTAGCGGGATCGGGATCATAGGCTGAGCCGTCCTCACTTTGGAGACTTGCCGCCGGATTGACTACCACATCGGCAAAGACTGATTCAGCAGATTGGCTGTCCCAGGGAAACTTGTCGATGGAAGCCACCATTTCGTTATCCGCGACAAAATTGATGTTTAAAGCCTCGTGGTTGCCCATTCCCAAAATAAAGGGAATACGATGGGCAAAGGGTTCGATACCCCGTTTAAAGTTTTGATACTGCAAAAGCATGTAATCTTTGTCGGTAGAATAACCGTTGATAAGGTCGCCGGTAAACTGCAAAAAATCTGCGTTTTTGGCCAGGGTCAAGGCTGCTATTTTTTTTACAATATAAACATTCGAACCATAAAGGTTGCGTTCGCCACCACCTTTTCCGGCTCGGCTGTCGCTGGCAAAGGCAAAGGTGAAGGCCTGGCGCGAACCTTTTTCGGGTGCAGTTTTAAGTTCCAATTCGCGGCGGTAGTCGTCCACGAGCAAAGTGTATTTGTATTTTGTATCCGCCTTCAGGCCGTCAATTACAATTTCGTGATTCGTGCGCTTACCCCGGTTTTTAAAAGTTTTTCCATTGATTTCTATTTCAGCTTTGCTATCAAAATTTGTGGTAAAACTAAGGATGGCAGAGTGTGGTCCCAGCTGGCTAAGATAAGGGCCATCGATAACAGTTACTGCATTGCTAAAGGGAAAGGCTCCAGATAAGCGCACACGCCCATCGTAAATAAAACTTCCATCGTAAAACACAATACGATAGCCAAGCAGGGTTTGGCCGCTGGTTTCCCAGTTGGTAAAATCATATTTGCCACGCAGGGCAGCCATGGGTATCACCGCCTTGCCCCCGCTGATGACGGCCGGCTTTTTAAAATAAACAGGCTGCGGAAAGTTTATACCCTCCTCGTTTATCAATCCATAATAAATCAGGCCTTCAAAGCCCGGTGCCTGAAAATCAAACTCCACGCCTGCATCGGTGGCCACAGGGTTGATTTGAAATTCGCTATAGCGAAATTCTTCGATATCAACGGCATAAATGCTATCACCGGTTTCGGGATGCAGGAAATAAATCTGCCCGGCATCGTCCACAAATATGTTGGAATAGCTTTTCGGAATCTCCCCGGCATGGCTGATTCTGGGCAAGTGATCCTGCGGAACCGTATTCATGTTTCGCTTAAGGATAAAGCCGGTAAAGAGAAGGAATAGCGTGAGGACAGTCAGAAATAAGTGGCTTCTTTTCATGATCTTACTTATCAATTGAAACAGTTTTGATATTCACAAACTCCCGGATGCCATAATACGAAAGCTCGCGACCATAGCCCGAATTTTTGATACCTCCAAAGGGAAGTCGCGGATCGGATTTAGTCATGGCGTTTACAAAAACGGCTCCCGACTCTATGCGCCGCGCCAGTGTTTCGCCGCGTTTTATATCCTTCGTCCAGATGCTGGCACCCAGGCCGTAGTTACTTTTATTGGCCAGGATTATGGCTTCTTCTTCATCTTTGGCTTTTATGACCGCCATCACCGGGCCGAAAGTTTCTTCATCGAAAAGCGTCATTTCTGGCTTAACATCAATAACCAGGGTGGCCTCATAATAAAACCCTTCGCCATCGATGCGCTTGCCACCCAAAAGAAGTTTTGCTCCGGAAGCGATCGACTTTTGCACCTGGACATTTAAATCCTCGAGAATGTCAGGACGAGCCAGCGGACCATAATCCGTTTCGGCATTTTCCGGATTGCCGGTTTTCATGTTTTTAATTAATTGGCTTGCTTTTTCAACAAAGGCCTCATAAACCTCTTGAACCACAATAAATCGCTTGGCAGCAATGCAACTTTGGCCTGCATTGATCATCCGGGCTTTAACGGCAGCTTCCATGCACTTATCCAAATCAGCATCGGCAAGCACAATGTAAGGATCAGAACCTCCAAGCTCAAGCACCATTTTCTTGAGTTCCTTTCCAGATTGCTCCGCTACTTTTCGACCAGCACTTTCGCTACCGGTGAGTGTTGCAGCCATAATTTTTTTATTTTGGATAAGATGATGCACCTCCCTGCCACCAATCAGGCAGGTACGGAAAATATTTTTGGGGAAACCGGCATCTGCAAAAAGTGCTTCGATGGCCAGGGCGCAGCCCGGAACGTTGGAAGCATGTTTTAATACTGCCGCATTGCCTGCCATCAGCGCAGGAGCAGCAAAACGGAAAACCTGCCAGAAGGGAAAATTCCAGGGCATCACTGCCAAAACCGGACCCAGAGGCTCGAAGGCTACCAGACTGCGAAAAGCATCGCTTTCGATAATTTCATCCTGCAAAAAGGTAGCAGCGTTTTCGGCATAATAACGGCAAACCCACGCCGACTTTTCTACTTCGGCCTCAGCTTCGCCAATTATCTTACCCATCTCGCGGGTGATTAGCAAGCCCAGTTCATGTTTTCGTTCATCAAGCAAATCGGCGAGCCTGTGAATCAAAGCTGCCTTGTATTCAAAACTTCGGGTTTTCCAATCATCCCAGGCATGGTAAACCTGATCGATGATTTCGTTGCATTGGGCAACCGTGTGCTCGGTGTAAGTGTCGATTATTTGACCCGTGGCCGGATTAATACTTTTCATTTTGCTAATGATGATTATTTTTGCGAAAATACAAAATTAAAATTGACACATACAAATATCAAAGACCTGAAAAAGGTAAAGGCCATAATCTGGGACTGGAACGGAACCCTGCTCGATGACCTCGAAATTAGTATAGCAGCGATGAACCGGATGCTGAAAAAGCGAAACAGCCCCTTGCTCGAAAAGGAGCAATACAAAGAAATATTCACCTTTCCGGTGCGGGATTATTACACACATGCCGGCCTCCACTTTGCCGAAGACGAATGGGATGCGGTGGCGATGGAATTTATCGATAACTATCGCGATACTGTTAAGGCTGCCTGCTTCCACACCCAAAGCAGCGATTTGCTGCGCTACCTCGCGAAAGGCCAATACCGGCAATTTGTGCTTTCGGCCATGCAGCAGGACTTCCTCACCGAAACCATCGGTCAACGGATCGACCTGAACCTGTTCGAGGAAATTGTAGGGCTTAACAATCATTACGCACATACCAAGGTGGACAATGCCATTACCCTGGTAAAAAATACCGGATTGAACAAGAATGAAATTGTGATGATTGGGGACACACTCCACGATTTTGAGGTAGCTGAGGCGGTAGGCACCGCCTGTATTTTGTTTGCCGGCGGCCATCAGTCGCGAAGCCGCCTCGAAACATCCGGGACGCTGGTGATAGAGGAATTGGACGAATTGAGGAAGTGGCTTTAGGGTGTTGTTTCCTAAAAGGATCTTTTTTTTTTTGACGTTTCGAGATCCTGCGGATGCTCGAAAGTCAGGGGGAAAATTTCCCACAGAAACTTTAGAATGAAAATGTAGGTTTACTCTTTCTTAGGTTTAATCTCTATCAAACTTTCCTGGCCGGTTTTAATTCCCCGATCATAATATTCAACCCTTTGCAATTCGCCTTCCTCGTTATAGTAATTCCATTGTCCATTCATCAGTCCCATCACATATTTGCCGGCAGCCTGAGCCCGGCCATTTTTATGATAATAAGTAATGGTGTCATTCAGGGTATCGTTCCGGTAATAGCCCTCGGTTTTTAGAATTCCATTTTTAAAATATTGCAGCCAGCGGTTTTGCCTCATGCCATTGCCATATTCTATCAACTCAGATGTATCGCCATTTTGATAAAAAGTAACAAAGGCTCCTTCGAGCACATTTTCCAGATAGGTTTCGCTGGTAAGCATTTGCCCGAATTTATCATAAAAAAGCCATTGACCTTCCTTCTTCTGATTTTTGTAGCTTCCTTCCGACATCTTAAAACCATTGGGATGCAAAGTAGTGGTGTGGGCATCGCTACCCAGATTGGAAAGTATGGAAGTAGCTTTTAATTTGCCATCGTCATAATAATAGCGAAAGGTTCCGTTTGGAATATCATCAGCAAAATTCCCTTCGTATTTAATGTGTCCCTTTGCATCTTTCTTTCGCCAAAATCCCTGCTTCAGCCCCTGCTCATCAACCTTATTGATAGTATCGGCCTTTTGTGAAAAGACTGCCAACGGCATTATCAAAATCAAGAATCCTATCCAAATGCTATTTTTCATTATAAAACCAAATTAATTATATGATAATTTTACGAAAGTAAACGAACAATGGCAGGGTGTATTATTAAGCGCAACAAAACCATTACTTTTGCAAAAAATAAATCATTACACATTTTGAATAACTATTCGTCGAAACTACTGGAACAAGCTGTTGAAGAACTATCGAGATTGCCGGGCATTGGCAAGCGGACGGCCTTGCGCCTGGCGCTGCACCTGCTGCGCGAAGACAAAAACAGCGTGGAAGGCCTGAGTGCCGCGCTGGTAAATATGCGTCACAAGATAAAGCACTGCAAGGTGTGCCACAACATTTCGGATACGGAGCTGTGCAGTATTTGCAGCGACCCCAAGCGCGACCGGTCCTTGATTTGCGTGGTGGAGGATATCCGCGATGTGATGGCCATCGAAAAAACTACCCAATATAGGGGCTTGTACCACGTACTTGGAGGCATTATTTCGCCCATGGACGGGATTGGCCCCAAAGATTTAAGCATCGAAAACCTGGTGGAACGTATCGAACAATCGGAAACAAGAGAGATAATTTTTGCCCTGGCGGCAACCATCGAGGGCGACACCACCAATTTTTATATCTACCGTCAGCTTAGCAAATTTGACCTCAATATTACCTCCATCGCGCGAGGTGTAGCTGTGGGCGATGAACTAGAATATGCCGATGAAATTACCCTTGGACGATCGATTCTTACACGCACGCCTTACGAAAACGCGATGCAAAAACACGCTATTTAGTGTCTGTCTTTTTAGTACGTTATTTGAATTATGAATTGCCCTGTCCTTTAGGGCAGGGTTTAAATTGGGAAGATGAAAAACCCCGCAATTTCGCAACGCCTGCGGCGTTGCGAAATTGCGGGGGCTATTGGCAAGCTCATTTTTCCCCGGGTTAAAACCCGGGGCAATTCAAAACATCGACTTTATGGACAGACGCTATTTAGTGTCTGTTCATAAAGTGAATACATTTCGATTTCCAGGTCTGTCAGTTAACGGACGTGGCTATTCATAATACAATAAACTTACTAAAAAGGCAAGCATTAGATGGTTTTGGAAGTGGAAGATCCAATACACATATTTCTATTGTTTTTATGGGAATTAAAAGAAAATGTTAATTATTTGCTGGGGTAAAATCCAAGCAATCGATCTTGTAATTGCTTTTATGGATAGTTATTGAAGAAAAGTGAAGTTTTATAAAAGCCCGTGGGTTCTCATTGCCTCTGCTAAATCAGCATTTTTGCGTGCAAAATCCCGAAGTACCGAGAGGACACTACTGGATTTTGTATCGGATTGTGCGGCTTTATCCAAGGCTGGTTTCAGGGCTGTCCTTCTATCCCATATCATATAGCCCAACATAAAAATCATAAGCATGGCAATAAAAGTGATAAGCGAGAAAAGGTAATCGATCCTGTTATTTATGGCTTCAAATCTAATATCCATTTGTGTTTCAAGTGCTTCAAATTTGATGTCCATTTTTGATTCCAGGGCATTCATCCGTATTTCCAGAGCTTCCATTTTTGCTTCAACCCTGATAACTCTGTCCCGATCGTCAAGGGTATAAGGAACTTCCTGGATTTGCGCATGGCTTGCCGAAAAAAGTCCAATCAAAAATATTATTAAAACTAACTTTTTCATATTTAATATGATTTGGGGCAAAGATAAATTATTATTTTCAGATATTATTTAATCTTTCCCATGCGTGCTCCAAATACCTGTTTGCTAACGATTAATCAGCGAAACGCTTAAAATTTTGCAAGCCATCTTGAGCAGGGACTTGTGCAAGCCAGGGATTACCAAATGATGATTTCCCAGCGGATGATGCTTGAGTACTTCGGCATCCTGCTCGGCGATGCTCACCTCGATTTGGGTGCGGCAGGCGTGAGGGCTTTTGTGATTGGAAATGATCTTGCCTTCGCTGATAAAAACGCGATCGAGGGTACTGTTGAAACGGAATAAGGTGATGTTTCCGAAGGGGAATTTTCCGGCAACGGCCGTTCCCTTGCCCGTTTCGTAATGGCTATCCACATCCACTTCTTCCAATAGATATGTGGGGGCGGTGCAATGTGCCAGACGCACACAGTCGAGGCTTACTTTGATAAGGTTGGCCATCCACGGGATAGAGCCTGTTATGGCTCGGATAAACATCATACCGGCAGCACTACAAATATCGCCCTCGCATCCTGCGGGCACGCCGAGGTCGTTGAAATGCGACAGTGCTAAGCAAGCGGTTACTCCTTTATTTTGCACCAGCGAAAAACATTCGATAGTCAGGGCATCCAGGTTTTCGCGTTCCACCACCTGCTTTAGTGCTTCGTAAACACGCCCGGCATCTTCGATGGACTTTTGTTGAGTTTCTGAAAATTTTTTCAGAAAGTCAACATCGGGATCAAAACCAGTATAATCGCTCACTTCGGCCCAGCTAATATTTTTAAGATTAATACCCATTTTGCTTTTCAAAAGCGGGGCTTCAATGGTTGAGGTTAAAAGCCAGGGCGACACCTCACCGATCAGTCCCAGTCTTTGCTCTTGCAATTCCTGAATTCCTTCGCAGGCATCAAAAAAACGTTGGATAATCATCCGGTCGTGGGCTTCGTGCAGGTCGGTGAGCATGGCCGGAATGTTTTCATAGTCCAGAAAGGCTTTAAGCTCAGAGGCAGCCGCATACGAGTTGTTTTCCTCGAAGGCTGTGAGCAGGTAAAAATGCTTGCCTCTGATGTAGCGCAGGGCTTCCTTCTCAGAGCCACCGCTCAAAAATACAAGCATGTCAGGTTCGGGCGAGTAGAATTCAAATTGCTGATGGGGAAATAATTGTTTAAACTTTTCCTTTCCCTCTCTGAAGATGCTTTCAGGTGCATTGTGGAAGGCCAATAATTTTACATTTATCATCGCTTTTATTTTTTCAACAAATGTAGTTAATCTTAATGTAGGAAAGATTTATTATTTTTATCAATGGAATGTTTTTGCAGATGTGTTCCTCTCAGGAGATTTCTCCTGCCGCGTTGCGACATCGAAATGACACTATCGGATTGGTTCGAGGGCTAGGGGAAGCGGGCGCGAAGTGCCCGATTCCCCTACCCCCAATCATTTCGTGGACGGTGTCATTTCGACCAAAACACACAGCGAAGTCCCGCACGTGCGGGACTTCACTCCACATTACCTCATTATGCTCAATAAACTTGAGTTGTCTCTCGAATTGACCTTCTTCTAATTAATACAGATTTTGCTTGATGCAAACATTTCGGCGGATGCTTCGTTACTGCTTTCGGCAATGTTGATTTGTTTTATTTTTGCATTATAATTAGCAATTTGAATATTAAAACATTAAGACGGCAATTTATTAATTAATAAAATGAAAATTTATTTTTTTACCCAAACCACCCTGGCACTTTGAAATTTATCCAATACTTATTCGTCCTGTTTTTTGCTTTGCTGCTTCCAAATGCTGGTCTGCGTGCCGAAAATGAAGGAGAAGCCAAGCGGCTTAACATTAGCGGGCACATTGCCGATGGCCAAAGTGGCGAGATGCTGATTGGTGCTACCGTGTATGTGGATGAACTGCAAACCGGCACAGCCACCAATCTTTACGGTTTTTACGCAATCAGTCTTCCACCTGGAAAATATTCTCTGCATTATTCCTACATTGGCTATGAGCGCGTAAGCAAGGTGATAAGCCTGAATAGCGATTTAACGCTCGATGTTGAACTAAGCCCCGCTGACCAAACGCTGGATGAGGTGGTAATTACCGGCGAACGGCAGGACAAAAATGTGTCGGCTGCAGAGATGAGCGTGGTGAAGATCGAATCCAAAACCATCAAAGAAATTCCCGCACTCTTTGGCGAAACCGACCTGATTCGCGCTATACAGCTTTTGCCGGGCGTAAAGCCGCTGGCCGAAGGCTCCACAGGTTTCAGCGTGCGTGGGGGCAGTGCCGATCAAAACCTGATACTCCTCGATGAAGCTCCGGTTTATAATGCAGGCCACCTGCTGGGGTTTTTCTCGGTGTTCAACAACGATGCGGTGAAGGATGTGAAACTCTACAAGGGCGACATTCCTGCTTCGCAGGGCGGACGGCTATCATCACTGCTGGATGTGCGCATGAAAGACGGGAACCTGAAAAATTTTTCGGGTACCGGTGGGGTAGGTTTAATTTCGAGCCGCCTTACCCTGGAAGGTCCGATTATTAAAGATAAAACCTCTTTTATCGTTTCGGGCAGACGTACTTATGCCGACTTGTTTATCCCGCTCTTTGGTAATGAAGACCTGGACGGGAGCAAACTTTATTTTTACGATTTAAATGCCAAGATAAGCCACATCATCAACGAGAACAATCGGATTTTTGCTTCGGCCTATTTTGGCAGCGATGTTTTTAAAAATGAATTCGCAGGTATGAATTTGGGCAATAATACGCTTACGCTGCGGTGGAATCATTTGTTCTCGAAGAAGCTATTTTCCAATTTTACCTTTTTGAGATCGCGTTATGCCTACAGCCTGGGTACGCCCGAAGGTGAGGCCAGCTCGTTTGAGTGGAAGTCGAAGCTGGTGGATTATTCGGCCAAGGCTGATTTTACCTGGTACCTCAACACCGACAACACCATTAAATACGGAGCTTCATTCATCCATCATACTTTTGAGCCTGGCGAAGCCCGTGGCCTGGGTGAGGAAACGTTTTTTAATGCCTTCCAAATTCCACGCAAGTATGCGCTTGAATCGGGCGTGTATATCAGCAATGAACAAAAAGTGGGTGCCTTGCTCACGCTCAAATACGGGCTGCGCCTTTCGATGTTCAACAACATTGGCCCGGACACGCTGTACAATTACGATGAAAATTATCAGATGGCCGACTTCGAAAGTATTGCTGCCGGCAAAGTTTACAATACCTATTTCCACCTGGAACCCCGCGTAGGTTTTACTTATCTGCTTAGCGAAGTCTCATCCATTAAGGGGAGTTATTCGCGTACGGCGCAATATGTGCAACTGGCGCAGAACTCAACGGCTGGCACGCCGCTAGACATCTGGTTTCCGGCAAGTCCTAACGTTAAGCCGCAAATTTCGGATCAGGGTGCCCTGGGTTATTTCAGGAATTTTGATAAAAACACCTACGAGGTTTCGGCGGAGGTCTATTATAAAACCATGCAAAATGCCATCGACTTTAAAGATCACGCCGAACTGCTTTTGAACAAGCAACTTGAAGGAGAGCTAAGATTTGGTACCGCCGTTTCGTATGGCCTGGAGCTGATGGTACGCAAACAGCAGGGTAATTTAACCGGATGGGTGAGCTACACCCTGTCGAAGGCCCAGCGCACGATTGCCGAAATTAACGATGGGAAAAGCTACAACGCGCCCTACGACAAGCCTCACGATATTTCGGTAGTGCTCAACTATAATATTAGCAAAATACTGGTTGCCGGGCTTAACTGGGTTTATTCTACCGGACTGCCCGTTACCTTCCCCACCGGACGCGCCGTGTGGGGCAACAAAATTGTTCCTATTTATTCTGACCGCAACGACTACCGCATGCCCGATTACCACCGCCTGGATGTCTCGCTTACGTTAAAGCCCATCCAAAAGCCCAATCGTAAATGGCATGGCGAATGGAACCTCTCGGTGTATAACGCTTATGCACGCAAAAATGCCTGGGTTATTAACTTTGAACAGGATCCTAACGATCCTTACCAAACCTTTGCCGAAGCAACTTATTTGTTTTCGATCATCCCCAGCATCTCTTACAATTTTAATTTTTAATATCCATGTTAGCTAAAATTAAAAATATCACCAGCCTCATCCTCATCGTCCTTGTCGTGGCTTCGTGTACCGAACGAATCGAGATTGATCTGGACGCGCAAAAGTATGCCCGCCTGGTGGTGGAAGGCGAATTCTCGACCGATACTGCGGCTCATATCGTAAGGCTCACGGTTACCGAAGATTATTTTAGCAACTCTATGCCTGTGGGGGTTTCCAATGCACAGCTAACGATTTCGGGTGCTGGCGAAGAATATCCGCTTAACGAAATCGTAGCCGGATCAGGCATTTATGCCACCGATACGCAGGTGGCCGGGCTTGTGGGAGCAGACTATACTCTGCGGATTGTGCTTGATGAAGCCATCGGAGGCGAACAGGAATATACGGCCAATTCAACAATCTACCCCATCAACCCGCTCGATTCGATCGGGCTCGAATTTCACGAAGATTGGGCTACCGAGGGTGTTTGGGAAGTAAAGTGCTATGTGTGGGATCCGCCCACCGAGGATTATTATATGTTTCATATTTATCGCAATGGCGTGCTTGTCAACGATACCATCGACCAGGTGTTTGTAGTGGACGATGCCTTGTACAACGGAAATTATACTAATGGCATTGGTGTGGGATATTTAAACCAGGCGGACGAGAACGAGCAACTGTTTCCGGGCGACCAGGTAACGCTGCGCGTTTTGCGTATAACCAAAGAATACAGCGAGTTTTTGTGGAGTCTTCAGGAGGAAGTCAGTTATCAGTCTCCGCTTTTTAGTGGCCCGCCAGCCAATGTAAAGGGAAATATCAGTGGCGGTGCCTTTGGAGCTTTTGGTGCTTACAGTGCCAGCTACGCCTCGAAAGTAGTGAAGCCGGAAACTATGGTGGGGTTATAATGAAATCTCTTTAGATGTTAGATGTCAGATGTGCGATGTGCGATGTCCGATGTTTACCCCACATCTAAAATCTAAAAATTGAAATCGGACACGAAAAGAACACCAGGCTTGCAATCCCCTTTGTCAGTGAGCCTGCCGAACTGCAGGGATGCGAACCCTTGCCATCTAACATCCAATTCGACCAAGTCACAACGTGAATACTGCCGAGTGATAGCACCTATTTTTATAAGACTACTCTGCTCGCTTCACAAATTCACGGTGTGACTTCGATCCCTTTTATTAAAGCCTGCGGAAGCATTAAAAGAAAAGGCAAGGACTTTTCGTAATCAAGTTTTTCGTAAAACATTCCCAAGCGTGCCAAATTCTTGTAATAACTCTCGATGTGTGTGTAATAATATTTTTCCGATTGGATATACCAGGTTCGTTCGCCCAGTTTTTCTAACAAAAACCACTTTTCGAGCAAGCGTGTAGCACGACCATTGGCATCGCCAAAAGGATGAAGGTTTACAAACGCCAAATGAATAAAGGTAGCGTAATAAAAAATCTCGTCTATAGTCATCGCTTGCGCTAACAAATTTTCTATCTCGTCCCAAAGTATATCAAACTGCATATTAAGCTGGTGCAGCGGACAAGCCTCGTATTGTATGCGACCGGTTTTGTGTTGCATAACAAGCATTTCGGTGGTTCTCAAAACACCCCTCTGTCTTTCGGGTAGTAGATGAGCTGCAATCAGTTTGTGAGCCTCCAAAAAGCTTTGTTTACTAATTTTGTTATCCCTGGCAAATAAATAGGCATTATACAAGTCGTTTGGCTTTTCGGTGAGCGCAGGCAAATATTCAATATTCAATAATTTATGTTTCACATAGCTATCCAAATCCAATGGTTCGCCCTCTATTTTTGACGAAGACATTACGGATACTGAAGTATAAAAAGTAAAACTTTGGGGTTCTAATTCACGCGCTTGAATAGCCAAAAACCTGGTATCAACATCAATATCCAACATCGATTTCCAAGTTTTAAAATAATCGTGTGTAATAATTTTTCCCATGTTTAAAATCGTATTAAATAAAAGGTCAAATATACTGATTGAAACTTACCACTTCCTCAAAATCTTTTCTTTTCCTCACCGGCTGGTTTTTATAATCGGGATAACCGAGGGTAATCAGCAGGCCGATGGTTTTGTTTTTGGGGATGGCGAGGATTTTTTTAATTGCCGCTTCGTTAAACCAGCCCAACATGCAGGTACCCAGCCCCAGGTCGGTGGCTTGCAGACAAAAGTGGGCAGCAGCGATGCCCATGTCGATGGGCGGATATTCCTTGTTTTTGATTTTGCCGCCTATTTGTGCTATCACCTTGGCCTTTTCTAAAAGTACTACGATGATTATCGGTGCCTGTCCAACAAATTTGTTGAAGGCGATGACCGAATTATAGGTTTCTCTGGCCACCTGGTCAACAAGTGCTGGCTGGTCAACTACTATAAACCGCCAGGGCTGCGAGTTGCAGGCCGAGGGCGAGAGCCGTGCCGCCTCGATGCACTGGTTTATCTTTTCCCTTTCAACGGCTTTGTCCAGATATTTGCGCGCGCTGAAACGCTGCCTTACTAATTCCGAAAATTCCATAGCGGCAAAATTAGATTAAATTGATGGTAGGAAAAGATTTTGAGGATTAAATGCCAGAATCGTAAAAAAAGAAATTGCTCTTTTGGATGAAAATGCGAAATTTGCCACGAACAAATCTATGCTTACCATGAAAGAAAATAAAGGATTTTGGGCTGTGTCGCCCATCGATGGCAGGTACCGCAGCAAAACCGAGCCTTTGCAAAACTATTTTTCGGAGGCTGCTCTCATCAAGTATCGCCTCCAGGTGGAAGTGGAATATTTTATCAGCCTCTGCGCTTATCCGCTCCCTCAGCTCGATGACTTCGACTTTTCGTTGTTTGAAAAACTGCGCGATATTTACGAGCATATCAAAACCAAAGATGTACGCCGGATTAAGGAGATAGAAAGCACCACCAACCATGATGTGAAGGCGGTGGAGTATTTCCTGAAAGAGAAATTTGATGAGATGGGTTTGAGCCATTACAAAGAGTTTATTCATTTTGGGCTTACCTCGCAGGACATCAACAACACGGCTGTTCCGCTTGCGCTAAAAGAAGCCCTGCGAAAAGAGGTGCTGCCGCGCATCGATGAAATACAGGCCAAGCTCTACGAACTTTCGTTTGCATGGAAAGAAGTGCCCATGATTGCCCGAACCCACGGCCAGGCCGCAAGCCCTACCACGGTTGGCAAGGAGCTTTATGTTTTCAACGATCGGCTCGAAACGCAGCTTAGCCTCCTGCGTTCCATCCCTTCGACAGGGAAATTTGGTGGTGCCACCGGCAACTTCAACGCCCATCATGTCGCCTATCCCGATGTTGATTGGCTGGATTTTGCCGATGCCTTCCTGCGCACCAAGCTCGGGCTGGAGCGGCAATTTGTAACTACGCAAATAGAGCAGTACGATAGCATGGCCGCCATCTTCGATGCCCTGAAACGGATCAACACCATTCTTATCGACATGAGCCGCGATATGTGGACGTACATCTCGATGGATTATTTTAAACAAAAAATTGTAAAAGGCGAGGTAGGATCATCGGCGATGCCACACAAGGTAAATCCCATCGACTTCGAGAATGCCGAGGGAAACCTGGGCATGGCCAATGCAATATATGCACACCTGTCGGCCAAGCTGCCCGTGTCGCGCCTGCAACGCGATCTTACCGATTCCACCGTGAGCCGTAATATCGGCGTTCCGCTGGCGCACTCGCTCATCGCTTTTCATTCGCTGACCAAAGGCCTGGATAAACTCATCCTGAATCGCGAAAAAATTGATGCCGACCTCAACGACAACTGGGCTGTGGTGGCCGAAGCCATCCAAACCCTACTGCGGCGCGAAAACTATCCCGACCCCTACGAAGCACTGAAAGAGCTTACACGCACCGGCCAAAAAATTACCCAAGAATCACTGCATCAATTCATCGACAAGCTCAAAATTGAAGATGTATTAAAACAGGAAATGAAAAAGATAAGCCCGTTTAATTATATTGGCATCAGCCCCTTTATTGAGTAAGGATTTTTTTTGCTGCCCCAGGGATTAACCTGACGCATTCATAAATATTAGCTTTTGCAATATTTATGAATAATGCAGGTTAAAAAAAAACATATTTTTGCCCAAAATTTTTATTTATGGAATTAAAAGACATTTTAGCAATATCAGGAAAACCGGGTTTATTCAAAAACATCGGACAGTCGAAAAACGGCGTTATCGTCGAATCGTTAATTGACCAGAAACGCTTTCCAGCCTTCGCACACGAGCGGATAAGCTCGCTGGCCGAAATCAGCGTTTTCACCACCGGCGAGGATGTGGAACTGCAAAAAGTTTTCAAGATCATTTTTGACAAATATGAGGGCAAAGAAGCCATCGACTCCAAGTCGGATGGGGAAGCTCTGAAGTCCTTTATGAAGGAAATCCTGCCCGATTATGATGAAGAGCGCGTTTACACCTCGGATATCAAAAAGCTGGTAAGCTGGTATAATTTACTGGCCGGTGCCGACCTGCTCGAGTTTCCCGAAGAAGAGGCCGAATCTGAAAGTGCAGAAGCCACCGATGAAGCAGAAACCGAACCTGCCGATGAGGAAAAACCGGAAGCTGCTGCGGAAGATTCAAAATCTTAATGTATAAATCAGTCCTTCGTCCCCTTTTATTTCAGTTTTCGCCCGAGCAGATACATCATGTGGTAGTGCATGGGCTAAAGGCAGGCTTTGCTCTTCCCGGCATGGCGGCTATGGCCAAGAGCATGACGGCCATCGAGGATCTGCGTTTGGAGCGTGAGGTATTTGGACTGAAGTTTAAAAATCCTGTGGGCGTCGCGGCAGGCTTCGATAAGCAAGCCGTGATGTACAATCAACTGGCCAGCCTGGGCTTTGGCTTTGTTGAGATTGGAACCATTACACCTAAGCCGCAGCCCGGCAATCCCAAGCCACGTCTCTTTCGCCTGCCCACGGATAGAGCTCTGATCAACCGGATGGGCTTCAACAATATTGGCGTGGCTGCGGCGGTACACAATTTAAAAAACCGCAAAACCGACATCATCATTGGCGGCAATATTGGTAAAAATACGGCTACCCCCAACCACAAGGCTATCAACGATTATGTAACTTGCTTCGAGGAGCTTTTCGATTATGTCGATTATTTTGTGGTAAACGTGAGTTGTCCCAACATCACCGATTTGCGCGAATTGCAGGATCAGGAAAAGCTGACGCAGATTTTGCTCCGCCTACAGGAACTTAACTTTGACCAGCCATTACAAAAACCCGTTTTGCTTAAAGTATCGCCCGACCTTAACGAGCAGCAGCTCGACGAAGTGATCGACATCGTGCGCCAAACCAAAATTGATGGTGTAGTGGCGGTAAATACCACCATTGCGCGAAACGACCTGCTTAGCCCGGCGCACAAAATTGCGGCGATTGGGAATGGCGGATTGAGCGGTCGGCCGCTGTGCGATCGCGCCACCGAAGTGATACGCTATCTCACCGAAAAATCCGGCCATGCTTTCCCGATTATTGGCGTGGGCGGTATTTTTACCCCGCAGGATGCCATCGACAAACTACAAGCCGGTGCCTCCCTGGTGCAGGTTTATACCGGTTTTATTTACGAAGGCCCCTTTATCGCCCGCAAGATTAATAAGGCGTTGCTGGATTATCAAAGCTGAAAATCCTGAGCCATTTGCCTTTGTTGATAGGAGGGAGGGGCTATTTTTTCTTTTGTGTTTTGTTGCGTTTTCCCCCATCCCCTAATTATTTTCAAGATTGTGATTTTTGTTTTTATCGCCATTTTCTTTTATTGTTTCGCTCTGGTATGGAAGTGTAAAATAAAAGGTGCTTCCTTTCCCAACTTCTGATTCAACCCAAATTTTACCGCCGTGTTTTGCTACAAATTCTTTGCAAAGTATTAAGCCTAAACCTGAACCTTTTTCGTTTGCCGTGCCTCTCGTTGTAATATTTGCAGATATATCGAACAACTTTTTACGAGTTTCTTCTTTCATTCCAACTCCATTATCAGAAACTGCAATTTCAATAAAATTGTCGTTCTGTAATGCAGTAATATCTATTTTACCATTTGGATTAGTAAATTTTATGGCGTTTGAAATAAGATTTCTTAAAATTACCATTAACATGTTTTCATCGGCATAAACTTCAATTTCATCCAATGAGGAATAATTTAAGGAGATATTTTTTGATTTTACACTTAAATTTGAGAGTTCAATTATCTCTTGAATAATTGAGGCTAAACCTATTTCTTCTGGTATAAAATCAACTTTCCCGGTTTGCGATCTGGCCCAATTTAATAAATTGTCGAGCAAAACAAGTGTGCTTTTTGCTGATGAATTAATAATGCCTAAGTACTTTTTAATTTCAGCAACTTCAAAATCTTGTGTATTTTCAATTAACAATTCCGAGAACCCTAAAATACTATTAAACGGACTTCGTAAATCGTGTGCTATAATTGAAAAGATTTTGTCTTTTGCAGCATTTGATTCTTTTAATAATTGTTCGGCTTTTTTACGTTTGGTAATATCGAGTACGGTTCCAAGCGAACGTATAGGCTCTCCTTTATCATTAAATTTAGTAATACATTTTTCCTGAACACATTTAACAATTCCCGATTTTAATAATAAGCGATGCTCAGTTTCATAAATTGTTTTGTTTTGTAATGAGTTTGAATAAGCCGCTTTTACCATTTCCCTGTCGTCGGGGTGAACACTCTCTAAAAAAACATCATAACTTATTTTAAATTCTCGCGATTCAAATCCAAATATTTTATATATCTCGTCAGACCAAGTTAGTTCGTTGTTTATTATATCTAACTCCCAGTGCCCCAGATGCGCAATAGCCTGCGCATTTGCGTATTTTTCTTCACTCTCTTTAAGTTCTCGTTCGGCTTTCTTTTGCGCTGTAATATCTTCAAAAGTAGTAACAACCTGATAGGGTTTAGTTTCATTATTTTTGAATTTTGGCAATGAGTTAATGTTTATTATCTTATCTGAATTGCATAAAGGATTATAAACACACATTTTTGCATTTTTAATAGCCTGTCCGGTTTTTAGAGAAATAAATGCAGGGAGTTCTTCGCACGGATAAACTGTTCCGTCTTCACGAATCGCTTTCCAGCGGGGATCGCAAGATTTTAGTCCTTGCATTTCAGTAATAGATACGCCAAGTATTTGTTCGGCAGCTTTGTTTGCATGAACTATTTCTCCTTTTGCATTTAAATAAATAACACCATTTGGAGTGTTTTCAAATAAGAAACGGTGTTCTTCTTCGCTTTTTTTCAGCGTTTCTTCTGCCTGTTTGCGCTCGGTGATGTCTCGTATAGTTCCCAGAGCTGCAAGTTTCCCCTCATGCTGTATTAGTTTTCCGTTAATCTCAACATCCAAAAGATTTCCATCTTTATGATAAACCTGTGTATTGAAATCTATTACCTCTTTGTGCATAAAAACATCAACCAGTTTTTTGAAATATTTAGGCAATTCTTTTTTTGGTACGAAATGGGTAAATGATTTTCCTAAAAACTCGTTTGATTGATAACCAAGGATAGTTGCCATGGTATTATTTGAAAAAATTATTTTCCCTGTTTTATCAAGAATAAATATAATATCAAGCGATGCTTGCGTGATAATGCGGTATTTTTCCTCGGCATTTAATAATTCAACTTCTGCCTGCTTGCGCTCTGTGATGTCGGTTACAAACACTGTTAATCCTACAACTTTATTCGTATCACTGTAAATAGGTGAATAACGATTTTCCCAAGATGTCCTGCGAAATTCATCTGCTCCATACTCTTCGTTGAGAATAGTATGTTCGCCTTTCAATGCCTGGTCGAAGTTGTGTTTTGCTCTTTCCCGGTCACCACCCTTTTGGATTACGTCAAGTATATTCATCCCCATTTTAATATCCGCCCCCCAAATATTTTTCATGATTTCTTTATGCGAAATTGTAAAAGAGGTGTAACGGTACTGTGGATCAAGCGAAAAAATAATCATTCCTTTTGGACTCTCCATAATTGAACGAAGAAGTTCATTGTTTTGCCGTGCCTTCTCTTCACTTTCTTTCAACGCATTTTCTGCTTGCTTGAGCTCTGATATGTCAACATCTAAGCAATACATCTCAGGCTCACGACCAGGTACTTGGAAGTATGAATGACTTGAAAACACATCCAACAAAGAACCATCTTTGCACATAAGTTTAAGCTCGCTGGCTGGAATAGGTGTTTTAGTTGTAAACATTTCCTTAATCGCATCACGAACATGGCCCTTTAATTCATCGGGAATTATTAAGTCGGTAAGATCAACACCTATTGCTTCTTCGGATGAATATCCATAAAAGCTTTCAGAAGTTTTATTCCAGTATATCGTTTTTCCATTTTTATCATATCCCTGAAGAGCCAAATTAGGATTATCCTGAACCAGGGCCTTCCACCTCTCTTCACTTTCTTTCAGCATTTTTTCTGCTGTTTTTCGCTCGGTAATGTCGGCTGCAACACCATCGTAAAAAACAATATTTTCTTTATCATCATAAATAGCCCGGGCATTTTCGGAAACCTGAATACATGTCCCATCTTTTTTTATCCAAGAGGATTCAAAATTAATTACGAGCCCTTTTTTATTTATGATATTGATAAACTCCGAGCGTGTTAAATCATCTACAAAACCAGACTCCTTCAGGTTTCTTTCCTTTAAATGTTCCAATGAATCAAAGCCCAGCATATTTACTAAAGCTGGGTTTGCAAAGAGGATTTCTCCCTCTGGCGATGTTCGCTAAAGGCCAATTGTTGCTTGTTCAAATACGTTTCTAAACTTTTGTTCACTCTCTTTTAATTCAAGTTCTGCTTTATTATGTTCGGTAACATCACGAAAACTCCAAACACGGCCAAGGCTTTTCCCGTCCAATATCTGAGCTTGTGAATAGCGCTCATAAATCCGGCCATCTTTAAAATGTAATAAATCAAAAGACGTATCTTTACTCAAATACAATTCCTTAACTTTAGCCAGAAAACTATCGGGATCTGATAATTGATTCAGCGCGATTGGCATTAACGGTTCTTCATCGATATCATGTTTTGAAATGGCTGAATCCGGAACATGCCAAAGCTCCTTAAATTTATTGTTGTATGATGCGAATTTGCCATTGTGATCAACTACCAGAATGCCATCGGCAGTTGATTCGAGTGTTGCAGTTAATAACGAAACTGATTTTTCAAGTTCTTCTTCCGTTTTTTTACGTTCAGAAATATCAGAATGGGTTCCAATCATTCTTGCTGGTTTATTATCAGCAGTATATGAAATAATTTTCCCTCTATCTAAAATCCATTTGTAAGTATTATTCTTGCACAGTACACGATGTTCATTTTCGTAATAATCGGTAATTCCGTTTAAATGATTATCAACATCTTCGTTAACCTTTTTTACGTCATCAGGGTGAACTCTTTTGCTCCACTCTTCTATATTGTTGGATATTTCATTTGCAGAAAAACCTAACATTTTTTTCCATTGCTCAGAAAAAAACACTTTGTTGGTAATTAAATTCCAGTCCCACAATCCATCAGAATTGCCTTCTATGGCAAATTGCCACCGTAATTCGCTTTCTTTTAATTCATTTTCATTTTTTGTTAATGCTTCGAAATCACGTAATTTGCTAATTGCAAACGAAACCTGAGAGGCAAGGCTTTCAATGGTAAGTATGCATTCCTTGCTCAACTTACCCGATTCGATGGTTGCTTTTGGGATAAAAAGAGATGAACCTCCAAAATAGTTTTTACCAACACAAAAACTGATGGCATAAACTTCAGAAATGCCAAGGATTTTTTCAATCGTTTTACAAATTGTTTTATTAACCTTTCCAATTGCAATTTCATATATCCCTCCAGAAGCATGATAAAGTTTTCTGCTTTCAAACTGTTTTTGTTTTTGTTCTGATAAATTGTCAAAAGGAAAATCCATTTGAAAAGGATCTTTTCCAAGTAGTGCTTTTATGGCTGTAAAATATTTATCGAACCCAAAGCTATGTGTTATCCGAAAGTTCATATCATCGGGCTGAAGCTTGGTAATAATAAAATATGAATTAGGAAGAATCTGCTTTATTCCATCATTTAGTATCTGATAAATCTGGGATTCATTTTCAATATCAGGTAATTTACTGGAAACGCTGTGCAATGTTTCGATAAGGTTATTCATTTTTTATCCAATTTATTGATTGATCAGGAATTCTTCGGTTTTTTATTTGCTTAAAGAATCATAGCCCATAACTAATGCCTTTTGAAATATGTAAATCTTGAGGTATTCTTCCATAATCAAAACACCATTTTTGTAATCCAAAAAGGATTTATTTTACCAAAATCCAATTTGAATATCAAATCAAAAATAGTAAAAGTAAATAATATTGTTGGATTTGTTTGCCAGAATTATGCAAATTTTCACAGGTGGATTTTGAAAATACTACTTTTGAGCTTTAATTTCTCAGACCATTGCTTGACAAAATCAAAATAATACTTTTCAGTTTCTTAATTTTTGGCTTCACTTTACAACTTT
>CAZGAO010000016.1:0-70102 GCA_964523795.1 uncultured Lentimicrobiaceae bacterium
CGAGCAAAGGCTCCTAAACTATCTGGAAATCAAGCACAGGTCAGGAGGTCTGAATAATGCAAGTGTCACCCTCACTGCTCCATCCACAGCCAATGGCCATGTTTTTGAAAAATGGTTGAAAAACGGAGCAGATTTTTCAACGAACCTTGCCATCACTTTCAATATTGTAGCCAACGGCACCTATCTTGCGAGCTATACCCTGCCGGAAACTGTAATGGTAAACCTGCCGGATACCACCATCAAAAAGAACACAATCTTTGAATTACCTATTTTTGTAAGCGATGTTTCAGGGCGTGGGATAATCTCGTTTCAGTTTACCCTGTCTTTTAACCAGGCAGTGATTGCTCCATCTGATCCTTTTGTGATTACAACAGGAACCATTGCAGGTGCAGCAGGATGGTCGGTTTCGGCCAATCCAAATAATCCCGGACAGTTGGTGGTTGGTGGTTATGGTGCTCAGGAATTATCCGGCTCCGGTGGACTTCTAAAATTAAAATTCGATGCTATGGGTGATTTAGGTCAGCAAACAGCAGTTACTTTCAACGATTTTACATTTAATGCGGGTAATCCTGCGGTTCAAACCATCAACGGAAACGTACTGATACAACCAAAGGTATGCGGTGATGCAGACGAAAATGGTATCATTCAGGCTTACGATGCCGCCCTTATCGTACAGCATGGCATAGGTTTGATAATACTTCCTGAGCAAGGGGCAGTCAATGCAGATGTAAACGAAGATGATTTGATCACTGCTTTTGACGCAGCATTAACTTTGCGTGAAGCAATAGGATTGCCGATGCCTGCCGGAGTTGAAACTTGTTTTGATGCAAAATTTGGCTATGCTGAGAAGCTGCCGGATCACTACAAATTTAACGCAAGAATCAAAATACTAAAACATTCGCAATTCACTTCTATCGCCGAAATCGAATTATCGGGTATCGAAGCGCAAACACAGGTTTATGCCTTGTCGTTTGATATAATAAGTCCGAATGCAAGCATTCAAAATTTTGCAATTCCAAACCTGCCCATTGGTTACCTCATGTATTCCAATCCGGTAAATGAAAACAAAACGAGGGTGGCTATCATCAATCCTCTCGGCGTGTTAACTAAAGACCTGCCACTCGTATTTCACCTGAATTTTTTGAAGGATGGAGCGGTTCTCACATTCGACAATATCATGCTAAATAATGAGGCCTTGCCTGATATAGTTTTGTATGAAAGCACATCAGGCTCCGCGAAGATTCAGGGCAATTTAATAGCCTTTCCAAATCCATTTAATACCTCTACCTCAATTGAATATTCCGTTGAGCAAAAAGGTCAGATAAAAGTTGAAGTACTGGATCAGTTGGGAAGAAATGTAAAAACCCTGGCCGATTGCGTCCACGACACGGGCTACTTTAAAGTGGTTTGGAACGGGGATAGCGATACGGGGACTGCAATTAAACAAGGCTGGTATATCATCAGAATGAGAAGCACCGAGTCGATCGAACAGATAAAAGTAAATCTTATTTATTGACGATTAAAGTAGTTTTTACAAACTATTACCTTTCAGATAACATGGGCAGTTTATAAAAAAGCCTGTTATCTGAAAGGTAGTAGTTTTTGATTTACATAATTATAGCTATTCACTCACAATCTTAAAAACAGCAAATCTCATGAATCGAAAATCGATTAAGTTATTAATACTGCTCCTGGTAACCGTTCAGCTTAATGGACAGGTTTTGATAAACTTACCTGATCTCAATTTTTCAAGCCCTGCTGGTACCACCATAGAAATTCCGGTGACGACTGAAAATTTGAGTGGCTTAAATGTAATTGCTTATCAATTCGTTATCGAATTTGATCAAAACGTAATATTGCCTGAAAGCCCCTATTTCTTAACTACTGGCACAATCAGCGGTGCCAACGGGTGGTCTGTCATGGTAAATGTGAGTTCAGAAAATCAGATGACGGTAGGTGCTTTCGGGGCTTATCCCCTAAGCGGGGCAGGGATTTTATTAAAATTATTATTTAATTTGCAACTACTAAATGGAGCTACCCCCTTGAGTTTTTCCTCCTTTCTATTCAATGCCGGCAGTCCTGCGGTTGCTACAATTAGCGGGAGCATTACAAATCAGGAATGTAACACCAGCCAATCTATTCTTATTCCTTCAGGTTGGTCGGGTATTTCATCCTATTTGATTCCTTCGATACCACAGATGGAAACCATGTTCAATCCTATTCAAAGCGATCTTGGGATCGTTTACAACTTTTCAAATGTTTACGCTCCGGCATTTGGAATTGCTCCAGGGTCAGACTGGGATACTCAATCAGGCTATTTCATCAAAGTTACTGATGATGTTCAGTTGATAATTTGCGGAAATCCCAATCCGAACCACGCCATACCACTTGAAGCAGGATGGAATCTTGTACCGGTACCTTTGAATAATGTTTTTTTTATGGATGAAATCATGATGAACCTGGATTTTGAAATTGTTAAAGAAGCCGTAGGCTGCGAGGTTTACTGGCCAACCAAGAATATCCAGACGCTTTACTTTTTTGAACCGGGCAAGGCTTATCTCATCAAGATGAATACGGATGGTAGTTTGGTGTTTCAGTAATAATTTGTCCAAATTTAAAGCAGGCTATGAATCCTGGAAGTGGAAGATGTGGTTTTCTCATTTCCGTTTCCGGCATACGATAAATAATACAGTCTCGCTGGATATTACAGGCTTTCGACCTGATCGACTTGAAATTTCAATACAGGCTGGAATTTAATACCTGTGCTCGATGATGCAGAAAATGGGATCGAAAGCCTGGTTTCAGGAAACCATAATAAGATCGAAATCATCAAAGATGTTGTAGGGCTGCAAGTTTTTTGGCCCGAGCAGAAAGTTTACACGCTTCAGACTTTGGAGCCTGGCAAAGCTTATCTATTAAAAGCCACACAAAATTTTTCCCTTTCTTATGAGGGCTTTTAACCGAAACCCTCCCTCTTTCTGCGCCGGAGAGCCCCCTCTCCGGTGCTTTTTTCAAAGCAAAAAAAAACTCCGCGAAGGGAGCTTTTTATTGTAATTATTTTGGCTTTGCTAAAAGCCCGGATGTGCAGGCAAGCACAAAGAAATTCAGCTTACTCCTGAATTTTGGTGAGCAACTGATAGGAAATCATCTTGCCGTCTTTATTTTGGTTTTCGCTTTTTACCACTCCAACGCCCTCGGCCAGCCATTGTATGGTTTTGTTTTCGCTGTTGACGGCTGATTTGGTGATCACATCGGCTGAGATTTTTATACACTCAAATTTTCCCGCCGGGGTTTCGATGGTTTCTTTGCCTTCCACTTTCCGGTTGATAACCGAAACGGTAGTACCAAACATATTGATGCCGTTGGCTGCAATGTCGATTTGTACCCTGCCCTCTGGCAGAACCTGACCCACCGTTAAATTGGCGGGATAATACAAACCATCCGATTCGATATTTACATCGATGTTGGGCTGATTTTGATATTGCTGATAGTTGAAGGCCGAAGCAAAATCGCTCATATTCATATAAAACTTGCCCTCATCGCATTTCACCTCAAAGGTAGTTTCTACGGCTTTTTCCGCACGATTGTCTTTGTGCGAAGCCTCGATAGTTAATACGGTTGCCCCTTCCTCCTGTTTGGATTTCACCACTTTTTGTATTTGCTTTCCGGTTGCTTTATCCCTTTTATTATAAAAGGTGTATTCGAGGCTTGTGCCCTTAACGGTGGGATAAAAGTAGGCACACTGCTGAGCCATACCATCGGTGGCCACAAAAATCATTAACAAAAATGCCAGCACTGAAATTCGTTTAATCATACTTTTCATAACTATTGGGTATTAAATATTAATAAAAAAAAATTCCTGTCGAAGTTTACAAAAGTAAAACCCTGACAGGAATAAACCATTTAAAATGCGTTAAATTATTTAGCGTATTTAAAATCTTTTCCGGGGTAGTAAGCTGTTTCGCCCAGGCTCTCTTCGATACGCAGCAGTTGATTGTATTTTGCAATACGATCGGTGCGGCTGGAAGAACCGGTTTTGATCTGGCCGGTATTCAATGCCACGGCCAGGTCGGCGATGGTAGTATCTTCGGTTTCGCCCGAGCGGTGGCTGATAACGGCGGTGTACGAATTGCGGTAAGCCATATTTACTGCCTCGATGGTTTCGGTGAGTGTACCAATCTGATTCAATTTAACCAGGATAGAGTTGGCCACTCCTTGTTCGATTCCCTGTTTCAGGCGTTTGGTGTTGGTAACGAAAAGATCGTCGCCCACCAACTGGATTTTTTTGCCCATTTTGTCGGTCATCAGTTTCCATCCGATCCAGTCGTCTTCGCTCATGCCATCTTCGATGGAGATGATGGGGTATTTTTTAACCCAGTCGTCCCAAAAGTCTACCATTTGTGCGGGGCTTAGTTTATCGCCGGTTGACCATTTAAGGTGATACACATTTTCTTCGGGCAGGTAATATTCGGCTGAAGCCGGGTCGAGTGCCAGGAAGATATCCTCGCCGGGTTTGTAGCCGGCTTTTTCGATGGCCTGGAGCACTACTTTTATAGCTTCTTCATTCGACTTGAGGTTAGGTGCAAAACCGCCTTCATCGCCAACGTTGGTAGAGTGACCCATTTTTTTGAGTACCGATTTTAGGTTATGAAAAACCTCAGAACCCATACGCAGTGCCTCGCTAAAGGTGGGTGCACCCACGGGCATGATCATAAACTCCTGGAAGTCGATGCTGTTGTCGGCGTGCGATCCGCCGTTAAGGATGTTCATCATGGGGATAGGCAGGGTGTTGGCACCTGGTCCGCCCACATAGCGAAATAGTTGCTGCCCGGTTTCGATGGCAGCAGCTTTGGCACAAGCCAAGGATACGCCCAGGATAGCATTGGCACCGAGATTGGCTTTGTTGGGCGTGCCATCGATTTCGATCATTTTGCGGTCGAGGGCAATCTGATCGTCAACGTACATACCTTCCAGTTCTTCTTTGAGGACGGTATTTACATTGTGTACGGCTTTGCCAACGCCCTTGCCCATAAAACGACTTTTGTCGCCATCACGCAATTCAACAGCTTCGTGTATGCCGGTTGAAGCACCCGAGGGGACAGCAGCACGGCCTATTACGCCATTTTCGGTTAGCACATCTACCTCAACGGTAGGATTTCCCCGTGAGTCGAGGATTTGTCTTGCATGGATATTAATAATTGTACTCATTGTATAAAGTTTTAAAAAAAAATATGTAATCATTTACGAAAAAAGGACGAAGCAAAAAATGCTTCATCCTTATCAAGTTTTTAAACCAGAAAAAAATTAATCAGCTTTCTTATCTTCTGATGACTTTTCGCCTTCTTCTTCTGTTTTTTTACTATCGTCATCCGCAAGCTTATTGTCGGCTTTTACTTCGTCAATAGGTGCTTCAGTATTTTCAGCTTCCACTTTAGCAGGAGCTTCTTCCAATTTTGCAGCCTCGGGAGCAACTTCAGTTTTCACTGCCTCCACAGGTGCTTTTTCTTCGGCTTTCTTAGCCTTAGGAGCAGGTGTTTGTTCCTTAGTTTTTGTGGTACCTGTGCCTCTTCTTCTACGGCGTTTACCGGCAGTTTTCTTGTCGTCGGCAGCACCACCGGCAAGCAGGATTTCGTTATAATCCACCAACTCGATAATACACATATCCGCATTATCGCCCAAACGGTGATTCATTTTAATAATTCTTGTGTATCCACCGGGACGGTCGGCTACCTTGGTAGCCACTTCTCTAAAAAGTTCGTTCACGGCTTCTTTGCTTTGCAGATAGCTAAAAACCATACGACGCGAGTGGGTAGTATCTTCTTTGGAGCGTGTAAGCAGCGGTTCGACATACATACGCAATGCCTTGGCTTTGGCAGTAGTTGTATTAATACGTTTATGCAAGATCAAGGATGTAGCCATATTCGAAAGCATAGCTTTGCGGTGCGAACTTGTCCTGCTTAGGTGATTGAATTTCTTACGATGTCTCATTGTTCGTTTATTCCTTGTCTAATTTATATTTCGAAACATTCATACCAAATTCCAGGCTTTTGGATTTAACCAATTCTTCCAACTCGGTAAGTGATTTCTTACCAAAGTTGCGGAATTTGAGTAAGTCATTTTTGTTGAAGGCCACCAAATCGCCCAGGGTTTCCACATCGGCAGCTTTCAGGCAGTTGAGTGCCCGAACGGAAAGATCCATGTCCACGAGCTTAGTTTTGAGCAATTGACGAACGTGTAATGAGTTTTCGTCAAACTCCTCGGTTACATTTTTCTCTTCGCGTTCCAAGGTAATCTTCTCGTCAGAGAATAACATAAAGTGATGGATCAGGATTTTTGCAGCTTCTTTAAGTGCTTCCTTGGGGCGAATCGATCCATCGGTAAGGATGTCCATGATGAGTTTTTCGTAGTCGGTTTTTTGTTCAACCCTGAAATCCTCGATCGAGAAAGTAACGTTTTTGATTGGGGTGTGAATGGAGTCGATGGCGATGGTACCCAAAGGAGCATTAAGCTCCTTGTTTTCTTCGGCGGGCACGTATCCGCGACCTTTGTTGATAGTAAGTTCAATCGACAGTTTCACCGAAGGATCCATCGAGCATATCACCACATCGGGGTTTAGTACTTGAAATACCGAGAGATACTTGTTGATATCGCCGGCTTTAAAAGTTTCCTGTCCCGAAATAACGATGTGGATTTTTTCAACGGAATCGTCCTCAACCAATCTTTTAAACCGGATTTGCTTAAGATTAAGAATAATCTCAGTTACATCCTCTACAACACCTTTGAGGGTAGAAAATTCCTGTTCAACACCGTCAATTCTGATATTTGTAATGGCAAACCCTTCGAGCGAAGAAAGCAGGATACGGCGCAGAGAATTGCCGATCGTAATCCCGAATCCCGGCTCCAAAGGCCTGAACTCGAACTTACCACGGTAATCATCTGATTCAACCATGATCACTTTGTCGGGTTGTTGAAATGCTAATATTGCCATAGTTTAAACCTTTTGGTTTTTATGATTAAAAAGTGATTGTTCAACTATTATTTTGAGTAAAGCTCAACGATGAGCTGCTCATTGATGTTTTCAGGAATTTCTTCCCTTTCGGGGTAATTCAGAAATTTGCCTGCGTATTTTTCACTGTCCCATTCCAGCCACGAAAAACTACTGCCGCGCGAGGCCAGCGATTCGTTGATGGGTTCCAGCGATTTCGAGCGTTCTCTAACAGCTACCACATCACCAGGTTTCACACTCATCGAAGGCACATTAGAAATTTTTCCGTTTACCGTAATATGACGGTGGCCCACCAGTTGGCGTGCTCCGGCACGTGTAGGGGCAATGCCCAGGCGATAAACTACATTATCGAGACGCGATTCGATTAATTGCAACAGCACCTCACCGGTTACCCCTTTTTTGCGCGATGCTTTCTTAAAAGTATTGCGGAATTGTTTTTCGAGGATACCGTAGGTATATTTTGCTTTCTGCTTTTCGGCAAGCTGAATGCCGTATTCAGAAGGCTTCTTTCTTCTTTTATTCAAGCCATGTTGTCCGGGGGGATAGCTTTTCTTCTCGAAATACTTATCAGCTCCAAAAATTGGCTCGCCAAATTTTCGTGATATTCTTGTTTTTGGCCCTATGTATCTTGCCATCTTATGCTTCTTTTTTAAATGATAATCAATTTAAATTATACTCTTCTTCTTTTGGGAGGACGACAGCCATTGTGTGGCAATGGAGTAACATCGTTAATTTCAACCACCTCGATACCCGAAGAGTGGATAGTTCGGATTGCAGATTCGCGACCTGAACCGGGCCCTTTAACATACACTTTCACCTTCCTTAAACCGAGATCGTAGGCAGTTTTTGCACAATCTTCGGCGGCAGTTTGAGCAGCGTAAGGGGTATTTTTCTTGGAGCCTCTAAAACCCATTTTACCGGATGAGGACCACGAAATAACCTGGCCTGCACTATTGGTCAAAGTAATGATAATGTTGTTGAACGAAGCACTGACATAAGCCCTGCCCATGGGTTCAATCTTAACAACTCTTTTTTTGGTACTTCTTCCTGGTTTACCTGATTTTGCCATCTTGTTATCTATTTCTTACTTATTATATGCAAAAAAAACAGTGGTTAATTATTAACCTGTTGGTGCTTTCTTTTTGTTAGCAACCGTTTTCTTACGACCTTTACGGGTACGTGCATTGTTTTTTGTTGACTGACCGCGAAGAGGCAGTCCCAAACGGTGGCGGATACCACGATAAGTACCAATATCCATAAGCCGCTTGATGTTCATCTGAACTTCCGAACGCAAGGCGCCTTCCACTTTGTACTCATCACTTATCAAACCCCGGATGCGATTCTGCTCGTCATCGTCCCAGTTTTCTACTTTTTTGTTCACATCCACCTCGGCTCTAACAAGGATTTCGGCAGCAAGACTACGTCCAATTCCATGGATATAGGTCAGCGAAATTACGCCTCTTTTATTTCGTGGTATGTCAACACCTGCAATACGTGCCATAATTTATTGTTTGATTTGATTGATTATTAACCTTGTCTTTGTTTGTACTTAGGATTTTTCTTGTTAATCACGTACAATCTGCCTTTACGGCGCACAATTTTACAATCGGCGGTTCTTTTCTTGATCGAAGCTCTTACTTTCATAACTTTAATTAATTACTTGTACCTGAATGTAATTCTACCTTTGGATAAGTCGTAGGGCGACATGGCAATTTTAACACGATCGCCAGGAAGAATCTTTATGTAGTGCATGCGCATCTTGCCCGAAATGTGGGCGGTAATTACATGCCCGTTTTCCAGTTCAACTCTGAACATTGCATTACCCAATGATTCGATCACCGTGCCATCTTGTTCAATTACTGCCTGTTTAGCCATAAATCTTACTAATATCTGTTAATTTTTATTCTGTATTATTTCATCGATAAAATCGAATGTTGATAAAATTTCGGCCTTGCCCTTGTGCACAACTATGTCGTGCTCGAAGTGTGCCGAAGGCGAGCCGTCATCGGTCTTGATAGTCCATCCATCGCGCATTTGATACACCTTATGTTTACCCAGGTTAATCATCGGCTCGATGGCCAGCACCATCCCATCTCTTAGCTCCTTACCTTTGCCCCTGCGGCCAAAATTAGGCACCTCAGGTTTCTCATGCAAATTGGTTCCCATCCCATGTCCTACCAAATCGCGAACTACGCCGTAACCAAACGATTCGCAATACTGCTGAATGTGCCAGCCAATATCGCCAACCCTGTTACCTGCAACAGCGGCTTCGATGCCAATGTATAAGGATTCGCGCGTTCGTTGCAAGAGTAGCTTAATATCTTCGCTAACCTCGCCAACGGTAAAGGTAAAAGCTGAATCACCATAATAGCCATCCTTCTTAACACCACAATCAACCGAAATCACATCGCCATCTTTAAGGGTGTACTTTCCCGGAATACCATGCACAACCTGATCGTTAACAGAGGTGCAAAGTGTAGCCGGAAAACCACCATAGCCTTTAAATCCAGGTTTAGCACCATGATCGCGAATAAAGGTTTCGGCAATCGTATCGAGATAAGCGGTTGTAACGCCCGGTCTAATGTGCTTAGCAACTTCGGCTAAGGTCTTACCAACAAGTAATGAACTTATTCTAATTAATTCTATTTCGTTGCTTTGTTTTATTAAAGCCATCGTATGCAAGGTTCTTAAATTTCGGGATTACATTCCCGAGGATGATCTTCCTTTAATTCGTCCACTCTTGGTTAAGCCATCATAGTGGCGCATCAAGAGGTGGCTTTCAATTTGTGATAGCGTATCCAGAACAACACCCACCAAAATCAAAAGTGAGGTACCGCCGTAAAACTGCGCAAATTGGGCATTAACACCAATCAGGCTCACAAAGGCCGGCATAATAGCCACCAATCCCAAAAACATCGATCCCGGGAATGTTATCCGCGACATCACTGTATCGATAAACTCGGAAGTGCGTCGACCGGGTTTAACACCTGGGATAAATCCACCATTCTTTTTCATATCTTCAGCCATCTGATTCGGGTTAACCGTAATGGCCGTGTAAAAGTAAGTGAAAATTACTATCATCATAAAAAATACGAAGTTGTACCAAAAACCATTGATGTTGGTAAAGGTAGAAGCAAATCCTGTAAGCGATTCCGACTGTGCATATTGAGCAATAGTAAGCGGAAGGAACATAATTGCCTGGGCAAAAATGATAGGCATTACACCGGCAGCGTTAACTTTAAGTGGGATATACTGACGTACACCGCCGTACTGACGATTGCCAACCACTCGCTTGGCGTATTGTACCGGTATGCGGCGTGTGCCTTGTACAAGCAATATGGTAACCAGGATAACACCAACAAGGATAAGGATTTCAACAATAAAGATTACAAGGCCACCACCCGCTTCTTCCATGCGCGAAATAAACTCGCCAAACAATGCAAAAGGCAAACGGGCAATAATACCTATCATAATGATGAGCGAAATACCATTTCCAATTCCTTTATCGGTAATTTTTTCGCCCAGCCACATCACAAACATAGAGCCTGCAGTAAGCATTATAATGGACGATATGCCGAAGAATGAAAATACCGAATGCCCAGTATGCAGCGGGTCGAAGGGATAAATGGCTTCGGCCGGCAACTGGCTCACGATATTGGCTATGTAAGCAGGCGATTGGAAAACTAAAATGATCACAGTAAGATAACGGGTGATCTGATTAATTTTTTTACGGCCACTTTCGCCCTCTTTCTGCAAACGCTGGAAATAGGGAATTGCCATACCCAACAATTGCACTACGATAGATGCCGAAATGTAAGGCATAATACCCAATGCAAAAATGGAGGCATTAGAAAACGCGCCACCCGAAAACATGTTGAGCAGCCCCAACAAACCGCTGGAGGTTTGTTGCTCAAGAGCGCCTAACATCGCGGGATCAACACCGGGGAGTACTACGTACGATCCCAAACGGTACAGTAAGATGATACCCAAGGTATAGGCTATCCTATTTCTTAGGTCTTCAATCTTAAAGATATTACGAATAGTTTCAATAAATCTTTTCATCAAAAATTAGATTTTTGTCGCAACACCACCTTGTTGCTCGATTGCTTCCTGTGCTGTTTTTGAAAAGCCATTGGCTGTAACTTCCACTTTGCTTGTAAGCTCACCACGGCCGAGAATTTTGATAAGGTCGTTCTTCTGAGCCATACCGTTTTCGATAAATACATTAAGATCGAAGACCGTAATATTTTTCTCGCTGGTAAGTTTTTGCAATGCATCGAGGTTGATACCGAGATATTCTTTGCGGTTAATATTTTTGAAACCCCCTTTAGGAATACGACGGTAAAGCGGCATTTGACCTCCTTCGAAGCCTAATTTTTGCTTATAACCCGATCTCGATTTCGCGCCCTTATGTCCTCTTGTTGAGGTACCACCTCTGCCGGAGCCCTGGCCACGGCCGATTCTTTTCCTGTTCTTGGTTGAACCTTCTGCCGGTTTTAAATTACTTAAATCCATTATATTGTATGGGTTAAGACTGTTTATAATTCTTCAACTACAACTAAATGTTTCACTTTGTTGACCATTCCAACGATTTGTGGAGTAGCTTCGTGCTCAACAACGCCACTTATGCGCTTGAGACCAAGAGCCTGTAAGGTTCTTTTTTGCCTAAGGGTGCGTCCTATTCCGCTACGCACCTGCTTTATTTTTATCTTACTCATAGGTATGGTAAATTATCAAATTTCGATTATCCGTTAAACACCTTCTCCAGTGGAATACCACGCATTTGCGATACAGTGTAGGGATCGCGCATTTGCAGCAGGGCATTGATAGTAGCTTTAACCACACTGTGGGGGTTTGACGAGCCTTTTGACTTTGCCAGCACATCTTTGATACCCACACTCTCGAACACAGCACGCATAGCACCACCGGCAATTACACCAGTACCAGCCGAAGCAGGTTTCATAAAAACGTTGGCTCCGCTATATTTTCCGATAGCCTGGTGAGGAAGTGTTCCGTTGAACACGGGTACTTTGATGAGGTTTTTCTTCGCATCATCGATGCCTTTAGCGATAGCCGAGGTAACTTCTTTGGCTTTGCCAAGTCCGTAGCCTACCACGCCGTTTTCGTTGCCTACTACAACAATAGCGGAAAAGCTAAAGGTACGTCCACCTTTGGTTACCTTAGTAACCCTTTGAATGCTTACAAGCTTATCTTTAAAATCGATTTCGCTCGACTTAACTCTCTTAACGTTTGCGTTTGTCATAATTTCTTAAAATTTTAGGCCCCCTTTTCTGGCTGCCTCAGCTAAAGTTTTAATCCGTCCATGGTAGAGATAGCCGTTACGATCGAAAACTACTGTTTCGATACCGGCATCAATGGCTTTTTTGGCAATATCCAAACCAACATCTTGAGCCTTTTGGGTCTTACTCACCTTCGTTTGCTCTTTGATTTTGGAGCTTGCTGCTACCAATGTTCTGCCATTAAGGTCGTCAATTACCTGGGCATAAATTTCGCGATTGCTTCTAAACACCGAAAGCCGTGGGCGTTCAGGTGAGCCTGAGATGGTTTTTCTCAGGCGCATTTTAATGCGAAACCTTCT
Source organism: uncultured Lentimicrobiaceae bacterium (assembly GCA_964523795.1). GTDB lineage: Bacteria > Bacteroidota > Bacteroidia > Bacteroidales > 4484-276 > SABY01. Next base: position 12,606 of record CAZGAO010000016.1, read on the forward strand.
GTATTGCTTTCTATCTTTTATTGCCATTTTACAATGGAGTTTTTTTTCTAATTAATAACTTATTTGACTAACTATTAACTGGCAGCAGCTTTACCTGCTTTGCGTTTAATCTCTTCTCCAAGATACTTAATACCTTTACCTTTGTAAGGCTCAGGCTTACGCAGCGATCGAATCTTAGCGGCGACTTGCCCAACGAGCTGTTTGTCGGCCGAGCTAAGATGAATCTTTGGATTCTTTCCGCGTTCGGTAACCGTTTCCACCTTAACTTCGGGAGGCAGAACCAATACTATATTGTGCGAATAACCTAAGGCCAGTTCAAGTTGTTGATCTTTGGCCACAGCCTTGTAACCAACGCCTACCAGTTCCTGGGTAATTTTAAAGCCTTCGGAAACTCCGTGTACCATATTGGCAAGTATGGAGCGGTACAGACCGTGCAAGGACTTATGCCTTTTTTGCTCGGTGGGGCGCGAGAGCACCACGCGACCATCTTCAATGGCAATGGTGATATCCGGATCTACTTTTTGAGTTAGCTCTCCTAATTTGCCTTTTACGGTAACAATATTATTATCGCCTACTTTTACCTCAACTCCCTGAGGCAATGTTATCGGTAATTTTCCTATTCTTGACATTTTTAAGCTCCTCTTATTAGCTGATATAACAAACTACTTCTCCGCCAATTTTTTGTGTACGGGCTTCCTTGTCGGTCATCAGGCCACGCGAAGTGCTGATAACAGCCACTCCCAAGCCATTGAGTACCCGTGGCAGGTCGTTATGACCAACGTATTGCCTGAGGCCGGGTGAGCTTACACGCTTCAACGAGGTGATAGCAGCCAGCTTAGATACCGGATGGTATTTCAAAGCGATTTTGATAACCGAGGGAAATATATCATCTTCAAATTTATAATTAAGGATGTAACCTTTCTCAAAGAGAATTTTAGTTAATTCCTTCTTCATTTTGGAGGACGGTATCTCTACAACACGGTGGTTGGCCATGATAGCATTTCTAAGCCGGGTGAGGTAATCTGAAATCGGATCAGTGAACATTACTCCTGTATTTATATTAATTCTTACTATTTATTACCAACTTGCTTTTTTTACTCCGGGTATCAAACCCTGTAAAGCCATTTCGCGAAAGTTGATACGCGAAACTCCAAACTGACGCATGTATCCCTTGGGTCGTCCTGATAGCTGACAGCGATTGTGCATGCGCACGGGCGAGGAATTTTTGGGCAGTTTTTGCAGTGCAGTATAATCGCCAGCTGCTTTGAGGGCGGCACGCTTTTCTGCGTATTGGTCAACGAGTTTTTTTCGTTTGACTTCTCTTGCTTTCATTGATTCTTTAGCCATAAATCAAGTTAGTTTTGATTTTTAAATGGAATTCCAAATGCTTTTAACAATTCAAGTGCTTCCTTATCGGTTTCGGCACTGGTAACAAAGGTGATGTGCATACCGTTGATGTTTTGAACTTTGTCCATCACAATCTCAGGGAAAATAATCTGTTCGGTAATTCCGAGCGAATAATTTCCGCGGCCATCAAATCCCTTATCGTTGATACCTCTAAAGTCGCGAATACGTGGTATTGCTACCGAGATCAAACGGTCGAGGAATTCGTACATTTGGTTTTGGCGCAGTGTTACGCGCACACCTATGGGCATTCCTTTACGTAGTTTAAAGTTCGAGATGTCCTTTTTCGATTTTGTAGGCACAGCTTTTTGGCCTGAAATAAGCGAAATTTCGTTTATCCCGTTGTCGATAATTTTCTTATCGGCTATGGCACCGCCCAAGCCCTGGTTAATCGAAATCTTCAACAACCTGGGTACCTGCATGGGGCTTTTGTACTCAAATTTTTTGAGCATGCCCGCATGAATTTCTTCGCGGTACTTAGTTTTAAGTCTTGGAATGTAACTCATTATTTAATTACCTCCCCTGATTTTTTAGAATATCGTACAATTTTTCCTGTTTTTTCATTTACACGGCGACCAACCCTGGTAGCTTTACCTGTACCATCAATAACCATGATGTTCGACAGGTTCATAGGTGCTTCTTTGGATATGATACCCCCCTGAGGATTTTTTGCATCGGGCTTGGCATGTTTAGTTGCCATATTAACGCCTTCAACGATGGCCGTCTTTTTCTTACCATCAACAAAGAGGACTTTTCCCTGCTTGCCTTTGGAGTTTCCGGAGATAACCATCACGTTATCACCTTTTTTTACATGTAGCTTATAATTTCCCATCTTGATCTATTTTTACAATACTTCCGGTGCCAAAGAAACAATTTTCATGTACTGTTTTTCGCGTAACTCGCGAGCCACCGGGCCAAAAATACGTGTACCGATCATTTCACCACCAGTATTCAACAGTACAACAGCGTTGTCGTCGAAACGTATGTAAGTTCCATCGGGGCGTCTTGTTTCTTTGCGGGTGCGCACAACCACAGCTTTGGAAACGGTACCTTTTTTAATGTTTCCTGAGGGAATCGCATTTTTGACGGTAACGATAATATTATCGCCAATACCGGCATAGCGTTTTCTGGTACCTCCCAGCACACTAATACAAAGTACTTCGCGTGCTCCGCTGTTGTCGGCAACTGTTAATCTGGATTCTTTCTGTATCATGACTCGTTACTTAGCTCTTTCGATAATTTCAATTAATCTCCAACATTTGTTTTTGCTTAGCGGTCTGGTTTCCATGATCCGCACAGTGTCGCCGATGTTACAATCATTGCTTTCGTCGTGAGCCGAAAATTTAGTTGTCTTCTTAACGAACTTTTTGTAAATCGGATGCTTAACCCTGCGTTCAACCTGCACCACAATGGTTTTATCCATCTTATTGCTGGTTACCAGGCCGGTACGCTCTTTCCTAAGAGTTCTTGTTGATTTGGCTTCCATTATAATGAAATCTAGTTAAATTTTCCTTCAAGTTGTCTTTTGCGGATTTCAGTATTCAGCCGTGCGACTGTTCTGCGGTAGTCCACAATTTTATTTGGGTTTTCGAGCGGCGAAACGGCGTGATTCAGCTTGAGCTTATTCAGTTGTTTCACTTCTTCTTCCAACCTTTCGAGCAAATCGTCGTTCGACAATTCTTTGATGACGTTTTGTTTCATAATTTCAGGCTTATTCAGTATAATCTCGTCTAACTACAAACTTTGTTGATACCGGCAGCTTTTGTGCTGCCAGGCGGAGTGCTTCCTTTGCTACCATAAGCGAAACACCTTCGGCTTCGAAGATAATACGCCCCGGGGTAACGCGGGCCACGAAATATTCGGGGGCACCTTTACCTTTACCCATCCGCACCTCGGCAGGTTTTTTGGTTACAGGCTTATCCGGAAAAACTTTGATCCAGATTTGTCCTTCACGTTTCATGTAACGTGTTACGGCCTGACGTGCAGCTTCTATCTGACGTCCTGTAAGCCATGCCGATTCGAGTGTTTTTATTCCGAACGATCCGAAAGCCAACTCATGTCCCCGATGGGCATTTCCTTTCATTTTGCCCTTCTGCTGCTTTCTGAATTTCGTTTTCTTTGGCTGTAACATTTCTATATTATTAAAATGTGATTAACTTAACAATTCACTATTTCCGTTGGCGTTGTTGACGGCCACCTGCACCACCACGGCCAGGTCTTCTGCCACCGGAGCCACCAGGGCCGCCCCCAGGACTCTTCTGCTTGTTCTCGTTGGTAGTTATCTGAACAACATCAGGCTTTCCGAAAATCTCGCCCTTGCAAATCCAAACCTTGATACCAATACGTCCGTAGGTAGTATGGGCTTCGGTACTGGCATAATCGATATCAGCGCGCAGGGTGTGCAGAGGCGTACGACCTTCTTTGTACATCTCGTTACGAGCCATTTCGGCACCTCCCAATCGACCGGATATTAAAACTTTAATGCCTTCGGCACCGATACGCATGGTAGAGGCAATGGAGGTTTTGATAGCCCGACGAAATGAAATCCTTCCTTCGATTTGACGTGCAATAGCGTTTCCAACCAGCGATGCATCAAGCTCGGGGCGTTTTATTTCGCTAATGTTAATCTGGATTTCTTTGCCGGTCAATTTCTTAAGCTCTTCCTTTAGTTTATCAACTTCCTGTCCGCCTTTACCAATAATAATTCCCGGACGAGCGGTATTGATGGTAACGGTAACGAGTTTTAGCGTGCGCTCGATGTAAATTTTAGCAATACCTGCTTTTGAAAGTCGGGCATTGAGATATTTACGGATTTTATCGTCTTCCACGAGTTTGTCGCCAAACGATTTGCCACCATACCAGTTGGAGTCCCATCCTTTAATGATGCCTAACCTTAATCCTATCGGATGCGTTTTTTGTCCCATTAATTATTGTGATATTGATTATTATATTCTAATTTATTCCTGAGTACCAGCAAAAACATTTTCTCTGCTATCGATTACCAGCGTAACGTGGTTTGAGCGTTTGCGGATGCGATGAGCGCGTCCCTGCGGTGCAGGCCTTATGCGTTTGAGTACACGGGCACTATCCACCATTATGCTTTTAACATACAAGTTACGGTCTTCCATTCGTACCCCTTCGTTTTTCTCCTGCCAGTTGGCAAGTGCCGAGAGGATAAGTTTGTATAGCCTTCGGGCGGCATCGTTAGGTTTGAATTTCATTACATTCAAAGCGATTTCAACGTTGTTGCCTCTGATAAGGTCGGCCATGAGTCTCATCTTTCGTGGCGAGGTAGGGCAATTGTTAAGGCTGGCCATAAAGAGTTCTTTTTTGGCTTCCTTGCGTTTTTCCGCTGCTATTTGTTTACGTGATCCCATAATTTTAAAATCCTTTTAAAAATTAAGCTTACTTTTTGCTACCGGAGTGTCCTCTAAATTGTCGTGTCGGGGCAAACTCGCCCAACTTGTGGCCAACCATGTTTTCGGTAACATAAACCGGAATAAATTTATTTCCGTTGTGAACTGCAATGGTGACCCCAACAAAATCGGGAGAGATGACTGAAGCTCTCGACCAGGTTTTAATCACCGACTTCTTTTTTAACTCCTGACTTTCCAAAACTCGTTTTTCGAGCTTGTAGTGAATAAATGGACCTTTTTTAAGCGAACGACTCATTTTATCTAAGATTTACTTATTATTTCTTCCTTCTTTCGATGATGTACTTGTTGGATGCTTTTTTCTTGCTGCGGGTTTTATATCCTTTAGCCGGCATTCCATTTCTTGATCTGGGCAAGCCACCTGAGGCACGACCTTCGCCACCACCCATGGGGTGATCAACCGGGTTCATAACAACGCCTCTAACGCGCGGACGACGGCCAAGCCAACGGCTACGACCAGCTTTGCCCGATACTTCCTGGCCATGATCCATGTTGGACACAATGCCTACGGTAGCCTTACATGTTTGCAGCAGCATACGCGTTTCGCCCGAGGGCAGTTTGATAACTGCAAACTTACCATCGCGGGTCATCAGTTGGGCATACGAGCCGGCACTGCGAGCCATTTTTCCACCCTGGCCGGGACGCAACTCGATATTGTGTATCAGCGTACCGAAGGGGATTTCGCTAAGATACATTGCATTACCCACATCTGGCGTAGCTCCTTTGCCCGAGTTAATCTTATGTCCTACTTTAATGCCGTTGGGGGCAATAATGTATCTTTTTTCGCCGTCTTCGTATTGCACCAGGGCAATACGTGCGCTGCGGTTGGGATCGTATTCCACGGTGATAACCTCAGCCATCACACCTTCTTTATCTCTTTTGAAATCGATAATACGATATTTCTGTTTGTGACCGCCGCCTATGTAACGCATCGTCATTCTACCTTGATTGTTCCTACCGCCCGATCTTGTTTTCGGTTCCAGTAAACTCTTTTCAGGTTTGTTGGTAGTAATCTCGTCAAACGCACTGATAACTTTGAAGCGCTGACTTGAGGTGGTCGGTTTGAATTTTTTTAAAGCCATTTATCTTAAATATTGCTGTAAAAATCAATTGTTTCACCATCGGCTATGGTTATGATAGCCTTTTTTGTTGCATTTGTTTTCCCGCTAATCAGGCCGGTCTTGGTGTATCTGGATTTATTTTTGCCTGCGTAATTTATGGTATTTACACTCACAACATCAACACCATACAGTTCTTCGACCGCCTTTTTGATCTGAACCTTGTTAGCCTCTCTGTGAACCATAAAACCATACCGATTGAGTTTTTCGCCCAACGCAGTCATTTTTTCGGTTATTATCGGCTTAATAAGAATATTCATTGTTACCTTAGGATTTAGATTCTAAAAAAAATCAAATTAGTTACTAAACATTTCATCAATAACCTGTACTGAGTCTTCAACCATCAAAATCCGGCCGGCATTCAGCACATCGTAGGTGTTCAGATTATTGGTATTAAGAAACTTCACCTTTTTCAGGTTACGTGCCGCGAGGTAAACACTCTGCTCGGTTTCGGGCACTAAGAACAATACTTTGGTATCGCCAAGCTCGAAGCTCTTGAGCAACTGAACAAAGTCTTTTGTTTTGGGTGTCTCGAAATTAAACTTTTCGATCACGGTAATTTTTTCAGCACCGGCTTTGTACGAAAGTGCCGACTTACGTGCAAGGCGTTTAACCTTTTTGTTAACTTTAAAGCCATAATCGCGGGGGCGAGGGCCAAATACCCGACCACCACCACGAAACACGGGGCTTTTGATAGAACCAGCACGCGCGGTACCGGTACCTTTTTGCTTTTTAATTTTCCGTGTACTTCCGGCTATATCAGCTCTTTCTTTCGATTTATGGGTTCCCTGACGACGATTGGCCATTATTAGTTTCACATCCAGATATATGGCGTGATCGTTAGGCTCAATCGCAAAAATCGCATCGTCAAGTACAACCGAACGATCGGTTTTTTCTCCTTTGATATTATAGACTGTTAGCTCCATCTTTCAACAATTACGTATGATCCATTAGCACCTGGTACTGCACCTTTGACCACAATTAGATTATTAGTTTTATCTATTTTCATTACCTGGAGGTTAATTACTTTAACCCGCTCGTTACCCATACGTCCTGCCATACGCATTCCTTTGAAAACACGTGAAGGCCAGGATGAGGCACCTATTGAACCAGGAGCACGCAAACGGTTGTGCTGGCCGTGGGTTGCATCGCCAACGCCATGGAAACCATGACGCTTAACTACGCCCTGAAAGCCCTTACCCTTGCTTGTGCCTACCACATCGATATACTCGCCTTCTACGAAAATGGAAGCATCGAGTACTTCACCAACTTTCTTCTGATGGCCGGCTTCAAAACGTGTAAACTCGCGAACAATTCTCTTGGGCGAAACACCAGCTTTTGCAAAATGTCCCTTTAACGCCTTGGTGGTATGCTTGTCCTTTTTGTCATCGTAAGCAATCTGTATTGCTTCGTAACCATCCGTAACCTTGGTCTTGACCTGGGTTACCATACAAGGGCCAGCTTCGATGACAGTGCAGGGAATATTTTTTCCCGCTTCATCAAAAATAGCAGTCATACCAATCTTTTTTCCTATTATTCCAGACATTATACTAAAATGTTAAGTTCTTCTTTACTAAAATTCTTACCCGCAACAAACAGCACTTATACTTTTATCTCAACCTCAACGCCACTGGGAAGTTCAAGTTTCATCAGTGCATCGATGGTTTTTGTAGTTGAACTGTAAATATCGAGCAGTCGTTTGTATGATGATAACTCGAACTGCTCCCTGGATTTTTTATTTACAAACGTAGCCTTGTTGACCGTGAAGATTTGCTTATTCGTGGGCAACGGTATGGGGCCACTAACTACAGCTCCTGTACTTTTTACAGTTTTTACGATTTTTTCGGTCGATTTGTCAACCAGGTTATGATCGTAAGACTTAAGCTTTATTCTAATCCTTTGACTCACCTTAAATGTTATTTATGTATAAATAAAATTCTAAATTTTTACAACGTATCCTTTAATCTTGAAGAGTAATTCTTCGAGCAAATCACCGGGCATTTCGGCGAAATGTGAAAACTCAAGATTGTATGTAGCACGTCCCGATGTAATGGAACGCAGTGTGGTAACATAGCCAAACATATTCGAGAGCGGAACCCGCGCTTTGATAACCTGGGTAGTAAGTTCGCTCGAAACATTGACCACCTGTCCGCGACGTTTATTTAAATCACCGCTAACATCGCCCACGTAATCATCAGGAGTAGTAACCTCGAGAGTCATAACAGGCTCAAGCAGTGCAAGCTTAATGTTTTTTGCAGCATTACGAAATCCTACATTAGCAGCAATTTCGAAGGCCAACTGATCCGAATCCACGGGATGATGCGTACCATCTTTAAGCACGACTTTCATATTATAAATGGAGAATCCGGCTAATGGACCATTGAGCATAGCATTTTCGAAACCCTTGCGTGTGGCTTCGATATATTCTTTGGGCAAACGTCCGCCTTTTACTTCGTTTACAAATTGCAAACCTGGCTTATCATCATCGGCAGGGCCAATATCGAAAGTAATATCGGCAAATTTGCCACGGCCACCGGTTTGTTTTTTGTACAGTTCGCGATAATTAACGGTAGTTTTAAAAGCCTCTTTGTAAGCTACCTGAGGTTTGCCTCTGTTGGATTCAACATTAAACTCGCGACGTAGGCGATCCATGATAACATCCAAATGTAACTCGCCCATACCACTCAAAATGGTTTGGCCTGTATCCTGATCTACTTTCAACATCAGCGTGGGGTCTTCTTCAACCAACTTTAGAAGAGACTCGTTAAGCTTATCCACATCATCCTGGAATTTAGGCTCAACGGCCATGTTTATCACAGGTTCAGGGAAAGTAATATTTTCAAGGGTAATCGGACTATCGAGGGAAGTAAGCGTGTCGCCGGTACGAATATGTTTAAAACCAACCAAAACACCAATATCACCAGCCTCAAGCAATTCCAAAGGGTTTTGCTTATTGGCGTGCATCTGCATGATACGCGAAATACGTTCTTTTTTACCAGTGCCATTATTCAGAACCTGATCGCCCTGCTTTAATGTACCCGAGTAAACGCGGATGAAAGCAATACGCCCAACGTAAGGATCGGTAGCAATTTTAAAGGCCAGGGCAGCAAAGCTGCTCGAGGGATTGGTTTCGCGGAATTCTTCTTTTTCGGTAAATGAATTAATTCCTTTAACCGGCGGAAGATCGAGCGGGGAGGGCAGATAGGCAGCAACAGCATCGATGAGCGGCTGCACGCCTTTATTGCGGAGGCTCGAGCCACACAGCACAGGAGTAATTCTTAATTCGAGGGTAGCTTTGCGAATGGCGGCAACCATTTCATCCTGGGAAATAGAATTGGGGTTGGAAATAAATTTCTCAAGCAATTCATCACTTTCCTCGGCCACACCCTCGATAAGGCTGGTGCGGTAACTGCTAACCATTTCGCTGATATCCTCGGGGATTTCAGTTTCGTTGTAGGTCATACCCATCGACTCTTCGTCCCAGGTATAGGCCTTATTAGTAATCAAATCGACAATACCTGTAAAATCATCTTCGCTGCCAATAGGAATTTGCAGGGGGATGGGGTTTGCACCCAAACGGTCTTTGATTTGACCAACGACTTTAAAAAAATCAGCCCCGGTTCTGTCCATTTTATTTACGTAACAGATTCGGGGTACACGATATTTATCGGCTTGCCGCCAAACGGTTTCCGATTGAGGTTCAACGCCACCTACGGCACAAAAGGTTGCGACTGCACCATCGAGCACTCTAAGTGAGCGCTCAACCTCAACGGTGAAATCGACATGCCCGGGGGTGTCGATGATGTTAATCTTATATTTATCACTTTTATAGTTCCAAAACACAGTAGTAGCAGCCGATGTAATGGTAATTCCACGCTCCTGCTCCTGAATCATGTAATCCATGGTAGCTGCGCCGTCGTGTACCTCACCCATCTTGTAATTGATACCGGTATAATAGAGTATGCGCTCCGTTGTTGTGGTTTTACCCGCATCAATGTGAGCCATGATCCCAATATTCCTGATATGTTGTAAGTTGTGTGGCATTAACGTTTTAAAATTTTGCAGCTATCTGGTATGTTCTATCGTTTTGGGTACTAAAATCTAAAGTGTGAGAATGCTTTGTTGGCATCTGCCATGCGGTGGGTATCTTCTTTACGCTTATATGCACCACCCTCTTCTTTGAATGCAGCCATTACTTCGGAGGCAAGACATTTGGCCATCGATTTTTCGTTGCGCTTGCGAGCAAACGTAATCAGGTTTTTCATGCCAATGGACTGCTTACGTGTTGCAGGGATGTCGGTAGGAATCTGGAATGTTGCACCACCAATCCTGCGGCTTCTAACTTCAACGGCTGGGGTTACATTAGTAAGTGCTTTTTTCCACACTTCCAAACCATCTTCTTTCGAGCGTTCAGCAACCACATCAATTGCATCATAAAATATCTTGAAAGCAATATCCTTCTTACCTTGAAGCATCAGGTTGTTTACAAACTTTGTAACCAACTGATCGTTAAATCTGGGGTCGGGAAGGATAATTCTCTTTTTTGGTCTTGCTTTCCTCATGTTACCTTATTTATTGCTTTGTTAATATTATTTCTTTTGTTTTGGGCGTTTAGTCCCGTATTTACTACGGCGCTGTGTGCGGCCTTCCACACCCGAGGTATCAGCGGCTCCACGAATGATGTGGTACCTTACCCCTGGTAAATCTTTAACACGTCCGCCTCTGATCATCACAATGGAGTGCTCCTGCAAGTTATGACCTTCGCCGGGGATGTAAGCGTTAACTTCTTTTTGGTTAGTGAGCCTCACCCTTGCTACCTTACGCATAGCGGAATTCGGCTTTTTGGGTGTGGTTGTGTACACACGTACACAAACGCCCCTGCGCTGAGGACAGCTATCAAGAGCAGGTGATTTGCTCTTGTCTGTTAACTTCTTGCGGCCTTTTCGAACCAATTGTTGTATTGTCGGCATATTAAGACTTTGGTTTAATTTTTGCTAAACCCAAAAATTTTTGGGCGGCAAAAGTACAAAATTTCTTTAATCATTTACACTTACTGAAAAATAATTTCAGCAGAGGTAGTTTTTAAGTAAAATAATATTGGGAAATTAAAGGAAGGAGTATAATTCTTCTTTCAAGGTAAAATGTTTAAACTTCCGTTTAAGCATTAGAAACCTATTATCACCTTAGCTTATCAGGTTTCCTTTAATATCCAGTTATCAATCAGTGCTTTTCGAGGCTTTTATCAAATACTTTGCTTCAAAAGCGGGTGCAAAAGTACAATCATTTATCTAAAATCAAAATTTATTTTTAAAAAATTTGCAATATCCTGATTTTAATTCTACCGCCCCTCTCCCTACTCAAAAGTCCTGGCTGATGAAAATTTGCTTATTTAACAAAAATGTATAATTTTACTCCAATTTCTAACATTTGCCAGCCCGCTCTTAGGCTGCATCACAAAAGAAGCATTTCACATGAAAAAGTTTGTATGCGCATTTTTGGTCTTATTTTCCCTACACAGCGTTTATGCGGTAAATCTCGACAGCCTTTACGGCATAATAAAAAGCTCGCATTACCCCGATTCTACTAAGTTGGCAGCTTATGAAACAGCAACTAAGCATTTGCTCAAAGTGGATTATGATTCATGCAGAAAGGTGTGCGAGCAAGGCCTGCGTTTTTCTGACAGCATTGGCAACCAGCGCTTCAAATGGTCGTTTTACAATCGGATAGGCCGAGCCTGGTATCGTGAATCGAACTATGAGGAAGCCATTAATTATTTTATGAAATCGCTGCGAGTTGCCGAGATGGCCGCCGACACCTTTACTATAGCCCAAACCCTGAACAATATCGGCATTATGTACGATGAGGCAGAAAACCTTGATAAAGCACTGGAATATTACAATCGCTCGATCGAATACAAAAAGATGCTCAAAGATGTCGATCTGTTTTCGATAGCCATGACCAAAATGTATTCGGGCATGATTTATCTTAAAAAAAATGATCCCGACCAGGCCGAAACCATTTTTAATGAAGCAAAAGATATGGCCGAAAAAGTGGATGACCGCTCTAAGAAGTACCGGATTTACGTTATCATTGGCACTTACTATGCTTATGTAGGCTCGCATGATAAGAACCGCCGCTTGATTTATGAATCCCTCAAATATTTTTTTCTGGCCGAGGGCGAAATTACTCCCGAAGAAAATCCCCAGGAAAGCTTCCAGTTGCTTTACCAAATTGCTGAAGCCTACCTTGCTCTGAAAGACCCGGAAAATGGTTTTGAACAATTGGCCAAGGCACGCAAATTAGCCCAAGACCTCGATGATATCAAAAACTGGGAATACATTTATTTAGTCCTGCACAAATATTTCGCTAGCATCAATGATTATAAATCGGCCTACTTTTACAAGGATTCGATGCAGCAAATCCGCGATTCGATCAATTATCAGGAACGGCAAAATAGTATTGCCGAAATAGAAGCCAAATATCAAAGCGAGAAAACAGAACGCCAAAACCTCGAACTCCGGCAGGCCAACCTGCGCCAAAAGCGAATTAGCAATGTTTACCTTGCCTCGCTTTTTCTGCTGGTGATCCTGGGTGTGGCATTTACGTATTTGTTTTCGCGAATACGGCTCAAAAACAAAGCTCTTATCAAGAGCAAAGCCGAACTGGAACAGGTAAACAAAAACCTGAAAACCGCCAAAGAAGAAACTGAAAAAGCACTCGAGTTCAAATCGCTTTTTCTGGCCAATATGAGCCACGAAATACGCACCCCCCTGAATATCATCATCGGCTTTACCAGCATCCTTAAAAAGAAAGTGGGCGAAGAAAAACTGCTCGAATACCTCAACTCGATCGAGATGAGCAGCTACAATTTGCTCAAATTTTTGAATGATATTTTGGATATGTCAAAAATTGAAGCCGGGAAAATTATGCTTAACCCCGAAAGTATCGATCTAAATTTGATGATTAACAATATCAAAGAGTTATTCCTGCTAAAGGCCACCGAAAAAAACCTCGCGCTTACGGTACATATCGACCCGAAGGTTCCCACGCCGATTATGATCGATGAAATCCGTTTGAGGCAGATATTGGTAAACCTGATTGGCAATGCTATCAAATTTACTAACGAGGGATATATAAAAATTAACATCGATTCGCCGCAAATCGGCCAATATCGATCGCAATATTCATCCACCTGTAATATCCGAATCAGCATCGAAGATTCCGGGATAGGAATTTCGGAAGATAATCTTGAAGAAATTTTTGAATCCTTCAGGCAGGTCAACACCAAGGAGCAAATGCAACTGGGCGGAAGCGGATTAGGCCTGGCCATTTCCAAACGGCTGAGCGAAATGATGAAAGGGGAGCTGAGCGTTACCAGCAAAAAAGGCGTGGGTAGTACCTTTACGGTAATTTTTCAGGAAGTGCCGATTGGCATTGCCCAAAAAACGCATGGACGGAAAACAAATGACCTGAGCAGTGAGCTGGATTACGAATTTACCGGTGGAAGCATTTTAGTTGCCGATGATGAAGAAATGAACCGCAGCCTGATTAAAGTATGCTTTGAACACACAAAGGTTACAATTTTTGAAGCCGGGAATGGGCAGGAAGCCATCGATATTGCAAAAAAAGAAATGCCCGACATTATCCTTATGGATGTTAAAATGCCAATTGTGGACGGGCTGGAAGCCGCAAAAATAATAAAGGGGGACGAGAAGCTGCGGCACATCAACATTATCGCCTTTTCGGCATCCAATGTTTTCGACAGGCTGGAAAATGAGGAAATCGAATTGTTTTCGGGACTGATAACCAAGCCGGTAATGCTGGAGGAGCTTTACGCAGAAGCCTCAAAATATTTGCCCTTTCGCCAAAGAGCCGATGGGGATCAGGCCTTGGATGACAACGCTAACGAGTTGACCATCTACCTGGACGGCAAAGATGCTTATAAGCCTGCCGTAGTTGATTTCTTAACCTGCAAAAATAAAAATGAATGGGAGCCTGTTTATCAATCCAATTCGATGAGCACCATTCTGGCATTTACCAACGAGCTGCATGTTTTTGCCCGCGAAAACGAACTGAATGGTTTGGCCGGATATGCAGAAAAAATTGAGGAGGCAGGAAATAATTTCGACATCGAACAAGTTAAAGCCCTGCTTCAATTATTTCCCGATCTGATACTTTTAATCAATTCACAAAATTGAAAGGTACAACATGGAAGCACTCTATAATAATAGAGAAATAAATATTTTGGTTGTGGATGACAATCCAAAAAACATTCAAATAATCGGGCAGATACTACACAGCCAGCATTACAACGTTTTTTTTGCCACCAGCGGAGCCGAGGCCATGGCCATCGTTAGCAGGCGCAAAAACTTCGACCTTATCCTGCTCGACATACTAATGCCCGGCATGGATGGTTTTGAAGTATGTGCCAACCTGAAACGCGAGGATGCACTAAAGGCCATCCCTGTTATTTTTCTTACCGCCAAAAGTGATACTTCGAGCATTATAAAAGGGCTAAGGCTGGGAGCCAACGATTATGTGGTGAAGCCCTTTAACGAAGAGGAACTTCAACTGCGCGTAAAAACACAGATAGACCTTAAAAAACAACGCGAGCGTCTGGAAGTACTCAATCAGCATCTAGAAGAAACCGTAAAAGATAAAACCAGCGAAGTACAGGAAGCCCATAAAAAACTCGCGATACTCGAAAAGGCCAAGAACGATTTTTTGGTCTTGATAAGCCACGAACTGCGCACACCCTTAAATATTATCAACGGCTTTACCGAAATACTGCACGATTCGCTACGCCAAACCAAGCATATCGAAGAGCTGAATATCCTGAAGCATTCAACCAACCGATTGATACGGCTTGCCGAAACAGCCCTTCTGATTACCGAGATTCGATTAGGGAAATACACCCTGGAATACGATGAGATAAATCTGGAACAGCTTTGCCATAAAGTAGCAAAAAATGCCGGGAAACTATTTCTTAATTATCACTTTGGATACGAGATACATGTAAACGATGGCGCAAAAACCATTCGCGGCGACAAGAACCTGGTAGAAAACGTGATTAGCCAAATTACCGAAAATGCCATCAAGGCCAGCCAAAACAACAGCCATATCACCTTCAAACTATTCGAGGAAGAGCAAAACACCGTTTTAGAAATTAAAGATAATGGCACTGGTTTTTCGCAAAAGGATATGGAACGCCTGTTTGAGATTTTTAACAAAAACGGCCCCGATGTTACTTATGATGGTTTTGGGCTGGGGCTGTTTACAGCAAAGCTCATAATGAATCTTCACTCTGGCGAGGTTTTGATGAAGAATAATGATGAAGGCGGAGCAAGCGTAAGTTTGGTTTTCAGGCGATAAGCATCATCTATCTTACTGTCAATCTTTCCAGTTATTTTCCATTTACAATAATATTTCTTGTTCTTTTTTCTTGATAAAAAAGAAACAAAAAATCAAGAAAGTTTGATGCTAGCTGCCGCACTAGCAGCCGCTGCCCGCCAAACTTTCGACCCACGCGCCTAGCTGTCTAACGCAATATAACTTTTGTGCCATCAAATCCTAATGTATCATTTAGTAGGGACAAAAGTACCATAGATTTATAATCAATAACACAAAATGCTGAACTGGTGAAAAACTTAACAGTCTGACTTTATGGACACCCCCAGGTCATTCCGAGAAAATAATAAACTCTTTTCTTAAACTTGAAAACTCCGGGTGGTTTTTGCTGGAGATCAAGCGCTGGGCAGCTACCACAAAACTTTGCCCTTTTTCGGTCAAACTTATCAACTCGCCATCCAGTTTTATCAAACCTTTATTTAGCGATTGCTGAACGATGGCTTCGCTAAATTTTTTATCCCAGCTCAAATGTTTATTCAAGTGGCTTTTGCGCCGCTCCTCAAGGTTGTCGTTTTCGCCGCTGTGATTAAAAATATGTATGGCAAGGGTCATTTGAGCAAACTCCAGCTTTTGGCGGCTGGTTCTTCTAAGGATTGATAGTAAGCCACGCTGGGGCGCAAAGATAAAAACCACAAAAAACAAAAATCCGCACATGGTGGCCATCGAGCCTGAGATGGAAGCATCGATAAAGCGAGCCAGCCAATAACCGGCTATCGCTGACACAATGCCTATGGCAACCGCAATGAACAGCATTGTTTTTAAATTATCGGTAAGCAGGTAAGCTGTAGCTGCCGGAACAATCATAAGTGCCACCACCAGTATGGCTCCCACCGCATCAAAGGCTCCCACCGTAGTTACCGACACCAACGACATGAGCGCGTAATTGATGGCCACCGGGGCAAAGCCCAAACTGGCCGCAAGCCCTGAATCGAAGGTACTCAGTTTTAATTCTTTGAAAAATAAAAATACAAATAAGATATTGAGTAGCAAAATGGCCTGCATTACCCAGGCATTTTGTGGACCTATATCGTAGCCCCAAACCACAAGCCGGTCGAAGGGAGCAAAGGCGATTTCGCCCATAAGCACCGCATCGGTGTCGATGTGAACGTTGGCCACGTTACGCGAAATAAGAATTACGCCAATGCTGAACAAGGCCGGAAAAACCAGGCCTATGGCGGCATCTTCTTTTACAAGCCTGGTTTTGCTTATAAGCTCCACCAAGACCACGGTAAACAAACCGGTGGCTGCAGCCAGGATGATGAGCAGGGGTGAATTGAGCGAACCAGCCACCAAAAAACCCACCACTATGCCCGGTAAAATAGCATGGCTGATGGCATCGCTAACCATAGCCATTTTGCGCAACACCAGAAAAACTCCGGGGATGGCGCAACTTACTGCAACAAGGGCAGCAATCCATTGTATTTCTATTTGTGGTGTGCTCATTTATATCATCCTCCCCGATTTTATGGCCTCGCCGGCTTTGCTAATGCCCAAGTCGGTAAGGCACCATTCATTTTCTTTGGTAATGCTCACCAGTCCCTCGTGGCGCAGTGCCTTGAGTGTTTTTCGATTATAGCCTGGTAAGGTTTTTATAATGGCCAGCGAATGCTCATGCTTGATATTTTGGTGCGAGCGGCAGGTATCGTACATGCCTTGCAAAAGCGTGTTCAAAGCCAGCGACTTCCGATTTTTATTTTTTTGCCAGGCCAATGCCATTAAGCCCCGCCCTGGCGCAAACACAAACGAAATCACAACAATCATCACCGACACCAAAACAATGACCGGCCCGGTGGACAAGTTGTTGCCCACGCTGGAAATGCCTGTACCCACCACACCAGACAAAATGCCAAATATCCCCGAAAGGACTATCATGCCGCTCATCCGGTTGGTCCACTGCCGCGCCGCTGCCGCTGGGGCAATAAGCAAAGCACTCATTAGGATAACCCCAACGGTTTGCAGGCCAATGACGATCGAAAGCACGATAAGCGTGTTTACCACCATATCCATCCACCGTTGACTAAAACCCAGCGAGCGGGCAAATTGCGGGTCGAAAGTAATCAACTTCAATTCTTTCCATAAAAGAAGAATTACAATAATAGCAAAAGCAGCGATGGCTCCCATGCTTATCACATCCTGCCGCAGCAGGGTGGCGGCCTGGCCAAAGAGATAAGTTTCCAGGCCAGCCTGGTTGGCGTTTTCCATACGCTGAATAAAGGTAAGTAAAACCAATCCGAAGCCAAAGAATACGGCGAGGACGATAGCCAACGCAGCATCACTTTTTATGCGTGTATTTTTTACAATCGACGAAATCCAAAAGGTGGCCAGCCATCCGGCCAGTGCTGCACCACCAAAAATGAGCAGCGTATTTTTTGTTCCGCTAAGGATAAAAGCCATGGCTATGCCCGGCAGCGAAGCGTGAGCCACCGCATCGCCCAGCAGGCTTTGCTTGCGCAACACGGCGAACACACCCAGCACACCGCTCATCAAACCCAAAAAAGCGGTTCCCAGGCCAATGACTTGCGTGGTGTAATCGGTAAAAAGTCCGGTAAAAAAATCGTAATAGTCCATCTATTTATGGTGCCACAGTTAATTTAGCTCCATAAGTCATTTCCAAATTCCGCTCGTTGTAAGTGTCGGCAACGGAGCCAGAGGCAATTTTGCGCACATTCAAAAAAGTAAGCCAGTCGAAATATTCGCTTACCGTTTGTAGGTCGTGATGAACCACCACCACTGTTTTGCCACGGCTTTTCAATTCTTTCAAAATATTGATAATGGCTTTTTCGGTGGTAACATCCACGCCCTGAAAAGGCTCATCCATAAAATAAATGTCCGCATCCTGCACTAAAGCTCTGGCCAGAAACACACGCTGCTGCTGCCCGCCCGAGAGCTGGCTTATCTGCCGCATGGCCAAATCGCTGAGGCCGGCTTTTTCGATGGCTTGTTCGGCCAGCTTTTTCTCAGCACGGCCAGGTCTGCGTATCCATCCCAACTTTCCATAAGTTCCCATCAAAACCACATCTTTTACGGTAGTAGGAAAATCCCAGTCCACGCTGCCCTTTTGCGGAACATAACCAATGCGCGAACGCACCTTTCGATAGCTGCTGCCCAACAATTGCACACTGCCGGCGAGGGGTTTAACAATTTCGAGTATCGCCTTAATTAGCGTTGACTTGCCTGCCCCGTTTGGACCAACAATAGCCATCATTACCCCGGCGGGTACTTCGAGGTCGATGTCCCATAATACCGGTTTAAATTTGTAGGCTACGGTAAGGTCGTTTATTTCGATCGCATTTTTACTCATTCGTATTTTTTAAAGCACCAACAATAGTCGCAACATTGTAGCGATACATTCCAACATAAGTTCCTTCGGGAGTTGCGGCA
Source organism: uncultured Lentimicrobiaceae bacterium (assembly GCA_964523795.1). GTDB lineage: Bacteria > Bacteroidota > Bacteroidia > Bacteroidales > 4484-276 > SABY01. The sequence continues at coordinate 31,351 of CAZGAO010000016.1, forward strand.
CTACCCAGCGCATCCGAAAACAGCTCCCCTCCTATTTTAACATCCATCCCACGAGCCTGCACGGCATCGCGCAAGGCTTGTATGTTGCGCACCGGCACCGAGGATTCCACAAAAACAGCCGGAATCTTACGTTCAAAAATAAAATCTGCCATTTTACGTACATCGGCGGCACCGGCTTCCGAAACGGTGCTTATACCTTGCAAGCCTACTACCTCAAAATTGTAGGCTCGACCAAAATACTCAAAGGCATCGTGGGCAGTTATCAAAACCCGCTTTTCAGGCTCCAGCTTAGCAATGCTTTGCTTTACCTCATTTTGCATCTGCGCCAGTTCGTTAAGGTAAGTGCTCAAGCGTTCCTTGTAAAAATTTCCGTTGGCGGTATCATTTTCCGAAAGGATCTGAGCCACATATTGCGCCGCAAGCTTCCAATTGTTGATATCGAACCAGATATGCGGATCGTGCTGGGCATATTCAGCATTGGCTTTTATAAGTTTCTGCTCAGGAATAGCATCGCCGATAGCATAGGTTTTTTGCGATGAGGATTGCATCTTTTCCAAAATATCCACCAGCTTGCCTTCGAGATGCAATCCATTGTAAATAATTATATCGGCTTCGTACAATTTAGTAACATCACTTTCGGTGGCCTTGTACAGGTGCGGATCAACACCCGATCCCATCAAACCCTGAACAATTATTTTATCGCCACCAAGCTGATTAAGCAAATCGGTAATCATGGTTGTGGTGGTAACTACCCTTAATTTACCCGAAGTTTTGTCTTCTGATTTTGTCGCACTTTGATTGCAGGCTGCAACAAAAACAAGCACTGCAATGCCAAGAATAAAAAAGAAGCGATTTTTAATTTTATGATTCATTATTTATGGATAATTTAATAATAGATAAATGTCTTGAAAAAAAAATTATTCAGGAATGCGCCAACTGATGCCTGCATTGATAAAATAATCGGGCGAGATTTCAGAAAGGCCGATCCCTCCTGAAGCATCAATCTGCAAATTCGGCATCAGTAAGAAGGTGAGACCAGCATCCAGGCGATGGTCAGGACTTTCGTCCTGGGGCAAAAAACCATAACTTTCGACAAAGGCACTCATTTTATCGCTAATTCCATAGCCCAAAACCAGGCTGTAAACGCCAGCGGGTTGAGGATCTGAGCCATTCCATCTACCGCCCAGATTAATACCCAGACCCAGCCGATCCGTGAGCGTATAACCGATGGCAAACCGCAAGTCGCTGGCGAGATACTCGGGCGAGAAGTCTTCGTGCCCGCTACCGGGAATCTCAACCGTGGCCATAAAGGCCATCTCGGGCACCAGGCCTTCCTCTTCAAGCATCTTTAACTTAATACCGGCAAATACCGGTGCCATCCCCGAGGTACTCACTTCTTCGCCTTGTTCCGGTTTATCGCTGTGCTGCAAAAATGCCGAGCCCAAACGAAGTTCATAATTTTTATTGATGCCATAGCGAAACAGGGTGGTGAACAGGGCCAGGTTTTCAGTTTTAATTTTATTGGCTTCATCGCCTTCAAACACAAAACCCGTTTCGATTTGCAAATGGCCTTTGGGTACTATTGCCGCCGACTCGGTTTGATCAGGACGGTCGGTGATTAAAGCGGGAGGATTCGAATCCTGCGCCTTCAAAACAAATATAAAAAGGACGAAAAATAATAAAGATAAAAAGTGTTTTTTCATATCAACAGATTTTAGTCTTTGTTTTAATTGGTTCAGCATATTTTGCGGATAAAAAATATTCGTAACCCAAGCTAATTTTTGACAGTGAATTCAAAACCTGGTTGCACCCGGCTTCTTCATCCCCCATCTAAAAAAAAGCAAACTTACTTGTTTTTCAGCAAAAAATGCTTTTTACGTTAGTCACCCCGTGAATTCTTTTAGCCAATGTTGCAATTTTCAAAATTTAGCACTGCTGCTTAGGCAGGATTCATGGGGTGACTATAAAGAAATTAACCTCCAAGGAATACGAAGGTACACCAGACAGGTTCTTTGTTAAATAAAATAAAAATTTGTCCACAGTTTCAAAAAAGCATATTTTCGCAACATTGTTAATATCTAATTATTTGTATATGAATAGCAGAAGCATACTGGAAACCGTTGGCACTATCACTAAAAAAGAAATACTGGCCAGCATCGAACACGAAACGAGCAAAGCATTTGTGCTGGAAACCCTGAAGCCCTATCCTGGCTACCACGGCACCACCATCCCAGAGCAACTAAATCCCATTTCGCTATTTTTTGTTACCGACAAAAAATACACCGGCGAGCGCGTTATCAGAGCTACGATGGCTGTGAAAAAAGAATTTGCCCACAGCTTTGATGCAGTGCCCGGACAAATTACGGTATTCAATACCCTGACCCCCTGCATTCGTATCAAAGACTTGCAAAGCTACCAAAGCGTTGAAGAACTCATCGAACTGTACCGCAAACATGGTATCGACTTTATGAAAGACCGCAAGGTGGAGCCTTTTAGCGGGCTGATTAAAATTCGTAAATATTTTGAGCTGGAAAAAATTAGCGAAGACCTTTACATCGACCGTCAAATACCCCAGATGTCGTACTTTTTTGTTCCGGTAATGCTAAGCTGGAACGTTTTCGAAAGCATTACCCACAACCTGAAGGTAAACCCGGAGTACGACAATTTTGATGCAGCACTGGGTGTGTTTTTTACCCCGCAGGGCGTAATTGATAATGTGCGCATTTACACCGAAGAAATTAGTCCCGAGGATGTGGCGATGCTACGCACCAAATATCTTCAGGAAATCAGACGCATTTAATTTTCAGTTTTTATACTATCTTTGTCCCGCCCCTTAAAACGCCAAACTTAAACCCCTAATCGGGTCAAAAATTTGACATAAAAAATGTTTGACTTTTTAGACTTAAAGCTGCTACAATTATCAGAATCTCTGCACATCCCTTCTGATTTTCAAGTAATAACAATTACCATAGCTGAGGTATTAATCCTTGTATTGCTGAGTTACCTTGCCCTTTTGTTCACCAAAAAGTACTTGATTGGTTTCGTGCGCAAGCTAACGCTAAAAACGAAATCAAACTGGGATGATATTTTGATTGAGCGTCGTGTCTTCACGCGCCTGTCGTATCTGGTTCCGGCTTACCTGCTTTATTATACTCTGCCCAAGGCTCTGGATGTTTATCCTGATGCGGGCAACTTTGCTATGGTGGCCATCCATGTTTACAGCATTATCATCGTCATGCTGGTAGCACTGGCTTTTTTGAATTCGGTGTTGCACATCTACACCCAATATTCCATCGCCAAAGCCAAGCCTATCAAAGGATATATACAGGTAGCAAAAATCCTCATTTACATCCTCGTTTCCCTTACCCTCATCTCTATTCTCATTGGCCAAAGCCCGGTGATTTTAATTGGTGGTCTGGGAGCTTTTTCGGCAATATTGCTATTGGTTTTTAAAGATACCATACTCGGGCTGGTTGCCGGCGTGCAGCTTACCGCCAACGATATGCTAAGACCCGGCGACTGGATTTCGATGCCCAAGTATGAGGCCGATGGTACGGTTACCGACATTACCCTTACCACTATTAAAGTTCAAAACTGGGACAAAACCATTTCTACCATTCCTGCCTATTCGCTGTTTACCGATTCGTTCAAAAACTGGCGCGGCATGGAGGAATCGGGCGGCAGGCGCATTATGCGTTCGATAAATATCGATGTGAACAGCATCCGCTTTTGTACCGAGGCCATGCTCGAAAAGTACAAACAGTTCCAGCATATCGTTGATTATGTAAATAGCAAGGAAGTAGAAATTCAAAATTATAATACCGAGAAAAAGGTAAACACCAAAGTTATGGTCAATGGCCGTCGTCAAACCAATATTGGCGTTTTCAGAGCCTACCTGAAGGCTTATCTCGAAAATCATCCTGACATTAGCCAGGAAATGACTTTTTTGATTCGCCACCTGCAACCCGGCGAGCATGGCTTGCCCATCCAGATCTACGTCTTTAGCAAGGTACAGGCATGGGTACAATACGAAGCCATCCAGTCGGATATCTTCGACCATATCCTGGCGGTGATACCCGAATTCGACCTGAGCGTATTCCAAATTCCTTCGGGCAACGACCTGCGTCAATTGGGCAAATCCATACAAACTCCCAATAAAAATTAGCCAAGTTAAGCTGTTAAAAAAAACTATGAAACCTACAAACACTAACCTTATCGCGCTATGTCTTACAATAATATAGAAGAACTACGCAAAACCGGACAACTGGATGAAGCCTATAAGATGGCTGTGGCCGATCTTGAAGAAGCAGGCAAAAACACGGTAATACCTAAGCCTGACTTTGAAAACCAAAAAGGAGAAGAAAACACAGAACCCGAAAACATGATTGTTTTGGGCAAGCGGGCTTTGGCCTGGGTGCTCTACGACCTACTAAAGCAAAACACCGGGAAAGAAAAATTCGACACCTTTATTAGTTATCTCGAAGAGCTTGTAAACCTCGACCTGGGTACTTCCGAAAAAATGGTGATCAACCAAATGTTGTGGGTCATCGGCATCGCCGCCTTTGAGTTTACCAAGGAAGATGATTTCGATATATCGAAAATGGAGCAACTGCTCGATTTTACCATGAAGCTCCCGTTTACCCGGCAATCCAAGGGCTACTCCTTTCTCTTCAAAGCCTTGCACAAGGCCTTGAAAGAATCGCCGCGCTATGTCGATTTTGCCTCATGGTGGGATTTATGGTGCTTCATCAGCGATGATTATCACTTTAAAAAAAGGGCAGATGGCAAGAAAAAGATGGCCATTGCCGAGCAAGGTTTTAACCGCTATGCAAAGCATCTGGTTAAAGCCTTCAAAAATGCTCCCGATCCGGATACCGAAAATGATCTGTTAAAAAAAATCGACACCTTCATGCCGGTTATCGAGGTGGCCATACAGCACAACAGCCACTATTCGCAACTGCCTTATTACAAAATAAAGTTTCTTTTTATCAAAGGCGAATACAACACCGCTTACGAATTGCTTTTAAAACGGGCAAGGCAAAAGAAAACCGATTTCTGGATATGGAAACTCATGGCCGAGGCTTATGCCGATAAACCAGAGAAACAAATCGGTTGCCTGGCAAAAGCCATCCTGTGCAAGCCCAAAGATTCGAAAATAGTAAAAACACACATCAAACTGGCTTACCTGCTCGTTGAACACGAAAAATACAACGAAGCAAAAACCGAAATCGGCACCATACTCAAATGGTGCCTGCTACACAAACAGGACATCCCCGAAATAGTAAGCGAATGGGGCGAACAAGCATGGTACAACCTGGCCGAAGCGAAAGCCAACAATATGGAGTTTTATAAAAACACCAGTTTCCATGCCGATGAAATATTATATGGAGAAATACCGGAGCGCAAAATAGTGGTCGATTCCGTAAACGCCCCTAAAAAAATCATCACCTTCATTGATGGAGCATATTCAAAGGGATATTTTAAATACGACCGCATAATAAAGCAAGCCACCGATGGTGACATTTTCATGGTTCGTTTAAAGCCGGTTAAAGGCGTAGAAAACCGCTATACGCTTTATGGCGCAACCAAGCTTGACGAAAAATTCCTGGACGGCATCATCAAGCATTTCTCGGGCGAAGTAATTAAACCCGTCGACAGAAATTTCGCCTTCGTCGATGGCATGTTTGTTACCCCTTTGATATGCACCAATCATCAGATCGAAGACGGCGATTATGTTTCGGGCAGGGCAATGGTAGCCTACAACAACAAAAAAGATGAGTGGGGATGGAAAGTAGTTGCCATTGATGATTAGACTACACTTTTAATACTGCTCATATTTTCAATTCTCCCCCACCTTTTCCGTAAGGAAAAGTGATTAGCAACACGGCTTATTTTTATATACTTTTGATGCAAATATTAACCAAATTAATTGTGATGAAAAAGTTAACTTTTCTAATGATGCTGGCCGTTTCGTGCCTGCTTTTTTCGTGCTCGGACAAAAAATACACGAGCGAAACCCACACCGACGAGAATGGTTTCACCTACCAAACCGTTAGCAACGACCCGATGAACACACGGGTTTACACGCTCGAAAACGGGCTTAGGGTTTATCTTTCGGTAAACCGCGATGAACCACGCATTTCCACACTTATTGGTGTTAATGCCGGCTCCACCTCCGACCCTGTCGAAACCACCGGCCTGGCCCATTACTTTGAGCACATGATGTTTAAGGGCACCGATGAAATTGGCACCCTCAACTGGGAAATGGAAAAACCGCTGCTGGATGAAATAAGTGACCTTTTTGAGCAGCACCGTGATGCCTCCGACCCGGCGTTAAAAAAGAGCATTTACAAAAAAATCGACAGTGTCTCGGCAATAGCAGCTAATTATGTGGCCGCCAATGAATACGACAAAATGGTGTCGAGCATCGGAGCCAAACGCACCAATGCCGGAACAAGCTACGACTACACCGTTTACATCAACGACATTCCCAAAAACGAATTCGAGAAATGGCTCCGTCTCGAAAGCGAACGCTTTAGCGACATCGTGCTGCGGCTTTTTCATACCGAACTCGAAACCGTTTACGAGGAGTACAACATGTATCAGGACATGGATCGCAGCCGCGCAAACAATGCGATGATGGCCGCTTTGTTTCCCACGCATCCTTATGGCCGTCAGGTTATCGGGCTGGCCGAGCACATCAAAAATCCATCCATGGAAAACATTTACCAGTTTGCCCACACCTTTTATGTGCCCAACAATATGGCCGTAGCTTTGGCCGGCGACCTGGATTACGATGAAACCATAAAACTGGTTAATGATTATTTTGGAAAATGGAAAGCCAAAGAATTGCCAGAGATCACCCAGCCCAAAGAAGAACCGCTTCAAGCTCCGGTCGTTAAAGAAATATATGGCCCGGATGCCGAGAATATGATGCTGGCTTTCCGCTTTGATGGCGCATACTCAAACGATGATAAAATGACGGGTATGATCGATATGATCCTGAGCAACAGCCAGGCCGGCCTGATCGACCTGAACCTGAACCAGCAGCAAAAAGTACTGCGTGCCGGAAGCTATGCCTACGCCATGAAAGATTATGGTATGCACGTTTTTTATGGCTCGCCCCGCCAGGGACAAAGCCTGGAAGAAGTGAAAGACCTGCTGCTTGCGCAAATAGAAAAAGTGAAGCAAGGCGAATTTGAAGAATGGATGCTCGGAGCCATCGTTAATGATATGCGCCTGAACGAAATATACCGAAACGAGAGCAGCTTTGCCCGGGTTTACACTTACGTGGATGATTTTATCAAAGGCATTTCCGAGGAAAAACGCCTGGGTCTTATCGATGAAATGGAAAAAATTACCAAGGCAGATATTATCAAATTTGCCAACGAAAAATACAAGGATAACTACGTGGTGGTGTATAAACGCCATGGCGAAAGCGACAACATTGCCAAGGTGGAAAAACCCGAACTTACAGCCATCAATATTAACCGCGAAGAACCATCGGAATTTTATAAGGAGTTTTCGGCCATGTCATCCGAAGAAATTGAGCCTGTATTTTTGAATTATCAGGAACAAATAAAACAAGAAGAAGTGGCAAAGGGTGTGGATATGTTCTATATTAAAAATGAAAACAACGAAACCTTCCAGCTCAACTACATCATCGATATCGGGAAAAACCACAGCCTTAAATTTCCGCTGGCAGTAAATTATTTGCCCTACCTGGGCACCGACAAATATACACCGGCACAATTGCAGCAGGAATTCTTCCGCCTGGGCTTGTCATTTGGCGTTAATGCCAGCGACAAACGTTCCTACGTTTATATCTCAGGGTTGAGCAAATCGTACGAGGAAGCCATCCGCCTGCTGGAACATGTAATTGCCAATGCCAAGCCCGACCAGCAAGCCTACAACGATTATGTGGACGGAATACTTAAAAAACGCGAAGACAGCAAAAAAGACAAGAACGCCATATTATGGGGCGGGCTGATGAATTACGGTATTTACGGCGAAAATTCAGCCTTCCGCAATCTGCTTACCGAAGAAGAACTGCGCGCCATACAACCTAGCGAACTTACCGATATGATAGCCGGGATGACAAGCTATGCGCACAAGGTGTTTTACTACGGCCCGGCAGGCTTCGAGTTTGCCCGCCAAAAAGTAGAAAAACTACACACCATCCCAGAGACCTTAAATCCGCTGCCCGAAGAAATTACTTATCAGCAGTTGGGCAATGACGAAAACAAGGTTTATGTGGTAAATTATGATATGGTGCAGGCCAACATTGTGATGGTATCCAAAAGTACACCCTTCGACAAAAGCCTTATCCCGCCTGCGGAAGTCTTTGGCGAATATTTTGGCGGGGGTTTATCCTCGATCATCTTTCAGGAAATTCGCGAATCGAGAGCCTTAGCCTACAGCGCGTTTTCGGCATTTTCGATTCCCTCCGATCCTGACCAAAACAATACGATTTACGGATTTGTGGGTACCCAGGCCGATAAACTCGAAATCGCTACTTCGGCCATGCTCGAACTAATGAACGACATGCCGGTGGCCAGGGCGCAATTTGATCTGGCCAAGGCATCGATCATCAAAAAAATTAACACCGAAAGAATTATCAAGAGCAGTATTTTTTGGAATTACCTCCGCAATCAGGATCGGGGCATCGACTACGACATTCGCAAAGATGTTTATGATTATGCCCAGGCAGTTTCGATTGACGATTTCAAAAATCAGTTTTTTGATGAATACATCAAGGGGCTGAAATATAATTTTATGATTTTGGGAAATAAGGAAGCCCTTGACATGGAATCGCTGGCCAAGATTGGCCAAACCAAAGTACTGTCGCTTGAGGAGATTTTTAATTATTAAAATAAATACAGGCCAAGTGATATTTTAGCCAAAATATAGAAAGCCTCGCCAAAATATTGGCGAGGCTTTTTTATTGTAGGGATTTGAATCCTGTCGGAGTTTCATCCCTTCAGGCTGAGAGGTCGTGTGGATGCCTTTTACGGTCAGGCGATGCCTGACCCTATGATGTGCCAGCCTTTCGGGCTGGAGACATAAGCCTATTTCCCCTCAATCCATCCGACAATATCATCGCCGTTGGGTGAGGTACGCGGAGAGAACATAGCCACATAATTCCCATTTTCGTCAATCAGGTATTTCTGGAAATTCCAACTTACCTTCGTATCTTCCACGCCATTTTGAGCTTTGCTGGTGAGCCACTGATACACCGGGTGCATGTCATCCCCTTTAACCGAAATTTTTTCCATCATCGGAAAAGTAACACCATAATTTTCGGTGCAGAAGGTGCGGATTTCCTCGTGCGTGCCCGGTTCCTGGCTCATAAAATTGTTGGCCGGAAAGCCGATAATGGTAAAGTTGTCGCCGCCATATTTTTCGTACAAGGCCTGCAAGTCTTCGTACTGGCCAGTCAAACCACATTTGGAAGCGGTATTTACTACCAGCACTTTTTTGCCTTTGAGCGAGGCCAGGTCGAAGTCATCGCCATCGAGGGTTTTTACTTTAAAACTGTGGAAATTATTTTGCCCGGCAAGATTTGCAAAAGCCACAAAAACCAGAGCCATGGTAATCAATAATATCTTTTTCATCATTAAAAAAAATTAGTTAATATTTCGTGCAGAACAAGGCAGAAGGTGGCAATGTTCATTTTCTTGTGCGAGCTGTATTTCATAAAGCGTTTAAAAGTCAATATTTGACATTCCATCGGCTGCAGGACAAGGAATCGTCAAAAAAGTGCTGTGAGGATTAATTAGTGCTTGTCTTTAAAGTTACAGTTATAAAAATATACGATTTCAGATTTAAGATATTGGTGGTATTCAGCACAATCTAAAATCTAATATCCTTAATTTTCAATCTTAAATCAAATAAAGTCGTTTTTGAATTGCCCTGGGTTTTAACCCAGGGAAAAATGAGTGTGAAGATGTCCGCCCCTCGATTCCGCAACGCCTACGGCGTTGCGGAATCGAGGGTTTTTTTTTCTGCTTTCAATTCAATCCCCGCCCTAAAGGGCGAGGCAATTCATAATTCAAATTCCTTACTAAAAAGACAGAAACAAATTATCCTTCACTTAAGGTTAAATCTTGTAAACAAGTCGCGCCAGGCAATTCGGCTATCTTTGCGACCCAAAATTATAGCCCCATTTTGAAACTGCTAAAAGCCGACATCTGTTGCGAGGAACGCCAAACTTTCAGGCTCCACCTGGCCTATTCCCTCATCGAGGGTTTCATCCTTGGCGTGTTGGCACTCAACGAATTTGTGTTTATCAAAAGCCTTTTGGGCAGCAATTACCAGTTGGGCGTGCTTTTTCAGTTTAGCATGTTGGTTTTTCTCTTGCTGATTTTTGTTAATGAATTCCTGAAACGCATCAAAAAGCGGAGGGTTTTTCTACGCTGGACAGGCATTATTACCCGCCTGCCTTTGATGCTACTTTTCTTCTTTCCGCGCAGCCCCGAGGTGTATCAGGGCGATGGCATGTATCATCTTATCTTTCTCGCCATTTTCCTGGTTTATTATCTGGCGGCTTTGGTTATCAATCCAACCATCAATCTGCTACTCAAAACCAATTACAGTCATCAAAACTTCGGCACTTTTTACAGCTATGCACAGTCGGCCAACAAGGTGGTGCTGCTGGTGGTAACCTTCCTTTACGGACTTTTGCTCGATTACGACAACTACGCTTTCACCTACATTTTCCCCATTGCCTCGGTGCTTGGGATGATCTCGATTTATCTGCTATCCAAAATCGATTATACCCCGCCGGAAGTCATCCGAATAAAAACGACCATCCTGCAATCGGTGGCCACCTCGGTAAAAAATATGGCGCAAATCCTCAAAACCAACCGTCCTTACCTGCACTTCGAGGTGGGTTTTATGCTTTATGGCTTTGCATTTATGACCACCTACGCAGTTACAACCATCTTTTTCTACGAAGAACTGATGCTCAACTATTCGAGCGTGGCCTTTTACAAAAATTCGTACAACATCCTGGCAATCCTGCTGCTGCCTGTTTTCGGAAAACTGCTTGGACGGCTCGATCCGCGCAGGTTCGCCATGATTACCTACACCGCGCTGGCACTCAATCTTTTTTTCCTGATGATTACCGAATACCTCCCGGCACATGTCGAAATACTTGGGATTAAACTTTACTATTCGCTGATTGTATATATTATTTTTCACGGCATTTTTGCTGCCACCATGGTTTTGCTGTGGAATATCGGCTCGTCCTATTTTGGCCAGGATAGCCAGGCAGACATTTATCAATCCATCCACCTTTTCCTAACGGGAGTACGGGCTATTTTTGCTCCCCTCTTCGGGATTTTTATTTACGAGCAATTCGGATTTACTATTACTTTTTGTGTGGGAATCGTTAGCCTGATCATCGCTGTTTTGCTAATGCATCGTTCGCAGTTGCGCGATCAAAAAAATCAGAGAGCCGCCCAAATCTGATCAATCCTGAAATTGTTTCGAAACAGGTAGCACATCGTGCGTAAACATAATTATTCTACTTTTACGGCGGAAAAAAACTTTGGTTTATGATGAAATTTACAAAATCCAGGCTTGCTTCTCTCATGATCTTTTTTTTGCTTTTCGCAAATAGCGGCCTATTCGCTAACGAAACAAAAGCAAGCATCACTAATAATTCACTGTTTGGACAGGATGAAACTTTTGGCATCGAAATAAGTTTCGACTATCCCGACCCGGTTTTCACAGGCGAACCATTTCTTTTTAATATCCAAATTAAAAAACCCGCATCCTATCAAGTGGCCGGAACACTAAAGTGCAAGTTTTTTGGCGGGCTAATCCCAAAGGAGACAAACTTTGAAGCCGCAGAATACAGCCTGGAAAACCAAACGGCGACCATCCAATGGGAAAGCCTAAGCAATAGTAATATTATTTCATTTTCGATTCCGGCTGTAAGTGCCAAAGTCCCTGATGGTGTGTATCCGATTACTATTAACTTTGAGGATAAATATGGTTTTAAAAGCACCAAAAGCGTAGGCATTTATGTAAAAAATAAAAACGAAAGCCTGCTGCCCTATATTAAACCAGGCGAGGAAATAAGTCCGTACTCCGTCCGCCTGCAATATCCTGGCGAAATTTCGTATGAAGAAAAATATCCGCTGAAAATTATCCTGGAAAAGGGAAAATATACCGGCAGCCTTGAATTGTTTGTCATGCTGCCCCCGGAGAGTAAAATTGATATCGCCGACATCGACGATTATCAATATGAAGCCAAGGAGGGTCATTTGTTTCTTACCAAATCCAGCCTGCCGGCAGGCCCTGAATTTGTGATAAATTGCACGGTGCTTAATACCAGCCACACTACGTCGGTTTATCCGATGGCCGCGCGTGCCAAACTCGACCATGATATTGAACTCGTTTTTGCTCACACTATTTATGTGGGAGTAGAAAATTCGATTGAGCCAAAAACGGTTTTCTACGACACCTTAAATTACGAGGACGAAAACCCGGCTCTGCTTGCTGATTATCCCGATAGCCCCGACAAATATGCCGAGCTTGACAGCTTGCTGAATGTTTGGAAAGAATCGACCGGTGCCACGACACAATCAAGTAAAATCCCGATGGGAGAAGAAATTTTCTCGGATATTAAAGCCGATGGACAAACTTTTTTTGCCGTACAAATTGTAGCTTCTGAAGTTAAGTTACCCAACCTACAAAGTCGCCTTAATGCCGTGCACGTTGACGACCCTTTGCAGGTGGACTATGATGGAAGTATTTACCGATATTACATTGGTGAGTTCCCCTCGCAGGCCGAAGCCCGAGAGACGGCAAACTACTTATCATCGAATGGCTTTGAAGGAGCCTTTGTAGTAAAGTTTGTAAATGGAGAAAAAACAGAATCGTATTATTAACAGTTAACTTTTTCTTGGGATAGGAAGGAGTAACAGAAAAAATAATCTGTGGCCATCTGTGGTAAACAAAAAAAAATGAAACACGGCATAAGGTAGAGAAAACACATCCTTCAGATATCCACCACAGATTGCGCATATTGACACAGATAAAAATTTGATTTGCAAATTTTAAGGGATAAATCTGTAAAATTTATCTGGATAGTAATATTTTATTTACCAGACTCTGTTTTACCGTTTAGTCCTTATTATCAAGTTCCTTACCACAATATTTGCAGTAAACAGCATCCGAATCGTGCTTGCTGTGATCGCAGCCCTGGCAGGTGTTTTTTTCGTCCGATCTTACCGAAGAATCTGCACGAATCATTTCGGCTGACATAATCCCGGTGGGCACCGCAATAATCGCGTAACCCAGTATCATAATGATGGAGGCGAAGAACTGTCCGAGTACGGTTTGGGGAGTAATATCACCAAAGCCAACGGTGGTAAGCGTTACAATGGCCCAGTAAATACTTTGGGGAATACTGTTGAATCCGTTTTCGGGGCCTTCGATCAAATACATAATCGAACCCATAATGACCACGGTAGCAAGAACCACCTCGAGAAAGACAATAATTTTGTACTTACTCTGACGCAGCGAGATCTGCAAAACCTGCGAAGCCCTGAGGTAACGGCTAAGTTTGAGAATCCTAAAAATACGCAACATGCGCAATATGCGTATCACCAGCAAATAATGGCTGCCGGCAATAAGCAAACTTACATAAGTTGGCAAAATTGAAAGCAAATCGATGATGCCATAAAAGCTTTTGATATAGTCCAACGGCTTGCGCGAAACAATGATGCGAGTGAAATACTCCAGTGTGAAGAGAATCGTAAAAATCCATTCGGAATATACAAATATGCGGGTGTATCGCAGGTGCAATGCGCCAACACTATCGAGCATTACCACAAGAACGCTGGCAATAATCAACACAAGCAAAATTAAGTCGAACCTTCGACCGGCTTTGGTATCGGCGTAAAAGATGATATTATACAATTCATCTCTCTTATTTTCGGGTGGCTTATTATTTTTCATTTATCAATTAAAAACCAAAAGTAAAATTTTTTCAATACTTCTCGAAAACGCCAAGACCAAAAAGAGCGTAATCGTATTTTATCGGATCGTTGGGGTCGAATCGCCTCAGGTTTTGGCTAAGCTCTTCTGCAGCCTGCCAGTCGTTGGCCATGCGATCGAGCAATCCCAGCTTTCGGGCTACCCTGCCCGAATGTACATCGAGGGGACAAATTAGCTGCGCCGGTTTTATCTGTTTCCAAATTCCAAAATCAACACCCTTATTATCCGTGCGAACCATCCAGCGCAAAAACATATTCAATCGCTTTGCCGAGGATTTCTTATCAGGATTAGCTAAATGTTTTTCGATGCGCTGGGGGTGCTCAAGCTGCAGGAATCGTTGGCGAAAAAGCAAAATGGCATTTTTTGTATCTGCCTCATCCGATGAGAAACCACTACAAAAAGCATTTTCAAGACCCCCATAATTTTGGTACAGATTTTTGAGTGCCCACAAAAAATGGATACAATCCTGGCTGTTAAAAGTACGATGAACAAAAGCATTAAAGGGAAGCAAATCTTTTTCTGAAAAATTCATGATGAAATCATGCGGAGTGCCGTCCATCCATTGCATTAGTTTTTTGGCATTGCTGATAATGGTTGTCCGCTGACCCCAGGCAATGGTGGCAGCCATAAATCCTGCAATCTCGACATCCTCCTTTTTATTAAAAAGATGAGGAATTGAAATCGGATCTGTTTCGATAAAGCGAATAGAATTATACTGCCCGACTTTGGACTCGAGAAAATCCTTAAGCTTTTGCTTATCGCTATTCATGGCAGGGGTAACAAGATTGTTTGCGGGTTTGTTAACAAAAAGAAGCCCCGGCAAAAATTTACCAGGGCTATTATTGTGAACTTGGTTAATTCGTTAAAAACTAAGCCATCACTACTTCTTCGGGATTTTCCATGCCCTTTTTCAGTGCTGACTCGTTCATGGGGATCAGTTTGTGATAGCGTTCGGGCAATGATTTTTTTAGTCCGCGTATCACATTCTCCAACTTTACAATGGGCTTTAGTTTAAGATAAGCTCCCAAAACAATCATATTAAAAATTTTGGTATTGCCCATTTCAACGGCCAGACGTGCTCCTTCAATCTTATAAATTTTTATATCCTTCCGCCCGGGATGCCGCGTAATGCCATTGGGATCGTAAAGCAGGAGGCCTCCCGGCTTAACGGTGGCCTCAAATTTATCCATGGATTGCTGATTGAGAACTATGGCAGTATCGTAATAATTCAATATCGGTGAACTGATTCTTTCATCGCTAACGATAACCGTAACGTTGGCAGTACCACCGCGCATTTCGGGGCCGTACGAAGGCATCCAGCTCACTTCCTGATCTTGCATAATGCCGGAGTAAGCCAAAATTTTACCCATCGAAAGCACACCTTGTCCTCCAAATCCTGCAATGATAATTTCTTCTGTCATGATAATAATTTTCTTTGGTTAATACTATGCTTAACTGGCTTAATTTTTATCCAGAATTACACCATCCACTTTAATATCGCCCATGGGATAAAAGGGGAACATATTCTCCACCATCCATTGATTGGCTTTGGTGGGCGACATTTTCCATCCCGAGTTGCAGTTGGAAACGATTTCGACAAAGGTAAGCCCTTTGTTTTCTTTTTGCAGATCGAAGGCTTTGCGCACTGCTTTTTTGGCCTTGCGCACCGCCGCAGGAGTATGCACCGCCTGGCGGGTAACGAAATATGTGCCGGGCAACTGAGCCACCAGCTCGGTAATTTTGAGCGGATTGCCCATCGTATGCAAATCACG
Source organism: uncultured Lentimicrobiaceae bacterium (assembly GCA_964523795.1). Lineage (GTDB taxonomy): Bacteria > Bacteroidota > Bacteroidia > Bacteroidales > 4484-276 > SABY01. The sequence goes on from CAZGAO010000016.1 coordinate 47,133, forward strand.
ACCATAAGGCGAAGTAGAAGTCTTCATACCATCCAAAGTGGTAGGAGCCATCTGCCCGCCTGTCATCCCATAAATACCATTATTAATAAAAATGATGGTGATGTTTTCGCCCCGGTTGCAGGCATGGATGGTTTCGGCAGTACCGATAGCAGCCAGGTCGCCATCGCCCTGATAGGTAAAGACGTACTTTTCGGGATAGCAGCGTTTAACGCCGGTGGCCACCGCCGGAGCGCGTCCGTGGGCAGCCTGTATCATGTCGATGTTCATAAATTCGTAAGCCAAAACCGAGCAGCCTACCGGAGCAATGCCAATGGTTTGCTCCTGGGCACCGAGCTCTTCGAGCACCTCCATAACAATGCGATGCGCAGTACCGTGTCCACAACCCGGGCAGTACGACAGCACTTTGTCGGTCATCAGCGGGGTCTTTTTGTAAACCAGGTTTTCTTCCTTTACTATGTCTTTTATGTCCATGATTAACCTCCAATAATTTTTTGTTCTAATGCTTCCAGTACTTCTTCCGGCGAATGAATTACACCACCATAGCGGCCAAAGTGTTCTACCTTCACCTTACATTCAACGGCCAGCTTCACATCTTCTATCATCTGACCGGCACTCATCTCGACCGATAAAATACCTTTGAGTTGTGGAGCCAGTTCCTTGAGAATTTTTACAGGGAAGGGATAAAGTGTAATAGGGCGCAGCAAGCCAACTTTGATGCCTTTGGCACGCGCTACGGCCATCGACTTCTGTGCAATCCTTGCGCTGGAACCGTAAGCCACCATAAGATATTCGGCATCATCGGTATTAAGCGTTTCATATCTCACATCCTCTTCCTCCATCTGCCGGTATTTGGCCTGGAGCTTCCAGTTGTGTTCCTCCTGTTTGTGCGAATCCAGGTCGAGCGAGGTAATAATATTGCGTTCTCTCGACTCGGGTTTGCCAATAGCAGCCCATCCGCCATTCAGATCTTTAATCTGAGCTTCGCTCCAGCGAGGTTTTTGGTCTTTCAGTTCCACCTTTTCCATCATCTGACCTATCATGCCATCCGAAAGAATCATCACCGGATTACGGTATTTATAGGCCATTTCAAAACCCAGTTCTACAAAGTCAGCCATCTCCTGCACTGATGCCGGAGCCAGGGTATAAAGCCTGTAATCGCCGTGGCCGCCACCTTTCACCGATTGAAAGTAGTCGGCCTGCGAGGGTTGAATAGTCCCCAGGCCGGGACCGCCACGTACCACGTTGGCAATAACGCAGGGCAGCTCGGCACCTGCAATATAACTGATTCCTTCCTGGTAAAGGCTGATGCCAGGACTTGATGAGGAGGTTATTATTTTTTTGCCTGCCGCAGCAGCACCATACACCATGTTGATGGCGGCCAGCTCGCTTTCGGCCTGCAGCACCACCATTCCGGTGCGCTGTTCGGGGCGTTCCATCATCAGATATTCCATCACCTCCGACTGGGGTGTAATGGGATAGCCAAAATATCCATCCGCACCTTCGCGGATAGCGGCTTCGGCTATAGCCTCATTTCCTTTCATTAATTTTAATTCACCCATTCTATGTCAATTTTTTACGTTTTTAACTAAGCCGACTTTTTAACTCTATACACGCTAATTACTCCGTCAGGACAAACGATAGCACAGTTTGAACATCCGGTACATGCATCGGGGTTAGCCATGTAGGCATAATGATAACCCTTGCCGTTAACTTCTTTTGCCAGTTCGATGACGTGCGTGGGGCAGGCAGGTATGCACACTTCGCAGCCCTTGCAACGCTCGTTGTCAACTACTATAGCTCCTATTACTTTGGCCATATCTTTTGATTTATTTAAGAGTTTTTAACTGTTATCTTTTGACGCACGAAAGTACAGTTTTTAAAATAAACTTTGAATGATAATCTTGGTCTTTTCCTTACAAGAGGCCTTATTTTTAATGAATCTAAAAGATTGGAACATCTGAAACAGTTGAAACGATGGAAACGGCTGAAACATCTGAAACGATGGAAACGGCTGAAACAGGAGAATGTTGAGCGGAGCGAAATCCCGCCCTTGCGGGAACTGAAACTACTGAATGATTGAAACAGGAGAATGACTGAAACAAGGAGTGATGCCCGGACTTAGAATCGTCCGAAGGACATTCTAAAGTCAAAAAAGATCAGAGAAAAATCTGCAATTGGTAGTAAAAACTAATCTGTGGCCATCCGTGTAATCTGTGGTGAAATAAAAACAGATTGAAAAACTAATCTGTGGCCATCTGTGTAATCTCGTGGTAAGCAAAAAAGGCAGTGGTGAGATAATGAGACGCGCAGATTGCGCGTCTGTACAAATGCGCATATTCAATCGATTGGTGAAATCAGGAATTGCGGCGTTTGGCGGCGATGGCCAATTGCCCCAGTGCCAGGCCACCATCGTTGGCCGGTACCTGCTGCTGCACAAATACCTCAAAACCGAGGTTCTTTAAAAGCTCCTCACTTTTCCCAAGCAAAATGGCATTCTGGAAACTGCCGCCCGAAAGCACCACCTTTTTTATCCCGCTCTCCTTTTTCATTCGGATGGCCGTGCTTACAATCACATCCACCACCGTGTTGTGAAATTTAGAAGCAATCACCGCCCGGTTCGTTCCGGATTTTAAATCATCGACTATCCCGCCAATCATCGGCTTAAAATCGATGACAGAATCATGCATGAAAACATATTTATCGGAAATATTTTTGCGGGCAATACTTTCGAGGCGCATGGGTGCCTCGGCATGAAATTTAGAAACAGGGCACAGATTGATCATCGCGCTCACCGCATCAAACAAACGCCCGCAACTGGAACTGAGCGGCGTATTAATATTTTTCACAATCGCTTCCCGCACCATCGTAAGCTCAAAATCAGAAACCCCGGTCAAGAAATCCATTTTATCATTAAAAAGCTCCCCACCAAAAGTATGATGCAAGTAGGAAACTGCGGTGCGCCAGGGAGCTTTGGTAACCAGATCGCCACCAGGCAAAGGGATATAATCGAAATGCGTATAACGCTGGAAATCCTTCAAATCGCAAAACATAAACTCGCCGCCCCAAATATTTCCCTCCGTGCCGTAACCCGTGCCATCCATGCTTATGCCAATTACCTTTTCGTCCAGCCCATGCTCGGCCATGCAGGAGGCGATGTGTGCAAAATGATGCTGCACTTCTATTACTTCAATTCCCATGTCGCGGGCAAAGCGTGTCGAGAAATAATCGGGGTGCAAATCGGCCACTGCAAGCCGGGGTTCAAAGCGAAAGATCTTTTTGAATTTGTCAATCGTTTCTTCATAAAACTGATGCGTTTCAAAGTTTTTTAAATCGCCGATATGCTGACTCATAATGGCCAGATTTTCGCGACCGATGGCAAAGCAGTTGACCAGCTCGGCTCCGGCAGCAAAAATCCCGTCCACTTTAAGATTGGTGCGAATGGGCGATGGCGCAAAGCTACGCGAGCGGCGTATCAAAGCAGGCTTTTCGTTTACCACAAAACTCACCGAGTCGTCGGTGCGGTTATATATTTCGCGGTTATAAATCAGGAAGGCATCGGCAATGGAAGCCAGGTTTTGTACAGCCAAGGCGTTGTCGAGGATGATGGGTTCATCAGACATGTTGCCGCTGGTAAGCACGATGGCCGGGGTTTCGAGCATTTCGAGCAACTGATGATGAAAGGGCATGTAGGGCAGCATCACGCCCATGCGATGGAAGCCATTGTTAACCGATGGAGCCAGCTCCCGTGTGGTTTCCAAAAGCACAATCGGTCGCCGCCAGGATTGCAGCCACTGGCTTTCGCTTTCGCTCAAATGCGTATATTTTTCTACTTCTTCAATTTTGCCAAACATCACCGCAAAGGGTTTCCCCTCGCGAAGTTTGCGTTTTCGTAAAGCCGACACCGCCGCTTCATTTGCCGCATCACACATCAGATGGAAACCGCCCAGGCCTTTTACAGCAAGTATTTTCCCGGCTTCGAGCAGTTTGACGGTGCGTATCAATATTTTATCAAAATCGTTAATTTTTTCCTCGCCGACCAGCAATTCATACTCCGGGCCACAATTTTTGCAGGCCACGGGCTGGGCATGGAAACGGCGGTCGAGCACATTGGTATATTCGCTACGGCAAGTATTGCACATCGCAAAAACATCCATGGTAGTTTTGTGGCGGTCGTAGGGCAGGTCTTTGATAATGGTAAAACGCGGCCCACAGTTGGTGCAGTTGGTAAAAGGATATGCGTAGCGATGGCCATGCTGACGCATATCTTCCAGGCAATCATCGCAAACGGCAATGTCGGGGCTAATTTCGGTGATGCCCTGGGCGGCATCGGCACTTTTACGAATTTGAAAATCTAAAAACCCGAAAGGAGAAACCGCAGTGCTTTCAATTTTTTCGATGCCGGAGGCCTGCGGTGCCTTCGCCGAAATATCCTTGATAAAGTTTTCCACATCACCGGCACTTCCCTCTGCCTCGATAAAAACTCCCCGAATATTATTCTCGACCCGGCCAAAAATTTTGTTTTCGTGGGCAATGCGGTAAATAAAAGGCCGGAAGCCTACACCCTGAACCAGTCCGGTTACGTGAATCCGACAGGCTGATTTTTTCTGCTTAGCGTTTATCGACAATATTCTTCTCCTTGTTTTATCCGGTTAATAATCATTTTTAGCTTCATCAATATGCGGCAAATATAGGTTTATCCAAATTTTATTTAAGACCCAACTTTTCAATTTTATTACCCACCGACACGGCTTTCATTTCGGCTTCCAGTTTTTTAAAATCCTCCTTGATAACTTTTCTTATCAATCTTCCCTCTTTCAACATATTAATCTCATCGCAGGTATCGCTAAGCGTAGAAAATATATGCGATGAGATTATCACGATTTTCCCCAGGGATTTTAGTTTATGGATAATATTTTCGATGATAATATTGCTTTGGATATCCACGCCGTTAAAGGGTTCATCCAAAATAAAGGCCTGGTTTTCCTGCATCAGAATCGCCGTCAAGGCCAGCTTTTTTTTCATCCCGGTGGAGTAGGTCGAGGCATATTGATTTAAAGGCAGGTCGAAAATATTGCGTTCGTCAATATCGCCGGGATTAACGCTCCGGGCATTGCAAAGCAGGCGGATATATTCTTTGCCACTAATCTTGTTAAAGAAAAAAGGAATGGTTTGTAGGAAGCCCAGATGATTTTTAAATTTATCGATGTCCGATTCTATCCGGCCCGTATATTTTTCTAATCCGGCAATAGATCTGAAAAGCGTGGTTTTGCCCGCCCCATTTTCGCCCACAATGCCATAAACCTTCCCTTTTTCAAATTGGATATTTACGTTGTTAAGGGCGTGCTTTGCGCCATAATACTTCGACAGGTTTTGGATGTTTATCATATTAAAATATCATTAAGTCGCCGGCGAGCCTGCAGATAAAAAAACGGGATAATGGCCAGAAGCATGGGTGGAAACAAAAAACTGCTGCCCAGCAAAATTCCCTGAGGCACATTCATTTGGTGGGGGAAGGCGGCATATTTTGCCAAAATGATGGCGATTAAATAAACAAATCCCACGAGCATTAAAGCCAGCAAAATAAGAAGCTGGCTAAAATAAAATATTCCTAAAGTGATGAGGATGGGTAAGGTAAGCATGGTGGAATAAATGACGGCAATTTTGATTTTCTCCCACAAAAATCCCTGTGCGCTTTTATTAAAAATCCAAACATAATATTCGTCATCAGGTTTGGAATAATAGGAGAGGGATACTAAAAACACAAGCAAAAGGGCAAAGGCTCCCAGGTTAAAATTATTGGCCATGATGGCCATGATGGTTAAAAAATAAGCGAAGAAAATCAGGAAGAAAGAATTTCGCCAGCCCACCGTAAACTCGAAAGGTTTTTTGTAAAAAGGGCTTGGGATGGTGAAGTTTATTGCGCTGTTTAAATTAAACAAAGCCATCAGCACTGTCATCAAAGCTAAAATAGCAAACGCAGGAAATGATTGCTGATAAGCCAAAAAAGCAAGAAAGGGAAAGGCCGGAATCACATTTTCGATCACCCGCAATTTGAGATAGGTTTTGCCGGAAAATACTGATTTCAAAAAATCGTTCCGATCCCGGTCGCTCAGTTTAGATATAAAATACAAGGCAATCAGTATGAAAATCCAGGGCGCAAATTCGCTCAGCGCAAAGAGGTAAACCGAAACACCGACAAAGGCAATCAAGAGCAAGCAATAGCCGATGATTGGATTAAATCCTATTTCGATCATCCTGCGATTGATCATTTTAAACTGAAGAAGGAAATATTCGCCCATTTTGTTACAATCCTCTTTGCCTCCTTTTATGGGATGTGAAGTTCTTTAATTTCAAATACGTCCGTTCTAAGCTTTCACTATTTAAAATTGCATTTTCAATGCTCCAAAATTTAAACACATATTCTGATAAGCATCCGTTATAATTGGGTCCAATTTTAGCATTAGTATTAATGGGCACAATATCTTCCCTTATCTCTCTTTTTTTGGAACGCCTTGCCAATTGGATAAGCGTATTTTTAGGATCCGATTCCAGGTCAGGCTTGATTGGAAAATTTGCTAAGGCAACATTAAAATATCTTGATAAGCTTTCTCTATCGGCCAAAACCCACGATTCTACCTCGCGAACCGCAATCCTAAAAATAAAATTATCCTGCAATTCAAAATCTATCCAATCATTTCTTAATGCCATGGGGCATTCGTAACGATCGAGGTCTGTAAGCATAAAATGTGGATTAATGATCGATGCCTGATTGAATCCCTTAATATTCGTCTTTAAATATCCGAATCCCTGACCAGAATAACTTTGGTATATTTCATATTTATCAGGAAACTGCATAAGTATTTTGGTCATTACAGCCTCACTCAGATTGTCCTCGAATATTAAAGTTACAAAAATCATGATAATTAAAAGAATGTTAATTGGTTAATATCCTTGGGTTTGGTACGAGGCAAAATGGCCTGCGCAGGCGACATTCCTCCATCAAGCATTTCTTTGATTGAAGGAATGGAAGATGAAGCATAAACTTCGGTGCCTTCTGCAGATGGATTTAAAACAAGGATTTCGTCAAGCGAAATTCCTTTATCACTCAGCAAATCCATACTATGGGTGCTTATTAATACTTGTCTTCTTTTTGGCTTTTGCAATTTATAAATCAATGCAGGGATTTTTGATATAATCGCACTATTCAGCGAAAGCTCCGGCTCCTCCAATAGTAGCAAACTATCGCCATCCTGCAAGGACCAAAGCAATCCAATCAAGCGTATCGTACCATCCGAAAACTGATCTTCTTTCTGTTTACCGGCTTTAGGTCTCCAATGATCATACATAGCCTCCAAGTGAGGACGGCCGTTTTCTTCTTTAAACTCAAATTTTTTGAATTGGGGCACAGCAATTTTTAGCGCAAGCTCTATCTTTTTCAACCAGGCACTTCTTGTTTTTTCGTTGACTTTGGAAATACGATCCAAGAATCCTTTACCAAAGGGATCGCCAGGCAAATCAGGGCCGGTAAACGAAAGCGGATGTTTTAATAGCTGAGGCAAAAGATGCAAATAAACAGTGCTTTCCAGGAATCGGGTAATTTCTCTGAATTCTTTATTTGCATTGATTTGCTCGAGGTGGGTCTGTGTTAATCGCTCCTTGTCTTTTTTGTCATCCTTATCCGGCCGGTTCAAAATCAATTTATCATTTTTCCATACCCTCTCGTAACTTAAAAATGGCAAGCGATATCCCCTAACTTCTTGCTTTATTCCCAAAGCATACTTCCACGACACATCTTCAGTATCAAAATCAGACAAATGAACTTCAACTTCCACATCAGGATGTGTCCGAGCTGCCAGACAGCGGATTTTTGAAATCCCTCCACGATCAAGAACTGCATGTTGAAGGCCGCCGCCGGGCTTGGCAATGTCCCTTAAAAAACGGAATACGTCCAATAAGTTTGATTTGCCCGAAGCATTAGGCCCAACCATAAATGTCCGGCTTCTCAAAGGGACATCTATCTCCTTAAAGTTTTTCCAGTTTTTTAGTTTTACCCTTGATATTATCATATCCTTTCATTTTTAATCAAACGCCAAAAGTACCGAAAGAAATTTGATTGAATAAAAAAAGCCGCCCTCAAAACTGAAGGCGGCTTATTATAAATAGTGTCTTTATTTAAAGTAACAGTTAGAAAAATATACGATTTCAGATTAACGATTTTAGCTTTAAGATGTTGGTGATATTCAGCACAATCTAAAATCTTCAATCGTTTATCTTCACTCTTAAATCAAAAAATGTCGAGTTTATGGACAAGCACTAAATAAGGGTTTAAGCCCTGTTAAAAATCGTAGATATTGTCATCAATCAGCTTATCGGCAATGCGACGGCGGGCATCGCGGGTATTTACGGGCGCTACTTTGGTAAGCGTATCGATATATGAAATCAAGGTATCGCGTTGTTCGCCTTCGGCAAAGCAGTTGATGGCATCGTGGCCGGCTTTGCGAATCAGATCGGCGGCATCATAAACAAACACATCCACGATGTCTTTGTAAATAGCCGCAGCTTCTTCACCCTTCATCTGCTGTATTTTTTGCAGACGCAGCAGTGACGATTCGGCGGGATAAACCTGCATGATGATGTCGGAAACGTTGAAAAGAATTTCCTGCTCGGCGGTTAGCTTGCGGGTAAAGGTTTCGGAGATGGTGCCCAGCAAAAGCAGTGCAGCCTTTTTGAAATTGCGCACGTAATACATCTTCTCCTCGAAGTAGCCTTCGGGAACTGTGCTATCAAAACCTTCATTAAATTCTTTTAGAATACTATTGGAGTAGCGCGTAACGTCAAAACCCTCTTTCAATGCTTTTTTGATGGTGGTGTCCACCACGAGCATACGGTTGATTTCGTTGGTACCCTCAAAGATACGGTTGATTCGCGAATCGCGGTAAGCACGATCCACCGGCGTTTCGGACGAGAAACCCATACCGCCAAAAATCTGAACGGCCTCATCCACGATGTAGTTGAGACATTCTGAGCCAAACACTTTGAGGAAGGCCGCCTCGATGGCATATTGAGCAATACCTTCGATGGTTGCTTCGCCCTTGGCTTTGCCCTCGGCGAGCAGCAGCCCGATAGCAGTATCGATATTGGCGCTTACGCGATAAACCGAGGATTCGGTAACCCAGTTTTTGATCACCTGCTCGCCCAGCTTATGCTTGATGGCACCAAAGCTGGCGATGGCTGTGCCGAATTGTTTGCGCTCGTTGGCATAGTTTACCGACTGGGTGATGGCGCGTTTGGCCGCACCCAAAACGGTACCGCCCAACTTTATGCGACCCATGTGCAAAATATTAAGCGCAATACGGAAACCCTGGCCACGTTTGCCCAACAGGTTTTCTATCGGTACCTTGCAATCGTTAAAGAAAATCTGTACCGTGGACGAGCCTTTGATACCCATCTTTTTTTCTTCGGCATTAAATTTTATCCCGGGGAAATTGCGCTCCACGATAAAGGCACTCAAGACGCGGTCGTTGTCAATTTTAGCAAAGACGGTCATCACATCGGCAAAACCGCCGTTGGTGATCCACATTTTTTGTCCGGTCAGGAGGTAATGTTTACCATCCTCGGTGAGCACGGCACGGGTTTTTCCGCTGTTGGCATCCGAGCCGGCGTTGGGTTCGGTAAGGCAGTAAGCCGAGGTTAATTCGCCGCTGGCAAGGCGGGGCAGATATTTTTGTTTTTGCTCATCGTTGCCGTAATAACTGATAGGCAAGGTTCCGATACCGGTGTGTGCCGAATAAGCTACCGAAAAAGAATAGCCGGCACCCATATATTCGCTGGCCAGCATTGAGGTTACAAAGTTTTGCTCGAAACCATCGTACTCCTCGGGCACCGAAATACCGAGCAGACCCAGCTCGCCGGATTTCTGCAGCAACCACTTCATCAGCCCCTCTTCCTGGGCATCTATGCGGTCGAGGCTGGGATAAACCTCCTGCTCCAAAAAATCGGAACAGGTACCTGCAATCATGCGCTGCTCTTCGGTAAATTCTTCGGGAATAAAAATATCCTCCGCTTTGGTTTCCTTAATCAGGAATTCACCACCTTTTAAAATGTTGTTGTTAGCCATTTTTTACTTTTGTTAATTGAAAATTTTCAGGCTGCAAAGATAACAATGTGCTTTTATATTGCAAGGCCTGCAAATCGGGCTGAGTACTAGCTATGAAATAATCCGACTCGATGCATCTTTACACCTTTTTAACTGCTTCGGCTATGTCATTTTGAGAGAAAACTCAATTTTTTCAGCATAATGAGGTAGTGTGGAGCGTAGTAATGCACATGCGGTACCCCGTATTTTCGGAGCCATCCTCACCGAAGGCGGGATTGAGCAAAGCTGCCTGGTCCGACCCATCGGGGAAATCACACCATTGCGGGGAGAGGGGATTTCTCTCGTTAATACTGCCCCGATGGTCGGGACAGGCTATCTGAAATCTGACATCAAAAGATACAAGATTGCAATCATCTTCGAGGCTACTAAACCTTGCCGTTTCAAATCATAAGATACCCAGGGTTGCAGTCTCTATTTAAAGGTAGCTGAGATGTGCTATTTTTTTGAGGGCAGAAACGCGCTATTTTTAGGAGGCAGAGACGCGCAAATTGCGCGTCTGTACTTGCGTGCAAATGTCTGGCGAAGGAATTGGATTTTGGCGGTTTAGCTGTGAATGGGCGATTTAAGTAGGTTTGTTTTTCGGCAATGCGTAAAGACGCGCAACTTGCGCGTCTCAGAGGGACTAATCGGAGACCTGCTGACCAAAAGATTAAAATCAAAGCCTTACCTTTGCAGGCCAGCGATAGAGCAATGGATAGAAGTCAGAAAATAAATCGGAAAACATTTTTTAAATGGGCTGCCCTGGCACTCACCATCCCCTTTTCCAAAATCTGGCATTCATCAGTTAGCCAAAAGCAGGCTTTTGCCAAAGCGGAGAAAAGCCTTACTTTCGATCCCAATTTATCCGAGGGCATTTATTTTTATGACCGTGTAATTTTAAATAAAACCGCTGATGGGATTTTACTGTTTTCCTCCCGCTGCACACATTTGGGCTGCAATATCAGCAAGATTGAAAATGGCAGCTTGGTTTGTCCCTGTCATGGATCGCAATTCAGCTTTGGCGGAATCCCCCTAAAGGGACCGGCAGTTGAGCCGCTGGAAACCATCGATTACCAGATGGAAGAAGATGGCGAAAGCGTGAGGATTTATTATCGGGTTTAGTTTTGATAAATAAAATTCGGCAGCTTGGCTGATACCTAATATTCTGTCACCTTTTTTTGACGATTCCATGTCCTACGGACGATGGAATGTCCCTTACCAAAAAACAACTAAAAATTAAGCTGCTGACTTTCTATCGTCCGAGGCACGAGGACATAGAAACGTCAAAAAAAAGCGAATAGTGGTTATCTTCGCCCTACACCTTCTCCAGCACAACAGCAATGCCCTGCCCGACACCGATGCACATGGTGCAGAGGGCATATTTAGCCGTGGAGTTAATTAATTGGTAATAAGCACTTGTAGTGATGCGTGCTCCACTCATTCCAAGAGGATGCCCCAAAGCTATGGCTCCCCCCAGCGGATTAATGCGTGGATCGTTATCAGCCAGGCCAAGTTCGCGGGTACAGCCCAACGATTGGGCAGCAAAGGCCTCGTTGAGTTCGATAATATCCATGTCATCAAGGCTAAGCCCTGTGAGCCGGAGTACTTTGCGGGTGGCCGGCACCGGCCCCATGCCCATAATTCGTGGTAAAACACCAGCGGTAGCCATGCCCAGGATTTTTACCTTGGGCGTAAGCTTATACTTTTTTACGGCATCTTCCGAAGCCAAAAGCATGGCCGCTGCGCCATCGTTTACACCTGATGCGTTTCCGGCAGTGATACTCCCATTGGGTCCTGTAATTGATTTTAGATTTGCCAATTTCTCGATGGATGAAAGCCGGGGGTGTTCATCTGATGAAAAGACAATGGGATCTCCCTTGCGCTGTGGAATTTCCACTGGAATAATTTCGCGAGCCAGGCTTCCATCTTCTTGCGCTTTGTGTGCTTTTTCCTGGCTCCACTGGGCAAATTTATCCTGATCTTCACGAGTGATGTTAAAATCGTCGGCAATGTTTTGGGCGGTAAAAATCATTCCTTCCGTCCCGTACATTTTATCCAGCTTTTTATTTATAAACCGCCAGCCAATGGTGGTGTCTTCCAATTTTTGCGTACGGCCAAAAGCTGTTTCGGCTTTCCCCATTACAAAGGGAGCCCTCGACATACTTTCCACGCCTCCGGCAATCATCAGTTCTGCTTCTCCGGCTTTGATGGCTCTTGCCGCAGTCCCAATTGCATCCATGCCCGAGCCACATAAGCGATTGATAGTAACAGCAGAAACAGATGCCGGAAAACCCGCCAAAAGAGAAGCCATGCGCGCTACATTCCGATTGTCTTCGCCCGCCTGATTGGCACAGCCCAACAATACATCGTCAAGAGACGCCCAGTCAATACCCGGATTTCTATCCATCAAAGTTTTTAAGGGAATGGCTGCCAAATCATCGGTACGAACCGAAGATAGGGTGCCTGCATATCGTCCCACCGGCGTGCGGATGGCATCACATATAAAAACATTTTTCATTCTTTCAACTATTTAGATTAAAATGGAGGCTTGAAACCAGAATCCTATAAAACTTGTTCGCTTCAATAATTAGGATCCGTCAATAAAATAGATACTATGAATTGCCCCGGGTTTTAACCCGGGGAAAATAAGATTGGCATTAACTCACCCGCAATTTCGCCACGCCACAGGCGTGGCGAAATTGCGGGGTTTTTCATCCTATCAATTTAATCCCCGCCCTAAAGGGCGAGGCAATTCATAATTCAAATATCTTACTAGGAAGACAAACACCAATCAGGGCTTTTACCTTCAGATATCAGATTACTTGGCAAAGCGATGAATATCAGCCTTAAATATTTTAAATCCTTTAAGTAAGGATTGGCTAAGCCGGTCAACTTCTACCTGAGTAATGGTGGTAGCCAGCATACAGGCAAAGGTATTGATCATAATAATGTCTTCGTGAAGAAAAAGATAATCGAGAAAATCAACGATCAATTTTCTTTCTTCAGGGCATTGAAAAGTTTCGCGATAATTGCGTGGAGCTTTATGCCGAAAATGCATGCGGAACATTGATCCGGCACCAGTAATGATTACAGGCACATCGGCTTCCTTGATGGCTTCTTCTATTTGCTTTTTAGCAATATCTGTTATGTTATTGATATCATCTACAGCTTTTCTGTCAAAAAGTTCCATGGCTACTTTTCCGGCAGTCATCGTGATAGGATTGGCCGAGAAAGTGCCTGAGTGCGGCTGTTTGATAATTTTTCGGGTAGGATCAAAAACCGACATGATTTTGGCATCGCCGGCGATGGCTCCTACCGGAAATCCTCCTCCAATAATTTTCCCAAGCGCTGTCATATCAGGCTTTACAGGATAAAGGTGTTGCGCTCCGCTATACGTTACACGATAAGTAACCACTTCATCAAACACCAAAAGCACTTTATTTTTTCGGGTCCAATTATAAACAGCGATCAAATAATCTTCTTCGATAGGAAACATTCCAATGCGGTGAGAAACCGGATCGAGCAACACACAAGCCAGGTCTTTTTTGTTGGCTTCGAGCAATTTTAAAGTACGCTCGGTATCGTTATAAGGGAAAATAATCACATCATCTGTTACACATTTGGGTGTACCGGCAGTAACGGGAACAGAGTTGGGCTTGTCAATATCTCCCCAATTATCGGGCTTGACAATCTGACTGATTTCGGCAAAATCGTAGGTACCGTGATAGGCTCCTTCGGCTTTGGCTATTTTAGGCCTTCCGGTATGGGCCCGGGCAGCTTTTATCATCGACATTACAGCCTCGGTGCCTGAGTTGACAAACCTTATTTTCTCGAAATTATGATTTCTTTCAACCAACAACTCCCCAAAGGCAACTTCTATCTCGCTTCCAAGTGTATAAGCTGTTCCTCGTTGCATTTGCTCGGTAACAGCCTCGATAATGGCGGGATGTGCATGACCATGAATAAGGGATGCCATATTGTTGGCAAAGTCAACCCGGGTATTGGCATCGATATCGGTAACATAGCTGCCTTTTGCTGTAGCTACATAAAATGGATGGGGACGGCGGTAAATCGTGTTCCGGCTTACTCCTCCGGTCATCACCTCTTTGGCTCTTTTATAGAGGGCCTGACTATACTTGCGGTTTACATTATACGTATTGCTCATGGGTCTTAACCATTTAAATTATTGAAATAACTGCGCTTCTGTGCGTTCTTGCAAATATGCAAAATCCACATTTGGTCCCATTTCCCTCACGAAAAGGCCTTCTTTTTTTACATCAATGATGGCCAGGTCGGTATAAATACAATTCACAACCCCTTTCCCGGTTAAGGGATAAGTACAGGCTTTTACAATCTTGGCCTGGCCGTCTTTGGTGTTGTGTTGGGTAATTACAAAAATGGATTTAACGCCGGCAATCAAGTCCATGGCACCACCTACCGCCGGGATAGCGTTGGGTGCTCCGGTTGACCAATTGGCAAGGTCGCCACTTTCGCTAACCTGCAAGGCTCCAAGCACACAAATATCGATATGCCCGCCACGAATCATGGTGAAGCTGTCGGCATGATGAAAATAGCAGGCTCCGGGAATGGCAGTAACGCACTTCTTTCCGGCGTTAATCAGCTCAGGGTCTTTCTTGGTTTCACCGGGCACTGTACCCATTCCCAGGAGGCCGTTTTCGGTGTGATAGATGGCTTCGATACCTTCGGGAATATGATCGGCAACCAGCTCGGGCATGCCAATGCCGAGGTTTACATAAGCACCGTCAAAAATATCGGCGGCCACTTTTTGCGCCATCTCCGTTTTGTTCCATCCTACTTTTACCATGGGTATTTCCTTTCTTCGGCTACGAGTACTGATTCGTGCTGCGGCTGTTTTACCTCCACCACTCTTTTTACAAAGATGCCCGGCGTTACAATCACCTCTGGGTCTATGGCTCCCGCCTCCACAATTTCCTGCACCTGAACGATAGCCGTTTTGGCGGCAGTACACATAATGGGGCCGAAATTACGTGCGGTTTTATTATAAATTAAATTACCATAACGATCGGCGGCTTTGGCTTTGACCAGCGAGAAATCGGCCTTAATGCCATATTCCATCACGTAATCCACGCCCTTAAAATTCCGCACTTCCTTACCTTCGGCCAGGGGGGTATTTACCGAGGCCGGAGTATAAAAAGCCGGGATTCCGGCACCACCGGCTCTAATCCTTTCGGCAAGGGTGCCCTGAGGAACCAGCTCGAGTTCTATTTCGCCACGGGTATATAATTCCGGGAAAACGGTAGAATTGGCAGTACGTGGAAAGGAGCAGATCATTTTGGCAACACGCCGCTGCTCGATAAGCGCGGCGAGACCTACATGTCCGCTTCCGGTATTGTTACTTACCACGGTTAGATTTTTTGCTCCCTGA
Source organism: uncultured Lentimicrobiaceae bacterium (assembly GCA_964523795.1). GTDB lineage: Bacteria > Bacteroidota > Bacteroidia > Bacteroidales > 4484-276 > SABY01. The sequence goes on from CAZGAO010000016.1 coordinate 62,675, forward strand.
TCGATTAGGGCGTGGATGAGTTCGATGGGGCTGCCAGCTTCGCCAAATCCGCCAATCATAACGATGGCACCATCAAAAATATCCTTGACGCTTTCGGCTGCCGAGGCGGTGATTTTATTTATCATGATTCTGCTTTTGCATTCGCTTACTCAAAACCTCTTCTTTTTTCTTCTCCATAGCCACAAGCTCATCCTCAAAGAAATACTTTTCGGTATCGTAAGGTTTAAGTCTTTCGATGGCGTTTTCTTTTTCATCGTATTTAGCAAGGAATACACCATCCATCCAACCCATGTTACGGCTTTCGTTAAACTTGAGTGCAAATACTTTTTCGCCGTTTACTGTGGCCACACCAAGCATGGAAGTCTTGCCTGCCGATGAAGTTTGGGTAATATAGCGCGAAGGCCTGCTAATAGAAGGCAGCGAGCGGTAAATCTTACTAAACACTTGGTTGATTTCGGCCAGGGGCACTGCAAAATAATGATGCTCGCCGGTAGGACGTGCGCAATACATCGAGTGGAAACCCATGCCTACCATCGAGAACACATTTCCAAGGTCGATCCAGTTTTGTGCTGAGCGGTCGATATCTACTTTACCATTATCATCGGTAAACAAGCTGATGTGATTCATCACCGGGCTTTGGCTTTTCAGCGTAACACCGGTAGCTTTAAGCCTGCGAATTGCCGCAATAGTGCTGATGTTAAGCACCTCGCGCGGGGTAGAGAAATGCGACATAAATGCCACCTGAATTCCATTGTCGATCAACCTGCGGAAAAGATTCAAAATCCGCTCATAATCCTTGGTGAGGATAAGCTCTGGATGATAGGTAAGCACCCGTGTCCCGAGGCGGATGGTTTTGATATGCGTCAATTCCGGATCTTCGATAACCGGGATCAGATATTCTTCCAGGCGTTCGGCGGGCATGTAACCGGCATCACCACCGGTAATCAGGATGTCGGTAATCTCTTTATGCTTTTTGATGTATTCGTGTACCGGCTTGGTTTCGCGCTGGATAAACATATCCTCATCGCCACGCACCTGTGCATGACGGAAACAATAGGTGCAAAAGGCAAAACAGCTTTGGGTAGTTTTATCAAAAATCAAATGCACATGAGGATATTTGTGCTGGCTGCCTTCAACGATCTCCAGTTCGCCATCTTCGTTGTCGAACCAGGGCTTGTTGAGCTGCTGCTTGCCATCATGGGGATTGGTATGGCGCAAATGGTCTTTCACAATCTTATTGCGCTCCTCCTCATTTTGAGCCGCCACATAATTTTTTACGATTTCAGGGTCGATCATTCCGGGCTGCGGAAAAGTGAGCTGAAACAGCGAATCCTTGGCAAAGTTAGTCCAGTCGATGGCATTGAGCACATGGCGGGTAGCCATAAAGCGATACACATCGATAAACATTTCGCGTGCAGCGATGTGGCCGATATCGACACCATTTTCTTTTAGGATTTCTACAATTTCGCGAAAGCCCCTTTTGCCGGCATACTGATTTTTTCCCTTAAAGAAGAAATCCGTCTGACGAAAAATCCCCGATACCTTGGGGAAATTGTGGTGCAGCCGATTCAACAGGCCTAAAGGAAGGAGGTTTTCGTTTTTAATAATCGCCCTTGTTTCTTCCGAGTACTCGTAATGGTCGATCATTTCTTGTAATTCAGGCACTTGTGCCACCATGGTTTGATCACTCACTTGCATTGTTTCTTTTTTTTATTGATAAAATCAATGTGTTTAAAAAATCCCTAAAAATTCCCGCACCCAAAGAGCTAAAGGAAACTTTTGTACTATTATTTTAAACTGCAAATGTATAGGAATAAAGCAATATGGTAGGAGTTTTTGCAGGTAAATTCGGCGAATATTCGGAACGTTTGATTTTGTAAAACCCTTACTTACATCAAATCGCGGGGGTCAATTCAATCCCTGCCCTAAAGGACGACCTGTCCCGCTTTTACGGGAGGGCTATTCAAATTTCATAAAACGACTAAAAAGACAAACACTAAATAGTGTCCGTCTTTAAAGTAACAGTTAGAAAAATATACGATTTCAGATTAATGATTTTAGATTTAAGATGTTGGTGTTATTCAGCACAATCTAAAATCTCCGATCTCAAATCCTCAATCTTAAATCAAAAAATTATAGACTTTATGGACAGACACTAAATAGTCATAGCATGACTTAAAGTCATACTATGACTTTCATGCTTTGGCTTTATTGTTTTCTTTGGAATTTCCGAATGTGGACTAATTCAGTGATAGTAAAAATAAGGTAGAGGATGAAGAAGTCGATAATAAAATTTACTGCATCCTGGCGAAAGATAAGGGAGTAGATGACGATAATCATCAGAAAAAACAAGAGCTTAAAGCCGGTCGTGATTAAAATAACATTTACCGATTTTGCACCCTTGCTGCCGTGCGATTTTACCTGAAAATAAAAAACCAGATTGCTTACAAGGACGAAAAAGATAATGAGCCACATCCGGGCAGGCGATGGCGAAAGCACAGGATAATACATTTGCAGCAAATAATCGGCAATCAACAGCAAGGCTGCGAGCACCAGACTTTGGGTGCGGAAATTATTGATCGCTTGTTTTATCTTTATCTCGGGCATAACAGTATTTTATTTTCGTAAAAAATCTTTAACAGCGTGATAAATGGCGATCACCATCGCAAGGGTGGACAGGCTTAGCAAAAACCAGGGGAAGGAATTATCCATCAGTTTATCGAGCTTGTAACCGCCAAAAACCCCGGCAATAATTATTACCAGCATCTGAATGCCGAGGCTCGAATACTTGATGAAGTTATCGAACTGCTTCTTCGCTTTTTTTGGATTTTCCATTGTTGGCAGGCATCGATGGGGTCTCTTTGGGCTTATCTTCCATATTGCACGAACCGGTAAATTTGGCTCCAGGCTCAATAGCCAGTTTATTGATAAAGATGTCGCCGTGTATCTGAGCCGATGCTTTGAGTGTAAGCAGCTCGTGAACCACCAATCGGGCATTAACCGTACCCGACACATCGGCGTTCTGGCACACTATGTCGCCTTCAATTTTTCCCGAAGTACCTACCACTACCTTCCCCTTCGAGATAATCGACCCGCTCAACTGGCCATCGATTCTAAAATCACCGTTGGAGTTGATATCCCCTTTTATGGTGGTTCCATTGCCTATAAAATTGATGGTTGGGGAATTGTCGGAAGTATTATTTTTTGCCATTTTAAACATTTTTTTACTATTGAAACGTGCCTGCGAATTTACAAAGTATTTAGTATCCCATACAAATAATTTCGGCTTAGGCTATCAAATCGTCATACATTTTTTTTATCCCATTATTACTGCACTATTTTTCTCCTTGACTGCCTTCTTTTTCCGGGCTTTCTTTTAAGTATTCGCGCATGAAAAATTTATAATACTCTTCCATGTTTTTCTCACGATAAAAAATCGGATAATTATCTACCGAGATTACAAAAACATTTTTTTCAGCCTCGGGCAGTTGTGTCGAAATGTATGGGTTGTTGATCACCGCATCATAATAATCGAGTGCCTTGGTGGCATCCTCGAAATTGCCCACAGTTATCAGTTGAATATCGCCATCATACACAATGCTGTTAATCTTGAGCGCGGCAAGTTTAAAATATTTGGTGTTAAAATCCGAGATTCTAATCTTTAAAGCATTGATATTAATTTTCCCGGCATCCACCAGCGCCATAAAGAAATGTACCGAAGGCATGTTTACCGAATATACCGAAGATAAGGTGGCGGTACTGTCGCTGGCAGTCTGACCGGGTTTAGCAGCGGTGCCACCGGCGATAGGCTCTTGTTCCAGCTTCATTTTACCGCTTTCATCCGGCCGCAGCCTGCTGAGAATATCTTTAGCCAGGGGCGTAATCTCGCTCGATGGGAAGCTGTCAACCAATGCCTGCAACGAAACAGCCAAAGTGTCCAGATCCTGAATTTTGCCCAGCGACATAGCTTTCAAAAATTCAAACTTGGAAATTAGTTTGCTGCTTTGGTAATTTTCGGCAGCTACATTATAATTGTTGATAACCAAATAATATTGGTTATTCATAAATGCCTGATAGGTATCCTCGTAAAGCGTGGCGGCAGCATTGCGCTGAGCTTCAAGCACAAGGTTATAATTGGGATCCACAATAATTTTGGCATAATCGCTTTCGGGGAAATCCTTGACGATCATATCCCGGTAGTAATTGGCCATCTCCTGGTTGGGCACTTCTTCATAGTTTTTATAAAGCTGATAATACACCTGCAGGAGGTGCTCGTGCTCAGGAAATTTTTCGATTAATTGCTCGAAGGCTTCGATGGATTTCTGATTATCCTTCAGACCATCCTTATAAATGTATCCGATGTGGTAAAGTGCATCTTCGATAATCGCGTTGGAGGCAGCCATTTTTTCTTCGTCCAGCGGCAGATCCTGCATGTAATACTCACGCTTTTTGGGATCAGATTCTACCGCCAGGGCAGTGCTGTCGCTGGCAATCGAATCGCCCTCCATGGTCAGCTCCTCACCACCTTCGTCAAAATTCATCATTTTCTTACTACTCAAACGCCACAGATCTTCCAGCTTACGGCGACCCCATTTTTTGCTAAACTCCGAAAAACCAAAACTTACCGATTGTGGATTAGAAAAATACCAGCCCCCCGAGCGTTGCATCGTACGGTTTTCCTGGCGGTTGGTTTGTTCTAGCATCGAAAGGCTTTGGCGGCGTTCCTGCTCCATCTCGCGCTCGAGGGCTTCCTGCGCGGCTATTTCCTTTATGATCTTATCGAATATCGCATTGCGCTTATCTTCGGGCAGGGCTGCCATCATCTGCAGGCTGTCCTGCAATTCGATAGCTTGCAGATTAGTGATTAGCTCGGTGAGGGTTTCTGTTTTTTCCTTTAAGGCTTCGTAGTTTGGGTATTCTTCAGGCAAAAACTGCATGGCGGTGTCGTAGTAGGCCTGTGCCAGCGAATAGTTGGGCTGCTCAAAATGTATCTCGGCCAGCTTGAGCGAAGAAATAGATTTCTGAAAATCGTTGGAAACACTCTTTGCCACCGACAGGGTGAGGTATTCAACACCCTTTTCCACTTGCCCGTCTTTGAGGTAAATCTCGGCTAGCGCATAATAAATCTGATCCTGATAGTCCTCATTTTTTTTGTCCTTCAGCATCTTGTTCAACTTTTTAACAATCATGCTGCGGTTGCTCGACTTGGCATCGTAGGTTTTGGCCAGATTAATTTTGGCGTTAAACGACATCTCGTACGAAGGGTTTTTGCGTATCACCAGTTGATACAATTTGGCGGCATCTTCCAGCTCGCCCAGCTCCTGATACACCTGTGCCAGAATAAAGCGCAGCCGGTTTTTTACCTTCTTACGACCGTTAAGCTCGATGGCTCTTTCGAGGTATTGGATCGACTCGCCATATTTTTGCTGAAGGATGTAATAATTGGCATACACCATCGTAAACTCCTTTTCAAGGCTGGCGGGGGCATTGCCCTTTTGTATGCTGCTGTTCAGGTTGTCGAGCACCGATTCGGCCTTTTCAAATTCCTCGCTCTGGTTGTAAGTACGCGCCATCCAAAGCTCGGCCATGTAGCGGCTGTCCTCGTTGTTAAAGCGGTTAGTAACAAACTCGAAGGTACGGCGGGCACTCGAAAATTCTTTTTTATACAGATAGGCCTTGCCGATAAGCAGATAGCTGTCATCGATCCATTTTACATATTCCTTGCGCTTAAAATACATCGAATGCCGCTGGATGACCTTGGACGATTTTTCGATGGCGCGATCCATATTTGAAACGATCGACTGCGCATCCTGCTTGCTACCGTATTTAAACACCGGCAGCACCATCGTGTAGTTGTCTTTCACGTTTTGATCGAGGGTACGCAGGCCTTCCTTAAAACTCTCATTGCCATTCCAGTAGGCGTTGTAATGGGCGGTAAGATTGTGGTAGGTGCGCCGGGTAAACGAATTTTTTTTGGTAGAGCAGGCATAGAAGGCAGCCAGAATTACCACGGTAAGACTAAGGATGACTGCAAGGGTGATATGCTTGGGAATGCGATGATTCAATACAAATTTGCTTTAATGAATTCTAAATGCTAAACCTTAATTACCGGTAAAATAAACCCGCTTTTCAACATTAGCTTAGTTAACTATCAAAAGGCAAAAATATTATTTTATGGGGATTTAAAAGTTGGAGTGGTGTTGAGCGAAGCTGCCTGCCCCGACCATCGGGGACATCCTCGCCGAAGGCGGGAGAGTAATGGAGTAATGGAGTGACGGAATGATGGAGTGATGGAGTGATGGAGTGATTTTGTATGTAGAGACGCACGAACGTGCGTCTGGGACGTACGTCTGGTGTACGTCTGGTTTGGTCGTACCGTAATCTGACAGGTTTGCCCCAGGAAATACGAAAGCTCTGCAGAAGTGCGGCATAAGTTTAAAAAAAGAGAACCTGTCAGATTTACAAAGCAACAAAAAGAGGATTTTTTGCAGTGTAAAGCTGGAGCAGTAGGTAGAGACGCGCAAATTGCGCGTCTGTACTTACTGCGCAAATATTGAATAATAATAGAGCCATGTAAGGAGTAATGACGGATGGTAACTTCGAAACGTCCGTAGGACTTTCGAACGTTAATAATGCATTGATGGGAGCAACTTATTACATGAAATGAATCGATGCTATATTATTAAAAGGTGTATTTTTGTTTCAAAATCACATCAATTATGACTGAAATAATATTTCTTGTAGAAGAAGCACTTGAAGGTGGGTACAATGCCCGGGCAATTGATGATGCCATATTTACCCAAGCAGATACGGTTGAACAATTAAGGAAAATGGTAAAGGAAGCCGTGCTTTGTCATTTTGAGGAGGATAATGCCCCTAAAATAATCAGACTCCATTTTGGGAAAGAAGAGGTAATTAGCCTGGCATCATGAAAATGTCAAGGGATATTTCTGGTAAAGATTTAATTAAAAAACTTCAACTTTTTGAATACCAAATTACTCGACAAGTGGGCAGCCATATCCGGGTTTCAACAAATAAAAACGGAATTCATCATCTTACCATCCCAAATCATAATCCGCTTCGAATCGGAACTCTTTCTTCCATTATCAATGAGATCAGCAAACATCTTGACATAAACAAAGAATTGTTAATCAAATTGCTATTCGATAAGTAATTTTAGCATACTGAAAAGCCTCAAACATTTTGATGATTTTCCCACTGTCACGATTAATTAGTGTCTGTCTTTTTAGTAAGTTATTTGAATTATGAATTGCCTCGCCCTTTAGGGCGGGGATTGAATGAGAAGGATGAAAGCCCCCGCGATTTCGCCACGCCTGCAGGCGTGGCGAAATCGCGGGGGAGTTAATGCCAAGCTCATTTTCCCCGGGTTAAAACCCGGGGCAATTCAAAGCATCGACTTTATGGACA
>CAZGAO010000017.1:0-69523 GCA_964523795.1 uncultured Lentimicrobiaceae bacterium
AAGTTGCGGCCATCCAGATATTTTTTTGCTTTTTGTATTTGTTAAAATCCATCTGTGCCATGGCTTTCTGGTCGGAAACCAGGGTGAAACTATAAGTGCTTTGTTGTTCGCTAACTGTGAAGGTGTCTTCCAAATCGTTGTAAGCGGTCTTGCTTAGTCGGATGGAATTTTTGCCAAAATTGGTGGTGATTTTCGTAGTTGTTGTTCCTTCGTTTTTACCATTAACAAAAAGTGTAGCTCCCGGTGGATTGCTCTCTATGGTTATCTCTTTGAAGTTGCTCAGGTCTTTATCTACTTTGGTGCGTTCGTTTTCTATAACTTCGGTGGTAGTTTTAATGGTGGCGTAGTTTTCCTTTTTCAAAGTGATCTCGTAGCTTCCTATCAAGATTTCCGGGATTATCCTGGGTGTAAAACCGTAAGATTTACCCTCGATGATGATTTCAGCATCCGGCGGATTTGTCATCACCGAAAGGCTGCCATAGATGGGTTTAAGTTCCACAGCCCAGGTTTCGGTAGCACCGGCCTTCATATCAATTTTCCGGGTCTGGGTATAGTATTTATCTTTTTTCACCTCGATGGTATGCACGCCTTTTCGTAATATGTTATTAAAGAAGCTGCTTGCCAGCAATTCGCCATCAATGTAAATATCAGCTTCGGGTGATGTGGTAATTGCTACATTTCCAAAAACCGGATCCAGTTCGATGGAGAGGCTTGTGTTTTCGTTATCACGGATAGTAAATTCCTGATTAACCGGTTCGTAAAGATCGATGGCAAGTGCAATGGTATGTTTTCCGCTGGAGAGGACATCGAATGTGTGTGGTGTGCGGAAGTTTGTTGGGACACCATCCAGGGTTATTTTCGCGCCATCAACTGATGGCGTTGTTACTGTAAGTGAGCCAAAGTTGGGATCAAGCGGCGCTTCTTCTGTAAGGGTTTCGTTTACTTTTACAGTAAAACCACCTTCCCTGGGATAGTACATTTCTTTTTCCAGCCTGTAATCGTAGTACCCGCTGGTCATTTCGCGCTGGAAAGGAGTCGTGCCCATGTATTCATCATCAATCCAAACATTGGCTTCTGATGGCTGCGATTTGATCAAAATAAATCCGGTAGCCATTCCGCCAAAGTCTGATTCACCTTTGCGGGTGGCCACTACCTGGTACACTTTTCCGCTTTCAGATGATAGCGGCAGGTTTAAATTATACCTGAGCAATTCCGATCCCCACATACTCAGTCTGCGTTCGCCCGGGGAAACATAGACCCAGTATTCACCGGCTTTTTTTTCCACATTCCCCACAATGCGCATCCCTGCATCAAAGTTCAGATTGTCGATATCAGAGATCACCTTAATCAATGCACACAGTTTGTCGTTGGCATCGTAGCGGTCAAAACGCTGTGCCGAAATATCGTTTGGAATTTGTTTGTAGCCTGCAACATCCAGAGAATCGGCAAATGCCAGGGTCGAAATAAAAAGAAAAATAGCGAGGTAAACGTGTTTCATACTCAATATTTGATTTTGGGTTAATATTAGTTCACAAAAAAATCATTCAAGCCATAAATGCCGCCATCCGGGCTGCGTTCGGGCTGCCAGGTGCGGACATATATCTTGGGCTTGAGCGAATCGTTCAGGTCGATCATCAAAAATAAATAGCCTTGGTCGGCATAGGTGGTCGAATAATAGTCCTGCTTAATCTGAATGCCGTAAAGCTTGGATTCTCCATTAACCTTGTTGATAATATTTTCTTCAAAATGAATATTTACAAACTCATTGGAATTAAAAACGCTCCGCAGCCGCTCGATGTATTCAGTTTTGCTGAGTTCGATGTATTTAACCTGATCTTTCCCTGCGAGCTGATACATGCCGTCGATGGGTTCTTCGCGTTTCACCATATTCCCGACAATGATCAGGGCATTTTCGGCAAAGATGGATTCGATATAATCCAGCCGTTTCAGGCAATAGGCAGTTTTGTAGTGTTCCATAAAATTTATCAAATGGTATTTGTCCTCCACCGTTCCGAAGCGATGACTTCGGGAAACTATATCAGCGATGGCCTTGTCGCTGATAGCAAAAGAAACGGCATCGATTTTATGTTCATAGTTAAAGGTAAAAACCACCTGTTCGATAAAATCCCGTGTGTTATTCTCGAACGAAAAACGCATGGGCACCGAACGAACGATAAAAGAGCTATCCATTTGGATCACACGCAAAGTATCCACAAATGGAAGCACTTTCACATTTCCGTTAGTAATGAGTTGCTGAAAAGCCACCCACCCATCAAAAGTAAAATCTGATTGTACTGTTTCATAATTATGCACACTGATGGCATCCACGATCTTCAGTATTTGTTTTCGCAACTTCCTGGAACGCTCCACCTTATTGATTTCGGCAAAATCAACTTTTTTAGTTTCGAAAGCGATTAGCTCCGGCTCGGTTTCATAAATTTGTTTTTTCAGCGGAATAATAAATTCGCACCTTTCCAGATAAGGCAGTTGCATGTTTGAAAATACTGCATCTACTTCCAGGTCGTAATTGGCCTTGTGCTTATAATCGTATTCCACCATCAATTTAATATCGCCAGGCTGATCGGCAGCTATATCGTAAAATTCCACCAGCCCAATGCCACTTCTTACGTTTACCGGATTTGAATAGTTACGGCCAGTCCAGTAAATAAAGTCGAGATTATCGACAGGCTGATCGTTGTAGCTTACCTTTAAATAGAAGGCCTTGTATTTTTCATCAGGCAGCCACTCCGTATTTTGAACGCTGAAAGATAAGTCCGTAAAAACATTGTTGATTATTTCGGGGAGTGCAGTCATCAACATGCTTTCGCCAGACTCATCAAAATCATAAGTGATTTTATCACGATCCTGGTGACTCTGCAAAAGGGCAAGTGCCCAGTAATAGTTTTTTAAGGCATCACCAAGCCTCATGTCCCGTTCGGCGTTTTGCCCGGCTTTTACATATTCCCAAATCTTTATTTTACGATTCTCAAACACCTGTTTCAGATCAGCTATCGAGATATAGCGCATCACCTGGTAATTTCCTTTTTTTTCGGATATTAATACACTCCGTGCCGAAACAAGGGAAACGTTGGAATAGGTCTTTACAATCGATTGTGCAAACTCCGTTACGTCACCTTCCTTCTCGGTAGTTGTTCCAACAAATTCGCTTTCAACCTGCACCGTAATTTGAGTAATCAGGTTATCGAGCGCGTTATGATCCGCTATTTGGTAGCTTTCCCCGAATCCTGTGCCGCTAAGGTAATTCCCGGAATTTTTAATTTCCTGAATTTCAGCATCATTTTGCGATAGAAGCAATAGCGGAGCACAGCAGAAGAACAGGATGATAAAGATTTTTTTCATTGCATTTAATTTTTGGGGCTCAAAAGTACAAAATCAATCGTATTCACCAAACAAAGCTCAATAGATAATTTTGGGGTGTCGATATGCTAAAGCTGTGTTTAATGATGGAAAATAAAAATGATTAAGTCGGGGAATGAAATTTAAAATATCACAATTAATATTGGCAAAATTACAAATTGACTTAATGATTTTGTATTTTTGAAAAAACTTTTGATTATGAGAATGATTCAATTAAAGATTCCAGATTGTGTCGATTTGAAAGACTATGATTTTTCGATGATAATTGCAGCAAAGTTATATGAGGATGCTAAGCTATCAGCAGGCCAGGCAGCGGAGATTGCAGGTCTTTCAAAAAGGGCATTCATTGAGATATTAGGAAAATATGGTGTATCCGTTTTTAGTACATCAATTGATGATTTACATTCAGATATAGCCAATGCCTAAAATTGTAATTTCCGATACCAGCACCTTGATAGTATTTCATAAGATTGATGAGTTTAATCTTTTGGAAAAAGTCTATGGCAATTTGATAACTACGCCTGAAATCGCAGAAGAATTTGGAGAGACTTTGCCCGACTGGATTCAAGTTCAATCCGTTTCGGATAAAAAATATCAATACTTTTTAGAAACACAAATTGATATTGGGGAAGCAAGTGCAATTGCTTTGGCTACAGAGTATAATGATGCACTGCTATTACTTGATGATTTAAAAGCCCGAAAATTGGCAATTCGATTAGGATTTAAAATTTCCGGAACTTTGGGTGTGATTCATAAGGCTAAACAACTATCAATTATTGATAAAGTTAAGCCTCTAATTGACAAAATTATGCTTACAGATTTTCGAATAGCTGACAAGATTATCGAAGATATATTAAAATTGAACAATGAATAAATTGCCTATCATTAAAAGCTGATGTTGAAATAAAAAAACCACCATCCCCTACCCCCGCTTGCTGATTTTTTCGAGGGCTTCGGTTTTGAGAATGCTCACCTGCGAGCCTTGAACCTGGATATAGCCCTCGTGCTGAAAGTGAGTGAGAGCGCGGGTAGCACTTTCGCGGGTAATGCCAATAAGGCTGCCCAGCTCATCGCGCGTTAAGGGCAATACGAAAGTGGGATTATCAAAAATCACATTGGCAAAGTAAAGCAGCGCATCGGCCACCTTGCCGTAGGTTTGTTTGGAATAGGTATTCAAAAACCGATGGTGGCTGTTCAGGCTTTCCTTGCAAACAGAAACCAGGATTTCGTAGCCAAAATCCCCGTTCTCACGCACCAGTTTTTTAAAGGCATCCACATCGATATAGCAAACTTTAATATCGGTGAGTGCCTTGTAGGAATAATGATTTACGCGGTCGCCAAACAAGGAATGTAGCCCAAGGTAAGAAAGACTCTTCACAATTTGTAATATCTGGTCGCGACCGCCCTCGCCTTTTTTGTACTCCATCACCAGGCCCTGGCGTAGATAAACAATGTGGGAAGTAAGCGAGCCTTGATGATAAATATGCTCGCCCTTGCGAAGCGGCACCTCGCGACAGTTGTACTCAAGGCTGGAAAGCTGCACATCGCTTAACGATGAAACGGCACAAAACCTTTCCTGGCAGGTGCTACATGTCCCTGAGCTATGTTTTATGTCCGGAATATTATCCGCCATCATTGTCAAAATTTTTATTTGCGCAAAGATAGCAAATACAGGGTAATGTGATAAATATCACAGGCGATTAAAAAAACAATCACGGTTTTTATTTTGAAACGAAGGCCAGTAGGCTTATCTTTGTAAACAATATTTAAATTTAGATATTTATATACTAATACATAAAGCTATGAAACCATTTGCCTGTAAATGCCTATTTCTGCTTCCCGTAATTTTATTCGTGGATTATTTAATTTTGGTTGCCTTTGGTGTGAGTTCGTGTTTTTTTGGCGCGGGCGAAGCCATGTACTGCAAGGCTTACCTGCCGATAGCCCTGATGCTGGTCGGCGCATCGCTGGTATTTTTTATGGGCATTATCGCACGCAAGAATAAAAAGGAGATGTGCGAAACCGAGGATAATGCCGGCTAATATTTTTTATCGAGCATTTTTACCTCAAATAGTAAAACCCGGATAAGAGTAACTCTTATTCCGGGTTTTTTTTATTTTTCAAAAACATCAAACATCGGACATCAAAAAACACCAGGGTTGCTATCCCCTTTGTTAGTGAGCCTGCCGAACTGCGGGGCTGCAATCCCTTGCCATTCAATCTAACATCTAAAATCTAACATCAACATCTGAAATCGGACCCCGATGGTCGGGGCAGGCTATCGGACATCTGAAATCGGACATCAAACCGGTTTCACCGATTTCGATAATAATATTGCACAACACGAGAAACTTATCATCAACAAAAAACCTTAGTAGAAAATCCAAGCCAGATAAACACCAACCTTATTTCTATCATGATGAAAAAATAAGGTTGATTTTTTCCGTGGAATCATTTTTCTACTAAGTTTCTGTTCAATAATTAACGATACATTTAAGTTTGAATGCTATAGTTCCAATCCCCTCTAAATATATCTGGTTTTAATTTTATACTATTTATTTCTTCGTCACTGATTTTTAATCCTTTTTCATATTGCCTTTTATCAGCAATAGCATTCACTTTTAACCGCCATTGGAACGGTATCATAAATTAGGTAGACTATAAAATCGGTAACGGAATCCTTGAAGGTTTTAATTCAATCTTCCAGGCAGCTAAAGCAAAAGCCAGGGGCTACAAAAAAACGCAAACAATCAAAACTATCATTTATATACTTACCGCTAATCTCCAATTTCAAAAACTTAATAAATACTATTTACCCACTTAATTTTGTAAAGAGCCTTAGTTTTCTTCTACCAATAAGGCTTTTCGGTATTGCCCCGTTTTTTTAGTGGTTTCTGGACTCCACATTTTATTGAAAGTATCTGCTGGAAGCTTATCTATAATAAGTACTTTTTCCGGAGGCTTCACCTTTCCGTATCAAGACAGGTTACCACAAATAGTGTGTGTCAATAAATTTGAAAAAGTTTTTAGTCATAGCATGGCTTTGAGCCATACCATGATTTTGATGACCTGACAAACGCTAACCATGGCAATGAGTTAAAGAAAAATAATTTTCTTTGCAAGCGATATGCACAAAAATTCATAACCAAATTTTTAGAAAATGAAAAAAATGTTTCTCCTGTTACTCGCTGCTTCCTTGTTTTCTGTAGGAAGCTTTGCACAAGAAATTGATAATTCGGATCGCACCAACAATTTTTACGACAACGAAGAATTGCACCCCCTAAAAACCGGGACTATCGAAATTGCCGGCGAAATTACTAATCCCGGTATCATCGACCTCGCATCGCTGCCTGTGCGCTCGCTGATTGTGAAAGAAGCCCTGCCCACCGCCGAAGGCAACAGCTTTGTGGGTGCCTACCGCTATGATGGATATTCGCTTTTCGACATTATTAACCTGCATACTCCTGACAAAAAAAATCAGGATGTCTTCCCGCCTATCATCGACCTGTATGCCGAAATTGAGAATGAGCAAGGTGAAAAGGTGATTTTTAGCTGGGGCGAAATTTATTATCCAAACCATCTGCACGAGATTATCATCGCCACCAAAGTGATGCGCATCGTGCCCTCGAAAACCAAAGAACTGTGGCCACTGCCCACCGATTCAAAAATTGTTGCCGGCCACGATTTGCTTACTTCGCGCAATATCTCTAATCCAACAAAAATCACCATCAAGAGTGCAAGCCGCGAATTTGCTATCGAAAAAGGGATGAACCCGATGCATGCTCCGGCGGTGGATGTTTTTGTAAACGATAGCAAAACGCTGACCCTGACCAAATCGGCCAAAAACATTGATGATGCCAGCTACGAGGCCATCTTTTACGGACGTGGCCGCGGCATACACAGCACCACGCCCTTTGAAGGACAAATGCTAAAAGAGGTACTTGCAGATCAAATTCCGTTTACGGCGCAGAATATCAAGGAGGCCTATCTTATCGTTGTTGCCAGGGATGGCTACCGGGGCGTATTTACTTACTCGGAGATATTCAACAGAAACGACCAAAGCGAAGTACTGCTCATTTACGATCCCAAAGCTGAAACTGGTGGCGCATTCCGGCTATTCCCGGCCAGTGATTTCTTTTCTGACCGCGCCATAAAATCTACCAACCGGATTTACTTTGAACAATTAGATTAATGCTATGGTAAAGCATAGTCAGTATAGCGCATTTACACTCGCGCTCCTGTTTTTGGGAGGGCTGGTACTGCTATTTATCCTGGCTCCTTTGCTCAACATCACCTTTAATACTTCCCTAAGCTCAATCACCGAAACGATCGAAGACCACGAGGTAGGCCAAAGTATTTGGCTAACCCTGTGGACATCAATGGTGGCTACACTTGTCCTGGGATTGGGTTCGATACCACTGGCCTACGTGCTGGCGCATCGCAACTTCCGCCTGAAAAGGCTTGTTCAGGGCATTATCGACTTGCCGGTAGTTATTCCGCATTCGGCGGCGGGCATTGCCATTTTGGGTGTGATATCCCGCGATAGCTGGCTAGGCCAGGCCGCCGAAAGTGCAGGCCTCGAGTTTGTGGGTCATCCCGCCGGAATAATGGTAGCCATGGCCTTTGTAAGCGTGCCCTACCTTATCAACGCTGCCCGCGATGGTTTTGCGCAGGTGCCCGACCGAATCGAGAAAGCAGCACTAAATCTGGGGGCATCGCCGGCACGGGTTTTTTTTAGAATATCGACACCACTGGCCTGGCGCAGCATTGTTTCGGGTTTGATATTGATGTTTGCCCGGGGCATGAGCGAATTTGGCGCGGTGGTCATCATTGCTTACCATCCCATGATTACGCCGGTGCTGATCTACGAACGCTTTGGTGCCTTCGGCCTGGAATACGCCCGCCCTGTTTCGGTAATTTTTATCGCCGTCTGCTTGTCGTTTTTTATTCTTTTGCGCATGTTGGTTAAAGAGCCTAAACGCCATGCTTAATATCCAAAATATCCACACCCGGCTCGACAGCTTTGAACTGGACATTGCAGAACTAAGCATTGATAAAGGCGAGTATTTTGTTCTGGCAGGACCCTCGGGTTCTGGCAAAACAATCCTGCTCGAATTGATTGCCGGCATTTATAAAACCCGCCCGCCCGGAAAAATTCTTCTTGATGGCAAAGACATTACGCATCACAAAATGCAGGACAGAAAGGTGGGGATGGTTTTTCAGGATAATACGCTATTTCCACATCTTTCAGTTCTGAAAAATATCGAGTTTGCGTTCAAACATAAAAATCAGGAGCGTGCTAAAATTGTTGAGCGTCTGGCAGGCCAATTCCGATTGCACGACTTATTAGCCCGGGATCCCAAAACCCTTTCGGGCGGAGAGATACAACGTGTTGTCCTGGCTCGCACCCTGGCCTCCAATCCCGACATCCTGCTGCTTGACGAACCCCTCTCGGCCATCGACACCAGCCAGAAAGACCAATTGAAAATCCTGCTCAGGCAATTGAACCGCCAGGGACAAACCATCATCCACGTTACGCACGACTTTGAGGAAGCCTACACGCTGGCGACAAAAATGGGCATTATGCACCAGGGCAAAATTGTGAGCACCGGCAGTCCGCAATCTATCTATCAAAATCCTAAAAATAATTTTGTGGCTCGCTTTTGCGGATACAAAAATTATTTTGAAGCCCAAACTGCCGACAACAAAAAGCTGTGTATTGGTAAAAATATTTGCCTTGAACTCAGGGGAGATATTGCCCCAAACTCGAATTGCAAACTACTTATTGATGAAAGAAAAATTGAATTTATAGCTCAGACAGCAAAATCCCAACAGATAAACACTTTTGATGGAATTGTAGAGGATGCCTACAATGCCCTGCCGGGGATTGAATATCGAATAGACATTGGGATTCAGGTTATCGTTTGGGAAAATTCAGGGACAATATCAAGACCAAAATACCACCCGAAAGATCGGGTACAAATACATTTCCCGGATGATTCGCTTCGGATAATTATGGGATGACTCAAATACAATTAAAACCGGTAATAAACCCCGGCATTCACGCCAATCGACCACAGATAGTATTCCATTGCATCCGAATTGATGGGCATGAGCGAACGGCGGTAAATGGGTTCGAGGTGAAGCGAAATTTTGTCGGAAATGCGGTAGTCGATGCCCAGGCCTGCAAGCATTACCAGGTTGATGGTATTAGCACTCATGGAGCTTTCGGACTTGTATGTTTCTTCTTCGCCGTTGTCATATTTAAATTCATCAAAATAATTGTAATCCAGATAAATGGATGGAGAAAGACCGGCGGTAGCAAATAAGCGAAGACGGTTTTGGAGGATATAAAATTTGGCGCTTAGGGGAATATCGAGGTAATAAAAATGATCGAAATACCTGGCTTCACCAAGACGAGCTCCTTGAATATTGGTAGATGGAATCCAGGACGACTTGTAGCCCTTGTTGGCAAAGTGAAGCCCCGCCTCCAGACCAAGCCAGGCATTGAACTGATAATTGAGATTCAGTCCGGTGGTATATCCAAAGTCAGGTTCAATAATATCTTTAACAAAATTGGGTATATCCGGATCGGTCAATTTTGTAATCGTACTTGAATAATCGGGCGAAAAGCTAAGCCCCAGACATAATCGCCCCTTGTTTTCTTGCTCGGTGGTTTGCGAAAATCATAAGTGGGCAGCAAAAATGCAGATGGAAAGCAGTAATACTATTTTTTTCATTTTTTTAAATTTAACGGTGTCGCGTAAAATCTATTCTCCCCCACCAGTCGTAGGGAAATCCTCATTTACAATGTCAAAAATACTTTCGGCAATATTATAAGTGATGGAAGGTGTGTATCGCTGTCCTAATTTTGGTTTCCAATAACGCCCATGAGCCAACCAATGGCGATAGTTTAAAAGGCTCAAAAAGCTACTAAAATCATTTTTACGTGAAGAAATTATTTCCTCCCAACTTTCAACAATATCATTTTCTAAGGATATTATAATTCCTTTATTTTTTTCTATATTTCTAAATTTTCTTCCTATTTCAGATTTATCTTTATTATATACTTTGGTATAGAAGTCTGACCGTAAAACAGCCTCAGTAGCAGAAATTAAGTCAAAACAAACCAAATGCTCCAATTCTTCTTCACTGTCTTCAAAGTATTAATTGAGCTCATCAGTAGTTAATCCAAAAAATTTAGAATTAATCACTTTTGATGCATTAATAATTGCACCAAATATTTTTGTTCTAAAATCAAGTAAACCCTCCTTTTGGTCTTCGTACCAGCTCCAAATAAACTGGATAGATTGTTCTTTATCCGATAACGAAACTTTTGTCATTATACCAAATCTTGAATTATTTCCTTAAATGATTCAGGGTTAACATTCCAGGTTTCCAATTTTGGTGTTCTTTTCGCAAACTTCCAATTACCCCATTCAGGCTGAATAATTAGCGTTTCACCTTTGGACCCTCTCATATCTATTCTACCATAAGAACCAATGATTAAAGTCCCTTTTGGTGTTAATGAAATAATATCATTCCCTAAATAGATATCTAAACGCCTTGTTTGGTATTGCCCTATATACTCTTCATTAAGCGTGATTTCTTTATCATCCTTAATTTGGATAAATCCTTTTTCTTCAAAAGTTTTTAGCCACCCTCGGATATTGGTGTATAATTCGCTAATTGATTTTAACCAATTTATTTTTCTTTCTTCCCAATTGATTTTATT
The DNA here is from genome assembly GCA_964523795.1 of uncultured Lentimicrobiaceae bacterium. Lineage (GTDB taxonomy): Bacteria > Bacteroidota > Bacteroidia > Bacteroidales > 4484-276 > SABY01. Next base: position 11,114 of record CAZGAO010000017.1, read on the forward strand.
TTTCCCGTCTTCTTGTTTCTTTTTTAAAAGAAAATCTTCAAATGTATCTATCTGTTTCATAATTGTATATGTTTTTCTAATTACAAAGGTAATTGTTTTCTGTCAAAATTACCTTGAATCCTAAATATCAGAATATGGCAAAAAAAAGACCTCCCGATTTGGAAGGTCTTTTTTATAAATTAAAAATATTTGTTCTATTTAGTTTTTAATACCTTAATCGCATCGATGTGATTTTCGCTGATAATTTGTATCAGATAAACGCCTTTGCCAATGGCCTGGTCATTTCTTCCGGGCATCCAAACTAATTGATTGGAATTTAAGACCGATCCCAAAAATTCTTTGACCACCTGTCCCTGAATATCCATAATTATCACACTTTCCACCGTTTCGATGGAATTGGATAAGTCGATGGTGAGCTTGTCGGTGAAGGGGCTGGGATAGGTATTCACTTTGGTTTTGTTCGGATCTTTAACGCTCCCCAATAAATCGGGGTTCACAGCCAAAAACATGTAATAGTCCGCGACATTTGTGGTAACATACACCGAATCGTAGAGGTATTCATAATTGTCCATTACTCCCGGCATAATGGCTACATAAAAGGTCATTTCTTCACCGGCTTGCAAAATATGGGGAAAGGTTTGTGAAATATTTTCTGTGGTCCATCCTATATCCCCGATTCCTGATTCCTGAATATCGAGTACCTCAACAGCTGCCTCAGAATTATTCATAATGGTAGCCATCTGATACATATCTTCGGGTAGCGTTACCCACATCGTATCAGGTGTAACACTTAAATATCCCATCGCAGTTACTTCAAAATGTACGGGTATTTCCAATTCGGGATGGTCGGGGTCGTTGGAGCTAATTGTTAGCGAGCCTTCGTGGATTCCGGCTTCCAGTTCTGCGGCATTGCAGGCAATGTTGATATTGATGCAATCGCCCGGAGCCAGGATTCCCGACACAGCTTCAGCCAAAAGCCATTCGATATCGCTAATCACAATGGTAAACTCAAGCTGAATATTAGTAGCCTGATGGCCGCCATCGCCGTAGGTATCCTCGATCCACATCCGCCAGGTACCATTCATCTCTTCGCCGTTAAAGGCCATCATGTCCACCGTGTAATTTCCAGAAGGATTTGCTGACGCAATGGTAGCCTGTGTTCCTGCAGGCGACATCAGATGAAAACTACTCTCCTCGGGGTAGTTGTCGGTATCCCAATCATAAGTAATCAAAAGACCTTCGACGCTTTCCGAGCTTGTAACTTCAAATTCGGCCCAGCCTTCCTCATCCCAGGTATTGTAGTCATAAGCATTCGAGGCCGGACTATCCCCCACCTCGTAGCTTATTTCGCCATAAACTGCGGTGTTGGCTTCGATATCAAAGTACAAATCCAGTTCGCCGGTATTACAAATAGTAAGTACTTCGCTGCTCGTGCCTCCCACAGGAGCACTGGTGCTGATTTCGCCGGGCGTAACGTTGATGTAGGCAAAAGCCTGTTGGCCGGCAAAAAATACATGCGGATCAGCCGCACCGATAAAGGGATGGTATTGATGGTTGCCGTTTTGGTCGGCGGCATATAGGTAATAATCAATTTGATTGCCCTGCTCAGCACCGGTGATGGTGCCTTCCCAAACTTGGCCACCGGTGTTGCTCATCATCGCGGTGAGCCATTCGCCCTGGTTAATTCTGTAATTGATGAGCACCGAATCGCTGTAAAGTTCTGCTCCGCTAAAGGCTTTGATGGTGGCTTCCAAAGTATAATCGCCCTTTACATCCTGGTCGCCCATCAATGCCACATGATGAATGTGTATCATATTTTGGTCGGCGATGCCCTTGGTGCGACAATGCAGGGCATCGGTGGATTCCCAGCTTCCGGTAAAGCCAAAAACTTCGTAGCCCGGCATGGCTTCCTCATAAGAGGCCAGAGCTTCGTCATCCCATTGCGAGTTGGTAATGGGCACAAATACCCGATCGTTGAGAATGAGCGAATTGGTGTAAGGCTGATTTTGCGGGGTGTAAACCCTATAAACCTCGAAGGGCGTACCAAAGGAAGAAGCTTGGTTGGCGTAATAATCTGCCGTAGCTTCTATTTCGTCGTATTGCGGATGCGATTCGGGAACCGAGCGAATCAGCACCTTGTCGTAGTCCAAAAATTTTCCCCAGCAGTCGATGTGGTCGATGTAGGTATTGTTGGGATCCTGCACCACCATATAATTTTCGATACCAAGGTAATCCTCAAATATCTGGGCAACCTGGTCGTGGGTGTAAGCGGGGTTTTCGTCCCAAATAAGTTGCGATGATGAAGCCATCCCCATGCCGTTGCACATATAATTTCCGCCGGCCGTTTCGATGTCCATTTCAAAAAGATTAAAGCCAAATTCCTGGGCAACCTTCGATGGTATGGCGTTGTCGGTGGGGCGTGGACGGTTGTAGGTAAAATCGACAATTCCCAGTTCATCGTTGCCGTCAATCACAAACCAGGGGCCGTAGTCGCGCGTCCAGTAAGAATCGGAAGGGGCGATAAGAAACTCGCAGTTGTCGAGGTTTACGCCCTGATTGTTGTATTGATTGGTAACGAGGGTTTGCTCGTTGGTGTTGGCAAGGAGGGTAGTAATCTTGCACTGCTGTGACATCTCGGCAATCAGGTTGTAAGGGATGCCAAAACCGATTACAGAATCGTAGCGGATCAACACCGATTGCATTTTTTCGAACTCGGCGATATTGGTAACCGGGCCATCCGGCGGATCGGTAACTTGTTTGTCGATCCCGATCAGATGTTTCAGTTTGGCCTCTTCGGGGCTCATCCAATGTTTGAGAGTAGGCGTTTTGCCTTTGTCCTGGGCACTAAGCGCAGGGCTGAGCAAGAGCAGGAAAAATGAAAGCAGCACGAGTTTTTGGGTAGAGAAGTACTTCATAATTTGTGGTATTAATAAATGAGTGATTCGACAAAAAAATAGTGGATGCAAAAATAGTTAATTTGTGTTAAGAAGGGTGTTTTGTTATTCGTTATCCGTTATCCGTGAGTTGATATCTGTGAATTGTTATCCGTGATTCGTGAATTATTGTGATGTAACGCAGCCAGAGACGCGCAAAAAATATTAGAAAGTTAACAGAGACGCGCAAAAAATATTAGAAAGTTAACAGAGACGCGCAAATTGCGCGTCTGTACAAGCTATCCACTTGTTTGGCTCTATCTATAAATTGATCGTTTTTATACATCAGGATTTCATTTTTCGATATTCGATATTCGATATTCGATATTCGATATTCGATATTCGATATTCGGTATTCAATATTCGGCATTTAATATTCGGTATTCAATATTCAGTATTTAATTTCAAATAAATCATTTTGTACAGACGCGATGCATCGCGTCTGTACCATCCATCATTCCACAAGTCCTTGATCCAACAAATCCAGACGCACGTCCCCCGAAAAGTCAGGGCAGGCTGTGCGCCTCCACCTCCTATAACCCACTTCTCATCGTGCTACTCCTTATGTTAAAAAATCATTATATCTTCACCCATAATGAATCTCGCGCACATCACATTGCGCAAAAACGGTACTTTTGCCGACTGATTTTTAAAATGATTATAAATATGGATAATAAAACATTAAATAAACCCAATTATATTTTTGAAACCAGTTGGGAAGTCTGCAATATGATCGGGGGTATTTACACCGTGCTCTCCAGCAAAGTCCCTTCGATGGTAAAAGAATACGGCGACAATTACATCAGCATTGGCCCGGACGTGTGGAAAGAAACCCGCGAGAATCCTGATTTTATCGAAGACCGCAACCTGCTTAAATCATGGCGTGAGGCCGCAGCACTCGATGATCTCCACTTTAGGGTTGGTCGCTGGAATGTTGAAGGCAAGCCCATAGCAATATTGGTGGACTTCACCACGCTATTCCCCAAGAAAGATAAGATTTTCACCGCCTTGTGGGATAAGTATAAGGTGGACTCGCTAAGTGGTGGTTGGGACTATATCGAGCCGGCCATGTTTGGCTATGCCGTAGGTCAGGTTATCGAAAGTTTTTATAAGTTTAAGCTCTCCTTCTCTGACAAGGTTGTGGCACACTTTCACGAGTGGATGACCGGCACAGGTGTGCTCTATCTCAACCAAAATTTACCACAGGTAGCCACAGTGTTTACAACCCATGCCACCACCATTGGCCGGGCCATTTCCGGTAACGGGTTTCCACTTTACAGCCAGCTCAAGAGCTACAATGGCGAAAATATGGCCCGCCGCTTTGGGATGATGTCGCGCTTTTCGCTGGAGCAAAAATCGGCAATGGCTGCCGATGCCTTTACCGCTGTAAGCAAAACTACCTCCGATGAAGCTGAAGTGTTACTTGAAAAAGCCGTGGATGTGGTAACTCCCAATGGTTTTTCACCTTCGATGATTCTGGAAAAAGCGGATGCCGATAAAAAAAGAGCAACAGCCCGCAAAAAATTGTTGCAGGTAGCCCAGGCTCTGCTCAATCAAAAGATTGGGGATGATGCTTTTCTTACTATAACCAGCGGACGCTATGAGTTTCGTAACAAGGGAATTGACTTATTTATTGCGGCTCTGGGGAAATTAGCCAAAGCCAATCCGGAAAGAGAAATTCTGGCTTTTATAAAAATACCAGCCAACCATTCAGGCCCTGACCCCGAGCTACTCAAGCGTATTGAACAGCCCGATTTTAAAAACCCGCTCAGCGAGGTTTACCTTACCCATGGCTTGTACAATTATAGCAGCGATGCCATTATTCAGGAAATTCATAAGCATGGTCTAAAGAATTTGGCCGGCGATAAGGTGAAGATCATTTTTGTTCCGGCATATCTTAACGGACAGGATGGCGTTTTCGACATGCGTTATTACGACTTGCTTGCAGGTTTCGACTTCACAGTTTTCCCCTCCTACTACGAACCATGGGGCTACACACCCTTGGAAAGCATCGCCTTCCGTGTGCCTACCCTCACTACCTGCCAGGCCGGTTTTGGCCAATGGGTTAACGAAACCTTTGGCGAAGATCATCCCTCGGTAGTAGTAGCCGACCGCACCGATGAAAACGAAGATGAGCTTGTAAAACAAATTGCCGCTTCAATCAAACACTACCTTTCGTTAGCAGCAAAGCCGATGGAAGCAGTGCGCAAAAATGCCTTCGATATTGCCAGCCAGGCCGCATGGTCTAATTTTATTAATAATTATCGCATTGCCTACGATATAGCACTTACCAAAACCAGCGGGCGCGGCGAAGCTTTACCTAAGGACTTTATTAAAGATAAAAAGCGGATATTGGTGGAAGCACCCCAGCAGGATCTTCCGGTGTGGAAACGCATTACCATCGAGCCCAGCGTACCTGCAAAACTCAAAGGCTTGCAGGAGATGTCGCGCAACCTGTGGTGGTCGTGGAACTTTAAGGCCACTGAGATGTTCGAATCCATCAATCCAAAACTATGGAAAGAATATCATGAAAACCCCATCGAGTTGCTCGATTCGCTGAGCATCTACGAATGGAAAGCCCTGGAAGAAAACCAGGCTTTCATGGATAAATACAAGGAGAGCTACACCAAGTTTAAAACTTACATCGAAGCGACTAAACAAAAGCCAGAGGCACGCATAGCTTATTTCAGCATGGAGTATGGGCTTCATCAGTCCTTTAAACTCTATTCGGGAGGCTTGGGCATTTTGGCCGGCGATTATCTGAAAGAGGCCAGCGATTCAAATGAGAATTTGGTGGCCGTGGGTTTGCTCTACCGCTATGGCTATTTCCAGCAAAGTATTTCCCTCTTTGGTGATCAGGTGGCACAATACCAGCCACAAAAGTTTTCGCAACTTCCCATCGTAAAGGTTTTGAACGAGCAAGGCGAACAGATGTCTATTAAGATTGGCCTCCCCGGGCGTACCCTTTATGCCCGTGTGTGGCGATGCGATGTGGGTCGTATCCCTCTGTATTTGATGGATACCGACTTTGAAGAAAATCAGGATGTCGATCGCTCTATCACTCACCAACTGTATGGTGGCGAACTCGAAAACCGCTTAAAGCAGGAAATCCTCCTTGGCATCGGGGGCATCCGAATACTGGAAGCCATGGGTATCCAACCCGACATTTACCACAGCAACGAGGGTCATTCGGCATTTATCAGCTTGGAACGCCTGCGTTATTTAATCCAGGAAGAAAAACTGAATTTCACCACCGCCTTCGAGGTAGTTCGCTCTTCGACACTCTTTACTACCCATACGCCGGTGCCGGCAGGCCACGATTATTTTAACGAAGACCTGCTGCGTACCTACTTTCCTCATTATCCCGAAAGGCTAAATATTAGCTGGGATCAGATGATGAATCTTGGAAAATTCCATGCCAACAACCCCCACGAGTTATTTTCGATGAGCGTACTGGCCGCCCGACTATCGCAGGAAGTTAACGGCGTAAGCCGCATCCACGGCCGTGTATCGCAAGAAATGTTTGCGCCCCTGTTCGAGGGTTATTACCCCGAAGAATCGCACATAGGCTACGTTACCAATGGTGTTCACCTACCTACCTGGACAGCCAAGCCCTGGAAGCTGATGTACAAAAAAGTGTTTGGCAATGACTACAAATTGCACCAGCTCGATTTTGAGATGTGGCAAAAGATGCAGCAGGTAAAAGACAGCGAAATATGGGACACACGCAAGGTGCTCAAGAAAGAACTTCTCGATTACTTAAAAGTCCGTATCGAAGGCGAAATGACCCGCCGTCAGGAAAATCCTAAGCTGATCATCAACACCATCGAATCGATTGATAAAGATGCTTTGACCATTGGCTTTGCCCGGCGCTTTGCCACCTACAAACGAGCGAAACTGCTCTTCTCGAATCTGGACAGGCTGCGAAGACTGGTAAATACCGTTGGCAGACCCTTGCAATTTATATATGCCGGCAAGGCTCACCCCAAAGATGTGGAAGGTCAATATCTGATAAAGCGCATTATCGAAATATCAAAAACCGAAGGCTTTATTGGCAAGGTGATTTTTATCGAAAACTACGACATGGAGCTGGCGCATAAGCTAATCCCCGGCGTGGACATCTGGCTCAACACCCCCACCCGACCCCTGGAAGCCTCGGGAACCAGCGGTGAAAAAGCCGTGATGAACGGCGTGGTCAACTTCTCGGTGCTGGATGGCTGGTGGGCCGAAGGCTACAAAGAAAATGCAGGCTTTGCCATTGCCGAAGCCCGTACCTACGCCAATCAGCAGTTTCAGGATGAACTGGATGCCGAAATCATCTACAACGTTTTTGAAGATGAAATTCTGCCTTTGTATTTTGATACCAACAGCGAAAATGTACCTCAGCGTTGGGTGCAGTACATCAAAAATACCATCACCAATGTGGCTCCCCACTTTACCATGAAGCGCATGATAGAAGATTATCAGCAAAAATTCTATCGCAAACTCATCGAGCGCAACGCCATTATGCGAAAAGATTCGTTTAAGCTGGCAGGCGAATATGCCTCCTGGAAACAGGACATGCGCAACAAATGGCAGGATATTAAACTGGAAAAACTGATGGTTCCTGATGCCTCAACAGGCCCGCTTACTATCGATGACAGCTTTTCGACCGAGGTAAGCTTGTACACCAACGGCATTGCTCCCGAGCATATCGGTGTCGAAATTATTTTTGGCAAAAAAGTAGAAGGCAAGGTTGAGCGCATTGTGTTTAGCAAAGAGCTTAGTCTGATGGATGTGGATGGCAAGCTGGCTCGTTTTAGTGTAGATATTCCCACATTTAAAGCCGGGGCTTACAGCTATGCTTTCCGCATTTTCCCCCGACACGAATTGATGCCCCACCGCCAGGATTGCGGATTGGTAAAATGGGTGTAGCCAGACTGCCCTGGCAAGTTCGTTGTTTTTATCTATTTTTGCCGATTAATATTTAACTATGAATTTGATTAGAAACACCATATTTCTCATCTTACTTACCGGTCTGGTGTATGGCTGTGGCTCAGGCAATCAGGATAAAAATAGTCTGCCTGCCGACTTAGTTAAAACGCCAACTAGTGCTTCCGGTTCGGGCGACAGCCGTGCCATGCCACGCATTGCTTTCGAGGAAGAAGTCCACGATTTTGGCCGCGTTATCGAAGGGGAGAAAATAACCTATGCTTTCAAATTCTCAAATACCGGAAAAGCTGACCTGCTGATTACCGATGTTAAATCGACCTGCGGCTGCACCGTGCCCGAGTTTACTAACGAAGCCATGAAGCCAGGCGAAAGCGGAACCGTAAAAATTACTTTCGACAGCAGCAACCGCAAAGGATTTCAAAACAAAAGCATTACCGTTATCAGCAATGCCATTCCAAGTACTACGATTTTAAAGATTAAAGCGCAGGTAATCATACCCGAACAATTTTAGATAAGCTATTTAATATTCATTTTTAAACAAAATCACAATATGTTATTCAATTCAATTTTGCTTATGGCTCCTACTGAAGGAGGAGAAGGTGGAAGCAGCACTTTTATAATTATGATGGTGCTGATGATCGTAGTATTTTATTTTTTTATGATCAGACCCCAAATGAAAAAAAGCAAGGAGCAAAAAAACTTTCGTGAAAGCCTGAAAAAAGGCGACAAAATCATTACCATCGGTGGTATTCATGGTAAGATACTCGAAGTGCAGGAAACCACAATGACTATCGAAACCGAAGGGCAAGGCCGGCTAAAAATTGAGAAGAGTGCCGCCAACGCCGATGGTTCTGCCATGCTTAACCAGCAGCAGAAATAATACTGGTAATCAAACACCATTAACTACTCCATCCTGATGAATTTCAAATCGGGATGGAGTTTTTTTTAGCCATGCTCCCGATATTTTTTTGATACTTTTGCAAGCAATTGCATTCATCAATCTATTGGCGAAAATGTTGAAACTATTAAGCGGGAAAAAAAAAGAGGACTATCGTTATAAACTTACGGTGTTTTTAGTTTGCCTTATCATATCCTCGCTGGTGTGGATGCTCATAAAGCTGGCAAACCATTACACCGTTGAGGTTGAGATACCGCTCACCTTTGTCAATTATCCTAAGGACAAAATACTGGTAAGCAAGGTTGACAGCATCATTAGCATCGGCATTAACGACCAGGGCTTTACCGTGGCATGGATAAAATACTTTAGCCGCAAATCGCCCCTGCGTATCGACCTGAGCGATTATCGGTTAAAACAACAAATGCACGGTTATGTGGCCAATGTGGGAACCCGCGCATGGGCGCAACAATTTTTGGATCAATATGATTTGAAAGGGCAGGTTACGCATATTCTACCCGATACTATTACCTTTTATTTTGAAGACCGATACACCCGGGAAGTGCCCGTTGAGGCGAAACTTAATCTTAGCTTCAGCAAACAGTATTATGCTTACGACACGCTGGTAATAAGTCCGGCTACCGTAGAAATAAGTGGCTTGTACCAAACCGTGGATACCATCGAAAGTTTGACTACAAAAACGCTAACCTACGATAAACTCAACAAATCGATAAATACCATGGTTGCCGTTGAAAAGCCTGCCAAAAGTCCCGGCCTGCGCATCGATCCTGGTGAGGTAAACGTAAAACTTACCGTAGCCAAATTTACGGAATCAACCATCGATATCCCTGTTAAGATTAAGCATCAGCCTCTAAACATGCGCATCAAGATTTTCCCTGAAACTGTAAGCATCAAATTTTTGGTTGCCCTCGATGATTTCAAAAAAATAAACCCCGACATGTTTGCCGCATCGGTTGACTTGTCGATGTTAAACGAAACTACCGGCAACAAACTGGAGGTATCCATCGACACTTACCCTGCCTTTGTAAAAATTATTAATACCGAGCCCTCAGAGGTTGACTTTTTAGTTTTGAAATAATGCAAAAGATTGGACTTACCGGCAACATAGGCAGCGGCAAAAGCCTGGTGGCGAAAATATTCGAGCAACTGCAGGTTCCGGTTTTTTATGCTGATATTGAAGGAAAAATGGTTTTGGAAGAAGCCCAGGTAATTTACAAAATCAAGGCTGAATTTGGAGACAACATTATGGCCGGAACTAAGCTTGACCGAAAAAAATTGGCACTAATTGTTTTTGCCGACAAGGCTAAACTTGAATTTCTAAATAAAATCATTCATCCTGCGGTACGAGCAAAATTTACCGCATGGTCGGAGCAAAAGTGCGATTTCCCTTATATAATCTACGAGGCTGCCATCCTTTACGAATCGGGACACTACCATAGGATGGACAAAATTATTGCGGTTACCGCCAGCCAAGAATTGCGTATAAAACGCGTGATGCAACGCGACAAAGTAAGCCGCGAGGAGGTAGAAAAGCGCATAGCCATGCAATGGCCTGAGGATAAAAAAATAGCATTGGCTGATTTTGTGATCGACAACAACGAGAGCTGCTTGTTGATACCCCAGGTTTTGCAAATAGATCAAAGCATTGGTGAAGAATTCTAAGTGTGCAAAAGGCATCAGGTGGTATATACCGAATTGAACAAGACGTAGTCGGTGGTAAGATCGGTACCCCAGCCCTTGCTCTGCACCTTCCCCTTATTCAAATCGAGCTTGATATGGAGGTGCGACTCGCGCAGGAGCTTTTTCATAAAATTAATATCATATTCCAGCGGCTGCCCTTTTTCGAGTACTTGCACCAATTTTTTATCCGAACCCAAATACAGATCCGTTTCCAGATAATTAAAAGGAACTCCGGCATTTCCAGCAGCACCAATGATGCGACCCCAATTGGGGTCGCGGCCATACATGGCAGTTTTTACCAATACCGAATCCGACATGGCGCGGATGATGGCGCGGGCATATTCGGCGGTGGGCGCATGTAGTACTTCGTATTCGATAAACTTGCTTGCTCCTTCGCCGTCCGACACAATTTGCTGAGCCAGATGTTTCATCAGCTCCTCAAGCTGAAACTTAAATTCCTGGTAATCTTTACCGCGTTTATTTTTGATAGGCTCGTTTTTGGCCAGGCCATTGGCCAGCACCACCACCATGTCGTTAGTCGAGGTATCGCCATCCACGGTAATCATGTTAAAAGATTTGTCCACCGCCTCTTTCACCATCGTTTGCAAAAGTCGGGAATCAACAGCAGCATCAGTTACAATAAACGAGAGCATGGTAGCCATATTGGGATGAATCATTCCCGAGCCTTTGGCTATGCCGCCCATATTTATTTCATGGTCGTCGATTTCAAATTCCACAAAGCCTTCTTTGGCAAAGGTGTCGGTGGTAAGTATGGCGTTGGCCACAAAGGAGCCTGCGTTGCTCCGGTTTGACAATTTTTTAACGTTGTCGCGAATTCCCTGGACGATATCATCGGTAGGAAAGGGTTCGCCAATAATTCCCGTTGACGAAACAATCACCAAATCTTTGGCAATATTCAGTTCTTCGGCCATGGCATCTGCCATTGCTTCGGCACCAGCCAGCCCCTGCGATCCGGTTGCAGCATTGGCATTGCCGGCATTTACAACGATAGCCTGTGCCTGGCCGTTGGCAATATGCTTTTTGGAAACGATAAGCGGCGCAGCCACTACCTGATTTTGGGTAAAAACGGCTGCGGCACTGGCGGGCACTTCCGAATAGATAATGGCCAGATCGCGACGCAGCGATTTAACGCCGATGTGGGCACCCCAGCATGTAATGCCTCTTACGTTGGTAATATTCTTAATCATAATATTTCGAATTTAATTTCTTTTTATTTGCAACTTTGTAATGAGTATCTTAAATCAACATAAAGTTGACTTTAAAGACAAACACTGATTACGGATTCAGCGGAAGCTGCATCAGTCCGCTTGTTTCATCCAAACTCAACATCAGGTTCATATTTTGCACCGCCTGTCCGGCAGCTCCTTTTACAAGATTATCAATTACACTTATCAAAATTATCATCCCGGTACGTTCGTCCCAGGTGGGATAAATATCGCAGTAATTGGAGCCACGCACATCTTTGATGGCCGGTGGCTGCTTGCGGATACGCACAAAGGGAGCATCCTTGTAAAATTCGGTATAAATCTCACGCAATTTATCATCGCTCATTACAAGATCAGGGCGCGGCTGTGCATAAACAGTGGTAAGTATGCCACGGTCAACCGGCAGCAGGTGTGGCGTAAATTGCACCACTATTTCCTGCCTGAGAAGTCGCTCCAGGACACTTTGTATCTCGATGGTATGCCTGTGTTTTTTCAGGCCATAAGCCTTAAAATTATCGTTGACATTGGAATACAGATTAACGGCCTTGGACTTTATCCCGGCACCTGTTATTCCGGATTTTGAATCCACGATGATGGGCTTCGTTAGGATGCTTTCGCTTTTGATGAGCGGTGCCAGAGCAAGAATGGCGCTGGTAGGATAGCACCCCGGATTGGCCACCAGCCGGGCTTTGGTGATGGCGGATCCCAGGATTTCGGGGCAACCAAAAATCGCCTCGCCGATACCCGCAGGATAGCTGTGCTTTTGGCCATACCATTCCTCGTACATCTGTGCGTTGTCCAAACGAAAGTCGCCCGAAAGATCGATAATTTTAAAATCTTCGTTACTAAGGTCTCTAACATATTCCATCGAAACCCCGTGAGGCAAAGCCAGAAAAACAAGCTCCGGGTCGTAATGACGGATTTCAGTTGCCTTGATTAATTCCTGGTCAACCAGGCCTTCGAAAAAGGGATGGACATCCGAAAACCTTTCGCCTGCCCTGCTCTCGGAAGTGATAAAGGCAATTTCTACATCCGGATGATGAGTTAAAACTCGCACCAGCTCGGAGCCTGTAAAACCGGTAGCTCCAATAATTCCAACTTTTATCTTATCCATTGTTTTTTATTTCTTTTAATGATTCTATGAGTACTTGCATAATTTTTTTCAAATCGCTAAAACCAATATTTAATGGCGGCAGCAGGCGCAGCACATTACCAGCAGTGGCATTGGCCAACACGCCTTTGTCCAGCATTTTCTGCACCAGCGCCTTGGTTTCAAACGAAAACTCAAGGCCAATCATCAGACCCCTTCCACGTATTTCGCGGATATCGGGATTGTTCAGCTTTTTGATTTGCGCCATCAGCCATTGACCCTTTTCGCTCGCCTGTTGCAGTATTTTTTCGGTTTCCATTACCTTAATCGTGGCCAGTGCAGCAGCACAAGCCAGCGGGTTGCCGCCAAAGGTAGTTCCATGGTCGCCATAGTTAATGGCATCGCTTACCTTACTGTTCGACAGTATTGCACCGATGGGAAAGCCTCCGCCCAAGGCCTTGGCCAAAGTCATAATATCCGGCTGGACATCGGCATATTCCTTAGCAAACATTTTTCCGGTACGCCCCATCCCGCATTGTATCTCATCAAAAATCAATACGATATCCTGTTCATCGCAGTAACGCCGCAGGTCGCGCAAAAAATCATCTTCGGCAAGGTTTACACCTCCCTCGCCCTGGATGGGTTCGATAATAATAGCGGCTGTTTCGCTGCTTGCAACTTTTTTAATTGCTTCCAGGTCGTTAAAAGGTACTTGCACAAAACCCTGTGGAATAGGCTCGAAGCCCTGCTGCATTTCTTTTTTGCTGGTGGCAATGGTGGCCAGGGTTCGCCCGTGGAAGCTACCCTCGAACGAAATGATTTCTCCTCCCCTACCCCTGCTGTGTGCATATTTTCGGGCAATTTTCATCGCTCCTTCTACCGATTCGGCTCCACTATTGGTAAAAAAGGCGCGGTCGAGGCCGGATAGTTCTACCAATTTTTTTGCAAGTTCAACCTGTGGAATGCTTAGATAAAAATTTGAAATATGCATAAGCTGCCCGGCCTGACTACGAATAGCATGAACTACCTCGGCATGGTTGTGCCCAAGACTATTAACTGCAATGCCGCCGAGCGCATCGATGTATTCGCGCCCTTCTACATCCCACAAATGGGAGCCTTGTCCCTTAACAAATGTGAGTGGATAGCGCTTGAAGGTGGGCAGGTAATACTTTTGATCCAGATGGTGATAATACTGGTTTGTTTCTTTATTCACAATCTTATATTTTTGTCATGCATTACTATTTTGATTTTTTAAATCTCTAATAATAATTGTGTCCTCAAAAACAACATCAGGGTATTTTACTTTATATTAGAATTAAATGGCTGTCTTGCCCAATGCGAAGGTTTCTTGATAAGTTTTAGGGGGTGATAAGTGTCCCCACCGATTTTCCGTCCATCATCTCCAGGATTTGCGAAGGCTGTGTGCCATTAATAATCCGTGCAGCCTGAGCACCTTTATTTATTGCAATTTCGCAGGACTCAATCTTGGGAATCATCCCTCCCTGAATAACGCCCTCGCTAATAAGACCGGTAGTCTCGGGCAGACGCATGTTGCGAATAATTGTGGAAGGATCGTCTTTATCGCGAAGTAATCCATCCACATCCGTAAGCACTACATATTGCTGGGCGGCGAGGGTGCCGGCAATGTGTCCGGCAAACATATCGGCGTTGATGTTGTAGCCGGTGCCGGCCTTATCGGCAGCAAGACAGGTAATTACGGGGATGTAATTATGCAGCAGCAAAATACGGAGAAGTGTGGGATTAACGCGGGCAACATCGCCCACCTGACCCAAATCGATCAACGCTTCCTCGTCAGCTTCAATGCGCTTGTGCATCCTTTTGCTTGCCACTACCATTTCGCCATCTTTACCCGAAAGGCCAACCGCCTTATAGCCGAGGCTGTTTATAATGCTTGTCAGACTACCGTTAACCTTGCCCTTGAGTGCCATCTCGACATACTCGAAAGCCTCGGGACTTGTTTTGCGATGGCCATCGATAAACTCTGATTCAATTTTGGCATCATCGAGAGCCTGCCCGATAAAGGGACCGCCACCATGCACAATTACAATCGCATAGCCTTTGGCCTGGAGTGAGCAAATACTTTTGAGGACTTCTTTTTTGAGGGTGTCATTAGTCATAGCGTTTCCGCCATACTTAAACACCAAAATCGGAGGGGAAGGATCGTCAGTTTCTGTCATATTAATAATGAATTACTTTTGATTTCACTCTTATAAAGTCGTCTAAGCTGATATTGTTCAATCCGAATACCTTACCCATCCTTAATTTTCTAACATTCCCATGTCCTTATACATCGGACATCGGACATCTAACGTTTCCATATCTTCGTTCATCCGACCTTCATTTAACTTCCATATTCAAGATTCGGCATTCTCCGGTTCAATATTCAAAAAATCTCAATTCATGATTTAGTTTTAAAAACCAGGGTTGCCATCCACACACCTTGCCTCCCACAAGAGCCATCACAAAGGCGGGGCTGTGAACCCTTGCATCAGGGTTCGCAGCCCCGAAGAGCCTGCTCCGCTCCAGCGGAGGGATTGCATTCATAAATTGCCGCAGCCATAGGTAATTCACGAAGTGACTATTTCCGTAGCCCGGTGCTTTAGCTCCGGGATTAAGGGAAATTGGCACAATCGGCAAAAGGGCGTTAACGCCCTTATAGTTAATTTGCGGGAGAATCCATTACCCCGGCCATTTATGGCCGGGGTAATGGATTGAAACCGCCAAAAATTTGATGAGGTTTTTTTTGCAAATGTGTGTATTTCACGAGAAATCTCCTTTTAATTCATTTTTCCCAGGTTGACCTTCTATCGCAGTTGAGCTTATTGCGATAACCTGCTCAGGATGTATGCCGGGACTATTCAAAAGTGGCGACTTTGTGGACAAACACTATTTCAGCCACTTGTCAAGCCAGGCAAAGAAAGTGCGCTGCCACAGGATTCCGTTTTGTGGTTGAAGCACCCAGTGATTTTCGTCGGGGAAAAACAGAAACTGTGCCGGCACATCGCGCAGCACTGCCGCATTAAAGGCTGTCATTCCCTGGGTATAAACTACCCTAAAATCCTGCTCACCGTGGATAACCAAAATCGGCGTATCCCAGTTTTGTACAAATTTGTGTGGCGAATGTTCGTAAGCTCCCATAGCCACTTTATTGTCGAAATCCCAGAAAGAACCACCCTTATCCCAATTCTCGAACCACATTTCTTCGGTTTCCAGGTATTGGGCTTCCTCGTTAAAAATACCGTCGTGGGCAATAAATGCGCTGAAGCGACCTTCGTGGTGGCCGGCGAGATAATAAACCGCGTAACCGCCGGCACTGGCACCGATAGCACCCAGATTATCAGCATCAACGTAAGGCTCCTTGGCCATAATGTCGATGGCGGTCAGGTAATCCTGCATACTCTTACCATGGTAGTCGCCGCTGATCTGCTCCTGCCATGCCTGGCCAAATCCTGAAACACCCCTGCGGTTAGGAGCTACAATGATGTAATCGTTGGCGGCCATAATTTGATAATTCCAGCGGAAGTGGAAACTCTGGCTCAACGGACCCTGAGGGCCACCCTTGCAATACAGCAGGGTTGGATATTTTTTTGCGGGATCAAAATCTGGTGGATAAATAATCCAGGTCAACATGTCTTCGCCATCGTGGGTTTTCATCCAGCGGCCTTCGGTTTCGCCCATTGCAATCTGATCGAGCAGGTCTTTGTTGGTGAAGGTAATTTGTTTTTCCTCCCCATTAGACGGGTTTACTGCAAAAAGCTCGGTGGGAAACTTCATGGTTTGCTTGCTGCCAATCAGCACATCACCGGCCAGGGCAACGCCACGATAATCGTGCAATCCTTCGGTAATTTTACGGATCTTGCCATCGGCAAGGGTGTATTCATAAATCTGAAAAGTACCCTGAACATCGCTGGTAAAATAAATCGACTGGCTGTTGGCAGACCATTGCAGACTTCCGGCGTTTTGGTCGAAGCCTTTGGTAGCATCCGTTTTTTCGCCGGTTTTGGTATTCATAATAAAAAGCCGGTTTTTGTCCGATTCATAACCATCGCGCTCCATGCTTTCCCAGGCAATGTAGTTTCCATCGGGCGAATAGACAGGGGCAATATCGAAACCCATCATGCCTACTGTAAAGTCGGTAGTTTTTCCGGTTTCAAGATCATAAATATAGTTGGCCGAGTTGGTGGATTCGCTGTATTGCTTGCCTTCCATTTTTTTGCTGGTGTAAACAATCTGCTTGCTGTCAGGGCTCCAGTTAACCTGCTCCATGCCACCCCATGGTTTCATGGGTGCATCCCATGGCTCGCCGGGCAACAGGTCTTTATGATTACTCAGTTTGTTTCCATCGTAATCGGCAATAAAAACGTGGCTCCAGGTATCGGTCCAGGTGTCCCAATGGCGATACATCAGGTCGTCAATCAAGCGTCCGGATGCCTTGTCGAGACCCTTGTAAATATCTTTAAACATATTGTCCACCGCTACTTCTTTGGTATAAACGATCATCGACTGATCCGGGGAATACTTGAAGCCGATGATGCCACCTTCGATATCCGAAATTTGCGTGCGTGCCGAGCCATCAGGGTTCACCTCCCACATTTGCATTGTGCCACTTTCGGCAGTCATAAAACCGATTTTCTTTCCATCGGGACGCCATATTGCATTGTATTCTCCTTTGGCTGTTCGCGTGAGGCGTTTAAAATTGCTGCCATCCGCACCAATCGAATACAAATCGCGATTGCTTTTGTTTTGCTCAACGCTATAATAACTAACGCCGTAAACAATGGCTTTGCCATCGGGCGAAACTTCGGGGCCGCTCAAACGTCCCATAGCCCATAAGGCTTCCGGAGTAAGGCGGTCGCCATCGAGTTTAAAATCCTGCTTTTCGATAATTGGAGTCTGTTCCTTGACTTCTTCTTGTTGCCCGCAGCTCGCAATAAAAAGGAAGCTGGCGACAAAGAAAATCACTTGCGTAAATTTATTCATAACTATTATGGTTTAAAATGTATTAAAAATTTGAAGTTGCGAAAATACAAATAATCATCAATACCCGCCATATCAGGCTTACAATCCTTATCCGGCAGAGCAAATTCACGGGGTAACTGAACTCAGATTGCAAGTCACCCCGTGAATCCTTACTAAGCACAAAGCATGATTTTATACTACGCACTACTGCTAAAGGTAATTCACGGGGTGACTAAACTCGTGGCAAAAACAACTATATTTTCCATTTTCAAACCTTCATTAAAAAATGTTCTTACGACTTAAAATAACCTTACCTTATTTTTTATTTTAGAAAAGAATAAGGTAAGGTTATGTAGTGCGTTGGGCTTGGATTTTCTATGAAGGTTTTTTGGTGATGATAAGGTTTCTATTTTTAAGGATAGAAAGTTGAGGCCTACCACTGCCTTTCGAGCGTCCGCAGGGCCTCGAAACGTCAAGGAATTTCTTGTTTTTTAAAACAAAACGGAAACCGAATCTTTCGATTGGGTTCCCGCTCGCTCAAGCTTGCCGTAGCAAACCGTTCACGTCAAGTTACTGTTATTATGGTTGTTCACTTTTGAAGACCTTTGCAGGATTTCGTTTATGAACCTGATCTGGTTGGGTAGGCCGTAAACGGATTTCCGTAGCCAAATCGCAGTTTGTTGTGCCGACAGTCAAATGCTGAAGTTCCGTAAAACCGGGTTTGAATGCCGCGATACCAGCAATGTATTTTTCAATATCATCGGGATCTTTTCTTGCGAAAAGTCCCAGGCTGGTATGCTGGTTCTTTGCAAATCATCAGAAATCTCTTGCACCTGGATGCGTCATTTTCCTGATGTCCTTGATGATTGCATCCTTGCGGTTGCTCCGGGCTTTTAACGTCCCTTTGCGGCATTCGTGAAAACGCCGCAATCATCAGGCAAAGTTTCAAAGAACTGGTGATTTTTCAAACCGACAAACTAATGTGCGGTCTTCGTTCTCACCCGGGATGCCCGAAAAGTAATCTTGCGAAATGCTTTTCTTCTTTCCCCTGGCTCAACAAGCTCACCTTTTATCGCTCGCTTGATGCAACAAATATACGGCGAAAAACAAGCCGAAAGCAAGATTTTACTTGCTTTGTAATTCACAGTTTATCAACGGGTTTTATCAACAAGTGTTGAAAACTCATAAAGCCCTAAGGGGGTAAGATTTGTGATAGTTTTATATAAAAAACCTTATTCACAATTTGTTAATAAGTGGCAAGTAGGCTTTCCAGATAATGATTTTCGATACCAAAGGTGGTTTTCAGTTGGACAATTTCCTGGGCGATCCGGTCAGTGTTAATCTTTTTACTGGTTTTTGTGGCAACGATCATCACGTTTTTTGGCGTGTGTTCGCTCGATACAAATTCCAGGGTTTTTACCTGGTAGCCGTGTTTTTCGAGGATCAGTCCGCGAATGCCATCGGTGAGCAGCTCGGCCTGCCTTTCGAAATAGATGCCATGTTTTAGGATAGGCTTCAGCAGTTTGCCAGGGTTCATGGCTTTGCGTACTTGCTTGTGGCAGCATGGAGCAACCACGATGTATGAGGCATTGGCTCTGATGCCTTTAAAAATTGCATCATCGGTGGCGGTGTCGCAGGCATGAAGGGCGATGAGCATATCGATATTTTCCAGTTTATGATCCTGGATGCTGTTTTTTACAAAACTCAGCTTATCAAAACCATTATCCCTGGCAATGGTGTTGCATTGATTTACCAATTCTTCACGAAGCTCAACGCCGGAAATTTCCGCTTGTACCTCGCGGTTATTTTTTAAATGATCGTAAAGTGCAAAGGTGAGGTAGCCCTTGCCCGATCCCATATCGGTCACTCGAAAATCTTTGTCAGCAGGCAAAACTTCCGGCAGGATGCTATCGATGATTTCGACAAACTTATTGATTTGTCTGAATTTGCTGTTCATCTTCGGCATGACAACAAAATCTTCGGTGGTGATACCCAGTTGGTGCAAATACAATTTGCCCTCGGGCTGGATAAGGCGGCGTTTGATTTTATCGTGCGAGAAGCTTTGCAGCAGTGGCGAGGAAGCAGGACTGGTTTTCAAAATAAGTTTACCTTTTTTACTTTTCATTAACTGGGCATCCTTTTTTTGTGCAAAAAAATTGGCTTGCAAAAAGTGCTGATCGATGAGTTCCCTGATTTGTTCGATGCCTTCGGCGATCTCAAAGTTTTTGGTAATATCCTTGCTTTGATGCCGATAGACAAACGAAAGTTTTTCGCCCTGGCCAAGTGCAACCGGGCTGATATACACATTTTTGAGCTCGGCATTTTTTTGCACCGCTTTGCCCAGGCTAATCTTAATCAATGTTTTCCCAAGGAAATTATCCCGGACCAAATCCAAAAAATCCTCGAGTGCTTTGGTTTCATTCATGTGTTTTGCTTATGTGGCGGCAAAGCTAATCATTATCAAAGTATGCTAATTTTGTTAATTACGGCGATTTCGGTCTTCACGAAAACACTACTATGATCCGTGCCCCTTTGCAGAGCTTGCTTCAGGTGCCGGTATTATATTTCTTCGGTACCTCCCGCTTAACAGTAAGGCTGCTGACGCTTTTGTGGGTTTTTGGCATTTTGCTGGTTTTCTTTTTTTATCCAAATTCATCCAAACTCACAAAATTAAATTTGCCCTCATTTTTGCTTTGACGGTTTTTGTGGCCTGGAGCTTTAAAATCCAGTACGCTTATTTTATAGCCATTCCATCGGTTGTTGTTTTTATTAATTCGCTACTGAGGAAAAAACGTGAAGGCATTTCAACAAAAGAGGCCTTCGGTGATTTAGGCATTTCTACCGCTTTCTTGCTGGCTTTTGCAGTGCTGTATTATTTGATTTGGTATTTGCCCAATAAGGGTTTTTATGATCTGATTATAATGATCCAACAACATTTTTTACGGAGCACAAACTGCATATCATCATCGCCGAACCCAACGAAGGCTCCTGCGGGCAGTTCTTCAAAAACAACGGCTACGGCCTCAAAAGGATGTAGGATTCGCTGCGCTATTTCGATGCCTGGCGTTAGGACTGTGAAATATTTTGGTTGAAAAATACTGCAGGAATCATGGGCGAACCATAAGTTTTATATTTTTACCGAAACTAAACAAACACGAAAATGAATTTTGAAGCTTTCTTTAAACTAACTTACGGTTTGTACATCCTGAGCTCGAAGGATGGCGACCGCTTTAACGGACACATTTCCAACACTGTTTTTCAGGTTACCGCCCAGCCACCACGCATAGCCGTGGCCAGCCATCGCGATAACCTTACCAGCGACTTTATAAAAAACAGCAAGGTATTTTCGGTATCGTCCCTGCAAAAAGACAATTCGCTCGATTTTATGGGACCCTGGGGTTTTAAGAGCGGCAGAGAAATTGACAAGTTTGAAAAGGTGGCGCATAAAATTGGAAAAACCGGCGTGCCCATTGTTACCGAAAACTGCATAGCCTGGTACGAATGCGAGGTTGAGGAAATCATCGAGATTGGCACCCATATCTTGTTTATCGGCAAAGTAGTGGATTTAGATGTTTTGGATAAGGATAAAGAGCCGCTCACCTACGATCATTATCGCTATTCGATCAAAGGCGTTTCTCCGCAAAACTCTCCTACCTACCTTGGCGAAGCCAAAACAGACCACCATCTTGAGGAAAAAGTGGAAGCCATTGCTGATAAAACAAAGGCGAAGCAGGCAGCAGCCGATATGAAAAAATATCGGTGTACGATCTGCGGCCATATTTACGATCCTGCCGAAGGCGACCCACCTGCAGGAATTGCGCCAGGCACAGCCTTCGAGGATATTCCCGACGACTGGACCTGCCCGATATGCGGCGTTACCAAAGCGGATTTTATTCCTTACGATTAAATAAAAAAGCCTCCCAAAAATTTGGGAGGCTTTTTTTTATTCTGCTATTTTTCTAATTGCTGGCCATTCCTTAGTTAAGCTTTGCGGCAAGCTGAATGGTCAATCCAATTTCATCGTTGATAAATTTATCTTTGAGGTCATCAAAGAAAGAGCGCGAGCCGTATTGAATATTCCACTGGGCACGGTCAATAAAAAATTGATTGGTGTTTGCCTTAATCCAGTCATCCATCACCGCAACTTTTGCATTAAAGCTGATGCTTTTGGTGATGTCTTTCATGGTTAGATTTCCGGTGATGGTGTGTGTGGGAATGATATCTCCCTTTTCCTTAGTCTTATCAATCGCTGAGGCATCAACGGCTTGAACATCGGTAATTACAAATTTGGCCTTAGGGAAGGTAGCGACATCAAAAAAGTCGGCTGAATTGAGGTGGCCGGTCAGCTTTCCGTTTTGATCGGCATCCTCGATGTCGGTAACCACAATCGTTTTCATGTCGATGTTAAAGCTACCGCCGATAAGCTGACCGTCTCTGGTTTCCAGTTTACCATTGTTAATTTGGATGGTTCCATCGTGCGTTCCGGTGGGTTTGTATCCCTCCCAACGGATGGTGCTGGTCTTGGTATCGGCCAGGTATGCCTGGTCGAAACTACCGGTTTTTACTTCTTTGGCATCGGTGGCCTTTGTTTTTTCGCCGCCCGAGGTGCAAGCCGTGGCAAAGGCCAGGGCTACAAAGGCTATTAATAATACTGCTTGATTCTTCATGTTTATAGATATTTGTTTAAATGTACCACCATAACTTTAAACAGCGCGACTTGTTCAGGTACAAACATTAAAAATTCTTAACGAGCCAAAGTCATAGTATGGCTCCAAGCCATGCTATGACTCTATGCTGTTGATACAGAAAAACAGCTATTGTATTTCGGAAGAAAGTATATTTTTGCTTTTTAAAATTTTTACAAAACTAGTTATACATGGAAGCATACTTTGCTCGATTCAGAAATAATATTGTTGGAATCGACCAGCACTTTGATTCGCCTTACGGGAAGCAGAAAATCGTTTATGGCGACTGGATTGCCAGCGGGCGTTTGTACCATCCCATCGAAGAAATCATCATCAACCGCTTTGGTCCTTTTGTGGCCAATACGCACACCGAAACCAGCGAAACCGGCACCTTGATGACCAAGGCCTACCACCTGGCTCACCAAAAAATTAAAGATCATGTAAACGCCGGCTTCGATGATGTGATCATTACCGCAGGTTCGGGTATGACCACAGTGGTAAATAAGTTTCAACGGATTCTCGGCTTTCGCACCATACAAAAAATAGAGGCTTCCGATTGCTTAAAGGAGGAGGAACGACCAGTGGTTTTTATCACCCACATGGAGCATCATTCCAATCACACCTCCTGGCTCGAAACCACCGCCGATGTTGTACAACTCAAACCCGACAAAGATTTACTGGTCGATCCTGCCGAGTTGCAGCGCGAACTGGATAAATATAAAAACCGGATCATGAAGATTGGTTCGTTTACGGCCTGCTCTAATGTTACCGGTGTATCCACGCCCTATCATGAGCTGGCTAAGATTATGCACCAAAACGGGGGTTTATGTTTTATCGATTTTGCAGCTTCGGCTCCCTACGTTGACATGAACATGCACCCCACAGATCCGCTGATGGCTCTGGATGCCATTATGTTTTCGCCCCATAAGTTTTTGGGAGGTCCGGGCAGCTCGGGGGTACTTATCTTTAATTCAAAAATTTACAAGGCCGGTCAGCGACCTGATAATCCCGGCGGTGGCACGGTGGACTGGACCAATCCCTGGGGCGATTTTAAGTACATCGACGATATCGAAGCCCGCGAGGATGGCGGGACACCCGGATTTTTGCAGGCTATAAAAACCGCGCTGAGCATCGAGTTGAAAAACCAGATGGGCGTGGAGGCAATCGAAAAACGTGAAAAGGAACTGGTGGACATCGTTTTTGAAGAATTGTCGAAAATTCCAAATCTTCATATTCTGGCTAACAATGTTAAAAACCGTTTGGGTGTAATCTCTTTTTACATCGATGATATCCATTTTAACATGGTGGTAAAAATGCTCAACGATAAATTTGGCGTTCAGGTGAGAGGCGGATGCGCCTGCGCCGGAACCTACGGCCACTTTTTGCTGGACGTGAGCTACGACACTTCGCGCGAAATTACTGAACTGATCAACCACGGCGACCTATCGAAAAAGCCCGGTTGGATCAGGCTTTCGCTACATCCCACGATGGCCAACGATGAGCTTTATTTTACCATCAATGCCATCAGCCAGGTGCAGCAAAATCATACAGAGTGGAGCAAGGATTATATCTATAATAATAAAACCAACGAATTCAGACATAAAAACGAACCCAAGGATAAAACCAGCCTGGTTGAACCCTGGTTTCGTCTGGAGGAAGTTTAGCACAGGATCTAAAAACCTTCTACCCGCAAAATAAAAGGGGAAGCCAATGGTTTCCCCTTTTTTTTTATCAATAGTGCCCAATTAAAATTGAATTTACGGATTATTTAAAATCCTTTCCATCATCAAAATAACAGGCTCAACCCTGAATTTATCGCGTTCAGCAAGTTCTGTTTTTTCTGCCGAAACTTGACGCATACTTTTGCTTCATCAATTTTTATTAACAATTAAAAAGTTTTAAGATGAAAACAAGAGGTTTATTAGTACTAACAATGCTTGTACTACTTTCATTAAGTAGTACTGCTCAGCAAAACGAAAAACGATTTGGCTTCGAACTAAGCACTGGCGCATCAGTGGCTACAAACAAATTAAGCGGAGTAGAGCTAAAGCCCGGTTTTGGCTTTGAAGGAATCTTGCATTACCGTTTCATGCCTCATTTAGGTGTTTATGCCGGATGGGGTTGGAACCGCTTTGGTGCCGATGATTCATTTGCCGGCGATGATGTATGTTTTGAGGAAACCGGATATGTATTCGGCTTGGAATTTAAACATCCAATAACACAATTGCCACTTGCTTATTATGTGAGAGGTGGCGCGCTGTATAATCACATCGAAACCGAAAATGCAGATGGTGATATTATCAACGACAGCCAACATGGTCTCGGTTTCCAGATTGCCGGAGGTGTGGATATCAATCTTGGATCAAACTGGAGTTTAACCCCGGGTGTCAAATTCAATTCCCTTTCGAGAGATACTGAATTTGAAGGGATTTCAAAACAGTTTGATTTAAACTACATTTCTATTCGGCTTGGAATTCTTAAGAAATTCTAAATCAAAAACTAGCCTAAGCTGTGATCACGATATTGTTGAGCAAGAATGTTTCCTTGATAAATATCAAAGTCATAGCTTAGGCTATTCAATCACTTGATAGTTTGTTAATCAGCAAAATACTTAATTTCAAAAATGGATATTGGAAATTGAAATATTCCTGTATTCAGAGCTCAGGACAAATCGATTTACACCTGAGCTATTGAGGTGATGTATTTTTGCATATTTTTGATTTTTAATTATGCGTAAAATGGGAATCAGGCAAATTCATAGTTTTCTTTCTTTCACCAGTTTGCTGAAGTTGCTTATTGGATTGGCTATTGCGGTGCAGCTTATTGTTATTTCATACAATCATTTTAGCGGGTATTATGTGCTTGATGGTTCCATGCACTTTTTTACCCGTCTATTAAGAGGGTTTTTACTGAGTTTACTCGCCGCATTTTTAATTGCATATCCTGATTTATTCGTAATTCAATACATGAATAAAATTGCACCGTGGAGCAAAAATGCGCTTAAAAGAATTCCTATACAGCTTAGTTTTACAGTGCTTATTGCGGTAGTTATTTCGATTCTCATTACATCATTTGCCAATTGGGTGAATGCTTACACAGAAGATTTGGCGGGCGTTTACCGTTCAAATATTTTTATCTATGCTGTAGTTAATGTCGTTGTAGTTGCTGTTTTGGAAGCGTGGGTATTTTTCATAGAAAGCGATCGGGCCACACAAAAAGCGGAGCACCTGCAGGAAGAATTATCACAAATCAAGTTTGAGGTATTAAAAAGTCAGATAAATCCTCATTTTATGTTTAATAGCCTAAATGTACTTTCAGGATTAATAGATACGGATACCAAAAAAGCACAATTATTTATTGATGAATTTTCGCAAATTTATCGATACGTGCTTGAAGCCATCGAAAAGAAAGTTACCCCATTGAGTAAAGAACTGGAATTTATGCGATCCTATTTGTTTTTGCAACAAATGCGATATGGGGATACGCTATCCTATTCCGTTGATATTCCTTCGGAGCATCTTAAATTATTTTTACCACCACTTTCATTGCAGGTCTTGCTCGAAAATGCAATAAAACACAACATTGTAAACGAGGCAAAACCACTTAGAATCGATGTTTTTTGTGAGGGTTCATTTTTATTAGTAAAAAACAATCTGCAACCTAAGATATCGGGGCACTCAACCGGGTTAGGCCTTAAGAACCTTGTAAAGCGGTATGCTTTAATTTGTGAAATAGAACCAACTTTCAGGCTTGAAAAAGATTTTTATGTTGCTAAAATTCCATTAATAAATATCGATTGAGATGAACGTATTAATAATAGAAGACGAAAGTGTTGCAGCAGAAAAGCTGGAATCGATGCTGACCGAAATCGACCCAACTATCGAAGTCTTGGACAAGCTGGGGTCGATTAAAGAATCGACGAAGTGGCTTTTTAAAAACAATGCCGATCTTATTTTTTTGGATATCCAGCTCTCCGATGGGATCAGCTTCAGCATATTTGATCAAATTGCCGTGAACACACCCATTATATTTACAACGGCCTACGACCAGTATGCGGTTAAAGCCTTCCAGCTCAACAGCATTTCGTACTTACTAAAACCCATTCGCAAGACTGAACTTGCTGATGCCCTTAAAAAATATGCGACGCTCAAAACCGCCTTCAGTATCGACTTTGATACAATAATGGCGCAATTACAAGGGAAAAGTCCCGATTATAAAAAGCGGTTTTTGGTTCAGATTGGCGAAAAAATTAAAAAAATTGAGACGGCTGAAATTGCCTATTTCTATGTTTTGGAAAAAGGAGTGTATCTCAAAACATTTCAAGGAGCTTCCTTGCCCATCGATTTTTCGCTGGACAAATTGGAGCTTATCCTGAACCCTGAAACTTTTTTCAGAATTAACCGGAAGTATATTGTAAATATGGCATCCATTAGCAATATGATTGCCTGGTCAAGGGCTAGGGTTAAACTGGAGCTTAAGCCCAAAGCCGATGATGAGACTGAAACCATTGTGAGCATCGACCGCTCTGCGGATTTTAAGAAATGGCTGAATACATAAGCTGAGGATGGAAAATCCCTCATTCTATGCTCCAAACCCAACAGCCATAAAAACGCTTTCAAGCAGCTAAGCTGCATAATTCACAAATTTTTGTGAATTATGCAGGTTAGCCTGTACTATTCATAAATATTACAAAAGCTAATATTTATGAATACGTCAGGCTAAACTTTTCAACTTTTTTTATTTCAGCACAATTCGCAACAAAATATTGTTTACCTTTGGCAAACCAAATTAATGAGCACAAAGCGAATGAGGAATACTTTTATCACATTGGCCAATTACATGCTCCGTGGAAATTTCCCGGTAAGCCTGCGTTTTAAGAAAGCTTGCGGAGCGAGTTGCGGGAGATTATTGGGTAAGGAGTGGTGGATATCAAGAAATACTCGCGTACATTCGCCAAAAGATTTACGGGATTTGGTAAAGCATTCGATGATGATTTTTTTAATGATGGATAAGCGATGTTAACATACATCTCCAAAACGTGAGGAATATGTTAAACAAGAATGAAAAGCATAGAAGAAATATAATCACCTGTTAACATACACAATCGTTAGAGCCAATGCAAAGAAAAAAGACGAACAGACAGATTTTGAGACAACGACATACTTTGACTTAGGCTTGACATATTTTTGAAATTTTAAAATAGGGAAGCCGAAAACTAACCAGAGTAGGCGAAAAAATAAAAATTAATAATATGGCAATTTCAGATGTACAAGACAAAGGTAGTTGGTACTACATTTTTGACAGCAATGGAAAAAAAACAGCAACCCTTGCATCTTCAACTGGGGATTTAATGGGAATAGGAAGTGACTTTATAGTTCTTCAGAAAGGTAGTTGGTATTACACTTATGATGAGAGCGGAAAGAAAATTGGTACGCTTGCAAGTTCATCAGGGGATTTTAAGAATGCAGCAGGAAACTCTTTTAATTTGAAAAAAGGTAGTTGGATTTATACATATGATAAATCCTGCAAAAAAACAGGAACAAGAGCAGCATAGACAAGATATGCGGTGGTTTGACCACCGCATATTAATTTTAAAATTTAATAATTGGCAACAAATATGGAAGCATCAACAACCGTAAATAAAATGTTAGCAGGGAATAAGATATTTGTTCCTACTTATCAACGAGCTTATTCTTGGGATACAGAATTTGACAAAAGTAAAACACCAAAACAAGTAAATGTATTTTTGACTGATTTAGAAGATTACAATAAAAGTTCAGCTATAACATCCTATTATTTTGGTCATTTTCTGTTTGAAGAAAAATCAGAAAGCAATTTTGGAGTTATTGACGGACAGCAACGATTAACAACGATTGTTATTTTTCTTTCTACCTTATTTTCAAAATTAAAATCAATTCGACTATTAACTGAAAACGAAGAAGTGCTTTTTGAAAATATGATTAAGCGTAAATCAAATTACATTTTTTCAACTGTTGATTATGACAATCAGTTGTTTAAAGACTATGTAGTTGAGCAAACCAAAAAAAATAAAAATGGATTGGAAACTGAATCAGCGAAACGAATAGTTAATGCTTTCGACTTCTTTACAAAAGCCTTATCCGACAAGGACGAAGTTTATTTGTCTAAAATGCTAAAAACAGTAAATGAAGCATCTTGCTCAACACATCCAGTTAAAAATGAATCCGAAGCAATTCAAATGTTCATTTTTCAAAACAATCGTGGAAAGAAGCCCTCAAACTTAGAAATTATAAAAGCTCAGTTTATGTTTAATGTTCATCTTTACGGTGGAGATGAAAAAGACAGCTTAATTGATGAAATAAAAAATAGATTTGAAAAAATATATAAATCAATTTCGTCTATCGAATACAAAATTAACGAAGATGATGTTTTGGTTTACACTTTGAGAGTTCATTTCAACTCACTTTGGGAATCAAATGCAATAGACAAAATCAATAAACTTTTATCGGAAAACAATCCAATTCCTTTTATCAAATCATTTACAAATTCGCTTGCAATTAGCTTTGAACATTTAACTACATTTTTCGGAAAGGACGAAAGAGAAAATATTGAAATTCATTCCCTTATAACATTAGGTGGTTTTGCAATAGCAATTCCATTTGTAATTAAAGCTTATACTTTCGGACTTCAAACAAATGAAATATGTAAGATTTGTTCGACAATGGAAGCGTTAGTTTTACGTCATAGACTTATTGGAACAAGGGCAGAAATGACATCAAGAATTAATGGCATTTTTCAAGAATTTAATGCAGAACATCCTGATACAAAACCAATAATTGACAGAATTGAATGGATGAAAACGACAACTGATTGGTGGTGGGCATATTGGAATAAATCACATTTAGAAGAATCAATACAAGGTGGATTAAATCATTCAATTGCAAAATTCTTACTATGGAAATATGAAAATTATCTTGAAAGTAATGGACAGTCAGGTTATATTTTAAAAAGATTTGACAACATAGAAAGTCCTGAATTAGAACATATTGCTCCATCAACTGAACCAGTCCTTAAACCTCACGGATATGGAGAATATAATGATGAATTTAGAAATGAATACCTTAATTGCTTAGGGAACTATTTGCTTTTATCAAAATCACATAATTGTTCTGCAAGTAATAATACTTTTCCTATTAAAAGAAAGGACTATACCTATCTTGCTCAACAAAGAGAAATCAGTGATATGACAAAAGAAACAGAGATTTGGGATAAGGAAAAAATTAGTTTTCGGAAACAAAAAATAGTGAAATTTATACTTGAAAACTTATAGAAACAACAAGCACAGGCTCTAACAATGTATATAAAAAATAAGCGAGATAGTAGTAATATCAAGGCTTGTAGCCCATTTTAACTCTCTTGTAAGTTGAAAGTTTTGTGCTTCGGAATCGCTTACTTTTCATATACTAACCGTTTTCATTTATAATTCCTTAATCCCTTTTCCAAAGCCATAATGCATAGCACTTTTATGTGCAAGGGTCAGCATTCTCCGAAATGGCAGGTGTTCCTTCGTCAAACACTAACATTTTTATGGCTCTCCTTCTTCCGATTTTAGGGAGGGGGTCAGCTTAGTCCGGGATATCCAAGGATGCGGGATTTGTTTCTACCTATCATATTCAAATAAAAATTTGTATTTTTAGCCCTTCAAATTTATTCACATTAAAATTACAAAACTTATGAAAAATCTCTTCTTTACACTTTTAACGCTTTTTGCCTTTCAGGTGCTGCTTGCACAAAAAGGCTTCGATGTGAGCTACAGCTACCCCGATTCGCGAAGCATCGAAATCGAGTTTGCACTCGATGGCTATGCGGTGGATGATCTAAGCGAAGCAGGTGTCTTGTACAAGCAAATTATTTCGGATATGCCGCTACACAGCCAAAAAGCAGGCTGGGCCGAGCTGCCCTACATGACGGCGGCTCTGCAACTCGATAATTTAAAAAATTATTCCATTCAGTTTGTTGAGGGCGACTGGACTGATTTACACTTAAACACCCCCCTCCTACCCTCCCGTGGCGTAATTTACCGCGATCAGGATCCCTCGGCAATTCCTTATCAAATCGATCCGGCCTCCCTTGTCGATCGTTTTTATCCGGCCATCGAATGCGAAATGATCGAGCCTTACATTATTAAAGATGTGCGTGCTGCTACCGTAATGGCATATCCTTTTAGATACAATGCTGCTAAACAGACCCTGCGCGTGTATCGCTCGATGACTATTCGGCTGGTTCAGAATGATGAAGATCCTTTAAATCCGCTATACCAAAGCCAGGCCCTTCCGCTACGCGAGATGATAGGGATTTACCAAAGTGCTTTTATAAATTACGAAGTCCCCGAAGACTTGACCATTGCCGATAATGGCGAAATTTTGGTGATTACCACCGCCCGCGATGAAACCGCCATGCAGCCTTACATCGACTGGAAAACCGAAAAGGGCTTTGTGGTACACAAAGAAGTGGTGGCCACCGGAACCAACGTGGATAATCTGGTGCAAAGCAGCTACGATGCCAACAACAATATTTTGTATGTTTTGCTGGTGGGCGACTGGGCGGATATAAAATGCGCCAACAGCGGCGGCACACCGCAAGACCCCCAAACCGGCTGTGTGGTAGGCAGCGACAACTATTTCGACATCAGCATCGGGCGGCTTGCGGCCGGCTCGGCTTCGGATGTTAGCGTGCAGGTGAACAAAATTATCAGCTACGAAAAAGAACCCGACATGGGCGCATCGTGGTACGAAACTTCTACGGGAATCGCCAGCAGCCAGGGTACCGGCGACGACGGTGAGTACGACAATGAACATATCCAGATTATTTACGACGATAAGCACGAGCCTTTCACCTACAACCTTTTCAACGATATTTACGATCCTGTGGCAAATACCACCATGGTAAGCGCCGCCCTGGAAACGGGAACCAGCGTTATCAATTATTGCGGCCATGGCTCATCCACTTCCTGGGGTAGCTCGGGTTTTAGCAATAGCAATATCGCATCGCTGACCAATGGCAGCAAGTTGCCCATCATTTTTTCGGTGGCTTGTGTTAACGGTGCCTATCATTCCACCTACTGCTTTGCCGAGGCCTGGATGAACCAGAATGGCGGCGGTGCGGTGGCCACGCTTATGTCAACCATCAACCAGGCCTGGGATCCACCCATGCGCGGGCAGGATTATTTTAACGACCTGCTTATTGGTGGTTACGATTATGATGCTCATCCCGGCCAAAACGGGATCTCGACTACCGAAGGCCGTCATAGCTTTGGCTCGATCGTTTTCAACGGCCTGGTGCTGATGATTACCGAATCGCCCGGCGACCTGGAAACGGCCAACACCTGGATATTATTTGGCGACCCCGCCATGCAGGTGCGAACAGCCACACCGGCCAGCCTTACCTATTCGAATAATGTGATGCTGGTAGGCACAGCCTTCGAGACTAACGTTTATAAAGCCGGAGTTCCCATGCAAGGAGCCATGCTTGCGCTTTCGCAGGATGGCACTACCCACTCGGCAATCAGCGATGCCTCAGGCTTTATTTCTATCCCCAACGATTTCCTGCCGGGCGATGTGCAGATTGTGATCACCGGATTTAACTGCGAAACGGTTTATGAAACCATCCAGTGTATTCCGCCAACAGGGCCTTATGTTATTTTTGATACTTATGTTTTAAATGATGTAAATGGAAACAATAATGGCATTCTGGAATATTTTGATGGTGCTGTTAATTTGGATTTTAGTATGAAAAATGTAGGTGTTGAAAATTCGGTAAATGTGGTCGTTACAATCTCCTCGGACGATCCTTACATTACCATTAGCGATAACAGCGAAAACTTTGGCACGATCAATGCTGGCGAGGCTGTTAATGTAATCAACGCCTTTGCCTTTGAGGTGGCCGGCGATGTGCCCGAGGGGCATTCCATCATGTTTGATGTGGTGGCTGTGGCCGAAGAAACCTGGGAGAGTACCTGCGCTATCATGGCTTATTCGGCACTTTTGGAATACGAAAGTTTTATTATCGACGACAGCCAGGGAAACAACAATGGAATCCTGGATCCCGGCGAAACCGCAAGCCTGGTAGTAAGCATTGCCAACAATGGTTCTGCCGATGCCTTTGGTGTATTTGGCAGTCTCGAAAGCCTGGATAGCCATGTTATGGTCAACTCCGGCGAGCCGCAGGAATTTGGCGATATTTTGGGCAATCAGAGTGGAACGGCAACCTTTAGCGTTACGGCGGTAAGTTCCATTCCCGGAGGGTATATTGCCGATTTGAACCTTAACTTTACTGCCGATTATGGCTTTGCCGGCACGGCTACCTTCGGCTTGCTTTTCCCGGATTATTGCTACGGCGAAGGCAACTGCAGTTATGGCGATGGCATCACAGGGTTTATCCTCAAAGATATCCAAAATATGGACAACGGCTGTAGTGCTGACAACGGCCTGACTGGCTATGGCGACTTTTTGGATATGAGCACCCAGCTCGAACCTGGGCAAAGTTATACGGCCTCTTTCAAAACCGGATACTCCAATCAATATCTTTGCCTATGGATCGATTTTGACGATGATAAAGAATTTGAGACCGATGAACGATTAATTTCCGACCTTGTTCTTGCAAATGCCAACCAGGTTTATACCGCCGAAATCACTCTCCCGACCAATGTGCCAACAGGTCAAAAGCGGATGCGTGTTCGCGCCCAATGGCAGAATAGTGCCATCGATCCCTGCGAAGACTGGAGCTATGGCGAAACCGAAGATTACACTGTGATTATTGGCCAGCCGCCTTATATGCCCCCACCCGTAAATCTTACGGCACAGCTTAGCGGCAACGATGTTAGCCTGAACTGGGATGAGCCCGAAAGACTAGAGATGCTTGGCTACAATGTATATCGCGATGGCGAAATGCTGGCACAGATGCTTACTGTAAATACCATGATGGATGGGGATTGCCCCGATGGTAGCTACTGGTACGCGGTTACCTGCGTTTATGCCGAAGGGGAATCGGATCATTGCAGCCCGGTGCAGGTAAATATTGGCGACTTTGCGGGTAAGATCCAAGGCTTTGTGCGCGATGCCACCACCAACATCACCATCCAGGATGCCTGGGTTTCGGCCCTAAATGCTGACTTTGGCGCAGTAAATTACCAAACGCCTTTTGGCGGCCATTATACCTTGACTCTTCCGGGCGGAACTTATGATGTGGTGTGCCAGGCCAACGGTTATCAGGATTCCTTTGTGGAGAATGTTGTGCTGGAGGATTATGGCACACAAAGTATTAATTTCTATCTCCTTCCGGATACTTATGAGGAAATCCTTACCGGAATTATGGATGTTGACAAAAAAGGTATTCAAATGTATCCCAATCCGGCTGATGACATTTTAAATCTGCGAATTTCGGCAAACAGCCAAATTCTTATTTTCAGCCATACCGGCCAAAAAGTATTAGCCCTGGTTAGTTTGACCGGCGAAGAAAAAATCAACTTAAACAGCTTTGAATCCGGCATTTATCTGGTTCGGATTATTTCGGGCAATCGCAGCTACCACGAAAAGCTGATTGTGAAATAGTGAAGGATACTACATAATATTTTTACCAAAACCCCGGCTCGTTGAGTTGGGGTTTTGTTAGCTCTGCATAGATAATCGTGTTTTTTCCGAACTCCTGACTTATCGTAATTACTATGTCGCATTTAAAATCCTTTGTGATACTTTGAGCCTTCGAGCCTTTGTGGCAAATTATTGATCCATAGCCACTAAGACTCAAAGACACTAAGAAACACTAAGCTGATCAGTATGAATTTTACGGCATTTAGATTTACGATAAGATTGTTATAACTCTTTGATTTTAATCTTAAGGGTCAGGAGGTCTGTATTTAATAAATCAGTAATAATTGGATTTATGAAATTTGAATTTACAGGCTCGGTATTTTCTACACAAATTACTCAACAAAAATAATTATTTACATTTGATACTATCAAATGAAACTATACTAATATGAAAAACTTAATAGGTGTCCTTTTCATGGCCTTTGTTTTCGTTGCCTGCCAACGCAGCTCTGAGCAAAGTACGCTGTCGCAGGATGGGCTGAAAGTAAGTTACAACGATCAGGGTAGCGGAGATACCGCCCTGGTTTTTGTGCACGGCTGGTCGTGTGATAAATCTTACTGGGAAAATCAAATACCGGCCTTTAGCGACCGTTACCGGGTAGTTACGCTGGATTATGGTGGCCATGGAAACTCAGGGTCAAACCGGGAGAACTTTACTATCGCTTCCTTTGGCAATGATGTAGTGGCTGTGGTTGAAAAACTCCATCTCGATCCGGTGATTCTTATCGGCCATTCGATGGGTGGTGTGGTGATCGTGGATGCAGCTTCAAAAATACCTGATCGCGTATTGGCACTTGTGGGAGTGGATACTTATATTCAATTCAGCGATACTACTTTTACAAGCGCGATGTTCAAGAGTTACACCGCACCTTTTTATCAAGATTTTCGCGGCCGCACCAAAAGTTTTGTGCGCGATATGTTCGCGGCCAATGCCGACACAACCCTGGTTAACCGGATTGCCAAAGATATGGCTTCGGCTGATAGCATTGTGGCCATGCAGGCTTTTGAGAGCATGTTCGGCTTTGGCGAGGAAATCGAGAATAAACTCCTCGAAATGAAAATTCCGGTTTATGCCGTAAATGCAGATTTGTGGCCAACAAATGAGGCTTATAACCGGAACATTGTGCCCGACTTCAGCGTAAAATATATGAAGGGTTATGGCCATTTTATCATGCTCGAAAACACGGAACTTTTCAATCGATTGCTGCAAGAGACTATTGATGAGATGCAAGATAAATTTGAATAATTTGTCGATTATTGTCTTTTTAGATTGCCCCTAAGTTTTGGATTTTTCGTTCACAGAATGATAAAAAATAAATGAATATCCAGAAATTTATCTATGAATAAATAAACGCTAAATCATTATTTTATACGCCTTCATAATACGAATATTGACCCACCAATCATTATTTAACTTAATATTAACAGTTTGCCTTAGTAATTTTTGATTTGTTAATAATTGCCCATCCGATTAATCCCCTTCTTTGATGATTATCAAAATATTAGAATTTCATTCAGGCTATATTTTTTTAATTTATACTAAAAATTATACTTATGTTAGAACTAATTGCAATTACCGGAACGATATTGAGCCAAACGAAAAAGCTGATGGAAAACCCTGCCGTTGGCGATGCCGTAAAAGGCGTGATCAACTGGGTTGGCGGCGTGCTGGGCAAGGATTCGGCACGGAAAAAGCTCCAGGAAATCGAAGCCGACCAGCACGATGAAGGAACAATAAAGAGTATCGAGTCGAACCTGGAATATGTGCTCGAAGGTAACGAAGCCCTGCAAAAAGAGTTGGCTGCCAAAATTGAAGAACTGCAACAAATTGCTGCCCGCGAGGGGGTACCAATGGTTACCAAAACCAACACCATAACCATTACGGGCGATGGCAGCAAAGCCTTTCAGGATTTAAAAGTAGGCGGCGATTTTACTTACAACGGATAATATGAACGATAAGGATCATGCGCTTGCCGGGGAAGCTGCAACCAGCATAAGTGAAACGATAAAGCAAAACGCCATCACGAATAATGGTGATGGAAATGTTGTTATGCAGGACATTACTGCCCGTGATATAACCATCAACATTGCCAGTGGTTTGCCGCCGGAGGTGAAGCAAAAAAAAGAAGAACTTAAAGCAAGGGTTCAAAGCCTGGCAGATAATCTAAGCGTCCTCAAGGAGCAAATAGCACCTGCTGAAATCCCTGCAGATTTCGAGCCGCCCAGCGACCCTGCATATTCAAAAATTAAATGGCGTAAGCTTCTGCAAGCCTTGCAGCATAAAGGCTGTATTTTGTTTGTAGGCCCCGAAATAGCCATTAACGAACAGGGCAATTCGCTGCATCGCGAGTTTTATAAGGTGCTGACCGAGGACTTTGACGACATCGAATACCTGGAGCAGGAAGGTTTCTTCACTCCCGAATCCGATGAGGAAATTCTTTACGATGTGCTCGAATATTACTCCAAAGATTTTCCAACCCAAAACAAAATCGGGCGCAAGCTCTTGGAGCAGTTTGCACAAATTCCTTTCGATCTGATCCTTTCGCTTTGCCCTGACGATACCATGCGTCGTATTTTTGAAGACTACGACCTGGAGCATCGCTTTCTGTTTTACGATGGCTCGAAGCAGGAAATCGATGCCGCCGAAAACACAACGGTGATTTATAATGTGCTGGGCAATGCTGCCGACAATGGGCGATATATTTTTACGCACGAACAGTTTTATCAGTACCTCAACAAAATTATTATTCCCTCGGCTATCAAAAAGAAGATACAGGATGCCAGCCACTTTTTGTTTATCGGTTTCGATTTTGATAAATGGTACAATCGCTTGCTGCTTTTCATCCTCGATTTTGAGCAGAAGAGAAGCGGCGGCCATCGCCTGATTGTGGGCAACAAAAAGATAAAAGAAGATATCGAGAAATTTATCGAGAAGCAGTTCAACATCACTTTTGTGGATAACGAGTACTCCCAATTTATCGAATGGCTTTCGCTGAATGCAGCGCAGGAAGGACTTTTGCGAAATCTGAACCAGGTTTTTGTGCAGAATAATTTCAGGGCCTTGAAGTATATAAGCATCCGTGTAACCGATGATGATAAACTGGAAGATTTGCTGAAGATGGAAGAACTGACCACTGCTATTGATCAAAAAATAGAACAATTCAAAAAACGAATACAAAACTAAAATGGGCATCCGACGATATCCGGGGGCAACGCCCTTTAGCAGCGATCAGGCCAGGATTTTTTATGGCCGCGACAGCGACATCCAAAAGATGCTCACCCTGATACAGGTGGAAAAAAAAGTTTTGCTTTACTCCAAATCGGGGCTGGGCAAAACCTCCCTCCTCGAGGCGGGCGTTATTCCAAAGCTGCCCATAAATTATATGCCCGTCAGCATTCGTCTTTTTGCCAGCACCAAAGATGCCGTTTCGCCGGTGGCCAGCGTGCGCCAGGCTTTGAAAAAAGTAATCGATGGTCTGGACAAACTCCCTGATACGCTCCTGGATCAACTGAAAGCGGATGACCAAAAAGACAGCTCGTTGTGGTATCTTTTCAAAAAGTTGCAATTGGCCGGCTTGGACAAAAATGAAGAGGGTAAGCAGATAATATACCTGCTGGTTTTTGATCAGTTTGAAGAGCTTTTTTCCTATTCTCCTGCCCAGATTCTGGATTTCAAAAACCAACTTTACGAACTTACCGAGCAAAGGGTGCCCGACCGTTTTGCCGCACAAATTGCTGCTGCACGGCGCAACAATAAAGAACTTTTTACGCGCGAAGCCCTGGCCACACTTCATCAGCGCATGGACATTAAAACGGTGTTCGCCATCCGCTCCGACCGTTTGAGTTTGCTCAACCAGCTCTCGGACAAAATTACCGACATCCAGCAGGTGTATCACGAAATAAAACCCCTGAGCAATACGCAGGCCATCGAGGCGGTGGTAAAACCTGCCGCAGACAAGGATACGGTTTTTGAAACCCGACCCTATACTTTTCATTCCGATGCGTTGGCTGCCATTATTCACAATCTTTCTATCGATGAGAACGCTGCCGAAAAGTCGCAGAAGCCCATCGAAACCACACAGCTACAAATTGTATGTCATCGCATCGAGGAAGTTGCAGAGGCAAAATATCTAAAATTAGCAAATGCAAAGGCCGATACGGTAATCGAGATTGCAGAGAAGGATTTACCCAGTTTTTCAAATATCTTTTTGGATTTTTATAACGATTCTATCCAAAAGATCGAGGAGGGCAGTCGGGCTAATGCCAAACGCCTGATTGAAGATGAGCTGATACGAAGCAATCAAAGAATTTCGCTCGACGAGAATATTTGCAAAGATTTTATCAATGCTGACCAGCTTAAAAAACTTGTTGACACCCACCTGCTTCGTGCCGAGCGCAACAGTTTCGAGCGATTTAGCTTTGAGTTATGCCACGACACGCTGGTAAATCCGATTCTGGAATCGCGCAAGCAATTTAAGGCCGAAGAACAAGAAAGGGTGCGTGAACTAAAGCGCAGAGCCGATTTGGAGGCATTGAAGAAAAAACAGAAAGAAGAAAGACTGGCGCAGGAGGTTGAGATGAAACGCCTGAGAGAAGAGCAAGAACGCAAGGATAAAGAAAGGGTGCGCAAGCTGCGACAACAACGGATAATCACCGGCATCGTTGCATTTTTTCTACTGGTCTCACTTGGGCTGGGATATTGGGGTTACATTAATTTTTGTGAAGCCTCGGAGCAGCGCGACATCGCTCTTTTAAAAGAACAGGATGCACAGGGAAATCTGATCAATTTCATGGATGCCCAATATGATAATTATTTCGAGAATGCCCAAGGTGCCACCAAAGATGCAGATTATACGCTTGCAATTCAAAACTACTATGAGGCAATACCGTGGATTCACGCAAATATTGTTAGTGCCGTTGATACCGGAAGCGACTGCAATATTTTTACTGTATTGTTTTCGTCTCAAGCCGAAGAAAATTATCTGAAGGAGCACAGCAAAATCTACCGCGCGCAAGAGGAATTAGCTATC
This sequence comes from uncultured Lentimicrobiaceae bacterium, assembly GCA_964523795.1. Taxonomy (GTDB): domain Bacteria; phylum Bacteroidota; class Bacteroidia; order Bacteroidales; family 4484-276; genus SABY01. The sequence goes on from CAZGAO010000017.1 coordinate 50,213, forward strand.
AGCGATAGCTTGAGCAAAATGTTGGCGGTGATCGATGGTATAAAGTTTTGCGAGCGAAAAGCCTCCAAAAAAGCCACCATCGATAGCTTGCACAGGCAGGCAAACAGCTATATGCGAAAGCGCAATTATATAAAGGCACTCCAACTCTTCCGTGAGGCCTATCGCGAAGACGACAATATGCCGGGAAGCAAGCAAAAATTTATTGATGCCAAAAAAGAAGCGGTGCGGATGTACGAAAAAAGCATGGATGATTACCGGGAAATTGGCGATCAGGCTGAATGGGAAAGAGCCGAAGACTTATTAGATCAGGTAAATTTGATACGATTGTAGCATTATGAAAAAGATATTTATCATAGTATTTCTGCTTGGGATCACATTTTCGTTGCTTGCGCAGGAAAGCGATTTTAAGCGGAATTTCGACAAGGCAAAGGTTCTTTTCGCAAGCGAAACGCCGAATTACATCAAGGCTTTTCAGTATTTCGACAAGGCCTACGACTGGGCTGTCAGCACAAGCGAAGAAGATTTGGCCATGGAATGGAAAAACAAATGCCGCGTAGCCATCCAAAAGCAACAAGCCAAATTGGAAATTACTATCGGGCAAAACCAGGATATCATCGGAGCCTTTTATTTTTACGACAAAAAATTTGCCCTGGCCTTTAAGGATAACAAATACGGCTTTATCGATACCCTGGGACAGGCGGTAATTGGCTACAAATACGACGAGGGGCGACCCTTTGACAACTATGGCCTGGCTCGCGTAAAACGCAATAATCAATATTTTTTGCTCGACACCGCCAAAACCGAATATTTGCTTGCCGATGGTTTTAATCGCCTGGTGGCCGAAACGCAGGCACTCGACCTGAGCAATAAGCAGCTCAGCGAATTGCCCGAGCTGGTGCTAAAAATTCATGGATTGAATATCCTCATGCTGAGCGGGAATTTTATCCACCAAATACCTGAAGATATTGCATTGCTTGCGCAAATGAAGATGCTGATTTTGAATAATAATTTATTGCGCCATTTACCCGATAGCATCGGGAAACTGCAAAATCTAATAGTGCTCGATGTAAGCGATAATCGTCTGGATTCACTGCCAGCTTCGATGGGTGAATTGAGCGGTATGCGCAATTTTTATATGTCCAACAATTTTATAAGTCATGTCCCTTCCGGGATTCAAAATATGAGGCAGCTTACCAATCTCGACCTAAGCAACAATCAAATTCGCACGCTGCCCACAGCATTGGGGCAACTCGAAGATTTGAAAACTTTGAAAGTAAATAATAATATACTCGAAGATGTTCCTGATATTGTTTTTAGCTTTACTGCTATTGAATATCTCGACCTGAGCGGGAATGCGATTAAAAATTTGCCTCCGGCAATCGAAAGGCTTGATGATTTGCTTAGCCTGGATATTAGCGGAAACAGTATCGAAAGCCTGCCCTCCGAAATCAGAAAGCTGGATCATCTGCAGGTATTATCTTTTGCTGGAAACCAGATAAGTGATATCCCACCGCAGATTGGCGAACTTGATCAATTGAAAATACTGGATGCTTCTGAAAACGCCATCGGGGATTTACCCGATTCTTTTGAAAACCTGGATAACTTAACGATGCTCGATTTGGGTGGCAACCGATTACAAGCGTTTCCTGATCACCTATTAAAAATCAAAGATTTAAAAATTTTAAAACTAAACAACAACAATATCCCAATTATTCCCAGCCAAATTCATCAGCTAAAAAAACTAAATACTTTTGATATTAGTCATAACAATCTTCGCATTGTTGCTCCTCAAATCGATTCGCTTACCCATCTTACCCGGCTCTTTTTGAATAATAATAAAATCGAACAACTGCCTGCCGGAATTAGCCAACTACTTTTGCTGGATGAACTGGATGTAAGCTATAATAATCTTTCGGCCTTGCCTGCCGATTTTGATAATCTGGAGTACTTGCAGTGGCTAAATCTGAGTAATAACAAGTTTAGCCAATTTCCACCCGTGTTAACAAATCTTTATGCTTTAAGCGATCTTGATATTTCCAACAATCAACTCACAAGCCTTGATGCGCAAATCGACCGAATGACCCGGTTAACGAAACTCAATGTTTCGGTAAATCAACTAAAAGAATTGCCCGCCAATATTGGAGGGCTGCATCACCTAAGGCATCTCAACGTTTCGGATAATCAGCTTAGCACATTACCACAGGATTTGGGAAAACTGAAAAAGCTGACTTATTTAAAACTAAATAATAATCAACTCGACACACTTCCTCTTGCCCTCTTTAATCTTGACGCATTAAGCACCTTGGTTGCCAGCAATAATCAAATCAGCACGCTGCTCAAACGCTTACCACACCTGACTAATCTTAGCCATATAGATTTACGCAACAACGCACTGGACACAATCCCACGCGGATGGGCTTTGCTACCCAAATTGCAAGTGCTGGATCTGCGTGGCAATCCCAATCTAGATCTCAATACGCTGATACACGCTTTTAGCCTGTCAAGCAGGAAAATTATTATTTCGGCAGGCAAAAACGATTACAGTACACTGGTGGATGAAAACATTACACTGATAAAAATTGACCCACCGGCTTCGCTTCCTGCTAAATTGTATAAATTGAATAATTTGCTCCTGCTCGACATTCAGGGAGCCGAAGGCATAACTGTAGATAATATTTTGAATATTACCGAAAAGCAACGCAACAAATTTGTTTATGCCAGCTCGGCCTTTCCTGATTTGAGCGACCGCAACAAGACGGTGATAAATATGGATGCAAGTCTTTTTTTGAAAATGCGACGAAATACCCAAGTTCAAAACAATGAACTGGACTTATCCGGGGAAGCATTGGTAGATATTTCTTTTCCGTCAGCAACATTCAAAGATCTGGAACGCCTGAATTTAAGCAATACTGCGCTAAGAAAACTTCCTAACGACCTCTGGAAATTTAAAAACCTACGCTACCTTGATCTAAGCAAAAATGAACTCTCGGGCATCCTGCCTGGCGAAATTAAAAGCCTAAGCAGCTTGCACAGCCTGGATATCAGCGGCAATAATTTTTCAGACCTTCCATCTGAAATAGAGGATTTATCTCAGCTTAACAGTCTGCTGGCCAACAACAATAATTTTACACTGCTTCCGCAAACCATCGGCAATCTGCACAATCTAAAGTATTTAGTTTTGGATGACAATCCACTGGCTGCTCTTCCCGATTCGCTGGCCGCATTGAAAAACCTCAGCTATCTCAGCCTTAATATCGATAGCCTGACTATGATTCCCGATGACTTTGCAATCCTGGCAAACATTGACGGCCTGAAAACGCTAAGCCTAAATGCCGGAGCTATGGCTAGCTTACCTGATGAGATCGGTCTGCTGCGCAATATCGAAGTGCTGTATATTACGGCTGATAATGCCGAAGAACTTACAGACCGGATTGGTGAGCTGGACAACTTAAGCGAATTGCATCTGTGGATGGAAAAACTAAAATCGCTGGCCGATGGCCTTGAAAATTTAAGTAAGCTCAAACGCTTACACGTAAATTCAAGCCTGCTAAACCAGGATTTGGAAAGCCTGGGGAAAGCTCTGCCCGATTGCGAAATAATTATTGAAAACAAAATCACGCAGCCATGAAAAATATATTCGAGACATTAATTGGTTTAAAAATACTGGCACTTGCGCTCATGCTTAATACCCTTGGGCTGAGCGCACAGGAACAAGCAGGGGCAAACCAAAACCAATCGTACGCTAAAGTCATAAAAAATATAAGCGAATGGTCGCAGGGAAAAATCACCGGTGCCAGAGTTCTTGAAATTATCGCGTTGCCCGTGGTGCAAAAGAAGTTGCCGATGAATCCAAACCGACTTTTGGGCGATACCATTTTTATCGTGCCCGAAATTGCGGTAGCAGCTTACGATCAAAACCAGATCAGCTTTCAATACTTCCCCGAAGATACTTTTTTTGAAGATTCGATACTAATTTCCTTTCCGCAAAATCCCGGCTGGATTACGGGCAGCACGGTCGATTCAACAAGTTCGGAAATTGCCGTTAACATCCAAACCAACGCTTTGCCTGAGCCGCGATCAACGCCGGTGCGCATTCAGGGAATCATAAATACAGATACGGTGGAATACACAGCCTATATTCTTCAGCAGGCACAGCAACAACAGTTTATCCTGGTGTTGCCACAATTCCTCACGCTGTCTCCCGAAGCAGCCTTAACAATCCCCATCGATATTACTACCATAAACGTAGATGGCTGGACGGCCATTTTTACTACAAACTGGATTTCGGTTGATTCAGCAAGTCTGACCAATCAAAGCATTCGTTTCGATGTGGCAGCCAACAACGGAAACAGCAGTCGCACGGCGACAATCGAAATTCAGGATATCGAAAATCCGGATATTGCTGCGCAAATTACGCTCACGCAAGAGGCTTCTTTTCTTGTGCTCGATCCGGCGCAGGTGCTGGTTCCCTGCGAGGGGGCAAATATTTTAGTAAATATTAGCAGCCTTAACGTGGATAGCATCGTGGTGGATGCAGGCGTTTTTTTTGGTACTGTACAAATTTTCAGCAACGATAGCCTTGCCCTTACTATCCCACCCAATCCTGATGCCACAGCACGACAAGCAAGTATTTCGGTTTGTAGTTTTGATAATCCTGCAATTTGCGCCGAACTTGATGTTTTGCAATACAGTTGCAATCAGGCTTACATCGTAATAAGTCCGGCCTTTCATTCGGTGCCTTACGAAGGAGGGCTTAGTCCTGATTACTTTATCAACACCTCCAATGTGCCGACCTGGGAAGTTATTTTTGATAATGCAATTCCCTGGATTACGGATACGATTTTTGATGGCGGCAATTTGCGTTTTCAAGTAGCAGCAAACAGCGATGCTGCAAGCCGGTCGGCAACTTTTAAGGTACGCAGCACAAGCAATGGCGCAATCGTGGATTCGGCAGTTTTGTTTCAGGCTGGTGCTCCAATGCCGGTTATTTTAGCTTCGCCACGCACACAAGTGGTAAGCCATCAGGGCAGCGACAGTGTGGATTTTATTATTACTTATCAAAATATCGATAGCTGGACTTTGGATAATGCCACCCTGCCTCCCTGGATAACTGTTGATGCCGCTGCCGGCAATTTGCTTAGTCTGGATGTGATGAGCAATAACAGTAATATCACGCGCAATGCGAATATCCGGATTTTTTCGCCTGCTACGCCCCAGGTTCGCGACAGCGTTTTTGTAGTTCAATATGCAGCTCCCGAGCAGGATTTGGTGGCAGCACCGCGCCAGCAATCACTGCCCTGGACTGCTTCTCCTTCGGTGGCTTTTGCAGTAACTGCCGTTAATGTAGATCATTGGCTGGTGGATACCACCGCGCTACCAGCCTGGATAAATGTGGCCGTTTCGGGCGATGAAGTGCTCATGTTGGATGTGGAAGCCAACCTTTCGGCATCAACGCGTCAGGCAGTGATTTCGATTTTTGACTCGCTGCAAACCGAGGTGCGCGACTCGGTTTCGATTTATCAGTTTGCACAAACCGAAGCCTATCTGATTGCCTCGCCACGCGAAAAAAGATTGAGCCGATTGGGTGCCGAAAAAACTGATTTTGTAATTTCGAGAGCCAACGTGGAGAACTGGGAAACTGATGTTACGACCCTACCCTTATGGATAGAAGTGCTGAACGAGGGTAACGATACCCTGAGTTTGAAAATCACCGAAAACCCATCAATGCAAACCCGGAGTGCAAGCATCAGCATATTTGCAACGGAGGATACTACGGTTAGAGATTCGGTTTTTGTTTTTCAATATGCTGCAAACGACACCGTGCTGATAGCCGCACCGCGCGAAGTGCTTCTGCCTGCCGAAGGAAGCCCTGCCGTTGATTTTGCGATTACCGCACTTTACGTGGATGCCTGGCGGGTGGACGAAGATATGCTGGCAGATTGGATTGAAGTGGTAAGCACGAGCGAGGATTCGCTGCGCATTAGCGTAAGTGCCAACGATAGCCCAGGTACACGCAGCGCAATGATTCAGATTTATGATACCTTGAATCGAAATATCAGCGACAGCTTATTTATTTATCAATACGCCACGCCGCAAGCCTACATACTTATATCTCCCCGGTCGGATACCTCGGGCTTTACCGGAAAAACTACCTCTTTCGATATTACTACCGTAAATATTTCGGGCGACTTATTTTTTGATGAAGCCTTGCTACCCGAATGGATTGAAGCGGAAATTGTAAATAATTTATTGAATGTGGAAATAAATCCCAACGGCAACTCTGCCACACGCGAAACCACGATTGTAGTTTATGAGGATAACAATCCTGATATTCGCGATTCAGTTTTAGTGTATCAATATGCCCTGCCCGGGAAATATCTGTTGGCCGCGCCACGCGAACAAAGCGTGGGCCACGAGCCGGGCACCGCCTTATTCGATATTACCGCCGTGGGCATGGATACCTGGTTTGTGGACACCACCACACTTCCCGCCTGGATTCCCGAATACAGCATGATAGGGCAAAGCATTATGTTTTCTTATCAGGAAAATTTAAGCCTGCAAACCCGATCTGCAAGCATTCGCATATTTGCCGATTCGATGGCATCGCCGGTAGAAGATTACGTTTCGATATATCAATATTCTAAGCTCGATTATTATTTGCTTGCTGCTCCCCGCGAACAAAATACCGGCCCGGATGCCGACACCTTATACTTTGTTGTGGATACAATAAATGTATCATCATGGCAGGCACAAATTCCCGGGGATGATTCTTCCTGGATTGAAATATTGATATCCGGGGCGGATACACTGGCACTGGCCATTGCCGAAAACTCCGAAACCACCACCCGGCAAGGAAGCATCGCCCTGTTTTCGGCGGTCCATCCTGATGCCCACGATCAGGTTTCGGTTTATCAATATTCGGCCTCCGAGCCATACATTGCCCTCGACCGAACTTTTGAAGTAGTTCCTTACTCCGGCGATACCATCCAAGTTACACTCTATTCAAATGTCGATTCCATTAGCATTTCCAAAGGCAACCAAAGTCCATGGTACGAAATACTTGGCGGGAATATTATTTCGCCGGTCAACAATACTTATACTTTTGGATTGAAAATCAGCCAAAACCCCGAGGCCTATCTTGCCCGCTCGGCATTTCTCGAAATCAACGCGCTCAATCTTCCGGATACCCTGGTTTCGGAGAATTTTTACTTCCGTCAACTGATCAACCCCAATCTTAACAATATTCTTTTGTCGGGTTTTATCACCACCGATTCTGTCGGTTTACCTGCCGTGGACGTAATTGTGGGTGAGGACACCGTTTATAGTGCGCAAAGTGGGTACTTCCAACGATCCTTGCCTTATGGATGGGTGGGTGCAGTAACGCCGCTTAAGGCCGATTACTATTTCGAGCCACCCAATTATGTTTTCGAAACGTCGCAAAAAGCAGACAACGATACAGTGAATTTTAATGCTTTTTTAATCAATCCTACCATTGCCTTTAATATTGAAAACGATACGATTTCGATTTGTCCGGGTGCGGCGATTAATCGCAATTCGCCAGAATATCCTTCTTTCGATATTTCGGGAACCTTTGGAGCACGAAGCTACTGGTGGTTTTCCAATCCGCCCGACCCGCAGCTCAATACCGATACCACCGAAACACCGGCATGGCAGGTATTTTCGCCAACAGTTACCACGCGCTATTCGCTTGTGCTGTATAATTATGGTACTGCCGATACCAGCACTTTCACGCTTGGGGTTTATCCCCTTCCCGAGGCTCGCATCATCAGCGGACCGGACAAGGTGTGTAAAAACCAGGCGGGACTTATTTATTCGGTAAGCGAATTTTTGCCCGGCGAAACTTTTTCGTGGGAACTGTGGAAGGATTCGTTACTGCTAAATACCTGGCAGAGCAATATTGCCGTCATCGACTTTGGCAGCGATGCAGGGTCTTATGAGTTGGTGCTGAAAACATTCAATAAATATGGATGCAGCAGTTCGCGTAGTATGCAGATAGAGATGGCCAACACAGAGGCACCGCCAGCCACCACGGTTAATAAGAAAAGTGGCGATAATATGCTGGTGTGTACCGATACCGATGCCACGCGCTACCATTATTCCTGGGGCTGGTACACTATTAATGATGCGGGGATGCTCGATGAAGCCCATATTATTCCTGACCGAAAGGATTGGTTTTGCCGCCTGCCCGAAAATCACACCTTCGACCCGATAAAGTACAAATACTTTGTGCAAATGACCTTTGCCGATGATAGTTCCTGCGCCTCGCTGTCGTTTTTAAATGGCAATGCTCCGGTGAAGATTGATGAAGCAAATAGCCAGCCCTTTACCGTTTTCCCAAATCCTTCATCCGGGCAGTTGTACCTGCGCTTTGCAGCTGATTTTGGAGGAATGTCGGTGCGTACAATTTTGCTCAACAGCGCGGGGCAGAGGATATTTAGTCGAGTTTTCGATCGGGGAGTTTCAGGGCAGGTTTTACTTATTGACAATAGCGACATTTTAGAGCCAGGAATTTACCTGCTTAGAACCGAAATTGCCGGGACATTTTATAATACTAAAATAGTGGTGCAGTAAAAACGAGGATGAATATGAAGAAATTCGTTTGGATCATAAGTTTTATGTTTTTGATATTTGCCTTGCCGGGATATGGCCAGCACAACCCGACCGAAAAAGTTGCGCAGGCACGTCTGCTGCTCAACGACCACCGGGATGCTTCGCATTTTGTCAGCACCAGCCCCGGTGCTTTCGATCCGGTGTGGGAAAGCATGTTCAAAAATTGCGTCCTGGCCAAAAACATCATTTTTGATATTCCGCTTAAGACGGAGAAGTTTGCCTCCGATCATCCACTTAGCACCTCCTATCTTAATTATGTTTCGGTGGATCGCTACCTGGAATTGATTCGTAAGCTCTATCAGGAATTTAGCCTAAGCAAAATTGATTTTCAATATCAGGAAACCGGTGTAGATTTAAGTCGTTTGGACAGTGATAGCATCTTGGTTTTTGAAATCGAAAAACGTTTTGAAGAAAGCCCGGTTTTTAGAAGGGATGTACGAAAATACCTGCTGGAGGTTTCGTTTATAAACGATAATCCCAAAATTACAGCCGTCCGCCTTAATGATGTGCCTCAGGTAAAAAATGAGGTGGTGCTTGTGCTCGACATGAAGGATGTTGGCAAGCGGAAGCCACAGAATCCCAAAGATATCTACACCATTATCGCTGACCTTACCATCGATTTTGATGAGGATATTTACGATCGGAAACTTACCGAGCAATTTGATCATTTTGGCAAGATCAATCTCGGCTTCCTATCCAACAGAGCAAAAGTGCGTATTGATCATGTTTATGGAAAAAATGGTGAAAAATTCAGCATTCCGCCCGACTGGAAAAGCGAGGGCAAAAGTGTGAATCTTCAGCCCGTGGGCGGCTTTCGTGTCGGGCTAAAACCCTACATCTGGAAGGGCTATTCGATCACCTTTGGCCTCGAAGGCGGGGCAGTGCTTTTATCAAAAAACAATACGGCCCATTTTTCGGATGACAGCGATTTCAAAAATCATCCGGGATTTAGCTTTGGTGCGGGGGCACATATTACCCGATTTTTAAATCCTGAAAACTGGCGTAAAAATTATGGCAGTTGGATTTACGGCTTTGGACTTGGGCTTAGCTTTCACGCCATACAGTATCGCGTCTCTGCTTCGCAATTCAGCCAGCACCCCTATCCATTTACTGATCTTGTAGGCGATAGCTCTCTGGTACATTTTGCGGGCAATCAGTTCGATGAAATCATCCAGACCTACGCTATTAAAATACCCGCCTACATAGAGATTCGAAAAAAAACAATCCCCCGTTTTGGCTTGCGGTCGCTTTCGCTGCAGGCCGGCGTTAATGTGATGATACCGGTTCAAAAAGAATATGATGCCGAAGGATTCTTTTCACGTTTTGGTCAGTATCCACAATACAATAACCAGCTTATTACCGATGACGAATTTTATAATTATTATGATAAAAAAGATAAGGATTATTCCGGCACCGTGTCGTACAATGCCTTCCAGTTTGAAGGGATGGTAAAAATGAATGCCTTTTTCAAACTGGATAACAGGTTTCCTGACCATTCGCTGGTGGTGAGTCTGGTGGCTTCTTTCCCCTTTAGCCGTTCTACATCTTCCAGCCCTAATGATTACTTTATCAATACCGGCGATGACCTATACTACAGCCTAGCCCAGTCGCGCGACAGGATATACGATTATTATTTTGGGTTGGGTGTGGGTATTAATTTTATCAATTATAAAGTAGAATGATTTTTTTTTAATAATCCGAACGCACATTCGTGTACCTCTACTTCCCATCAATCCGATACTCGTGTTTCAATCATTCTGTCAATACAATGCTCCTAACCTTGTAAACCTGGCAGGTTACCTCCCCATCATTGCATCCTTTCATCACTCCATCAGACGCACGTCCGTGCGCCTCTACTTCCCATCACTCCATCAGACGCACGTCCGTGCGCCTCTACTTCCCATCACTCCATCAGACGCACGTCCGTGCGCCTCTACTTCCCATCACTCCAATTCTCCTGTTTCAATCATTCTGTCATTACAATGCTTCTAAACAAAATCTTTGAGCACCTTCAAAAACATCTTCATTTCGGTGATCTCGGGAATTTCGAGGGTTTCGATGCTGTCATCGAATACTGTAATTTGTGCTATCCTAAAAGTACCTTTATCGAGTACGGCCATGCAATGGTCATTTTCAAATATCAGGGCATCCCAATTTTCGGTAAGCATGGCCAGGTTGCCGCCTCTTTTCAGGGTAAGGTCATGGTATTTCCCATTGCGGGTAAGCAATAGTCCTTCGGCATCCTGATTAAAAGTTTCGTGGCTAAAGTGCAGTCGTATTTTATCCTGATAGGGCGAACCTGTCGAGGGACAAAAGGTAGTGCAGTTGCCACAGTTGTTGCACCAGTCGGCAATATTTAGTACCTGGTGCTTTTGTGTAATGGGCAGCGAGTTGGGATAGCCTACCGAAAAGGTATCGTGCCCCAAAGCCACCACGGGTATTTTAATGTCTTTTAGGTTTACCTCAAAGGGCAGCATGGCCCGGTTGGGGCACACGGTAACGCAAACATTGCACAGGGCATCGCATTGCAAACAGCGGCCTGCTTCTTTCAGGGCTTTGAGCGGCTTGAAAGTGCTAACTACCGGCGAAAAATCAGTACGGGCTTCGGGAGCCAGGCTTTCCGGGAAATTTGCTTTTTCCACCTGGCAGCGTTTTATCTTTATCTGATCCAGATCGGCACTTTTGGTCTGGATAAAATGTTTGGCTTGGATTTCGATGCCTGCTTGCTCGGCTATTTCCAATGCTGTACTTTTTGCATCGGCAATGGCAGCCATTATCGAAATATTAGGATCGGTTACCGCACCGCCGACAAACACGCCATCCAGCTTTGTTTGGTGAGAATCACCATCAATTTTTAACTTACGAATATCCACAAAACCGGTGCTTGCAACGCGCTCGCCACCATGGATTATCACATCAAACTTATAGGTTTGCTCGCTGCCTTCAATATCTTCATACTTCAGCTTTTTTGCCTTATCGGCTTTAGCCTCGCGGGTATTGATAAGCTCCAGGCTGTCAATTTTTCCATCGAGGATATTGTAGTTTTTTACCCTGCAATAGTCAAATATTTCGATTTCCTCGTCAATGATGGCCTCCTGAATAGAAGGATCCACGTTTATATCGCGACGACTACCCGGGATAATCAAAGCCACATAGCCCTCCTGGCCAACCAGCCGAATAGCCGCACGAGCCGCATCAGCAGCCATCCAGTCGTTGCCAATTACGGCAACTGCACCGCCTGGCTTATAATCCTTGTCTTCTTTGGCTTTGGTCAAAAATGTGGCTACATCAATTAGTCCTTCGGTGACATCATTACTTATTTTTGGTAAATTAATCTTAGCAGCACCGGTGGCGACATACACGAAGCTGTAGGTTTGGCGTATGCGTTCGAAGCGTTCCTTATCAATGGTGGTGTTATTATAAAATTTTATTCCGGCCTTCTTTAATCGCTCGATATCCTTATTGATGGCATCGTTGGTAATGCGAAAACCGGGAACCATTTTGCTTATCATCCCACCAACCATAGTTTCGGCCTCATATACATCCACAGCAAAACCATAGCGATTTAAAAACCAGGCGCAGGCCAAACCCGACATTCCGCCACCAATAACGGCGACTTCATAGTTATTGGATGGCAGTTTTTTTAAGCCTTCCAAATCGCCGGGCTCAAATTCGGAGATAAAACGTTCTACTTCCTTCATCAACACCGGATAATCGTAGCCGGCGCGCATACATGTATAACGCGAGGGGTCATCATCGGCCATGCCCAAAATTGAGGGCAGGGGGTTGTCGATAAGTATCGAGTTGATGGCCTTTTGGGGATCATTTTTAAGCGTAAACCAACAATAATCGGCAGGCTTAATGCCGAGCGGGCTGGCCTCGGTGCAGGGCGCTTTTATGCAATCGTAATGCAGCAAGGGCCGCTCCGACTTATACTTACGCCCCGAAAACACATCTTTTTGACAGGCAGGATCGCTAAGCGTGCGCATGGCATAGTTGCGCAGGTTTTCGAGTGCCGATTCTTTCACGCCATATTCGTTACCCGATTTTAAAATAAACTCCCGGATATTCTTTGCCTGATAGTTAGCGAAGATACGTGAGAGTTCGGTGAAATACTGGTTTAGCCGTCCATATCCTCCGGGTTTCAAAAGATCGGTGGTAACACCTATCGAGCTAAAACCACTTTGCAGCAGATTAGAAATATTAAAACAATTGGCTCCACCCGCAAAGGCAAGGTCCAGCTGGCCTTCAAACTTGGTTTGAATTTTGGCAGCCAGGTTAACAGCTATGGGATGCAAGGCTTTACCGCTAAGATAAACCCGTGTGTCGGCTCCCGGAATTTGTGATGAGGTGTTTTTGCAAGTCAGGCTGTTGGAAATTTTTACGGTGAGTTGTTTTTTCATTTCCCCGGCTATCCCAAGCAGGTTCTCGATAAGTGTGATGGCTTCCCCATATTGGATGGTATCCTCAAAATCATCCTCAGCTACTTGAACATCGTGGGTATTTTCGTTATTTAAAATGGCTTGCACCGATTTATACCCCAAAAGGGATGGCGATAATTTAACGTTTGGATGCAGCTTTTTATCAATCACCAAAAGTTTACAAATATATTCCAACTCGCGAGCCGAACAGCCCTTACAAGTCGTAATGGTAAAGCTTTGGCTTATTTGATCAGGGATATTAATATTATTAATACCAGGATATATTTTTTTTATACGATTGATTTTCTCATTTTTTTCTTCACTACAATTTATCATCTTATCGATAAACCATTGCATTTTTTCGTGACGTATATCGGCCAGGGTATAAGCCAATCCCATATTGAAAACGGTGCCAATATCCTTGTACTTATTAGTCTTGTTAAAAAGCTCGTGGTCGATGATGTGAATAATAATCCAGGCATTCAAATACTGGTCGAAAGCATTTTCGATACTTAGCTCCTGCGAAAGTTCGCTATTGAAAGCCCCGTTAAAAATATCAATCGAGGGCTTTGCACGTTCGTTCACTGCATTGGGTTGAACCGTTTTCAGGTCGATAAAACGTGCACCACACAGCCAGCCGGTAATAATATTCTGAGCCAGTTGGGTATGAGAACCTGCCGACAAGCCAATAGGATTATGAATCCTTTGGCCATACTTCTCGGTGTATAGGCTGTAGTAATGCCAATGTTTATAAAATAACTTTTCGGGTATGTCAAAAATTTCACCCTTTTCTTTCAGGTCGCTAAGTACGATACCGAGCAAAGACTCGATGTTTGATGGATTCATTAAATAAGGCATGATAAAACTGTATCAATATCAATTCTGGTGGAAAGGGCAAAAATAGGTTTTATTTTAGATGGAAAAATGAATTTGCTGATAATTGTTAGAAAAATCAGTTATTTTTAAATAGTATAAATAAGCGGCTCACTTTTATGTAAAGACAGGCTGGGCATTTTCATGGATAACATTACTTTTGCCGGGCAAAATCGGAATATGCTATGTTTAGAAATCGAAATGTAATCTTATGGATTGTAGTGTTCATGCTGGCTTGGGGTTGTGCAAGCACCAGCAAAACACATAATGTCAGTATGCAGCAAACGGCTGATCAGCTTTTTGAAAAGGGAGATTTCGATCAGGCTTTGACTGTTTACGAAAAAATTATTCAAAGCTGCCTTAGCGAAAAACGCACTGCCGAATGCGCGGCTTATGGCAAGGCAGGCCTGGCTGCCCTCGAAACCGGAAAGATTAATAAGGCGGTCGATTATTTAAAAATGGATACCTATACCCCCTTTGCTACCGAAGAAACCTACTTTGGCCTGACCAGGGCTTACCGCCAAATCGACAACCTCTCCAAAGAATTAATGGCTCTTGAAGATTACACCGAAAAACATTCCTCAGGAAATCATATTTCGAAAGTAAATGACCGCCTGTTTGAAGTTTATGTAGAAAGCGAAAACTACCCCGAGGCCATGCAAATGTGGCCACAGCTAAATACCGAAGCCCAAAGTCGCATCGAGATGCTCGACCTTTGGTTTACTGTAAATCTGGAAATGGAGAACAATCAGGAAGTGGATCGATTGGCTGATGTGCTTTTGCAAAACAACCCTCAGCATGTTGCTGCTTTGGAATGGAAGGCAGAAAAAAGTTATGGCAAAGCCGAAAATGACTATCAGCGCGAAATGCAGGCTTACGAAAACAAGCGCACCAACAAGCAATACCAAATTATGCTCAAGGCACTCGATGACATTACTGCTGAGTTTAAAATTGCCCTTGGCTTTTACGAAAAGTTGTACAGCATCGACCCTAAATCGGAGTATGCGAGCTACATGAGCAATATTTACGTGCGCTTCAACGACAAGGAAAAGGCGGATTATTACCGGCGTAAAGCTGAAGATAAGTAGCAATTATATGTAAAAAAATCTAGCTGGGGAGGCCTTCACAGGCTTAAAGATAAAAATCTCCCAAAAACCCTATTCCTTCATCAGTTTCAGGATTTTTATCTGACCTTCAATTTCGAGCTTTACAAAGTACAAACCAGGCTGGCTTGCGCTAAGATTGATCGGTGATTGTCCATTGAAAATACCGCTTTGCACGACTTGCCCTTGCGAATTATGTATCGCGTATTTAGTACCTGACTCTGCTCCAAAAACATAAACCTGTTCCTTGCCCGGGTTAGGATAAATACGCAGTGCTTCGGTTTGATCCTCAATTTCGGGCGTGGAAGTAGCTCCACACGAAATGATGTAATCATCGAAACAAGCAGGCTCGGGCGGCTTACAAATATCAAAATGTATTTTGCGATTGGGGCAAATTACACAATACGTGGGATAGCCAAAGAAAGGCTGCCCATCGATAAGCTTTGCAATAGCTTCGCCCGAATTGCCTTCCTGGCCGACGCAGGGATTGGTAACCCCGAATTGCAGTTTATAATCGTTGATAACCTGATTGTCATCGTAAGGGCTAAGGCCGATCATTTCTACCTCGCCATTACCCGCTCCCCAGTTGACATATACTTCTTCCAAAATTGAAGCATACGCCTGGCACGAGCCTCACGTACTCTGGAAAAAGTCGATGATCACCGTCTTGCCATCGTCAAGCATATCGTAGAGTGTCCATCGCTCGCCGTCAGAATCGGTAACGGTAAAATCGGGGACATCCATGGTGTATTTTATGGAAGAATTGGCATCTTCAGCATGAACATCGCCGGAAGGCTGCGCCCATACAAACGAAAGCGAAAATAGGAGCGCGAAGAGTATTGTGAGTCTTTTCATTATTAATACGTTTGAATTAGTCAAAACAAAAACCGGGTTTTGGGCTAATTGTTCAAATACAAAAAAACGGCAGAAGACTTAGCCCGCTGCCGTTTTTGTTTAGCCATAATGGTGGCTACGATAGAATGGATATTAATAAATACGATAATCGCCAAAATTTCAAAATCCATCTATCTCTGCTTTCTCTGTGGTTCATGCGATTAGATTTTACCACAGAGGAAACAGAGAATACGCAAAGACTACAAAGAAACTATTATGACGATGCCCTGATGAACAGTACCCTATTTTGTGTCTGTCCATAAAGTCGATTTTTTTGATTTAAGATTGGAGATTAACGATCGCAGATTTTAGATTATGCTGAATATCATCAACATCTAAAATCTTAAATCTCAAATCGTATATTTTTCTAACTCTTACTTTAAAGACAGGCACTAATTGCCCTCACCATCTTCGGCAAGTTTTTTATTCAGTTTCTTTAAATATACTTTGATGAGCCAGTAAGAAAGCAGGATCATAGCCGGCCAGCTTAGCAGATATAATATTTGTGTGAGATACATAATTTTCTGTTTTTAATTAAAAATTGAATACTAATAAGTATGCGATTCCGAACTCATTTCCTCGCTCGAAATCTTTTTGTTGTTGATGGCACGCCAGGCATAAATGATGTAGGCCAACACAAAGGGAACCATCAGCGAAACATAACTCATAACGGTAAGTGTAAACTTGCTTGACGAGCTGTTCATAATCGTTAACGAGCTGTTCAAATCAAAAGTTGAAGGGTAGTAGGCCGTATGGTTGAAACCTGCAAGCAAAAAGAGAGCAAACACCGTTAGCACCGTTCCGATACCGGCAGCCCAAAATCCTTTGTGGCATTTCCCGATAAGGGTGCCGATGATACCCCACAAAACGCCCAAAACGCCAATCAGGAACAGAACAAGTACCAGAGGCATAGCAAGAAAATTGTGCAAATACTTGTAAGGCTCCATTTGTACTTTCCAAAGCAGCGGGTCAACATTGGTATCCGGAATTACAGCAAAGCCGTCCTTTGTGAGCAAGAGTGCAGCGAAGGTGAGGAAGAATACCAAAAAGGGAACCGCATTGTACAGCAGATGCTTCTCGGCGCGGGTGCTGATGTTTTTGTCATCGATGTCATTTTTAAGATAAAGAATCCCCAATATCCGGGCAAGGAAAAATACTGCCAGACCCAGCGACAGGTTTTGGATGTTCAGTGCGGCCTCTAGTCCATGTGCCGGGTTTTCCCATGCCGAGATAGTAGTGGAGCCGCTGCCGAAAATATTCGTCAGATTCAGTTTGTTAACCGAAAATTCGGAACCCGTGAAAAAAGTGCCTACGGCTACACCTATCAAAATGGTTCCCACAGCTCCGTTTATGAACAGAAAGGCTTCGTAGGTTTTAGCTCCCAAAAAATTGTTAGGTTTGGTGCGGTATTCATAAGCTACGGCCTGTATTATAAAGGCAAAAAGAATCAACATCCAAACCCAATAAGCTCCGCCAAAGCTGGTGGAGTAGAAAAGCGGGAAGCTCGCGAAAAATGCTCCGCCAAAGGTTACCAGCGTGGTGAAAGTAAATTCCCACTTGCGCCCCAACGAGTTGACAATCATCTTCTTTTCCATGTCGTTTTTGCCCAGGCTGTAAATCATGGTTTGTCCGCCCTGCACAAAAAACAGGAATACCAATAAACTGGCCAGCAAGGATATGATCATCCACCAGTATTGTTGTAACTGTAAAAGTGATAATGTTTCAAACATATTAGTGTCCTCCTGTCATTCCTTTTTTAATCTGTGTAGTCATAATTTTTATTTCAGCGATAAGCAGCGCGGTAAAGGTTGCAGCAAACAACCAAAAGGTGATTTGCACACTGATGGCATCAAGTTTAGATACCGCCGCGAGGGTAGGCATCATGTCCTGAATTACCCACGGCTGACGACCCAGCTCTGCCAACACCCAGCCAGACTGCGAAGCAATGTAAACCAGCGGTATCGTCCAAATCCCGATGTAGAGCAGCCACTTCATTTTTTGAAGTTTGTTGTTCAGCGAAAAAATGAGCATCACTAAAAATAGCGCGAGAAAATGCCCGCCCAGTATCACCATCAAGTGGAACGAATAAAAGGCGATGGGCACGCTGGGTATGAGTCCCGTAAAATTATCCTTGTCATAATATCCAAAGCCAAAATATCGGAATGTCCCGGCCATCCATTGCTCGTCTTCAAATTTTGCGCGATAGCGTTTAATGTCAGCCTCATTGCCGGCATTTACAGCCTCTTTATAATTTTTCAGTGTGGTGATGGCTTCCCGTCCAAGTGCAATCTTATCAAAATACGAAGGCGTTACTTCTCCGGTGTTGGGGTTGGTGTAGCCATTCACCAGGTCTTTTACACCCGGAATGTAGGCGTTGGCATCCAGAAAGGCCATGTAGGAAAGCATGTTCGGGATTTCAATTTTAAAGGCAAATTGCTTTTCCTTGTATTCGTTGTTGTCGTTGGGTGGTGGCGGCTGCTCCAAAAATCCGATGGCCACCAGCGGGGCATTGGTCTGCCCCTCCCAGAGTGCTTCCATGGCAGCAAACTTCATGGGCTGCACGCGAGCCACCTGCCGTGCCGATTCATCACCAGTCCAAATCAAATAAATACTCGAGATGATGCCGAATACGGCGGCAACCACAATACTTTTTTTAGCAAAGACGACATCGCGGTTTTTGAGCAGAAACCATGAGGCAATGCCCACCACAAATACGGCGGCAAGCACATAGCCCGAGGATATCGTGTGCAGAAACTTGTTGATGGCCGTTGGCGAAAAAAGTATCGCCCAGAAGTCCACCATTTCGTTTCGCGCCGTGTCGGGGTTAAACTGCATACCCACCGGATCCTGCATCCAGGCGTTGGCTACCAAAATCCACAGTGCCGAAAGGTTGGCACCAATGGCCACAAGCCACGTGGAGGTGAGATGAAAGCTTTTGCTAACCTTGTTCCAGCCAAAAAACATGATGGCTATAAAGGTCGATTCCAGAAAAAAGGCCATGATGCCTTCGATGGCCAGAGGCGCGCCAAAAATGTCGCCCACAAACCAGGAGTAGTTGGACCAGTTGGTGCCAAACTCAAACTCGAGAATAATACCCGTTGCCACACCAATGGCGAAATTAATACCGAAGAGCTTTGCCCAGAATTTGGTGATTTTTTTCCATTTTTCATCACCCGTTTTTACGTAGATCGTTTCCATGATGGCCACGATGAATCCAAGCCCCAGGGTGAGGGGCACGAAAATCCAGTGGTACATTGCGGTAAGCGCGAATTGCCCGCGCGACCAGTCGATCAGTGTCATGTCGAAATTTCCCATACTTTTTTTTTGTTAATTGTTAATTGTTATCCGTTAATCGTTATCCGTTTTTCGTTACTTGTTGAGCGAAGCGA
>CAZGAO010000018.1:0-66971 GCA_964523795.1 uncultured Lentimicrobiaceae bacterium
TTTTTTAAATCTTTTCCCCGGGCCGGTGGTGGGGAAGATATTTTACTTGGGGCGGGGCGGTTGTGGGGGTGGTTATGGGGGGGCCCGACCCCCCCACCTTTCCCCTCCCCACCTAAAGTCCGGTTCATTGTCATTTCGACCAAAATACGAAGCGGAGCAGCCTGCCCCGTTTTTTCGGGGGAGTATTAACGGGAGAAATCTATTCTCTAATGTCGCCTCCTAATTAGTGTCTGTCCATAAAGTCGATGTTTTTTGATTTAAGATTGATGATTAATGCCGAGCAATGCTCGTGCACCCACGAAAAGAAACAAAAATTTAATTTTTGACTTTTCGGGACGATTGGAGATTTTAGATTGTGCTGAATATCACCAACATCTTAAATCTAAAATCTTAAATCTCAAATCGTATATTTTTCTAACTGTTACTTTAAAGACAAGCACTAATTAGGACTTGCTGAAAAACTAAAAATAATAATATTTCATCAATAGTAGCTGACCAGTTACGGCGAGTAATGATTCAAATAATCTCATTTCTCCTCTGCGATCTCTGCGGTAAAAAGAAGGAAAAGCCGATATTTGCCGCAAAATTGCAAACATGTCACAATCCATCAAAATCCATAAAGCCTCCGAAAATAACCTCAAGGCAATCTCGCTCGAAATCCCAAAAAACAAATTGGTTGTGGTAACGGGCGTATCCGGCTCGGGCAAGTCATCGCTGGCTTACGATGTCATTTATCGGGAAGCCGAAAATCGCTACCTCTCCACCTTCTCCACGCACGCACGCCAGTTTTTGGCTAAGATGAAAAAACCCGCTGTGGAAAAAATCGATGGTTTGTCGCCCGCCATTGCCGTCAATCAAAAAACCGTGATCCGCAATCCACGATCCACCGTGGGAACCGTCACCGGCATTTACGATTATCTCCGTTTGCTCTTTGCCCGACTGGGAAAATCACAAGATGAAAATGCGGATTTTAAAATCGACCGAAATCTTTTTTCTTTCAACACGCCTGCCGGAGCTTGTCCCCATTGCCAGGGTCTGGGCGTGGAAGACCGCATAGATCCCGAACTGATTGTCGCCGATGTAAATAAATCCTTACGCCAGGGAGCCTTTGTCATCACCGCGCCCAACGGTTACATTATTTATTCGCAGGTAACCATGGACGTGCTGGATGAGGTTTGCCGCGCCGAAGGCTTTAACGTGGACATCTCCTGGAAAGACCTGACAGCAGAGCAAAAAAATGTGGTTTTGTATGGAAGTAATAAAATCGAAATCCCATTTGGCAAGCACACGCTCGAGTCGCGCATGAAGTGGAGCGGCATCACTGCCAAGCCCCGCGACACAGGTTTTTACAAGGGCGTAATCCCGGTGATGGCCGACATATTGCGCCGCGACCGCAACAAAAACATCCTGCGCTTTGTACGCTCCCAAAAATGCCATGTCTGCCAGGGCAGCCGCCTCAACGAAAAGGCACTTTCGGTAGTTTGGCAAAACGTGAATATCGCACAGCTTTCGCAGATGTCGGTCAAGGCAATGGGGCAATTTATCAAAAGCTGCACTTTTGACCCTCACGAAAAAAGTGTCGCTGAACCATTGACGCAAGAGATTTTGAAAATCGTGGATCAGCTCGAAAAACTGGGCTGCGGCTATCTGCAAATCAATCGGGAATCGACCGGCCTTTCGGGTGGCGAAAGTCAGCGGCTGCGCCTGGCATCGCAGCTCTCCTCCAATCTTCGGGGCATCATTTACATTTTCGATGAGCCTTCGATTGGCCTGCATCCCAGCGAAAACAAAAATATGATCGAAGTTTTGCAGGGGCTGCGCGACAAAGGCAACAGCGTTATTGTGGTAGAACACGATGACGACTACCTCCATCACGCCGACCATATTATCGACATTGGCCCTGCTGCCGGAATTAATGGTGGCGAAGTGCTGTTTAATGCAAGTGCGGACGAGCTGCCGAATCTCAAAATCGAGAACAGTAAAACCCTGGATTATTTTTTGGGTAGGGAAGTTTTTAAAATTGCCGAGCCAGGAAATATCAAATCCGATGAAATCGCCATTGTGGGTGCAGCGCAGAATAATCTGAAAAATATAGAGGCCGTTTTTAAAACCCATACCCTAAATGTGGTGGCCGGAGTTTCGGGTGCGGGAAAGTCAACCCTGGTCGAACAAATTCTTTCCCGCTATTTTAAAACAAAACTACATGCAGCCACCGCCATTCCGGGTAAACACGAAGGCATTCGCGGCGGCGAAGAAATTAAAAAGGTGGTGATGATCGACCAGTCGCCCATCGGGCGTACCCCACGCAGTAATCCAGCCACCTACACCAAATTGGGCGACCATCTTCGCGACCTCTTTGCTGCACTTCCCGCCTCAAAGGCGCAGGGATGGAAAAAGGGGCGCTTTTCGTTTAACGTAGCTGGCGGACGTTGCGAAGCCTGCCAGGGTGCCGGCTATCAGCAAGTGGGCATGCACTTTTTGGGCGATGTGGAAATTGTTTGCGATGCCTGCAATGGACAGCGTTTTAACGAAGATACCCTCGCCGTAAAATTTCAGGATAAATCCATTTATGAGGTGCTTGAACTTTCGGTTGCCGAGGCTCTCGACTTTTTCCGTGGTCAGGATAAAACCCAAAATATTCTCAAAACACTCCACGAACTGGGACTTGGCTACATCAAGCTGGGACAACGCTCGACCACGCTAAGCGGCGGTGAAGCCCAACGCATAAAGCTGGCTGCCGAGCTGGCAAATACTACTACGGCGCACACGCTTTATATCCTTGATGAACCCACCATCGGACTTCACAATGCCGATGTGAAGGTTTTGCTGGAATCGTTGCTCGGCCTGGTTAAGAACAACAATACCCTGGTGGTGGTCGAGCATCATCCCGGCGTGATTGCCGCTGCTGGCCACCTTATCGAACTGGGGCCGGGAAGTGGCAACGATGGAGGTCAACTGGTTTTTCAGGGAAGCCCGGATGAACTGTTGCAAAAGGCAAAAACGCTTACCGCTTTGGCTCTGCGAACCTGGCTCAGTCCAACAAAAGAAATTACACCTCCCCAAATCGCCGGCTCTGAAAAAAGTACCGGCATCCAATTTAAAGGCATCACTACCCATAATCTAAAAAATCTAAATATCGAAATCCCAGCCAATAAAATCACCGTCATCACCGGAGTTTCGGGGAGTGGGAAATCGTCTTTGGCCTTCGATACGCTTTATGCCGAGGGGCGAAATCGTTTTATGGAAAGTTTTTCGCCCTACGTGCGTGCGCAAATTGGTATGGAAGCAAAGGCCGATTTTGCCGAGGTGGAAGGCCTTACGCCAGTGGTGGCCATCAGCCGTCAGGGCATGAAAACCGGTTCGCGATCTACGCTTGGAACCATGACCGGGATTTACGATTTGTATCGCCTCCTGTTTTCGCGATGCGCCCATCATAGCAACAAAACCACTGCACCCTTCTCCTCGCTCTTTTCGTTCAACCACCAGCATGGAGCCTGCAAAAGCTGCGATGGCCTGGGCGAAATAATTGTCGCCGATGTAGAGAAGCTGATTAGCCATCCTGAAAAATCGCTTGGCAATGGCGCGATGGATGGCCATAAATGGGGGAAATTTTATGGCGATCCTTTTGGGCAATATATCCACACGCTGCTGGCTGTCGGCCAAGGCCTTGGCTTTGATTACGATAAATCCTGGAATGATCTTAGCGAAAAGGAAAAGCAAGTAGCAATGTATGGAACAGGCGATGAAAACTACGAAATTACCTGGAAGTATAAACGCGGGAAGCGTGAAGGCGAGCACCATTTTAAAGGCCAATGGCAGGGTTTTGTAAATTTGGTAAACTTAGAATACCGGCGTAAACATGCCGACAAGCGTGGCGATTCGATGCTGGCCATTATGAAACATGAAATTTGCCCGGCTTGTAATGGCGCACGCCTTAATGACGAAGCTTTGAAATATTCGATAGCCGGGAAGAATATTTCGGACTTATCCGATTTGAGTGTGGATAAGGCGATTGATTTTTTTGAGGATTATGAAAAACAGGAAACCCAGACCTCGCACCTAAATACTTCTAAGCAATTGCGCAGCGAGATACTCCAAAAGTTGCGCTACCTAAACGATCTGGGTCTGGCTTATCTTTCGGTAAGTCGCAATGCGAGCACCCTTTCAGGAGGGGAGCTGCAAAGGGTTCGCCTGGCTTCGCAGGTGGGCAATGGCCTTACGGGCGTTACCTACGTTTTGGACGAACCCACGGTAGGCCTGCACTCGCGTGATACAGCAAAGCTGATGGAGATTATTTATCCGCTGCGCGATGCCGGGAATACGGTGGTGATTGTGGAACACGACCCGGAGGTTATGTTGGCCGCCGACCACCTTATCGAGCTGGGACCGGAGGCCGGCGAAAATGGCGGACATCTTATCGCAAAGGGCACACCGCAGGAGATGATGCAAAATCCCCAATCGCCTATCGGGAATTATTTGGCCAAGGCTGCCCACGACACGTTTGCAGTGGAAGTTTCCGAAGATGAATTCCCCGAAATAAAATCAATCCAAATTAAATCGGCCTTTGCTCATAACTTAAAAAATCTGGATATTAAAATACCGCTGGGTAAAATGGTGTGCATCAGTGGCGTTTCGGGCAGCGGCAAGTCCACCCTGGTTTTCGATGTGATTGCCGCCTCAGCATCGGCCGACAAAGCGATGGGCTGCAAGGCCATCGAAGGGCTGGAGCAATTTGCCGCCATCGTTCAGGTCAATCAGCAAGCTCTTTCCACCAGCCAGCTTAGCAACGCGCTTACCTTTACAGGAATTTTTGACTGGATTAGAGATTTGTTTGCGAAAACTCAGGAAGCAAAGCAACTGCAATTAAAAAAGACCCACTTCTCGTTCAACACCAAGGGCGGACGCTGCGAGAAATGCCAGGGACAGGGAAAAATCAGGATAAGCCTGGATTTTGTTTCGGATGTGTGGATACCCTGCGATGAGTGCCAGGGTTTGCGATACCAGCCGCAAATTTTGCAATGCACCATCGCCGGCAAAAACATCAACGATGTGCTGGAAATGACCCTGGCACAAGCGCAGGAATTTTTTGGTTTTGATAAAAAGATTTGTGAAGCCCTGGCTCTGCTCGCGGAAGTGGGCCTGGGCTATTTGAAACTGGGGCAAGCCACAAGTACCATGTCGGGTGGCGAGTTGCAAAGGCTCAAACTGGCCAAAGAACTGATGCAATGTACGCAGGGGCAAAAACTCTATCTTCTGGACGAACCCACCACAGGACTTAACTTTAGCGATGTTGAGCAGCTTTTGTGCCTGTTCCGAAAATTGACGGATCAGGGAAATACACTTTTAATAATCGAGCACAACCAGGATGTAATTGAGCAATGCGACTGGCTTATTACCCTTGGCCCGGAGGGTGGAGAAAAGGGTGGAGAATTGATAAGCGCAGGCAGGCCGGTGGCTAAGACTTGAAATAGCTCACACAAAAATCCCGGACAAAGAAAAGAATTACTACTTTTGAATTCAACAATTGAATAAAATTATGACAAAAGAAAATACTATAAAACTATTCCAAGATCAAAGAGTAAGGGTATTGTGGGATGAAGAACAAGAGAAATGGTTTTTCTCAATAGTTGATATCATTGGAATTTTAACAGAAAGCCCTAATCCCAGAAAGTATTGGAGTGTTCTAAAAACCAGGCTTAAGAAAGAAGGCAGTCAGTTGACTACAAATTGTAGTCAACTGAAAATGCAATCTTCAGATGGGAAATCTTATAAAACTGATGTCGCTGACACCGAACAACTACTAAGGCTAATACAGTCAATCCCTTCGCCAAAAGCCGAACCATTTAAGGTTTGGTTGGCAAAAGTTGGTTATGATAGAATCGAGGAAACAGAAGACCCGGAAAAAACTTTTGACAGAGCGATTGAAGCATATCTAAAAAAAGGCTATTCAAAAAACTGGGTAAACCAGCGAATTAAAAGTATCGAAATTCGAAAAGAATTAACAGATGAATGGGAATTCCGAGGCGTTAAAAAGGGCTTGGAGTATGCCATTCTCACCGATGAAATAACAAAAGCATGGGCAGGTTTTACAACTAAAGAATATAAGATTTTCAAGGATTTAAAAAAAGAAAACCTTCGGGATAACATGACCAATTTGGAATTAGTTTTAAACATGTTAGGTGAAACTTCCTCAACTGTATTATCAAAGAAACAAAAGCCAAAAACATTTAGTGAAAACAGAAATGTAGCAAAAAAAGGAGGGGCTGTTGCTGGAACTGCAAGGAAAGATTTAGAAAAGAAATTAGGCGAAAGTATTATTAGTCCATTAAATGCTAAGGAATTAGGCAAATTGGACAATGACGGCATAAAAAGCATTGAAGAGTAATTTTTAAAGACTGACAGTAAATTATTTAAATATTATTATGGCAATAAATGTAATCAGCGTAAATATTTCCACCAAAAAGGGAACCATCAAAACTCCGGTTCCGGAAATTGTTTTAAACCAAAAAGGCGTGGACGGCGATGCCCATGCTGGCGACTGGCACCGGCAGGTGAGTCTGCTGGCAAAGGAGAGTATTGAAAAATGGGCTGACCAGGCCGGGCGAAAAGTTGGCTGGGGCGAGTTTGCCGAAAACATCACCACCGAAGGCATTACACTTTACGAAACCAATATCGGTGACCGGCTGGTTATTGGCGATGTGGAGCTGGAAATTACCCAGATAGGCAAGAAATGCCACGGCAGCGGTTGCGCCATTTTTAATGAGGTGGGTAATTGCGTAATGCCCAAGGAAGGTATTTTTGCCAAAGTGATAAAACACGGGCAGGTGAAAGCAGGGGATGGGATTGTGTATTTTCCGAAATAGCATGTTTTTTTCACCAACACACAATTCATCGGTCATAAGGCAAAAGAGCTAAATTTATTCCAACAGGCTGAGGGGGAATTAAAGTATTAGAAGTATTTTTGGACAGGATCGCCTAAAATAATTTAACAAGATAAAATCATTTGAAGATTGGTTTTCAAGAAGCAATTAAATCAATCGAATAGAACTGAATTTAATGGATAAAAAGACAAAAAGAGTTTAACGTTCAAAAGGCTTGCGAACAAAAAGTTTAAACAAAAAAATCAAGGTAATCCTGAAATCAAATAAATCAAAGGTCAAACAATGAGAAACGAAGAATTATATCAACTTCTGGAAAGTTTAATTGCCCATCCCATAGAAACTCAATGGATAGAGTTTAAGATGGGTGCAGGCAGTATTAGCAATGAACAAATTGGAGAGTATATTTCGGCAATGAGTAATGGTGCTACCATTAGCAACCAGGCTTTTGGATATTTGGTTTGGGGTGTAGATGATAATACGCATGAAGTAAAAGGAACCAATTTTTGTTTTACAACTGCCAAACAAGGCAATCAGGATTTGGAATTATGGATTCGGAACTTATTACATCCAAAAATCAATTTTGAAATACTTGAGTTTAAATATCACAATAAAAATGTGGTCATGCTTCGTATTCCTTCTGCAAAAGGAGAACCTACAAATTTTAAGAAAAAACCATTTATCAGGATAGGAAGTAACAAAACCGACCTGCGTAACTTTCCGGAGTATGTGCGTATTATCTATAATTCATTGGAAGATTGGAGTGCTAAAATAATTGAGAATGCTGGCATTTCCGATTTAGATATAGAAGCGATTAAAGTTGCAAAAGAAAAATTTAAAGAAAGAAGCAGTAAAGCAAAATACTTTAAAGAAATTGATAATTGGAGCACTCAAACATTCTTAGATAAGGCAAAAGTTACCATAAATGGCAAAATAACAAATACAGCAATTTTATTGCTTGGTAAAGAAGAATCATCTCATTATATTTTACCCTCAATTGCAGAGATAACATGGAAATTAGAGACGGAAGAAAAAGCTTACGAACATTTTTCTTGCCCTTTGCTAACAAATACCACAAAGGTTTTGCAAATCATCAGGAATATTAAATATAAGTTTTTCCCTGATAATGAATTGCTTGCAACTACTGTTGATAAATACGATACACGTACGATTTTAGAAGCTATGCACAATTGTATTGCCCATCAGGATTATTCGTTAAATAGCAGAATAATAGTAACCGAAAAAGTTGACAGGCTAATTTTCACAAACGCTGGGAGTTTTTTTGAAGGAAATCCTGATGAATATTCTGGCGGAGACAAAACGCCTGATAAATATAGAAATCCCTGGCTGGCGCAGGCAATGGTAAATCTCGGCATGATAGATACTTTGGGTTATGGTATTCATGCAATGTACCTATCTCAAAAAAACAGATATTTCCCGCTTCCGGATTATATTCTTTCCGAACCTCAAAAGGTTGTTTTACAAATTTATGGTCATTCAATTGATGAAAATTACTCCAAGCTTTTAATTGAAAGAAAAGATTTGCCATTATCAAATGTTGTGTTGTTAGATAGAGTTCAGAAAAATTTATCCATTACAAAAGAAGCAGCTAACTTATTGCGGAAAGATGGTTTAATTGAAGGACGTTATCCAAATTATTTTGTTTCGGCATCAATAGCGAAAGAAACCGGAAAAGAGGTTGACTATATAAGATTGAGAGGAATTGATGATGACTATATTCAGAAGGTTATTACAGATTACTTACAAAAATTTAAGAAGGGTAAAAGAAAGGATTTTGAATCAGTCTTATTAGATAAACTTCCAGATATATTAAGCGTTGAGCAAAAACGAACTAAGGTTAAAAACAACCTTCAATATTTACGAAAAAAAGGAGTAATTAGAATTAATGGTAAAATTTGGGAAATGTCTAAAAAAGGATAATTAAGGTTGATTTAGACATTTTTTTAGACATTTTTAGACATTCTCATAAGCAATGCCATGAACTCGGAAGAAAAACCGGCAATTATTCAAGCAGAGTTTGAGCGTTTGTACGACCCCCACCATCCGGTACGCAACAACGTGGAAACTTTGAGTAGCATTGAGAAAATCAGGATAATAAAAGAAGCCATTGCAAGTACGCAAAACTACTTTGACATTTAAACACATAATACTTTGAAAAACACAAATCAATTAATTAAGATACTGGCAACGAATGCGGCAGCCGAAAGAGGTCGCAAGTTTCCGGTGGACGAGCTTACCTTTGACAAGGATGGCATAGTGGGCGATGTACACGCCGGAACCGTTCGCCCGGTAAGCCTATTTGATGCGGCAGCAGCCCACCGCTTTTATCAGATCACCGGCGCGGCGCAATTGGAGCATGGACAGTTTGCTGAGAATATCCTCTTTGAAAGCCCGGAAAAACTGGACATCCGGATTTTTGATCGCTTTGTAAAAGATAAGCTCGTGCTGGAAGTTTGCCAAAAGGGAAAACCTTTTCATGATGAGTTTCGCGAGCCGGGTAATTACGTAATGCCCCGCGAGGGTGTTTTTTGTAGGGTTATTAACGGTGGAACTCTACAGGCCGGTGAGGAGATGGAATATATTCCCAAAATATTTAAGGCAAAAGTAATTACCCTGAGCGACCGCGCCAGCCGTGGTGTTTACGAGGATAAAAGCGGTCCTGAAGTATCGGCTTTGCTGCAAAAGCAGTTTCAAAAACTGGCCTGGAGGCTGGAGCTTGAAAATATAATTATCCCGGATGACGAGCATAAGCTGCACCAAGTTCTTGAATCTTCGTTAGCGTGCAGCGACATCGTTATCACCACCGGCGGCACCGGCATTGGCTCGCGCGATATTACCCCGGATGTTATGCGCCCGTTTATCAAAAAAGAAATCCCCGGCATCATCGAGATGATACGCTGGAAATATGGGATCGAAAAACCCGCAGCATTGATTAGCCGTGCACTTGCAGGCGTTAACGACAAAACCCTCCTATTTGCCCTGCCCGGCTCGGTGCGGGCCGTAAACGAATACATGGGTGAAATAAATAAACATCTGGCACATTTGATTTATATGATCGAAGGGGTGGAACGACACTAATTATTCAGGTCAGTTTAAATTTGGTTTTGTTTTATTAATAATGTATTTTTGAAACCTCATTTTTTCACATCATGAAAAAAATAACAATTCTGTTGACTTTGGTTTTTCTTGCCGGCAGCCTCTTTGCACAGGATGAGAAAGTGCCCTTCACACTTGCTGACCGCGATCGCATGATACGTTTGGAGGTTCAATTGGGATCATTTCAAAGCCAAGTAGATTCAAAATTTGAAAGCTTACGCGCTGAAATGGATGCCAAATTTGAATCGATCGACTCTAAATTTGAAGCAATAAATACAAAGATTGATGCCAACAATCAGCGCATTAGCGACCAGCAAGACTTATTGTTTTGGGGTTTTACCATCTTATTCGGCCTCTTGCTCTTTATGCTTGGTTATAATATCTGGGATCGGAGAACCATGATAGCTCCCATTAAGGAGCGACAAGACAAAATCATCCAAATACTCAAAGAAGCCGATGATGATAATCTAAGCATCCGCGAAGCATTCCGGCGTGCGTCCTTGTGGTAATCCGGAATTTTTTTCTTCTCAAATTAAAAAGGGCACGTATCTATAATCAATTTTCACAAACTATGAAACAGCTATTTACACTTTGCCTCACAATATTAGTTTTGGCAGCCACTGGTCAACAAATCAATATCCCTCGAATAAACGAAATGCCCGATTTGCCGCAGCCCTATCAAATGCGCGACTGGCAGGCTGTTGCACAAAATTACGATACACTGGTGTTCGATCTGGATGCGGTGGGCGAATATTTTCCGCTGGCTTCGGTTTTTGAGAACACCG
Source organism: uncultured Lentimicrobiaceae bacterium (assembly GCA_964523795.1). Classification (GTDB taxonomy): domain Bacteria; phylum Bacteroidota; class Bacteroidia; order Bacteroidales; family 4484-276; genus SABY01. The sequence continues at coordinate 10,781 of CAZGAO010000018.1, forward strand.
TTAATTATCCCGCTCATCCCGGCCTGGCCATGCAATCGTATGTGGGCACCAACAGCCCTCCCGGCAAGGAAGCGATAAATGTATTGCCGGCAGTAATTGGTGCAAGCCTGGCGGGTATCGACAAGTCTAACCAAAACGGCATTAACTGGCCGCTCTATTGCGAAGAATATTTCAATCGGCGACCGGAGGAAAATATCTATCTCAACGGCCCACAAAGCTCTTCGGGCAACGACTGGTGGTACGAAACCATGCCCAATGTTTTCTTTTATCAGCTCAATTATTTATATCCCAATACCGGCGATTTTAACTATCAAGTTACCACCGTTGCCGACCAGTGGCTGGCCGCCGTTGAAGCGCTGGGTGGCAGCACCACACCCTGGGAAATTCCTTACATGAACTACCGCGCCTTCAACTTATCCACGATGATGCCGCGCGAAGATGGCGTAAAACAGCCCGAAGCTGCCGGAGCCATCGCCTGGATTTTATATCAGGCTCACCAGATTACCGGCGATGAAAAATATCGCATCGGGGCTGAACTGGCTCTTGAGTTTTTGTCGAATTGGGACGAAAATCCTTCTTACGAAATTCAATTGCCCTATGGTGTTTATGCTGCGGCACGCATGAATGCCGAGCTCGGAACACAATACGACATCAACAAAATGATTAACTGGTGTTTCGACCGGGGGCCGCTGCGAGGCTGGGGCGTAATTACCGGCGACTGGGACGGGCAGGATATGGATGGCCTGATTGGCGAGGTGAACGCCGCCACTCCCGACTACGTTTTTAATATGAACAGCCTGGAGCACGTGGGCGCACTGGTACCTGCCCTGCGTTACGATGATCGCTATGCTGTTGCCATTGCCAAGTGGGTGCTCAATGTGGCCAACGCTACACGTTATTACTATCCGCAGTTTCTGCCCGAAGAAATGCAGGACAATAATGCCTGGAGCGAGCAGTACGATCCCACCTCGGCCATTGCTTACGAGGCACTGCGCCAAAAAGACAATGGCCCTTATGGTACCGGCGATGCCATGGGCGGCGGATGGGCCGAAACAAATTTAGGCCTCTACGGATCCTCCCACATTGGCATTTTGGGAGCCATTGTGCGCCAAACCAACGTGGAAGGCGTACTGCAGCTCAACCTGTTGGCCACCGATTATTATCATCAGGATGCTTATCCCACCTGGCTTTATTACAATCCTTTTGAACAGGAAGTGGAAGTGGTTTTGAATATTTCGGATACTAAAGATATTTATGATGCGATTTCTAACCAGGTCATCATCACAGGAGCAAGCCAAACAGCGATAATTACCCTCCCGCCCAAAGGTGCGATATTGGCGGTGGAATTGCCCCAGGGTTCACAAATCGACTATCAGCTCAACACCGCTTTTGTGGATGATATTGCCATCGACTACAATGCTGGACAAACGGTTACGAATTATCCACCACGCATCAAAGCCTTGAAAGCAAAGGATAGCCTTGCGCTTATCAACACTACCTTCCACTTTTATTGCTCGGCCGAAGACCGCGAGACTTCCGATCTGCAATTCAACTGGAGCATCAACGATAATCCGGTGTCGGGTAGCGATATTATGGAATGGCAGGTTCAGGAAAGTGTGGGATTTTACTGGATAAAATGTAGGGTAGAGGATGCCGGAAATTTATGGGTCAGCGATTCACTACAAATTGAAGTGGTCGAAACGATTAATTATCCGCCCTATATCGAAGAAATTACGGCTGAAAACCAAATCATCGACCTGTCGGCATCCACTAATATCGAGTGCCTTGCCGGCGATGCCAACGAGGATGATCTTACTTACACCTGGTCGGCTTCGCAGGGAAACATCCAGGGCAGCGGTGCTTCGATTGTATTCGAGGCCCCCAATGAGCAAAGCAGCATTTATGTGGTTTGCGCGGTAAACGACCCCCTGGAGGCCACAGTCAAAGACAGCGTGCTTATTCTGGTTAGAGATAGCGAATTTGTGCAAACAGGCGATTTGATCGCTCACTATCTTTTTGCTGGCAATGCCGCCGATGCCACCGGCAACGGACACGATGGGTCGATCAGTAATTCCATTTTTGTAGAGGACATGTTTGACGATCCTGACGAAGCCATCAAGCTCAATATTTCCACTAGCAAGGTAATTGTCCAAAACGATGAACAACTCAATTTCCGTGAAGGGTTCACCCTTACCTACTGGCTTAATATCAGTCAGCTTTACGATCGCGAATCCTATCCGGTTTCGCATGGCAACTGGACCACACGCTGGAAAACTTCCATCACCGATCATCATTTGCGTTTTACGCTCAACGGCAGCGAGGGGACGATAGATGTAGATGCGCAAAGCGATTTTGAAGAGAACCGTTGGTATCATGTTGCTGCGATATACAACGGCATGGATTGCCTGGTGTTTGTCGATGGACAGCTCGAAGGCTTCACCCCCTACTCCGGATTAATTAATACCACGAGCTACGACTTGGTCTTGGGGCAATCGCTGCCCGACCAAACAGGATTTAATTATTCGGGCTTAATCGACAATTTACGCTTGTACAACTATGGCATTTCCTATCCGCAGCTGCGCGAAATTTACGAAGGCGAATTGTCGGAAGTAGCCGAAGATATGAATAAGGACGTTTTTAATATTTACCCAAATCCTGCTAAAAACAAACTGGTTTTAAATCTAAGAACAGAGCCTTCATTGGCTGTTTCCTTTTCAATGTTTTCGCTTAGCGGACAAAAGATTATCGCGAGCACACTTACCACCGATTATCAAGGCATAGCCAATCGTGAGCTCGACTTAAGCCATATCAAGCCGGGAGCCTACATCTTAAAAATTACCAGCCAATCAGCCGCTTACAGCAAAAAACTGATTATCCGGAATTAACGGCAGCACTTTTTTTTGACGTTTCGAAGTCCTGCGGAAGTGCGGAAGTCAACGCGATATTCCATCCTCTGGCAACAAAGGGTTCGGGTATTTTTTCAAGGATTTGTGCTAAAGGCACGCAGACAAATTCTCAAATTCCGTCTCCTTTCTTGAACTTTCCTTAATTAAAAAAGTTATGTTAAAAAACATTGATACGAGGCGAAGTGAATCTGATATTATTCAATACCGAAATAAATATTTTTTTGATCCTGCTTTTTGTATGGGGGCTTCCGCTCACAATTTACCGAAGCCGCTTCCGCAAAATGGTGTACAAAACGGATAGCTGGTGGATAAATGTAAAGCCCTGGTTTGTTAAAGAAACCAAGGCACTGCTTTGCAATATTTATCCGGAGAATACTACCTATCTTCGCCTGCGGAATTTTTACCGTTTTTATTTGCTGGTTTACATCCTCTTATGGATTTTTTATCTTTTTACTAAATGAAATTGAAATGAAAAAAAAAGCAGTTGTAATCGGAGCTGGCTTTGCCGGATTGTCGGCCGCTACCGGACTTGCTGATGCAGGTTTTGAGGTGCAGATACTCGAGAAAAATTCTACGCCGGGAGGTCGTGCCCGCAAGTTTGAAGCCCAGGGCTACACCTTCGACATGGGTCCAAGCTGGTATTGGATGCCCGATATCTTCGACTGGTACTTCGAGCGTTTTGGCAAAAAAGTTAGCGATTATTACGAGCTTACGCGCCTCGACCCCTCATACCGGATTTATTTTGGTAAAGATGACGTGATGGACATGCCCGCCAATATCGATGAGATGTACAAGCTCTTTGAATCGGTAGAGAAAGGAGCAGGCGAAAAGCTGCGCTCCTTCCTGGATGAGGCCGAATACAAATACAATGTGGGGATGAAGGATTTTGTGCACAAGCCCGGGCTATCCTTCCTCGAATATGCCGACCTGCGATTGATGAAGGCCTCGATGAACCTGCATGTTTTTCAATCCTTTCACAACTATACCCGAAAGTATTTTAAAAACCCCCGCCTCCTGCAGATACTCGAGTTCCCGATACTCTTTTTGGGAGGCACCGGCAAAAAAACCCCCGCACTCTACAGCCTGATGAACTACGGCGATATTAAACTCGGCACCTGGTTTCCCAAGGGTGGGATGTTTAAGATCATCGAAGGCATGGTAAAGCTCGCCGAAGAAAAGGGCGTAAAAATCAACTATAATACGCCCGTTGAAAAGTTTGAATATAACGGAGGCAAGATAAAATCGGCGATTTCGGGCATGGTTTCTTTTGCAGCCGATTATTTTGTAGGTGCCGCCGATTACCACCATATCGAGCAAAACATCCTGCCTGCCGAATATCGCAAATACTCGAGCAAATACTGGGACTCGCGGGTGATGTCGCCCTCTTCGCTGCTGTGGTATGTTGGCGTTAATAAAAAACTGGACAGTCTGGAACATCACAATCTGCTCTTCGACGAGCCTTTCGAGCCGCACGCCAGTGCTATTTATCAAAATCCACACTGGCCCGAAAAACCCTCTATCTATGTAAGCATGACCTCAAAATACGATACCTCCGCTGCTCCCGAGGGGCACGAAAATCTTTTTATTTTGGTACCGGTAGCTCCCGGCCTGGAAGATACCATCGACATCCGGCAAAAATACCTGGACATTGCCATTGAGCGTTTAGAGAAACTTACCGGTGAAACGATTGCCCCGCACATCGACTACAAAAGAAGCTATGCCCAGAGTGATTTTATTATCGACTACAACGCATTCAAAGGCAACGCTTATGGCCTGGCCAACACGTTGATGCAAACGGCATTTTTAAAACCCTCGCTCAAAAGCCGGAAGTTGAAAAACCTTTATTACACCGGCCAACTTACCGTACCGGGTCCAGGCGTGCCACCGGCTTTGATTTCGGGGCAGATTGTGAAAAAATTAATTATCGAAAACGAAAGCTAAAACGATATGAAAGAGTTGTTTGATATGATATCGAAGCAATCGAGTAAGATGACCACCATTGCTTACAGCACTTCTTTTTCGATGGGGATACGCGTTTTTAGCAAACGCTTTCACGATCCTATTTATGCCATTTATGGCTTTGTGCGCTTTGCCGACGAAATCGTGGACAGCTTCCACGGCTACGACAAGCAAAAGCTGCTCGATGACTTTAAACGCGACACCTACGCCGCCATAGCCGATAAAATTAGCCTTAACCCCATCCTGAACAATTTCCAGTGGTCGGTGAATAAATACAAGATCGAAACCGCGCTGATTGATACTTTTTTGCGCAGCATGGAAATGGATCTGCACAAGGACGACTACGACCGCGATGGCTACGAAGAATATATTTTAGGCTCGGCTGAAGTAGTGGGCTTGATGTGCCTGCGCGTGTTTTGCGAGGGCGATGAGCAGCAATACATGGAGCTAAAACCCTCGGCCATGCGTCTGGGTGCCGCTTTCCAGAAGATCAATTTCCTGCGCGACCTTAGCCACGATTATCATGGCCTGGGACGTTCGTATTTTCCCGGCATCGACATCACCAAATTTGATGAAGCAGCCAAAAGCACCATCGAGATCGAGATAGAAGCTGATTTCGAGGCGGGACTTGAAGGAATACGAAAACTGCCCAAGGGAGCACGTTTTGGCGTTTATCTGGCCTACGTTTATTTTTATACCCTCTTCAAAAAAGTAAAAAAATCGAAAGCCGAGCGTATTCTGCACCAGCGGGTAAGGGTTCCCGATATTGAAAAGTACATGCTGCTTGTGTCGTCCTTTGCCGAAGAAAAATTGAATATCCTATGATAAACCGTGGTTTTTTATCGCTTCTGTTGATTCTTTTCTTTGCTTCCGCTAATAGTCAGCCGGAACTATCAAAGATAAGAAGCGATTTTTTTGACATGGAGAAGGATTCCTGTGGGGCAATGCAGTTGTTCAATTCCATTAAAAAAGATAATTACGCCGATGCTTTGATGCAGGCTTATGCCGGTGCCACCGAAGCTGCAGCAGCCCGCTGTGCCAAAGGCGCATTGACCAAGCTCGAATATTTTAGCCGCGGAAAGAAAAATCTGGAGGCAGCCATCGAAGCCACTCCCGATGATGTCGAGATCCACTTTCTGCGTTTTGCTACGCAGGTGGGTGCACCCAATTTTTTGGATTACAACAATCAACGCGAAGATAAGGAGCTAATTTTAGCGCAATTGCCCAAGCTGATAAAAGAAAACAATAAGCGGGAATTCTGGAAAAATGCAGCCAATTTTATGCTCGTATCAGGGAAATTGTCGAAGGAAGAATCGCGACAAGTGGAGGCAATGCTTAAATCTTACAAATGAAAGGCTGGGTAGTAACTGTCCATAAAGTCGATTTTTTTTGATTTAAGATTGAGGATTAAAGATCGGAGATTTTAGATTGTGCTGAATATCACCAACATCTTAAATCTAAAATCGCTAATCTGAAATCGTATATTTTTCTAACTCTTACTTTCAAGACAGATACTATTTAGTGTCTGTCCATAAAGTCGGCATTTTTGACTAGCCCCGGGTTTTAACCCGGGGATAATGAGTTTGAAGATTTCCGCCCCGCAATTTCGCCACGCCTGAGGCGTGGCGAAATTGCGGGGGTTTTCTCTGCTTTCAATTCAATCCCTGCCCTAAAGGACAGGGCTATTCAAATTTCACACAACGACTAAAAAGACAAACACTATTTAAACCCAGACGCAAGTGCAATAAGTTTAAAAGAAGTATTTTTGACAAAAATGTAATTTAAGATGTCGATAGAAAAAGTGATTTTGGTAGATGAAAACGACCAGCCCCTTGGGGAGATGGAAAAAATGGAAGCCCACGAAAAAGCCCTTTTGCATCGTGCCTTTTCGGTTTTTGTTTTTAATGATAAGGATGAACTAATGCTCCAGCAGCGTGCGCTCAGCAAGTACCATTCGCCAGGCCTGTGGACCAATACCTGCTGTAGTCATCCCCGCAAGGGCGAAACAGCGATCCAGGCTGGCCACCGCCGTTTGATGGAGGAGATGGGCTTCGACTGTCCGATCGAAAAAATCTTCGACTTTGTGTATAAAGCCAAACTGGACAAAGGCCTCACCGAGCACGAGTTCGACCATGTGCTTTTTGGAAGATACACGGATGACCCCAAAATTAATATCGAAGAAGTAGAAAGCTGGAAATGGATGACCATGGATGCCATTGCCGCCGACATGAAAAGCAATCCCGAAAAATACACCGTTTGGTTTCGCATTGCCTTCGACCGGGTTTTTGAATATTTGAAAGGATAGAAACCCGCTTCCTTTTCCTCTTTCAAAAATAAAAATCCCTCCGGTTCATCGATCAATTTCCCTTACTGTTTAATTTTCTCTAATCCAAAATTAGATTTTTTTTGGCGTTTTTTACGTTGGGGGTTTACCTCCTCACATCTCCCATCACTCGTTCGTTTCCCATCATATACAGAAATCTACATACGATTAATATTGGTTTTTTTAAGAAAAAACCACTTGCTTTCAAGGCTTTATCTTCGTATATTACCCGCTTTGCTTTTATCAACATTGTGAATAATCCAGTTCCCATAAGGGAAAATTTAAATAAACCGAGTCATTCATTTTAAAACACAAGACAGATGAAACAAACAAACGCACCTTTCGCACAACAGCTCTTACTGTTGATGGCTGCAATTTTTATTTCGGGCAGCCTGCTTTCGCAAAACACCACCATCACCGACGTATCCTCGCATACGGCAGATGCTTCGGCGGTGCTGGATGTACATTCCACGACGCTGGGGATGCTTATGCCCCGGCTTTCCTCTGCGCCTACCAGTCCGGCCACCGGATTGCTGTATTACCATTCTACGAACAATAATTTTAACTTTTACAACGGCACGGCCTGGAAAACCTTTGCAATTAACGATGATGTGCTTTGGACAAAAGTACCGAGCGGAGGTTTGGCTCCAAAGCCCCATCTGATTATGTGGGCATAGGCACTACCTCTCCGGCAGGGCTTAGCACCTGGCTTACGGTGAGGGATGTCACCGGAACTACCTTCCCGCAGTTTTACATTATTGGCATGGCCGATGGAGATGCTTCGATGAAGTATGCAATTACAGATGGAACCAAAAGTTATTCGCATGGTATTTTTAACGACCCAAGTGGGTCTGACGATAACTTCAAAATTTGCAACACAGCTACCCTAACCGGTTCTGGCTATTTGGATCAAAATACCATGATTGAGATTCATGATGAGAATGCCAAGGCCGGCATTATCGACTTTAACCACCAGAGCAGGGCACGGGTTTTTCAAATGCCGAACCCTGCAACTTTTGAAATAAACCCAGCATTTAGCCAGTTAATCCCTTTTTCTACCTGGATCATGGTAAATTTTGATGCTACAGACTACGATGAGCATAGTGAATGGCAATTAGCTCCAAATTCATCCACGCCTTCATCATTTTTTCAAGTTACTGAAACGGGTTATTACCAGGTTAATTCAAGAGTTGATTTTGTTTTAGAAGGTTTTTTGGAAAGCACATACGAGGGGCCAATACATAACCCAAATTATCCCGGCTATGTTTCCATAGCCATTTATGTTAGCAGTGACGGCGGAAACTCCTGGAACATGTATGCCCAAGGTAATAAATTACAAGGTGCAGATAATGGAGTGAGTGGTGGATATAATGACCTGCGAAATAACCTAGCTCCCAATGTAAGCGATGTTGTTAAACTTGATGCAGGTGACTTGGTGTCAATATGGGTTTGGCAAGATTTAAGTACCCCTGGGATTTCTATTCCCCTACGTGTAGAAGAACAAAACGGTGTAGGTGGCTTTCCCACGCAATGCTACGTCTCCATCCACAAAATTAGCTAATCACCATAAAAGCAAATTCGCATGAAAAAATTAATAACAACACTAATGCTGCTTGCTTTTATTGTTTTTGCCTTCGGGCAAAAGATGGAGCTTGGCAGCGGGGCTTATGTAAACCAAAATCAGGGTGCATACATAACGGTGGATGGCGGCTTGGTTACCAATACCAATGGCAGCTTTACACTCGAATCGAATGCTTCGGGAACAGCCTCGCTCATTATTACCGGCAGCGGCACTACCACCACCAGCGGCAATATCACCGTTGAACGTTTCCTGGAAGCCAACCTGTGGCACTATATTTCGGGACAAAGTAATATTGCCGGAAACTTTAGCACCCTGAGTATGGGACTGGGCACGCCGGGCAGCACCAGCAATGCGTTTTTCCGCTGGGAAGAAGATTATTTATATAACACCGTTACCGGTATTTGGGTGGATATCCTGAATGGGGAAGATGGCACTGGAACCACATCACTCATGAGCAGTGAAGGATTTGTGGCCTGCAAGGGCTATTCGATAAGTTATGCCACAAACGACAAAACCCTCAGCCTTAGCGGTGTTCCTTACACCTCCAATCAATCCATCACCCTCGCTCTTACTTCGGGTAGCACCGGTGAGGGCGCCAACCTGGTGGGCAATCCTTTTTGCTCCTCCATCGCCATTAACAAGCCTGCGGATGCGAGCAATAATTTCATCGATCAAAACTCCGGCGTGCTGGCCACCTCGTACCAGGCAGTATATTTTTGGGACGAAAGCGGCACCTGGAACGGCACAAGCGATGCCGATTACAAGGCTATCAATAATTCCGGCGCAGCCATCTTTGCCGAACCGGGTCAGGCCTTTATGGTGGTGGCCAAAACTGATGGTGCCACGCTGAATTTCAATACCAGCATCCAAAAACATGGAGTAGCCACATTTTACAAAAACCAGGGTGATGCTAGGCCACGCATAAAGCTGGTGGTGTCGGACAACGTGCAGCATTACAACAGTACCGAAATCGTTTTTCTTGCGGGCATGACCGCCGGACTGGATCCCTCGTATGATGCAGCCAAGTTTAAAGGAAACCCCGCACTGTCGCTTTATACCCGTCTGCTTGATGATAACGGTGAAGACTTTGCCATACAGGCACTACCCTTCGTGGATATGGAAAACTTTGTAATCCCGCTTGGCGTGGACGTGGCTTCAACAGATGTATTTGAATTTACAGCCGTGCAGGAAAACATGGATCACTACAACATTCTGCTCGAAGACCGCGAATTGAACATCGTAACAAACCTTCGCTGGGAAAGCTATTATGCTGAAATTAGTAATAGTGGAATCGGGAGGTTTTACCTTCACTTTAAGGATGCCACAAGCATTGGTGAAATTAACACAGCACCCACTGTTACCTGCAGGTATTTCGATGGTAAAATCAGAATCAGTAATCCTGACCTGCAAACAGGAATGGTAAGCCTGATAAACACACAAGGCCAGGTATTGCATAGCGCAAGGATGAATGGCGAGGCGACCATGGAAATACCGGTTAATCAAGCGGCAGGTGTTTACATCATGCTGGTTCAAACTGAAAAGAGCAAATTGGGCAGCAAGGTCTTTATCTATTAAAAATACCGGCCTGGTGAGCGATTTAAAAATATTGCAATATACCAGGCCGGCATATTTATGTTACAAAAACATTAAATAGTTGTGAAAAATGAAAACAATCAGCATATTTATCATCCGGCTCATATTTATCATCTTTTTTGCACTTGCAGGCACAGCATCCATTGCGCAGGAGCCACCACCCCCGCCACCTGATCATGGCGATTCGGGCAACGTACCCGGTGGAGGCAGCGACCTAACAGGTGGAATCGCAATACTGCTCGCGCTGGGCGCAGGATACGCAGGAAAGAAAATATATGGTCATCGTAAAAGGAAACTAAGCTCATAAGCACAAATTTTGGCGGGTAGCTAATGTTAAATAATACTTAGTGTTCATTGACAAACAGATTCGGTGATATTTAATTGACTTATCGTCACAGGCTGAAAGCCTGAAACATCAAAGCATAAGGCCACGCCAACGACCAGTGGCAGGCCGAAGGTCTGCGACAGGTTGAATGTTAAAATCTCACCAATGATTTTTTTTGTGATGTGTCAGCCCTTCAGGCTGCGCAAACAGAGCAGCAACAAGAATATAGAACCCTTTGGCTTTCCTGATTGACTTAAAAGATTAGCGCGAAAACGGTACCTTCGCCGAGTTTGGAGCGCACCGAGATGGTGCTTTTGTGCAAGTGCATTATTTGCCGGGAAAGGCTAAGCCCGATGCCGGAGCCATGTTGCTTGGAGGTAAAGAAAGGCATAAATATTTTATCCATAATATCGGGTTTTATCCCGTGGCCGTTGTCGATTACTTCAATTTTAACTTTCGCGTTCGACTCGCCGGCTAGCAGGGCAATGCGTGGTTTCTCGCAATCTTTTACCGCATCCATGGCATTGAGCAATAAATTGATGATGACCTGGTCGATTAAATCGGGATCGGCGGTAATCATCAAATCAGGGGGCATAATCGCACTTTGATAATTAATTCCGGCCTGCTGCATTTTTTCACCGAGGAGTTTTTCGGCATCTTCGAATAACCGGGATGCTTTAAAATAACGGAAATTAGGTTTGGGTATCCGGGTGAGGTTGCGATAAATCTCCACAAAATTCAAAAGCCCCTGGCTACGCTTTTCGATGGTGCTCAGGGCACTTTGCACACTCTCGACATCGTCTTCATCCAGTGCTTTCATCACAACTTTATCATCCTGAAATTCGTCCAGCAACATACCTCTTACGGTTCCGGCCAACGAGGAAATGGGCGTAATCGAATTCATAATTTCGTGGGTAAGCACACGAATGAGTTTTTGCCACGATTCGATTTCTTTCTCTTCCAGCTCGTTGTGAATGTTTTGAAAAGAAATTAACGTATATTGTTGGCCACGCATACGAAACTGGGTTGCGTTAACGGCCAACTGCAAAAGTTCATCATCCACAAATAGCTTCACCAGCATTTTATCGCCCGCGCCCATGGCCACCAGCCTGGCAGCCAAACCTTCCTTTACGGCATCCAGATCGCGGATGTTTTTGAAATATCTGATCTTGAAAAGCCGGCTTACGGCCTGATTAAACTGATCGATCTTACCATCTTCGCGAAAAGCGATCATTCCAATCGAAACGTGTTGGATTACGGTAAGCAAATAGTTGAGATGCTCCTCTTTCTCTGATCGGTATTTGCGGAAGGCATCGAGCACCCCGTTGAAAGCCGTATTCAGTTCATCGAAACCCTTACCAAAACCCTTTTCGGAAAAAGAACTCGAGAAGTCGGCATGTTTGATGCTATCGAGAAAACCGCTGAGCTTTTTGTTGGTTTGCTCCACATACATGATTAGGGTGTAAACCTGAAAGATAACCAGCAAGCTAAGGATAAAAGGGGAGATGGTGAGGCCGGATTCCAGAAATAGAAAAATCAGCAAAACCATCGAGGCGAGTAAAATCAGTACCCGGATGATTACCTGTATCCTAAAACTTTTAAAGACCATATTTTTCGATTCTACGATACAACGAAGCGCGTGTAAGCCCCAGTTCTTTGGCAGCCTTACTAATGTTTCCACCATGCTTATCGATAACTTTACGAATGAGCAGACGCTCGGTTTCTTCCAGATTGAAAGTTTCGGGGAGGTTGCCATTGTCCCCATCATCCATTTGCGAAAGGAAAAAATCGTGGGGCTGCAAGATATTCGATTCGCTCATAATCACCGCCCTTTCCACCGAATGTTGAAGCTCGCGGATATTCCCGGGCCAATGGTGTTTTTCCAGGCGTTTCAGAGTCGAGGCATTCACCCTTTTGTTGGGGAGCTTATATTTTTTGCTATAAATCTGCAAGAAATGCTCGACCAATGCCGGGATGTCCTCAATGCGATCGCGCAAGGGAGGCACCGAAATTTCGACGGTATTGATACGATAAAGCAAATCCTGCCTGAACTTATTTTCCTTTACCATTTGATACAATGGCATATTGGTAGCACAAATCAAACGCACATCGATGGATGTTTCTTTGTTTGAACCCAAACGCACTACCTTGCGGTTGTGTAGTACCGAGAGCAGCTTCGACTGCAAGCTGGTACTCAGGTTTCCAATTTCGTCCAAAAAGATGGTGCCTTTTGCCGCAGCCTCGAAACGCCCGGCACGGTCTTCCTTGGCATCGGTGAAAGCTCCTTTTTTGTAGCCAAACAATTCGCTCTCGAACAAGGATTCGGTAATTGCTCCCAGGTCAACGCTGATAAAAACCTCGTCCTTACGCTTGGAAGCTTTATGTATGGCGCGAGCTATCAACTCCTTGCCTGTACCGTTTTCGCCCAGTATCAAAACGTTGGCATCGGTAATGGCCACCTTTGCCACGGTACTCATCACCTGTTCCATAGCAGGCGAGTTACCGATGAGGTCGCCCCAGGCATTGTTTTGATCGGCAAGGAAAACTTGATTTTTGGTTTTTAAATCGGCCATTTCTTCCTTTGACGATCGCACTTTAAGGTTGGCCTGGATGGTGGCAAGCAACTTTTTGTTATCCCAGGGCTTGAGTATAAAATTGGTAGCTCCCTCTTTGATACCCTGCACTGCCAATTCGATATCGCCGTAACCGGTAATAAAAATTACCACCGCTGCCGGATCGATTTCCATGATTTTGTTGAGCCAATAAAAACCCTCCTTGCCGCTGGTAGCATCGCGCGAGAAATTCATATCCAACAAAATCACATCATAATTTTCAGACTTTAGAAGATTAGGAATGTTCTCAGGATTTTTTTCGGTATGTACTATCCTGATGTATTGCTTCAAAAACAGTCGTGCCGCCAAAAGCACGTCCTGATCATCATCAACAATTAAAATCTTGCCCTCTGTTTTTTCCATTTTCAATAGCTTAATATTAGTAGCAAATTATTCCGATAAACTAAAATATCGGCTAAAGTAAAAAGATTGTTCATATCTGTACAAAATAATGACCGCTTGCGAACAAAACAATTACTTGCAAGAAAGCCCACAGCAGGCGACATTTGCTTTTCAGCCCATTAAAGATAGCGGCATAGTATGTGCTATGCGGCGCAAGCGCAAAATGAAGATTTATGGACAGGATAATTGAGAAAAAAAGGTGGACGGTTAAGAAAGTATTAACCCTTGTGTTTTCGGCAGCTTTTGCAGGCTTGCTCATTTTCTTATTATTTTTCAGAGACAAGCAAAGCCGACTTTATGTAAATGCCAAACAACTGGCTGTAGCCGAAGTCAGGCTCGATCGCTTTCAGGAATTTATCCCGGTGGATGCCGTGGTATATCCCAGAACAACCATATATATCGATGCTGTGCAGGGCGGAACTGTGGAAAGTGTTTTTGTGGAAGATGGGGCACAGCTTGAAAAAGGAGATACGATACTAAAACTGAATAATGCAGACATGGAGCTGCGCTATATGGATCAGGAAACACGCATGTACGATGCCATCAATAATCTGCAAAACTCAAAAATCGATTTGGAGCGAAACCAGTTTCTGCGGCAGTTGGAGATCGTAAATCTACAAGCGGAAATCGATAAGGTAAACCTGGATTTTAAACGAAAAAATCAACTGTATAGCGAAAAGCTGATCGCTGATTTGGAATACGAAAACGCCGATCGCGAATACAAACTCACGATGAAACAGCTCGAAATAGCTTTGCAACTGCAAAGGCTCGATTCGGTTTCGATGGTTAACCAAACCCAACAAATTGATAACTCGATTGCACGCATGCAAATCAACCTGAAGATGCTCAACAAAAATCTGCAAAACCTGTACATCAAAGCCCCTGAATCGGGCAAGCTCTCCTCGTTTAGCATCGAGATTGGCGAAACCAAAGCCGCCGGCGAACACCTCGGTCAAATCGACCGGATGAAGGATGGTTTTAAGCTGCGCGCCCCTATCGACGAGCGTTATATCTCCACCGTGCATCTGGGTCAGGAGGCCGAGTTCGACTTTGCCCACAAAACCTACCAGCTCGAAATTATGAAAATATATACCGAGGTTAGCAATGGCTCTTTTCAGGTTGACCTAAATTTTACGAACGATGAACCCGGGGGCATCAAACGCGGACAAACCGTACAACTGCGCTTGCAGTTTAGCAGCCCCCGCGAAGCGATCGTGGTTAAGCGTGGTGGCTTTTTTCAGGAAACCGGCGGCAACTGGATTTATGTGCTTGATGCCTCGGGCGATTTTGCCGTGAAACGCGCAATAAGACTTGGACGACAAAACACCAATTATTACGAAGTGCTCGAAGGCCTCTCACCCAGCGAAAATGTAATCATCTCCTCCTACAGTTCTTTCGGGCAAAAAGATAAGTTGATATTTAGACGATAGTCATAGCATGGCTTAAAGCCATGCTATGACTATAAAAACCAGGCATGATTGCAAAGTCAGGGTATGACTTTGAGTCATGCCCTGACTAAACCTACATTTTTTACTTTGTTAAGGTTTATTTAAATTCATTATGAATTAGCCACTTTGAATGAATTACCTTTGTCAATTATCATTTATAAACTCTAACACCCAACACTATCATGAAAAAATTCTACACTTTACTTCCTCTGCTGGCCTTACCGCTGGTATTTATTTTTATTGGCTTTAGCTCGGGATCGCCGGGCGGACGCACCGGATCGCCGGGCGACAACGCCAACAACTGCACCGCCTGCCACTCGGGAACACCCCAAAACGCAAGCAACTGGATTAGCACCAACATCCCCGAAAACGGTTACGTGGGTGGCGAAACTTACCTTATTACTGCCACAGGAACTCATGCCGGCGTAGGAAAATTTGGCTTTGAGCTGACCGCCGAAGACGCAAGCGGCAACAAAACCGGAACCTTTGCCCTGGTTAATGCCACCGAAACGCAACTGGCCAACAACAACAAGTCAGTTACGCATACCCAACAGGGCAATACGCCCATGGACAATAGCAAGACCTGGGAACTGCAATGGACAGCACCCAATGCAGTGCCCGGCGATATTACCTTTTATGCCGCTTTTAACGCAGCCAATGCCAATGGAGGAACTTCGGGCGATGTGATTTACCTGAGCGAAACCACCTACGGCCCCGATATAACCGGTATTGCTCAAGTAAATCGTGAATTCCGGTTTTACCCAAACCCAAGCACAGGAATTGTTAATTTAGAAAATCCTGGCAGCACAAATGCCACGATCCGTGTTTTAAATCAAACAGGCCAGGTCATCAATGAGCTTGAAATGAGTGATAACTCAGCGCAGTTGAATTTGACCAGTCAGGCACGGGGTGTATATTTCGTTCAGCTTGGCGATACGCCGATGCAAAAACTGATACTCCGATAATAACACTACCCGGATTTGCAAGATGAAAAACCTGATGGTCTCGGCCACCAGGTTTTTTTTATTATCATAAAATCGAAACTCTATATTAGTAATGCAAACTTTTGAATATTTGCACTGCAAACTTTATAAACACTATCATTTTCCAACACCAACTTGCCCTCTTCAATGATGTGAATATTTGTTAACAAATATCAAAAAATTTTAATTTGATTTTTTTGTGAAACTTTCGTGATAAACTAATGTTTGATTTGCATCTCAAATAATTAAACAAAATATCCTTTAAACTATTCACGTATTCAACTAAAATCAGACTCATGAAACGAATTCAATTTTTCTTTTTAGCCCTCCTTTCATTTTTATTTACCTCACAACTAAGTGCCCAGGTCTATGATATCGATGATTTTATCGGCACCTGGAACGGAACAATTTCGAGCCAGCAATTTGGCGGATACAACCTCAACACCACTATTGTATTTTCGGATAATGAAGACTACACCGAATCGAGTGGTAAACTTATGCCAACTATTTACCCCAACTCGCAGTGGTGGACATACGAAGCTGAAACCAATAGAATAGGATTTCATTGGATACATACCATTTATGGCGGCGAATATTCTTACAGGCACATTTTTCATGAAATTGTTTCTTTTGATGGTTATACGCTTGAGCTTCATCAAAACATTTTTGATAATCCGCAGCCAAACCCTGCAAAGCAAGCCTTATTTCTTACCAAGGAAGATGGAACACCGCCACCCTTTTGCCCGCAACCCTGGGCTGTTCAGGAAACAAACCTCGTGCATACCATCAACATTCCAGCCGCTGCCGAGCATAGTATAGCCGGAACTACCCTAACCGACGACGACTGGATGGCTGTGTTTTACACCAATGACGAAGGCACTAAAGTGTGCGCAGGCACCAGCCGTATTGACGAAAATGGTAATGCCACAATTATGGCCTTTGGCGATAATCCCGCCACTCCTTCAAAAGATGGTTTTGTGGAAGGTGAAGCCTTTACATGGAAAGTTTTCAGGTGCGACACCGAAACGGAAATAAACGCCGCAGCAAACTACGATCAGTCGCAGCCCGACCAGGTTTATTTTACTTCGGGAGGCACTTCAAGCCTTACTGCCCTTGGCGCAATGACCTGCCAGGAATATACCGTGATGGAAGGATGGAACAGTTTTTCGACTTATGTAAATCCTGAAATTGCTATGCTTGATGATTTATTAATGGCGCAGATGGAGGATATGATCTTGCTCAAAAATCTTACTTCGGTATTTTGGCCCGCGCAAAACATCAACACAATCGGCAATTTGGATAATAATTCAGGATACGTGATAAAAACTTCAGCAGATAACAATATTCAAATCTGCGGTATCCAGGCGAATAATAGTTCCATCCAACTTGCCGAAGGATGGAACTACCTGCCTGTTCCCGGGGCATGTGATGTTTTGGCTATGGAACTTCTTGGTGAAAACATAAACGACATCGTGCTGGTGCAGGAACTCATCGGTACGCGCATTTTTTGGCCTGAGCTTGAAATATATAGTTTGAACACGCTTGAGCCGGGCAAGGCTTATGCGATAAAAGTTAATATTCCCATCACCATCACTTTCCCCGATTGTAGCGGTGATGAGCTTAAGGCCGCCCGATCAGCTCAGGACAACAGCATCGAAACGCCGTGGGGTGAAATTATGATGACACCAGGCTCCCAGGTAGTCGCGCTGCGCAACATGGCCATCGATAATTTGCAGGCTGGTGATGCAATGGGTGCTTTTGGTGAAAATGAAGAAATTTATGGTTTTGTTGAAATCGGCGAAGATGGCATAGCACAAGCCATAACTTTGTTTGGCGATGACAAAACCACCCTGATGCAGGATGGCTTTATGGATGGCGAAACCCTGAGCTACAAAATTTACAGTGCTGAAACCGGAGAATCTTATCCTGTGGAAGTTGAATACGATTATAATTTTGGAAATTCATCGGGAACGTTCGTAGCTGGTTCCTATTCAGCCATCAATAGTATTATACTCACTATTACAGGAATTGATGATGCCGGGGCGGTAAGTTTTGGAATGCACCCCAACCCGGCCACAGAGGTGCTCAATATTACAACAAGTGGCAGCGGCAGTTCCAATTATGGAGTTGAAATTATCGATGCCACAGGAAACACGGTAAGGCAAAATAGCTTTTTCGGAAATGGCACGATAGATATTAGCACAATCCCATCAGGATTTTATTTTGTTAAGAGAAGCAGCGAAAATTTTAACGAAACACGCAAGTTAATTGTGCGTTAGGGTAAAGCAATATCCATAAAATGGAAAACCCCGAAGGAAACATCTTCGGGGTTTTTTGTTGCATTGCTGGCAAAAAATAGGATGAAGCCATTTTTTTTTGACCGCAAAGCTTTATTTATTGATAAGGCAAACTTTGCAAAAACAATTGAAACGGTGTGAATTTACAAGTTAAAATCTCCGGCAGCCTCGGGCTGATAAACTATTTCATCAATTTTTATTTGCGTTAGCCCGGCCGGTACTATCCATTCTATTTCATCCCCAACCCTGTATCCAATCAGGGCTGTGGCAATAGGCGAGAAAATAGATATCTTATTTTCTTTTAGCTTTGCTTTTTCCGGGTAAACGATCTGAAATTGCACTTGCTTATTATTATTTAAAAAGCTCAACTTCACAATCGAATTCATGGTTACCACATTCGAAGGCATAGCCTGAGGCTCCAGAATTTCAGCAGAGTTTAATTCGGTTAGCAATTTTTCGGCTTCAGCATTACTTATCGATCTGAATTGTTTGGCATCAGCTATGCACTTTTTTATCCGCGCATAATCCAATCGATTTACAACAATATTTCCCATAATTAATTTTTTTTAATTTAACTGACCAAAAATACTACTTTTCGGATTGCGGAAATACTTTTGGGACTTATGTCAATTTAAGTTAGGGATTTATACTTTTCAGCCGCTTTAAGCAAACTCTGATTTGGTTTACCATTTCCAAATACAGCCTCAAAGAATTTCTCCCGATCTCTTTTACTGGCAAGAATCCGATTATTTTCTGCAACTATTTCTTCTACTTTTTTTTTCACAATCCCAGGATTAAAAATTATTCCGCTGACAAACGCAACAACTCCACAATCATCTTCAAGGCCTTCTCCATATCTTCCACATAAATATGCTCATCAAGGGCATGCTCGTTGCGGGCACCAATGCCCACTACCGCCATTTCGATGCCCATGTTGTTGTAGATAGAAGCATCGGTAAATCCGGTCATAAAAGTTGCTTTTGCATTGATGCCCACAGTTTTAAGTGCTTTCTTGGATAAGTCCACCGTAAAAGAACTCTCGGGAATATCAACCGCTTTGCATAAGTTGTTTTCGTCGATTTCGATTTTAGCTCCGGCAGCCTCCACTTCACGGGTCATAATAGCCTTCATTTCGTTGGCCAGTTTTTTGGCTTTTTCGTGGTTCAGGCTGCGGCATTCAGCTTTAAAAACCACCTTGTCGGGAACGCCGTTGCGCACGATTCCACCTTCGATAATCCCAACATTGGCCGTAGTTTCATGGTCGAGCCTTCCGAGTTTTAAAGCGACAATGGCCTTGGAAGCAGCCACAATAGCGTTGATGCCTTTTTCGGGTTCCATGCCGGCGTGTGCCGATTTACCTCTTACCGTTACATCAAAAGTAAAATAGGACGGCCCGCCAATAATGATGGTGTTCAAAGTATCATTATCCAGCAAAAAGCCTCGCTTAGCGGTGAGCAATGAATAATCAAGATTCTTTACGCCAAAAAGCCCGATTTCTTCCTCGCGCGAAATCGCTACTTCGATGGGCGGACGAACCTCCGCGATGCGCAAGGCTTCCAGCATTTCGGCAATGCCGGCTTTATCGTCGGCTCCCAAAATAGTATCTCCACCCGAACGGATAATGCCATTTTCGAGCACAGGCTTTATCCCTACACCTGGTTTTACGGTATCGGCATGGCACGACAACAAGATGGGTTCTTTGCCTTCGCATCCTTTGGCAGGAAGTTTCGCGATGAGGTTGCCGTAGCTGTCCTGCACAGTTTCAGCACCCAGTTTTTGGTATTCCTTTTCGAGGTAATTAATAAAATTGGCTTCGTTGCTCGATTCGCTGTCAATCTGAACCATTTCCATAAATTGCTTTATCATTCTTTCTGACATCTGTATATCTCCTTTTGGATTTTAAAATTAATAATGTATTGAATCCTCAAAAATAATCTTTTTAAAAAAACAAAATTGGGAAACTAAGCAAGTCAAAACTCAAATCCCCTTTTTGTACTGGGCGTAGGTGGTGGGAGTTATTAATTTATGGACTTCGTTTGCGGCATCTGGCTTGCCTTCTAATAAATTTTTGAAATATTGGATGAGCTGACTTTTATCTACGGCAAATTCAGTTTCCGTTTTTATATCTGTAAAATCTATCATAAAGCCCGAAAAGAAATCCGGGAGCTCAGCCACAATAGTTGTATTCAGAAAATGCCTGCTGCCATAAACGTGGTGATAGTTTCCTTTGGATTTTTGGATGTGGAAAGTGTTCTTTTTTAAATTGGTGATGGACGAATGTTTTTCGCATTTTTGAATACAGGTTTTATCCAAACCCTGTTTTTCGCATCCGCTAACCTGATGAAACAAACATTGCCGGCTGGTCATCATTTCGATGGGATGAAAAATGCTGTAATACGTTTCGAAATCCTCAGGGCACTTTATTCCCCTGATCTGCTCCAGGTTTAGCTCGTTTGAAATGAAAGCACCCGAACAGTTAAAATGTTCCTTCAATGCCAAAAGGCTGAATGAATTGGTGATATTCAGATTAGGACCGGCAATCCAGGGAATTTCGCTTCGCCAGGCTTCGTGGGCAATCCCGGTATTGTTGCTAACAATTAGTCGGGGTTTTACTTGGGTGAGAAAATCCACAGCAGCCGTATAATCCTGGCCAATCAGCACCGAAGGAAACCAGGGAATTAGTTGCGTATAGGTTTTAAATATTTCGATCAGCCGGGCAGATTCATGCTTCATCCCCTCGGGCAAACGGAAGAAAACCTGTGCATCTTTTTCACAGCAGAGGTGGAGATCATTTTCGTTGGAAACTAAAACCGACAATGTGGGCTTTGCTTTTACCACATTCCTGACTTTTAAATCGGGAACCTCAACCGCTTTTATCAACTCCTTTGAATCGTTAAGCAGAAAGAGGATTTTTTCTCTCACCGCGTTTATATCCCCGTAAGGGATCGAAACATCCGCTTCGAGCTGAGCCATATCGAGATCCTGAATTTCGTATTCCGTTTCGTTGATGGCCTTCAGTTTTTTCTCGATCATCCGGCGGTTAATATTCCGCGTACCGATGTTCTCGAGCTTGCTGGCCGACCTAAGTTCATAAGTTTTGTCGGGTGCTTTAAGGCAAATCTCCAAAGCAAAGCCGGCCTTCCCGTACACGGAAATCAAAAGGGGGATTTTGGCGATCTCCAGTTTATCAATTTCACTTTTAATCTCCGTTCTAACGTCCGCTTTCTCCTGGTACAACTCCTTTTGACCGTCCAACAATTTTTCTTTGGTAGCGTAATCGTTCACCTCGGCAAGCCGCTTGGTGGAGTAGCTCATGGGGTCGTCGATAAACATATCCTTGTTTATTTCCCCTTTTAAAAAGCCGTTTGTAAAATCACGATTAAAAACCCTGTACAAGTCGCTATTATCAGCGTTGTGGCTATTTTCACTCAGCAAACTCCGAAGCTGATTTTTGTAGGTTTTCACCACAGTATAAACGTATTCGTACTCTTTTATCCGCCCTTCAATTTTCAGAGAAGCTACCCCGGCATCGTACAAATCCTTTAAATCGAAAAACGCTGAATTGTCTTTCAGGTTAAGGGGATAATCGAAGCCGGCAGCAGTAGTTTTGTATCGGTCGCGGCAAGGCTGACTGCATCGGCCACGATTCCCGGACTTACCGCTTTGCGCAGAACTCATGTAGCATATTCCCGAAAAGGAAATGCAATACGAGCCATGAACAAAAACTTCGGTGAGCATCGTGTATTCGCGTGCAATCGCTGTTAAATGTCTTATCTCTGCAAGATTCAGTTCCCGCGAAAGATTGACTCGTTGCGCATCGAGCCTGCTCAAAAACCTTATCTGCCCTTCATTGTGGGTGGTAGCCTGCGTTGAAACATGGATTTTGAGTGTTTTAAAATATTTATTCAACAGGTAAAACATGCCCAAATCCTGCACAATCACCCCATCGATGCTGGTATTTACAAGCCTGTTTAATAGGGCAAAAAGCGATGGGATTTCACTTTCGATAATGAGGATATTCAGCGTAAGGAAAACCTGGCAGTTGTGGCGATGGGCAAGCCTAAGGATGCTTTGCAAATTGTCGAAGGTTATGTTTGCCGCACGGTTGCGGGCATTAAACCTATCCAGGCCACAGTACACCGCATCAGCCCCGCCCAAAATTGCAGCCTTGATCGCATCCACATCTCCGCCTGGCGCGAGCAGTTCGATTTTATTTCTCATCTATAATTTCATCAGCATTAACAAACTCATCACAATTAAACAGAAGCTATTTTATGCTAATTTCCAGATTCTTCCCTAATCCGGTTTCAATAATTTTCCTGAGTGTTCCCAATTCAACATCCGACCTGTCATTTTCAATTCGCGAGATATAGGTTCTCGAAGTCCCACTCATCAATGCCAGATCTTGTTGGGTTAAGCCCAAAGACGTTCTTGATTCTTTAATCAGCCGCCCAAGTTTTAATTCTACTTCAGACACCTCTGCGCGACTATGCTTTAGCAATACATCAGCCCCGATTTGATAAGGAACTTTCATTTTTTCTTTATTTCTCAATGTAATGTATTGTTCAACATTATCCCAGGATAAAGTATGATTCTCCAATGCTGCTTTTGCAAATTCTTCGGAATTATAAAGAATTCTTGCAGGAGAGTCTTCAACAAGATTAATCTTGTTTAGTACTTTTCTAAAATCGATAATTCGGGATTCCCCATTATTAAAAACTACCGAAATTGATAAATCTTTTATCCAGTTTATTTTCAATATCCTTGGCATTTTAATTGTTTTTCTCATAATAACTCCGGGTTTAATTCATAAATACACACCTTTATTCCATCAATTATGTCTATTGTAGGCATATTCAAATTTTTTACAAATGTACCTAATTAGATACACCCACCAAAATTATTTTTTCAGTCCTTCCCCCAATAATATCGAAAGAATTTCAAATTGAAAGAAAAACGGTGGGCGATTTTTGATAAGGTGATAGAAGTATCTGATTTATTACGAAGTTTTAAAAACTCCTTGCTCAGGAAATGATTTTTAAATAGAGAGTTTTAAACTCGGATTGTCCCGAAGGGATGCCTGCTTCGCAAGGCGAACCGATGAAGCAAATCCGAGCGAGCAGCGCATATCATCTTTATAAAAATCAAAATTAGAATTTGATCATACACCACTGGCACTTCGACATTTCGTGAGGCTCAATACATCGCTCTGCTCAGTAAAGGCATGTTTGAATTTATTTTTTCTATTAGGAGAGTTGTCACACTACCTATCCATTCTTTTGGCAAACCCATATTTTTCGGGCAAAATTTGTCTTTCCTCTTTTGCCCGTACTACAATAATCTATAATCCTGAACCCCGTGCTGCTGATTAAGGTTGATATATCCGAGATAGACACAATAACAAGTCGATCTGTGATTTTTGCTGCCGACACAATAATGTGTAAGATATCATTATCAGTTACGTTGCTGAACAAATTGTAGGGCAGGTCGATAATAGCAGCATCGTACCTACGGCTAATGTCTTTAATATCGGAGTGATATACTTTTGCAGTATAATTGAAGTGGGCAAGATTTTCTCGTGCATCCTTACATATCTTCCAGTTAATGTCGCAACCCTCAATGTTATTTCCGGCAAAACAGGCCTCTAACATTATTGTGCCAACACCACAACACGCATCGAGTAGCCTTGCCGCTTTGTTGCCCATTGCTGCAACGTTAACAAGCACTTTGGCAATACTCAAACTTATTGAGTTGCTGTATGAACATGGTTTTTGCTTGTGCTTATGCCAGGCGAATTTATTTTTAATCAAATCACCAAAGTACCAAATACCCGCAAAATAACATAAAGCATAAGTACGTGTTGGGTTGTGGTAATCGGGAAAACCTTCAATCCTGTAACCTATATCTTTTAACTTTTTTAGCCTCTCGGCATATTCCCTTGTATCACCATCAAAAACCATATACTCAACTTTGAAACCTTCGATGCGTATATTTTCTTTTTTGATGTCGTTTATTAGTGTAGCATAATCTTTAGAAAACGAAATAATATCGAGCCTGTTTTTAATAAAAGCACTGCTCGAAGGCTCCACTTTTACATCGGAAAAAAGCAGTTTATTCTCATCTTCCTTATCAAAAATATACCTTGATTCGAGCTTGCATAGCTCACTTTCAGTTTTGTGGTAATTAAAAGAATACAAATATTTGGTTGTTGGCATAAGCTCTAATTTTGTTTTTGATAATCCTTTATCAGGGAGTTTTTAACAATGAATGGTTTACAAATCCGAACCAACAGCTTAAGCCGATAGAATGCCCGCCTTGCCCGCTTCGCCAGCAAGGCAAGCCCACTTCGTAAAGCTGGCCAATGGCACAAATCCGGGTGAGCGGGTTTTTCAATACCACGATAGCTGCAGTTAATCCCGGTTCGCCGAATAATTATACCAATTTTTTAGCTGCTGCCCTGTTTAATAATCCTATCGAATTTGTCTGGATCTTGTCTGCTGTCCCAAATCGTCAGTATCTCGATAAATCTTTTTGTCTCTCGATATGTAAACAAATAATCTTTAACAATTTTGTACCTGATATCCTCAATTTCTGTTTGTATTCCTATCCTGGGATATTTACTGATTAAAACCGCCGTATGCTCAAAAGTCTGATTAAGCCTTTTGCTATACGCAGTTGATCTATTTCTTTTAATCCAATATTCAAGTATGTTTAACCGATCATTATGAGCAAGTCTCGACCAAATTATTTGTTTAGCCATTCATCAATCATTTTATTCGATTTTTCATTGGTTAAATAATCTCCTGTTTCTATCTGTTCGATGGCTTTATGAATTGCTTTTTTATGGCCGTCACTTAATCGATAGATTTCATTCTCATCAACATTATCATCAATTAATCGTACTAAATCATTTAAAAGGTTCTCATCATCAAGTTCATTGATTTTACCTATTACTTTATGCTTTAATTCTTTTGTTGTCATTACACTAAATTTTATCAAAATTACATGTTTTTACCAAACCGATACGATATGATACGTTTTTATTCGATAAATATCCAATGGTCTTGATACGATTCAATTTTATTGTTGCTGGCTAAGTCCTTTTTCTCCCTTGCCTGCTGAATCAAAACACCAAGATTGAAAGCATCATAATCAGCTTCAAACTTTACTCGTTTTTCTGTTCCCTTGTTCCCAATTTTTTCATCTATAAATTGGTCAAGGCTTTTCAAGTTCTTATTCTTTGCTGTCATAATATTCTTGTTTTCCCATCGGCAGCAGTTGTCGCAAATTTTGCGACAACTGAAAACCCTATGAGTTCTTCGCTCTTTCCTTTCTATTCTTTCATTATGATTACTTTGTCCTTAAATCTCGTCTTTAAAACCTTATTCAAATTTGAATACTCTGCATCTGATAAGTTTAACCCAACAATTATGGTAACTCCAGAGCAATAGATTTTAAACTCATCCTTACGAAGATTGACGTACATATCATCTTTTTGACTGTATTCGATATCAATTTCCGAAGATTCTATCGAATACCAATCATTCTCATATTCATCTTCCGGGTAGCTTCGCTGTATCAAAAGGTATTTACCAGTCGGATTCATGAGTTCTTCCAATGTCTGATTCTCATCGTTTTCATCTATCGAGTCACTAAACTCAATTGTGCATCCAAAATCAGGATCATCCGTAATATTAAGCTGTTTACATTCAAAGTTCATTATTTTTTATTTTTCAATATTTGGTAAAGTTCAATAATTTCATCAGTCGTTCTGCCAAAAGTATCGAAAGAATTTCAAACTAAAAATAAAACGGTGGCATTTTTGGCGAGTTATTGGAAACGCTTGAACTATGATGAAGTTTTAAAAACTCCTTGCTCAGGAAAAAATGCTTACAAAGATGGTTTTAAACTCGGATTAACCCGGCGGGATGCCGCTTAGCTAGGTGAGCCGATGGCATAAATCCGAGTGAGTAGGATTACAAATCCGGGCGATCGGGATTTATTACAATTTGCTTTTTATTTCTTCTTCAATTAAATCAATCATTTCAGCAACTGGCCCAAACAAAGGTTTTACTGATTCATTATCGTAGTCAAAAACATTCTCATAATCACCTTTTTGTCTCCAATCAAACAATTCAGATAAAAGACGTCCGTATTTTTTATCGAATTTTCCTGTTTTTACAAAAAGAAGGGAAAATTGACTTTTGGTTGCCGAATGGGATTTTGTTTGAATTCCGTTTAAAACAAGCAAGGCATTAACTGCATAAAATAAAGCATAATACAACCTGTTAACCGTAGAATTCCAAAATCCATTGTCGGCCAAAATTTTTGCTGCATCAAATGTCTTCTGGGCAGACTCAATTCGATATTTTACATATTCATTTTGTTCCTCATTTGTCATATCCGTACCCCTTCAAGTGAAACATTGTGGTAGAATGGTGTGATTTTTTGTTTTGTCTGCCAGTCGTTTTTGGAATATACGAAAACAGAAAAGGCTTCTCCTGTCTCTAATTCTAAGTCGTAAATCTTATCACGAAATTTTCTTTCTGTCGTCAAATTTGCTGAATAATCGGTTAAAATCAGTATATCCCAATCAGAATCTTGCCTCTCGTCTCCTCTCGCACGAGAACCATAAAGAATTACATCTGCCATCGGGTCGATGGTATTGATATAATTTCTAATCAACTGTGTTACATATTGCGTTTTTGTATTCATTTTTCAAAGGTAGTGAAAAGTTCGTATTTTCATTTCAAAAAATAGATGCAGAGATTTGTATCTATGAGATATTTCATAAATCCTCAATCTGACGGTTAGTAAAACGAGAATCTCTCAAATCATCTATAATTTCTTCGGCAGATTGCCCGGAATTGTATGCCCCAAAAAGATCTTTCCACGAATCATCCTTGCTCACCGTCTGTTCCCTTAATGAATCAGATATCCGTGATATTAATTCAAGTTTAACATCTACATTCAGGTTCTTGATCAATTCAAAATAATTTTCTGCTATAAGATTTCTTGTCTCCATTTTGTGAAATTTATTTTTTCAAAGATACAACTTTCAAAAAAAACACTTATGAGAGAATCAACTCTTTTCAGCATCAACCTGCCAGCTTCGATGGCTGCTCTATCAGGATTGAATGGTGAAAGTCCCGGACTAATTTCATCAGCATTAACAAACTCATCACAATTCAACATCTCAGGCAAAACCGTGAAAGATGCGGTGGTTTTACCCGCTCCGTTGCAACCTGCTATGATGTAGAGATTTGGCATATTTATTTTTTCCTTTTTTCAATTTGTTTTAAAAATTTATCAAAGTCCGATTCGAATAATTTATCCTGTACTACTCTGAATTTTTCGTATTCGTTTTCTGCTTTTAATTTTGCTTCAAGCATCGATATTTTCCCTGAATCCCGAAGGATAGGATAATCAGATAATTCAAGAAATTTTATCAAAAATTCTTTCCAATCTTTCATGTTCATAACCTGACGGTTTATTGCCCGAGTTTCGGCTAAATCGAGATAAGCACTTACAATACGTTCCAGGGCTTTTAGGTGTTCTTCGTTCAGGTAATTCTTAGCAATACTCACATCGCCTTTTAATATTTTGCCATCGGGAACTTGTTTCCATGTTTTTAGACCCATGTGTATTTTTTCAGCATCAGCTTCGGTATAGATTATTTCGGCTGCTGTTTTTCCGGAAATGGCCCAATGCAGTTTGTTTTGTACGGTAGCAAAAAACAATTTAGTAACATCAGCTTTGCTGTCATAATCGGCAGAAAGCGAATAAATATCAGTGATTTTCTGGTACAAGCGACGCTCACTCATGCGAATTTCGCGCACACGTTCCAGCATTTCATCGAAATAGTCCTGCCCAAAATGCTTTATTTGTTTCAAGCGCTCATCATCCATTGCAAACCCTTTAATGATGTATTCATGGAGGATTTGGGTAGCCCATTTTCGGAATTCGATGGCACGATGGGAATTCACCCGATAGCCAACCGCTACAATAGCTTTTAAGTTGTAATACTTTACATCTTTCTCTTGCGTTTTCCCCGCAATGGCACCATGCTGAGTGGTTAGTCGGAAATCCCGACATACCACATTTTCATCCAATTCACCATCGGAAAATATTTTTTTTAGATGCTCGCTTATGGTAGTTCTTCCTTTCTCGAAAAGCTCGGCAATCAACTTTTGGGTGAGCCAGAGTGTTTCATCCTTAAAAAAAACATCAACATTTACTTTGCCATCAGCAGTTTGAAAAATCACAAAGTTTTCAAACTTCTGCAAGCCATTGCCCTCGCCCTGTTTTTCGATATCTGCCATTGCTATTTTACTTTTTCAATTTGATGAGAATCAAGCAAAAGTTTATCTTCTGCCTGGGTTGAATTAAAGATGTTATCAATTGCGTTGAGCAGTTGCTCATTATTTGTAAGCATTATTCTATCAATCAATCTGTTTTTTACGATATCAATTGTTTTCATGTTTGTTCTTTTTATTGTAAAAATCGTGAATTTTGTTGGTATCACCAAACAGTGACTAACCTTAAAATATTTCATCAATCGTTCCCACAAAAGTATCGAAAGAATTTCTAATCGAAAGAAAAACGGTGGGCATTTTTGGCAAGCTAATGGAAATGCTTGTAATATGATGAAGTTTCAAAAACTCCTTGCCCAGAAAATAATTCTCATAAAGAGGGTTTTAAACGCGGATGAACATGAATGGATGCCCACTTCGCAATGCGAGCCAAGGGCACAAATCCGAGCGAGCGGGATGAAATAGTTATTTATCTCTGAAAAAATCTTTGTACTTTTACCGTACAGTATGATATTATTGTTTTGTCGTTCACCCCTAAAAATACTATATTATAGGGATTTACAAAAATTATTATGTTCCTTTTTTATCATTTTATTTATCCATTTTTTGACATCATAAACTGGAGTTATTAATTATAAATTAAACACAGATGAACCAAGAAACATTATTTAAAACCTTCATGGTTATAATACTTTTCACATCAGCATGCAAACCTTCTCATGAAAAAAAGTTCTTGATTGCAAAAAAACAAGATAATCTTTCTGAATACTGCAATTATATTCAAGAGTTTTCTCGCCTAAAATATAGATCTGGGCAATTTGCTGGTTTTGTAGATCCCGCATATTTACCATTCATTGATTCCTCATATTTATTATTAGCTAAAAAATTTTTGACGCTTGATAACACGAAAAAATTTGAAGAATTATATTAAATGCTCCTAATGTTAAAACATGCTTAGATAATTATCTTAGAATCGACAAATATCGAGAAGGTAAGGAGTGGAAATTGATTTATGAATGCATTACTGAAGGTAATTACTTTATTAGAGATGAAGAGCATTACACACACTATGAGACGTATCTTGCCAGATACCCTTCTGGACTGTTTAGAAATGAAGCAAAAACAAGATTGGCTTTTATTAAAAATAATAAAGCCCAACATGAATTGGATTTCAAAAGTATGCTTAAAATAAGCTCTAATGATAAATTCTTCTGGGGTATTAAATTTTCAGAAAAAGGAGGTCAACTTGGATATCGAGTAATTATGTCTGCAACGTTATTTGACAAGAATGGCGATACATGGTCCACTACTGTTTTTCATGACTTTATACATGAACGTGAATTTAATATCCCTCCAGGTGGTAGCTATCAATTTGACAATTGGTTTAGAGGAAGAAACTTTATTGGAGGGCATATTTTATGTGACATTCGTATAATAGATGTAGGAGGTCATTTTAGTAGTAGGACTATTTATTTTTATTGTAATGATTAAAATGATAAGTCAAAACAATGCGAGTAAAGAATTAGCCAATAAATCTCTGACACACTTTTTTGAACAGTCTATTCCTGTAAAAATTGCTTAAATTCAAATTTTTTTCAAGGTATTCTTTTTATATATCCATAACTTAGTATTTTAATTAAACGTTAACTGCAGCTATTTTACATGACATACAATTTGTTTTATTGCCCCATCCTATCTTTTAATTGTCTCTTTTTTGATTCATTAAGAGGACATTTCCCTACAACCCCATCCCCATACTCACCATCTCGGCAATATCCAGATTCTGCATTTTTTCTTCCTGGTTTTTGTATTTGATGCCGTCGGTCATCATCACCATGCAGAAGGGGCAGGCGGTGGCCACAATGTCGGCCTTGCATTCGATGGCATCTTCGATGCGCTCGATAAAAACTTCCTTGTTGCCTTTTTCGGCTTCTTTGAACATTTGTCCGCCACCGGCACCACAGCACAGGGCGAAACTTTTGTTGCGTTTCATTTCGATGGATTCACATTTTATGGCAGCAAGCACATCGCGGGGAGCGTCATATTCGCTATTGGCACGGCCCAGGTAACAAGGATCGTGGAAGGTAACTTTCTTGCCAGCAAATTTATCTGAATCAATTTTGAGCTTTCCATCGGCAATCAACTTTTGCAGAAACTGCGAGTGGTGCAGCACTTCGTAATTTCCGTCAAAATCGGGATACTCATTTTTGAAGGTGTTGAAATCGTGGGGACAGCAGGTGATGATTTTCTTGACCTCATACATTTTAAAGGTTTCGATGATCTGGAGGGTTTGCATTTGGTAAAGCATCTCGTTCCCGGCGCGGCGAGCGGAGTCAGCGGTGTCTATTTCTTCTTCACCCAAAACGGCATAATCTATTTTCAGATGTTTCAGGATTTTTACAAACTCACGCGAAACTTTTTTGTAGCGGTCGTCGTAGGCCCCTGAGGAACCTACCCAAAACAGGTATTCGGGCTTTTTGCCCTGGCCAAACACATCGGCCATCACCGGAACTTCCAGCCCGACTTCTTCTGCCCACTTCATGCGGTCTTCGGGCGGGTACTGCCAGGGCGCACCATTATTTTCGATGTTGGTAAACATATTGTTCAACTCGCCCGGTGCTGCCGATTCTTCCATAAACAGGTAGCGGCGCATGTCCACGATAAGGCTGGGATGATTGATATTGATGGGACATTCCTGGGCGCAGGCATTGCAGGTAGTGCAGGCCCAAAGTTCCTCGGCGGTGATAAAGCTTTTAACCAGGCTTTTTTCGTCGCTGTAATCGCGGCCTTCCTTAGCTTTCATCGGCCCTATTTCCTTCATGCGGGCGCGGGTGTCCATAATTATTTTTCGTGGCGACAAGAGTTTACCCGTAATATTGGCCGGGCAAACGGAAGTACAACGCCCGCACTCGGTGCAGGAAAGTGAATCCAAATAATTTTTCCAGGTAATGTCTTCCACATCCTTCACCCCAAAACGTTCCATGGTTTCTTCCTCCCCTTCGGCAGGTTCAGCAAAAGCGGCATCGGGATCCATCATCAGTTTTACTTCTTTGGTAACGCTTTCCATATTATCGAGTTTGCCCAGCGGCTCGAGGCGGCTAAGGAAAACATTGGGCACCGACATAAACACGTGGAAGTGCTTGGAGTAGGGCAAGGCATTGGCGAAAACGAATATCGTTACAATATGTCCCCACCAGAAAAACTCGAACCAAAAATGAGCCGTATTAAAATCGAGGGTGTGGAAATTGATAAAATTACTCATCAGCCAGGCACTGACCGGATAAACGCCGTCGGCATTGTTGGGGTGCAAAACCAGATAATACGTGTTCATCCCCAAAAGGGAGACCATCAAAAACAAAATAGCCAGCAAGGCCAGGTTGGCATCAATCTTTGAAATCTTTTTCATCTCGATGCCTTTGAAGCGCTTGACGTGCATCAGCAGGCGGCGCACCAAAAAGGCGACAATGGAAACGCCCACCAGCAAGGCAAACACATCGCCGGCGGCCATCATAAAATCGTAAAAGCCGCCAAGCACCGCCAGGGATTTCTCGATGCCAAACACGCCATCAATCACCATTTCGATGCTACCAAAGGCCACCACCATAAAACCCCAAAACACCAGGGCATGGGCAAAACCCACCAACGGAAAGCGGAAAATCTTGGTTTGCCCGATGGCCACCTTCATCATAATGCCGATGCGCTGCGGGATATCGCCAATGGGAAATGGTCTGGTTAATTTGAACAAGGCTGCAACCTTAGAGGCCGTGTATGCAAAAACGCCCAGGGTAAGCACGAGGGTGATGATAAAAATGAGTTGATGTGTCATAATATTAATCTTTATTGAATTCGATTTATTAACGACTACAATATTAAGGATTAATAAAATAGCTTTTTCAATGGCACAGCTCCACGTCGCTTATCATTTTAGAAATTAGGCTTTTATATTCGTAATTTAAAAAGGGTGTAAATTGCGGGGGCTAAATTCATGTCTGACTTTATTATAAGGCATTCAGATTTTCAATTGTATTTGTCTCTGTTCTCTCGGCGGCTTCTCTAATTTCTCTGTGGTTCAAACAATAAATTTTACCACAGCGACCGCAAAGCATACACAGAGAACACAGGGCGTATTTTGAGACAATCCCGGCTATATTGATCAGTTTTGCATAGAATTTAAGCGCAAACTAACCTCTTCTTTAAGGGGATGAAGTTGTTTTTTTAAAATTGCCCAAATCATTGCAGCATCAATTGCATCATAAGCATGAATGATTCGATTACGAAGTCCAACAATTTTTCGTGCGTTTTCCAGACTATTCGCAGGGTACAGCAGATCAAATTTGTTAACAGCCTCACCGATTATTCCCAACTGTCTTTCGACCGCACTCTGAGTTTTTAGATCATTGACATAATCGTCAAATCCAGCAATTGTTCCGGTAAAATCCTCAATTAAACAAATTGCCCGTTGAATGTCAGACAAATATTTCAGCCCCTGATCCGCCATAAATTAGTATTTTATCAGCATCTATACTTTTTCTTAAAAATGGATTTTTGATAGATGCCTCAGTTAATAAATCAACCTTCCTGTTAAAAAAACGTTCAAAAGCATCCCACAGCGAAAGAAGCTTCTCACCTCGCTTTACGGGATCAGGCTCATCAATTTCAACGACCAAATCAATGTCACTACTTTCAAAATTAAATTGATCGTTGGTGGCAGATCCAAAAGCATACAAAGATTTTACGTCATGCGCTTTGCATAAACGTCTGAATACTTCTTCTCCTTTTGATATTTCGTCTCTTATTATCACAATGCAAATTTAAAAAGATTGCATAAATTAATTTTTTAACTCCCGCCTCTCCCGTGGCATTGCTTGTATTTTTTTCCGCTGCCACAGGGGCAGGGATCGTTGCGCCCCACTTTTTTCTCCACTTTAACGGGCTGGGGTTTTTGCTTTTGCTGGGTGTTGCTGTGGGATTGCGAAAGCAGGTCATCGCGACCTTCCTGCAAACGGCGACGGTCGGCACGGCGGGGCATCTGCGCCTCGCGCACATGGCTGGAATCCTGCAAGGGCAGGTTGGCCTTGAGCAAAAAGGAGGTAATATCGCGGTTGGTACGTTGCACCATGCTTTTGAAAAGCTCGAAGGATTCGAGTTTATAAATCAGCAGCGGGTCTTTTTGTTCGTACGAGGCATTTTGCACCGACTGCTTCAGGTCGTCCATTTCACGCAGGTGCTCTTTCCAGGCTTCATCAATCATCGAAAGGGTTACGCTCTTTTCGATGGCCAGGGTTATTTCGCGCCCGCCATTTTCGTAGGCTTTTTTCAGGTTAGCAACAGCCTGCCGCTGACGACGACCATCGGTGATGGGAATGGCAATATTTTCGTAGCCGCTTTCTTGTTCATACACATCCTTGATTACAGGATATGCCTTTTCGGCGATGAGCTTCATCTTAGCCCGATAAGCATCGTAAACCTGGTCGAACAATTTTTCGCCTAGCTCGGTTTTTGAGCCTCCCAAAAATTCCTCTTTATCCATTTTGGCATTTACAGCCATATCTTTGAGCACCTCGATTCGGAAACCGTCATAATCGCCCAACTCGGTATAATCGAGAATGATTTGCTCGCTGAGGTCGAACATCATATTGGAGAGGTCAACAGCCAAACG
This sequence comes from uncultured Lentimicrobiaceae bacterium, assembly GCA_964523795.1. Taxonomy (GTDB): domain Bacteria; phylum Bacteroidota; class Bacteroidia; order Bacteroidales; family 4484-276; genus SABY01. The sequence continues at coordinate 45,183 of CAZGAO010000018.1, forward strand.
CTCGCCATAGAGTGCGTGGCGGCGTTTTTTATAGATTACCTCGCGCTGTGCGTTCATCACGTCATCGTACTCCAGCAAACGTTTACGGATGCCAAAGTTGTTTTCTTCAACCTTGCGCTGAGCTCGTTCGATGGATTTGGAAATCATCGAATGTTGAATCACTTCACCGTCTTCGATGCCCATGCGATCCATAATTTTAGAAATTCGTTCGGAGCCAAACATACGCATCAGGTCGTCTTCGAGCGAAACAAAAAACTGGGAGCTTCCCGGGTCGCCCTGACGGCCGGAACGTCCGCGCAACTGGCGGTCAACGCGCCGCGATTCGTGCCGCTCGGTGCCGATGATGGCCAAACCACCGGCTTCTTTCACGCCATGCCCCAGCTTGATATCGGTACCCCGGCCAGCCATGTTGGTGGCGATGGTTACCTTGCCCGGATGTCCGGCTTCGGCCACAATGTCGGCCTCTTTCTGGTGCAGCTTCGCGTTGAGGATGTTGTGAGGGATTTGGCGGCGGTTGAGTAACTTACTCAATAGCTCGGAAGTTTCTACCGAAGTGGTACCCACCAGCACCGGGCGTTTCTTTTCGACCAGCGAAACAATTTCCTCGGTTACGGCATTAAATTTCTCGCGTTTGGTTTTGAAAACATAATCTTCGCGGTCATCGCGTGTTATGGTTTTATTGGTAGGAATTACAATCACATCCAGCTTATAAATATCCCACAACTCGCCGGCCTCAGTTTCGGCAGTACCGGTCATTCCGGCCAGCTTCTGGTACATCCTGAAATAGTTTTGCAGGGTAATGGTGGCATAAGTCTGAGTGGCTGCTTCAATCTTTACATTTTCTTTGGCTTCCAAGGCCTGGTGCAAGCCATCAGAATAGCGGCGACCTTCCATAATACGGCCGGTTTGCTCGTCCACAATCTTCACCTTGTTATCCATAATCACATATTCCACATCTTTTTCGAACATGGAGTAGGCACGAAGCAGTTGGTTTACCGTATGCACGCGCTCCGATTTTACGGAGAAGTCGGTGGTGAGCTGACTTTTTTTCGCAATTTTCTCATCATCACTCAGGTTTTGATTATCCAGATCTGCAAGGTCAGCAGCCAAATCAGGCAGAATAAAAAAGCTCAGATCGTTGTAAGATTCGCTCAATAAGTCGATGCCATTATCGGTAAGCTCGATAGAATTATTTTTTTCATCAATAATAAAATACAAGGGGTCGTCGATGATGTGCATGTGCTTGTTTTGCTCCTGCATATAAAAACCTTCGGTTTTCGACATCAGGGTGCGATTACCCGACTCGCTCAAAAATTTAATAAGTGCTTTATTTTTGGGCAGGCCATGGTGGGCACGAATAAGTAGTTCGCCGCCCTTTTTCGTATTTTCATCGCTAATGTTGTCGCCCGTTAGCAGTTGCTTAGCCTCGGCAATAATTTTAGTAACCAGTGCTTTCTGCGCCGTGTGGAGTTTTTGCACATTGGGACGCATCTCGTCAAAAAGCTGATTATCGCCTTTGGGCGTAGGCCCCGAAATAATAAGCGGAGTACGTGCATCGTCAATCAACACCGAGTCCACCTCATCCACGATGGTGTAGTTGTGCGGGCGCTGCACTAACTCCTCGGGGTTTCCGGTCATATTGTCGCGCAGGTAGTCGAAGCCAAACTCGTTGTTGGTTCCATAAGTAATGTCGCTATTGTAGGCCTTGCGACGCGCTTCGGAGTTAGGTTCGTGCTTGTCAACGCAGTCAACGGTAAGTCCGTGAAACATAAACAACATGCCCATCCATTCGCTGTCGCGCTTGGCCAGGTAGTCGTTCACCGTTACCAGATGCACGCCTTTGCCTGGCAGGGCATTCAAATAAACAGGTAGCGTTGCCACCAGGGTTTTACCCTCACCCGTGGCCATCTCGGCAATCTTACCCTGATGCAGCACAATGCCGCCGATAAGCTGCACATCGTAATGTATCATTTCCCATTTTATCAGCGTTCCCCCGGCCATCCACTGGTTGTCGAAGTAGGCCTTGTCGCCCACGATATTCACATGGTCGTAGCGTGCTGCCAGGTCGCGATCCATTTGCGATGCAGTTACTTCTACGGTTTCGTTTTCGGTAAAACGCTTGGCCGTTTCCTTCATCACCGAAAAGGCTTCCGGCAATATTTCGTTAAGAATGTCCTGGGTTTTCTCGTAGCTGGTTTTCTCCAGCTTATCAATTTCCTCATAGAACTTTTCCTTTTGGTCGATGTCCATTTCCGGGTCATTGTTAATCTGATCCTGGATGGCGGCAATCTGATTTTTCTCCGGACTGATTTGTTCTGCAATTTTGGCTTTAAACTCGGTGGTTTTCGCACGCAGCTCATCGTTGCTCAGCACCTTGATGGTTTCGTAGGCTTTCAGGGTTTCGTCGAGGATGGGAGTGATGGTTTTCAGGTCACGATCGGACTTGGAACCCAGAATGCTCTTTATAATTTTATCAAACATAATCGTGTTTTTCTTTTATTAAATTGAGGGCATCGACAAATCAATAATGATGCCTTAGCCAATAAACTGCACAATAGCGGCATTGTTGCCAATGTGTCAGCAATTTTGCAAAGGTAGTTGATTTTGGGATTTTACTTTGTGTTGTGAAATGTGATGAGCTTGGAGGTGGAGTATGAAGGAGCAGGAATAGCAACAGTTTGAAAAATAAAGCATGAGCATAAATATCTTATCTTTGTAATGATTTTCTCAATAAAATTAAATAAAATGTACACGGTATTAATTCAGCTAAGATCACCCGGAATTATGAACATCCTGAAAGAGATGGAAGAATTAAAATTACTTCGTGTGATAAAAACGGAAAAACCAAAAAAGACGATATTATCAGAAAAATATGCTGGTAAATTACCGATTCAAATTGCAGATCAATTACAAGAGCACATCAAAAATAGCCGCAACGAATGGAACAACAGTATCTAATCGACAGCAATGCTGTTATTGATTATCTTGCCGGAACACAAAAGATTTTGATACCATTGCTGGTTTAAACCTTGTTAATCCTTATGATCTTTAAGAAAAGAAAAAAGTTGTTATGATACTGCCCAACTAGTAAAAATAAAAGAGAGCGAAACAGCAGCAAATAATAGTCAAGCACGCACTGTGATGCGTGATGAAGTATGAATTGCCGCAGGCTTTAGCCTGTGGACAAAGCTCTGAATAAGAAGAATCGGGGCTTTAGCCCATTATTTGTTTGGGCTAAAGCCCGGATTTTCATTAGCACTTTCTAATCCCTGCTATAGTACAGAGCAATTCATCCTGATATCCTAAATTTAAATATTCAATACTGAAAAGAGCAACTTATGAATTGCCGCAGGCTTTATCAGAATAAGCTAAAGCAAATGGGAACTATTGAATTGCCGCAGGCTTTAGCCTGTGGATAAAGCTCTGAATAAACAGTCCCGGGGCTTTAGCCCATTGTTGTGGCTAAGCCTGCTTCAAACCTCAAAGCTATTTGTCATCCTCTTTTAACAAGCGGTATTTTTTAAACTTAGGGTTTTTCATTTTGATAATTTTAAGATTGATTATTCTGAATAATATTTTCTATTAGCTAGTTACACTATTTCCTGTTGATATCTTTTCTTCAATTTTTCTTACAGTACGCTGGATTGATAAAAACACCAAAAGTGTTCCTATTAATACAATCATAAGAATTCCCCCTCCAATACCTAAAAGTGACTTGTAACGGAATTCCGATTTAAGAATTTTCCTGCCTTCGTATTCTACCGCTGCTACTTCTTTATCATGCACATATTGATTTTCAATTTCATCGATTTGTTGCATATGTTTCGCTTCGATTTGAGCAATTTCATTATCTCGATCCCGATTTTTGTTACGATATAATACATAATACTCCAGCAAAACTTCGGGATGTGATTCTCCTTCTATTTGCGTAAGCATTGGGATAAATAAATCCGTTGCTTCTTTTAGTCGGGCTAAATTTTGATTGAAAGAAGAATAATAACTCTCTATAAGATTATCAATCGTTTTGTTAGCTTGTGGCTGATCAAATTTATCAATTATCGTTGAGATGTATTCAATTAAAGGAGCCCCATCGTTAGGATTTTTTTTACCGAATTGTGAAAGTGTATTTATATATGCAATACTTTTTTCATTTTCCATTTTACTCACAACTTTTTGGAGAGCCTGCAAAACCTCCACAGTTCGAGAAATACTGTTAGTGGTGTGCTCCAGTAAATATTTCAAAGCACTCATCCTTTTCTCTTCCGGAAGAATTTTCACAATGTTAATATAAGCATCTAATATTTGTTTTGCCTCCGAATAGTTTTCTACATTGGATACCTGATACGAATTTAATAACATATTTTCGAGACTGGCCTGGCTTACAATCCATTTACGATATTCATCTTTTTTATAAGTCCGCCAATATCGTTCACCATAGGGGTAATGCCAATAGCCGGAGCCTGACCACGAGTATTTAGAAGGTGGAATCAGGTTTTTAAGCTCCTCAAAAGATGCCTTATATGCTTTTTCCATTAGGGTATCTCCTTTTGCTTTTTGTGTTGTGTCATCGTCTTCCCTATGGCTTGTTTTTTTCTCAGGTGAGGGTTTCTCCTGATCAGACTTATCAGAATTAAGTTCAGCAAGCGAAACTTCAACCGGAGCGGGAAGTTGCTGCATTTCAGGATAGGCTTGTCTGGCAACTTTTTTTTCGGAAGGCGGAATTAAGCTCCACAGCAATAAAATTATACTTAGCACTATGGCAATTGAGGCTAGAGCAATTAGCAAGTGCCAAAATATCAGAGTTACATTAAACACATACTTGTCTTCAACTTTAGTAAAATACTTTGTTTTCATAATTTTAAATTTAAAGATTAGAATTAATTTTAATTTGCTATCGGGTAAACCTGACAGGTATGATTGATCATAGGATTGATAGTGTTTTCGATGAACTGGCACAATTCCCTGAGGGCAAACCTGTCAGGTTTATCAAAGTTTATACACCAAACTTACCACAGCACTAAAGCTGCGGTTTTTGATTTTGGAATCTATCGTTTGATAATAAGAGTAATAATCGTCCATTATCTTTCGCACGCCTCGCGTATAGCGCAGCTTACCCTGGAGGCTGATTTGCTCGTTGAAGGGAATTTCGACACCTGCAGCCAGCAAAAAGCCATAGTCGAAGCTGCGATGGCCGTTGGAATAGTCACCCTTATCGGTTTTCTCCTTGAGTAACAAACCAACGTAAGGCCCGGCCTGTGCAAAAATGATCAGGTCTTCGTAGGGAAAATTTACCCCGGCATACAAGGGAATGGTGAGGTAGGTAAATTTCTGCTTGTAACTTACCGGATACGTTTGCCCATTGTAATCTTTTTGCGTATAGGAAATTTTGTAGCCCTTGCGTTCAAGGTTCAGGTCGGCGTGGAGCGAGAACATTTCGTCCAGATTGTACTTGATGCCAACGCCAAACAACGAGGGAAATTTAAAAACCGACTTGGTATCGTTATCGCTTTTGGTGGCTCCCGAGGTGCCAAAACCCAGATGTGCCATCAGCCGGAGCTTGTCGGGATTAAACTGTGATCCTGAGGATTTGGAACTGCTGCCAACGGATTTGGGTTTGGCACCCTTGCCATAAGCCTCAATTTCGGAAGTGGCATAAGTGATGGTGCTGCCGTCCACCGTTTGCAGGGTTATGGTTTCGCCGGGTGTAAATTCCACCACCTTGCCCCTGACTATGTAGCCGGTTTTGAGCAGCACCTGGGTGTAGTCGCCGGTATTGACCTGCGCGCTAAGGTTCGCCGAAGCGAAACTCAGAAGCATAGTCAGAACCGCAAGTTTGAATATTGCGATGATTGCTTTACTTTTCATAATCACAGGTTTTTTATTCAAACTGAATTACATCGGCGGTAACCGTGCATTTGGTTACGACCACAAAAAAGTAAAAACCTGTTTTCCAGTCCACCGTCATATTGGCCAGTGCCTGGCCGTCCTGCAGCGGATAGTTGGCCAGCAGTTCCTGCTTGGCCTCGGCCACCATGGCTTGTTTACCCAGGCCGCCAAGCCCGAAGATTTTGGTGGTTTTTACATCGCCCGTGGCATATTTCACCATTTTAAAATTGTTCTGGCTCAGCGAAGCATTGGACATGCCAATACCCGTGTGGATGGCACATGAGCTGAACATCATCGCCACGATGGCGAAAACTGTGGTAAGCGTAATAATTCTTTTCATAAACGTGTTGGATTTTGAATTAATAAAATGTTTGCTGAATTGAGATTTGGATTGCTTTTATTTATCATAAAGCCATGCTTCGCCTTTGCGCATTGCCTCGCCGGAGGAGCTGGCTTTACCGATACTGGTTTTTCCTCCCCAGCCTACATAAACTTCACGGTCGGAGGGATTCCAAAATACATCAAAACTTTTACGTGTTTTTCCGCCTTTTACGGACCCGATTTTTTCTGCTGCCATAATTGTTAAATTTAAATTATTATAAAGTGAAAATTAAAATTACTACTACAACTACTACTAATGCGATTCCAGAGGCTATCAAAATAGTCTTTTTGCGTTTATTTAATTGATTATTAATCTCTTTTCGATACTTTGTAAACCGATCATCATTTTGATGGAGGTCTTGCTCTTCAGCTTCCAAAAGTATTTTGTTCCTTTTTATCGGACTTTTTTCCGATTCGATGAACATCAAATAAGTGTCCTTTAATAGAACAGAAGCGGCCGATGACTCCTGCTCGCCCATTATTTTAGAACCCTTTTTAAGTAATACTATGGATTCATTAAATCTGTTGTCGCTGTTAAGTTTCGCGACCAGCAGCTTAGTAGGCTCCAAAAACCCCAAATTCCTTTTTTCATCTCTCTTTTCAAAAATATGATTTAGCAATTTAATTCCACCGTTACTATCGCCATTATGAACAGCCTCCACTGACAGTTTATTTCCAATAACAGCAGAAGCACAAAGGTTTGGAAATGTCCTAATCAGAAAGTCTATATTTTCACCTTTTTCAGACTGAACAAATAACCGCACGTTATTAACATAATCTAATAGTTTTTTTTCGGTAATAGTGCCTTCATAAAGTAGAGCCAGGTCTTTGCTACCCGCTTCAATAAATGGTTTTAATTCCTCCAGGCTTTGGTGTTGCAAATCTTGAATATTAGCCTCAACAGTTAACTGCTCCAAAATTTGGTTTTCATGGATGGCTTTATCAATTATTTGGTTATCAATCAAGGAATCCAATAATTGAATACCTTTATCAATTCTTGATATAATTATCTCTTCTCGCTTAGAATGAATTTCCTTTGATAAGTCATTAATGTGTTGGTCTTTATTAATTCTATTTTCAGCAATAATTTTTTCTATTTGCTGATCAAAAAATACCGGCTGACGATTGGCCTTTCCTATGGCTACGAGATAATCGTCATTAAACTGATCCTTTTGAGCCTCTTCAATATTTAAAATACCACTAATTGTAATCAACTCTTGAGCAACATCTGCTGCCTTTTCGATTTTTTTTGTACCTGAATAAAAACGCAAAAGCAATTCATGGATAGAGCCGGGATCAAAACCATAGCCTTTAGCTGCCTCCAATGAGTTAATACCCTTTTTTAGATCATCAGTACCAAAATAAACTAAAGCATATAAATATTCTTTATAGCCTCTGCAATAGCTTTCTTTTGATTTAAGCTCAAGAGAAATATTTGTGATGGTTCGTTGCTGATATAATTTCTGGTCACGACGCTCTTCCTTTTTCTCACGCGACAATACATTAACCAGCATGCGTCCACCCTTACTGCTAAAATGATTATGAGACTCAATCTCTCCAAATTCTTCAACTATTTCACCCTCTAACCTCTCAAGATTTTTCAGATCCTGTAAATCATTCCCGGCAAAACTTTCTTTGTAGAAATTGCGCAGAAATACATCGTCATGCTTTATTGTCCATGCGTAATGAATTAAAATACTGTCAATAGAATACTTCATAACAGTTTCAGCTAAATCAAATAACCTCACCGTGGATAAATGTGTATTTTCTTTTTGGTATATATTTGCATAAGCATTGAAATACATCTCATAAAATGGAATTGAAATAGCAGGTTCATTTTTCAAGAAGATTTCTGCCATTTCAGCGGTTTCAGACCAAGGAAGATTAACTTTCTTATCTAAAATTATAAGTGTTAAGTCGATACTTTCTGCAAAAACGTCTCCCCGAAATTGCACATTCTCAAACAAGCTATTTCCGTTATGGAAAAACAAGTAATCCCTATATTCGGGATTTGCTATTGTTTCAAGGAAAAAATTGTGAATTTTCTCCATTGCTTCAGGTGTTACATCATATCCGTCAGTTACTATCAACCTATAAAACGCATCCAAAAACACAGGTCTTAGTGAATAAGGAAGACCCTGTTCATAAAAATCTATCAATTTTATTAGTATGCCAGGAATTTCACTTTTTTCAGTATCTTCGAGGTTAGTTAACTCCTTTTCTGTCAATTTTCTATATCCATCATAGCCTCGATAAAACTTTAAATATTCTGTTGTTAGTTTCATTATGTTTAAGAATTTAAGTGTTACAATTTATCAGCGTGCGGACCATTCCCAATTTTCATCAGCGACATAAATATAATCTCCATGTTCATCTAATTGAATCGCGCTCCTTTCAATAAATATCGTCACTTCACCATTCTCAATTTTATCCACATGGGTTTTAGCCAAATTTATCCAATCTTCGAATTTTTCCGGTTTAACTTCCATTTCCCTAATCCTTGTATAAATAATTCCTTTTTTAACTTCCGCTGGAAATGCACTATTAAAAAAGTTATCATAATCTTTATTTTCATAAAAGTCAATTACTTTAAGCATCCAACTTTTTAATTTTTCAGTTATATTTTCATCATTTATCATAAAAATATAACGCTCTTGATTGTCAACCTGAAAAACATAACCACCCCATAAGTATGTAGGGACTATCTTGACCATTTCGTCATTGTCTTTTACAGGGCTTATTACAAGTTCATAGCTATAAAAACCGCGTAATCCATATTCTTGTGTTTTGGCTTGTGGATGATAAACATACAACGCCACTTCATCTTTTACCTCAATTTCGATTGGTTTAGCAGTAGAACCTTCCTTCAGTTCAACATACTCATTACCATTTTGCAGGTAAACCCCGTAATGGTCAAATTCCGGTGTTTTGTTTTGGGTACATGAGGCCAGGAAAAAGGCCAGGGTACTAATAAAAAAGACTATTTTTTTCATATTGTTCTGTATTTAGTTTTCCCCCTACTCTTTAGGCTTTTCGGGATCCGCCCCCGCTTTTTTGGCCTGTGCGGGACAAGCATTTTCTCTCTTTTTCTTTATTCGTTTTCTACCTCAATTCCACCAATTCTTTTCCAGGTTTTGCCATCTTCCGAGCAATGTAAACCCTTAGTCCCATATAAATAAATCATCAATTTATTATCATCATTCGCTATAAAACCACCGCTGGGGTAAGCAAGATTTTTCGGCAGGTCAAACTCACGCCAGTTGACATCTCCGATTAAATATCCAATAGAGTAATCGTTTACTTTCTTATAGCCATCCGGCGAACCTTCAAGATGCTGGTATTTGATTCCATAAAAAATATCAGCACTGCTCTTTGGATCCGCATCCACAAATCCAATATCAGCATCCTCTATCATTCTCAATATTTCCCATGCTTTGCCATTATCTGTGGATTTTAGTAGATACCGCTTTAAATTTGAATACGGCTTATCAGAATCAAGCGAAAATATTATACAGTTATCTTTATAGAATTGAGGAATTATTGTGGGTGCCCAATTGCCATGGAGTGGTACTTCAGGGAGTATAGTTTGAAGATTGTTATTGCAAGGCTTAAATGTCCATCCACCATCATTGCTTACTTCAAGACTAACCTTATCGTAATTAATTGCATTAAGGTTAAAGATTTTATCACCATCATCCTGTGAGATTAAAAAACCGTAACTATCACGCAATTCAGTCCCTCCATTGGTATTTTTATCATATCGTACCAGTACACGATTATTATCACCAGCTCGGAAATAAACAATATTTTCGTTTTTAGGATGAAACTGCACATTACTAAGTTCACGATAATTTTCCAATGCCTCCCACCTCTTCCCCTTATCAAAACTAATCGCACATTTTGTATATCTATCTACTTCTTTATATGTTAGCCATATTTCGCCGGAATTATTTGGTGAGATGCTAATATTTCCAGATTCAATGCCGTAATGACCAGATTCTGAATATATCATATCCCACTCAACCAAATCAGTTGATTTCCAAACACCGTACTTCTGTGTATCCGAATGATTGGCGTTGTTAAGCATAACATAAAAAATCCTATCGTTACTTTCATACACAAAGTCTTTAATATCGGAATGGGGTAAAACTCCATAATTGAGGCCTATTAAAGTTTGGTCAGATACATACCCTATTTGCGCGTTTGATGAAATAAAATAACCCTCAGCATCGTAAGATTTTGCTATTCCGGTAATTTTCTCAAATTTTGATAAATCTACATCTATTTTCTCAAAAGAAAAGGTAGGTAGCTCTGTTCTATAAATATCTTTGTTTATAATTTCACCATTCTTCACAGCAAATGTTGCTATTACGATTTCTTCATTATCACAAAATATGCTGGATACGTTTTTACCTGCCAGTAAATTACCATCAATGTTTTCCCATTGTTGATAGTTAACCCTATCATTTAAAAACAAACCATAATTTGTTGCTGCTAAAAGATTTAAACCGCTTTTATCAGGGAAGCAATAAATACCTGAAATTAGGATTGGGTAGTTATTATAATTCTTAGCTTTAAGGTTTTCGGCAATCTTACTATTAAGCCAGGTATTGCCGTTATCCGATGAATACAATATTGTATTATTGGCTACAAGAAGAAAAATTAAATTCTGTTCATTTGGGCAAAATGCTATTTGACTAACCTGCCCATTATAAACATTTTTCCAGTAGAAACCACCATCCGTAGTCCTGAAAAGACCCTTATCGGTAATTATAAATATTACATCATCCTCAGGCTTAACGAATATGGATGTAATCCCAATTCGATCGGGCAATCCATTATTTATTGTGATCCAGTTTTTACCTGCATCCAGCGATTTTTCAACTGATCCTCCGTCCACTACTCTGTAAATTGCCTTATTAACCAATGAAAAAGAAAATGATTGCAATTGATGATCACCGTAAACGCGATCCCAACAGTCGCCTGCCAAATTGCATTTGCGATACAATACATCTTTGTATAATAAGCATAAGTTTCCTTGGGGATCAAAAGAAAACTTATTGAGTACTTGGTTATTTCTTGAATATTTTGCAATATCCTGTTTAGTGTGATCTATCTTTAATACTTCAGTTAAATCCCGGGCTTGTTCTGCATATTTACAATCACCAAAGTCATTCAGAAATATTTGTAATTCAGCAATTGAAGGATTTTCGTAAACTGATTTCCAAACAGCTTCTACCTTCAGCGAATCAACAGTTTTGGTAAACCTCCCATTAGGGTAACTACCCTGATAAGCATCGATGTCATCAATATTAAGATCCTCTTGTATCTTTTTCCATAGTAGAAGTTCAGCTAAGTTCTGCTTGGCCTCGTTTACGTGTTTGGATTCAGGATAGCTGCTCACAAAATCATCTACCTCAGAGATCGAAAGAGAGTTTCGTACCTTGGCAAAATTATAATCATCGTAGCTTCCGACTATTTCATAATAAAATTGTGAATCTTTACATTTTTTCAGATACTTAGCAATTAATACTGAATCCTGCAGATTTCCAAATACCCAATCAGACAATTCCTTGTCAACACGCTTATAAGTTTCACCTATCAAATAAATCGAAAAATATTCCTCATACTTTTCCAGGTTCTTTTGAGAGATGTCATTCTTAAATTTATCAGCCTGATTCAAAAAATCAAAGGCAGTCATCAAGTCAAATCCATGAAACTCGCTATCTGAATAAATCAGCCCTAAAGCAAAATTTGCTATGGCATCATTTTCATTTTGATCAAGAATATCATCAAAGAGAACTACAGCTTCACCGTAATTATCTCCCTCCAATTCTTTAAATCCTTTTTTATAGTTTTGAGAATTAACGTTTAATGCTGCCACGCAGAAGCATAAAAGCACAATAATTTTTGTAAATTTTTTCATAAGCTAAAATTTTTTAAGCTCTTCCCAACTCTTTAGGCTTTTCAGGATCCGCCGTTAATATTTTTTTGCATTTATTTAATAATATTCAATTTCTCTCTCAACTAGATATGAGGGATTTTCTGTATGATTTAGTTATTGTTTTCATAATTTTTTCCTTTCCATGTTTTCTATTTGCATTCACCCCCACCTGCCATTACCCCAATGCCGGTAGCAGCTAGTACCGATACAAATTTCGGAGGTGGCTGGTTTCAAAATCACCTCTTCTTCATTATCCAACTTTTTCATATCTATTTTCATCTGATTAATAAAACGCTGCATTTGTAGCGGGTTACTTTTCATTCCTTGAATGATTTGTTCTATCTCGGCGGGGCTAATCCGGGAACGCTCGCTATCTGGTATAGTGATTTCTATTAGTGCGGCAAAGTTTTCCTGCTCAAAATCATCAATCACCTTTTGCATCCAATTTTTGAGGGATTCTTTTATGTTTTTGTTCTCAACCATGAAAGGGTAGTTTTCATATATATCCCCTCGTATCCTTAGAAGGATTTTACCACCAAATACCTCTGAAGTAAGTTTTACCATTTCATCATTTACATCCACCGGGGCAAGTTCGTATTCTATTTCTCTATTCTGCCTGAGCATGTATGCATGAGTTATAGCAGCAGGGGAATAAACATATAAAACCACATCACCCTCCACAATCACTTCGGGCAGATTTATTTCATCGCCCTCTTTCAGTTCGATGTATTCATCCCCATTTTGCAGGTAAACCCCGTAATGGTCAAATTCCGGTGTTTTGTTTTGGGTACATGAGGCCAGGAAAAAGGCCAGGGTACTAATAAAAAAGACTATTTTTTTCATATTGTTCTGTATTTAGTTTTCTCCCTACTCTTTAGGCTTTTCGGGTTTCGCCCCTGCTTTGTTGGCCTGTGCAGGGCAGGTGTGATATTTTACATTTCAATTCATCAGCAACTTTAATGCTTTTATTTCACAAAATTCCCCAATTTCCAGGCAGCGCATAAAGCGCTGCCTGGCTCAGGGGTGGGATTATTGAAGCACCAGCTTCTTTACAGATAACATTCCTTGGTTTGTTATTTTCAGGTAGTAAATTCCTTTCGGATAAGATGATAAATCGATGCTGAATTGATTCGATTGTTGCTTGCCTTTCATCAATGTAGCGGTATGAATATCCAAAACTTCCCAATCCAATGACGAAGGATCACCAAACGAAATGATCCGGAACTCGCCGGTAGAAGGATTTGGATAAACTTCGACAGAAAAATCTAAACTTGTTTCATCTATGCGAGTCACATAAATGCCTTTGATAGCTGATAAACCGTGGTTTGTAAAATATCCGGCATTTGGCATGCTTTCATCAAAAGTTACCTGTAGCGGTGTTTCGTGTCCGGTCTCTGGATTAAATATGCGGAAGTGCATGGGTTCGGATTCAGTGAAACCTTCTATCTCTTCCGTTGATGGATCATTTCCAACAGCAACCATTACCATTGTCATATTTGAAATAATTTCTGAATATCCGAGAACTGTTCCTTCATTATTAAAAATTCCGATTTGACAGCCTGAAGGAAATTCAGAAAGTAGAAGCTCGGACAATGAAATAACATGGGTGAACGGAGAGAAATCAATTGTTCCCCAACGCGACGTCTGTTTGTTTGAAACCGGATAGCTTTGTTTCATTTGCTTCCCGGTGCATTGCGGATAAGTCAGCATAACATCATCTGAGATTTTAATTTCGTAAGCCTGTCCGGGGATTAGTTCAGTCAGAGAATATACTTCCATTTGTGGCCACCAAACCTTGCATCCAATCAAATCTTTAACAATAACGATATTGTCGATTTCCTGCCCAAACATCTGATTAATATCTACCGGACAGGATGAAAGCACCGGCAAATAATGCCACGTGTTTTCGGAGGCTGACAGCGTTAGGCTACTGCCCGAAAGCGGCAATCCGCAAATTGACGCACCGCTGTGAGCAGTACTCATTTTCATCACATATCCTGATTCAATATTCCAATCGCCGATCGTGTTTATTGAGAATTCGGGCCAGTAAATCGAATTAAGGTTTCGCATAATGATAAGATCATTAACCATCGGCGCAAAAAGCGTTTCCACATCTGGATTTGAAGGCTCAACATACAGCGAAACACTATTCCAGTTTTCGAGCAATGTCAATTCCTGGCATAGCTGGCAGTTGAGCGAAACCAAACTTGAGAAGCCCCAATTGGCAAACATTCCCTGGTCGGGCATGTAGGGATCGTAAGTTGCAACTGCATTATATGTTTCCTGTGTGCTGCAACTGTAGATTTTCCATTGTATGGTTTCTCCAATTGCAAAACCATCCTTTTCTGCAGTGGCAGGGTCATCTTCGTAAGCCATGATAACCAAACCAGGAGCACCTGTCCATTGTACATTACCGCCACATTGTTCGGTGCCGTTATCATCCAGATAAAAAACACCTATCCAGTCGTCGGCTTGTAAAGGGCCGCCAAAAATGTTCGGGTTAGATTCCAATGGAATAGAAATGGTGTGATAGGAACCTGTAACTATAAATTCCCATCCGGGATCACAGGAAGTGCTAATTCCGGTGAAATCCTGATCGTAGATATTTACAAGTACATTTTCAAAACTTTTTGAGGATGGTGAGAAAATCCATTCTGCTTTTGCGGGGGTTATTGTTCCGCTCCATGCAGATGGAACGATTGCTGAATAGATTCCTTCGGCATTGGTAAGCACAGAAGATTCACCGCTAACCAGCACTTCAATATTACCAACAGGATTGCCATTGGCTTCATTAATAATTTTCCCGTTGATGCTTACCTGGCTTAATGGTGGTTCCCATGAAAAAGGTGGGAATTCGATGGTGAAACTTGATGTGGTAACCATGGAATAGGCATATCCTGGCTTCAATTCTGAAAACCCTGCATTAGCCGGCGTCCATGTTTTGAAAGTGCTCCAATCGTAAATTTGCTGAATCTGATTGAGATGACCATTAAACAAATCTACAATAGCAACGGGGACATCCGTAAGAACGGGTAAAAATGTTGTCGAATTCACGATCTCAAAAGTTTGATCCGATACAGGAACACCATACACCGGCAGGCATACTTGCGGATTGGTGAAATTGGCACGATAACCGACTGCTCCCCAGTTGCCGATATTGTTTATGCCTGTGGCAGGATTATAGGTCTTGTTCGCCTCATCCATAATGATAGCCAGGCTATTTGTGACCGGAGCCAATACTTCAGGAACGGTTCTATCCGAATTGTCGATGTAGGAAGATATTCCGCGCCAGCCAGCCTGACTAATAGGAATCAATTGCCCGGGAATATGCAAAACACATTGCTCAGATACCACAAGATTGCATTGCTCAGGTCCGGAAGCAGAAAGTGAAAGTACTACTTCGCCATTCAGAATATCGCTGTTTCCCAAATGATAGTTTGCTTGCAAATTAGAAGGATTATCAAAATAGCCATCTCCTTCGGTGCTCCATTCAAAGGATGCGCCATTTTCAATCGTTGCGCTCATTTGATAAGGGAACCATTGATCCGAATTAAAATCATAATCCGCACAATCCAGCCAAAAGTCTGGAGCCAAGGTTATTTGTGGATCGGCCTGGATGTTAAGATTAATACAAGCAACTACTGGGACTGTGCAGCCACCCAAGGGTTCTGCTTCGAGGCACAAAGTTACCTGCTGATTGGCAATATCCATTGTTCCCGGAGTGTAGCTTGTGCTGGCTTGCGTCGGATTTGCAAAAATGCCATCGCCGGATGTAGCCCATAAAATACCTGAGGAGTGCATCACTGTGCTTAACAATTGCACTACTGTGCTTGCGCAAATAATTGAACCACTCAAGGGTTGCTGAATATTTACTGATGGTGGCTCTGTTAAAGTTAAATCGAAACAATCAGCCGTACCAATAAGGCATGGGGCCAAAGGTTGTGCCGAAAGGCAGATGGTAACAATTACAGGGTCGGATGGTGCAGGATGATAAACGGTATTTAATTGATTTCCATTATCAAAGTAACCACTTCCATTAACAGCCTGCCAGGATAAACTGGTGTAGTTTTCCGCTGCAGCCGAATTAATTACATAGATCTCGTTGGCGCATCCTGTTGCATCGTTGCCGGCAAAAACCGTTGGCAGGGGAATAACTGTAATCACCACCTGATCGCTAAGCGGCCCGCAGCCGAAACTCGATTCTACGGTGGCAGTATAAATTGTTGTTTCCGTTGGAACGAAGGCTACACCATTCGTTGCATTATGATCCCAGCTTAATGTACCGTTGGTGTAATTTGCACTTAATATTACTTCATCGCCTTCGCAGATGATTTGATCAGCACCTGCATAAACTGTGGGTGGCTCGTGAATAATTACATTTTTTGTAATGCTGTCGATGCAGTCTTCCCGGCTTTCGATCACCAGCTTAACTTCATATTCTCCGATGGCTTCGTAAGTGTGCGTATAATTGCCAAGACCGGTAACAACAAGCGGCGTTCCGTCTCCAAAATCCCATCGGTATTCAGCCAGCGGATGAACATGGGTAGAAAGATCGATAAATTCCATTGGCATCGTAGCACAACCATCGCCTGGCCCGAAATCAACCGTAACCATCGCACACTGCACTTCAACCGTATCCATATTGGTAAGGCTCCAGCGATTGTTTTCATCCATCACCCGCACGAACAAGGTGTTTTCGCCCAAAGGCAAATCAAAAAGATCGGCGGTAAAAGAATACCCCTGGATATTTGGGCTGGGCGTTAAGGGCAAATCAATGCCTTCGCCTTCACCCGGATCCTCGTTAAAGAAATACTCGGCTTTTACAATGTTTTGTTCATCGGTGATAATGGTTTCCTTGTAGAATGATTTGATATTTGTCAAGCTCCAATTTTCTCTTCCGTCCTTTGTGCGAACATACAAATGATGAAAGCCATTGGCATATCCGGAAATATCAGCAATGAAACTAATCCCTCCAATGTTGCTTGCCGGCGTTACAGGAATCGCAATTCCTTCGCCTTCGCCTGGGTCTTCATCAATAAAATATTCAACTTTAGTGATATTTGGTAAAGTGATAAAAACTGTTTCCTTGTAAAACGATTTGATATTCGTAAGACTCCAGTTCCCCCTTGCATCTTTTGCACGAACATACAAATGATGAAAACCATTGGCATATTCCGAAATGTCGGCTATAAAATCAATGCCGCCAATATTGGTAGATGGAGTTACAGGAATTTCAGTTCCTTCGCCTTCGCCCGGGTCTTCATCAATAAAATATTCTACTTTGGTGATATTTGGCAAATTAGTGAATACCGTTTCCTTGTAGAATGATTTGATATTTGTAAGGCTCCATTTTCCTCTGTCATCTTTTGTACGAACGTACAAATGATGAAAACCATTGGCAAATTCGGAAATGTCTGCTATAAAATCAATGCCGCCAATGTTGGGTGATGGAGTTACAGGAATTTCAATTCCTTCTCCTTCACCCGGATCTTCATCGATAAAATATTCTACTTTGGTGATGTTGGGCAAAGTTGTGAATACTGTTTCCTTGTAGAATGATTTGATATTTGTCAAGCTCCAGCGATTCAGGTCATCTTTTGCTCGGACATACAAATGATTAAATCCATAATCGAGGGTGGAGATATCCAGCGTTAGGCTGATGTTTTCGATTTGTTTTGCCGGAGTTATGGGTATGGATGTTCCATTACCAAATCCTGGGTCTTCATTGAAAAAGTATTCCACATCAGCGACATTTGAAATAACCTGATTATTTGAAACTGTAATGTAATCAGGATAGCTTATACTAAAACCATGTGAATAATGAAAAACTGTAAGTGTAATATCAAAACTCCCGGTAATAAAATAGGTGTGTTCAGGATTTTGAGTAGTGCTGGTATATCCATCTCCAAAATCCCATAGCCATCCTGTGATTAAACTGTTTGAAAAACTGGATTTATCCGTAAAAGATACTTTAAACGGAACATTTCCTGCGAAAATATCAGCCTCGAAATCAGGAATAAATTCCTCAACAAATGCTTCAGTTCCATCCCAGTATATTTTACCCCTATCAAAAAATACTGTTGGGTAGTTATTGTTAAACGAGTCGTCCTGTTCGCTGGTTTGGGGTAAACCAATCGAACTTTCAATGGAGTTTATTTCCAGCCATTTTTCCCAATTGCCCTCTCCCAGCCAAAAAGCCTCTTCATCTTCACCATTAAGAAAGATTGCCCCATTACTCAATTTCTGTTTATAAAAGCCGGGAGCATTCCAGTCCGACACAACAGGTTCAACCGGGAGACCTGCTAAATCATGATTGTAGGCACTTTTAAATAATTCCGAAACATTTCCGGGTAAAGGAGTGTAATCAAACCCGACCATGGATTGATAGGCAGCGAGGATGTTTAGTTTTCCCGTTCCCCAATATTTTTGATCTTCTACTGTAAGTGTATTGTTCCCTTGCCAGTTTCCATTGGGTATAGCTGATGCTGAATTTTGTAAAATTTCTTTTACCTGGTCTGCATTCAATTGAGGGAAATTTTCCATCAGTAATGCAATTGAACCTGTTACATGCGGCGCAGCCATGCTTGTTCCTACCATGCCCATCCATACATTATTGGATTCATCAGAAGCAGACCAAATGTATGCTGCATTTTCATCCTTACTACCACCGGGTGCAGTAATGTCTGGTTTGCTTACAGTGTTAGGATCATCTATCCGGGATGGGCCTAAGCTACTATAGGACGCCCAATCACCCCCATAACTTTCTTTTTTTGATGCAGCAACCGTTATTACTTCCGGGCAATAGCCGGGATTTGTTATTGTTTGATAATTATTTCCATTGATAAAGCCCCCAATTTTATTCGAATTATTATGGTAAGCATCAAAATGTCCACCATTATTATCATTCGGATAAAGCCGAATATGATAAGTGCCTGGATTAAAAAAATTGTCTGAAGATCCATATTCAATATAAATAACTCCTAACCCATTTGGTGAATTAGTCACTTGAATATAATCATTTGTATTTCCTGGGTACGAATCAAAATTACCTGTTGTCTCGAAAGATATTATTTCGCTCCAAGTTAGATTATTACTATTAGAGTCACTTACTTGAACATCGAATTGACTTTCATGCCAAATCTCAATTGCGGTTACACTATTTTGAACAAGTTGAAACTCAAATTCAATAGATTCGCCAGTTTGCGATGGAACATTTCCCACGTAGTGATTAAAACAGTCTGTGCTGCTAGAATTGTTCCCCGCAGATTTTACAAATATTACATTACCCTGAATTAATCCTCCTAAAGCTTCATCCAAAGTAGTTGTACCATCTCGTCGTCCATAGGCTGATCCCGCACTATAATTAATTACCAAAGGATTGCCATTTGCAATGCTAATTAATTCCTCGACATTTTCAAGTAGATTTGTTCCAAGTGGAAACCACCTTAAATCTGAACCATAAGCTATACCTCGGTTTAAAGCATTTTCGTCTCCACCCCCACCGGCTATTCCTGCTACATGGCTTCCATGGTCATCTGGGGTAGTGTTATTATATTGTTGAAATCTCGAATTGCCGTTCTCATCCATAAAGGTAATATGATCACGATTTGGCTTACCATCAATAATTCCAACAATTACGTTTCGTCCGTTTATGCAGTCATCAATATCGCTGCTGCCACAGCTCCAAACTTCATTTGCTTGAATATCCGATGCGCTTTGATTTAGTTCAATGTTTGCTCGATAAGAGGGCTCGACGAATAAAACATTATCCGTTTCGGCAAACGTTTCCAAATCCATGAGATTAATTCGGCTAACTAAAAAGTCGTTTTTTGCTCCATCAATAAGCATCGGGTTCTCCAATAAAGATTGGTCAATTTCCGAATCATTCCTGATTTTAATTAGTATTTCCAACACCGGAAAATCATTCTCAATATCCAGAACAATAAATTGAGCACAAGTTTTTAATTGATCATAATACTGTTCTTTATCGCTGCTGGACTTTTCGGAAACTAAAAAATCCTTCGTTTGAATAACCGGCATTATGAGCGCGTAATGCAGGCGTTTTGCAGCCTTCTCACCAATTTCTGCATTAATACTTCTTATTTGTGCGAAACACTGAATGGTAATAAAAAGCAGCAGCAACAGAAACGTGAAAACTTTTGTTTTCGATTTCATAATTACCTCCTAATTTTAAAATTTGTATTATTAAAATCTGGAGCTTAATTATGCGATTTCACACTAATTTCCACTTCAATTTGCTGGTTCTGGTAATCGATATCGTGGTTGAACTCGTACACCGAAGGGATGGCCGGCATACCGGAAAGTATGTATGGGAAATCCCCGCCGAACATACCACAGTCGATGCCGCCCATACCGGCACCAATGGCCGGAGAACCTTCTTTTAGCTGCCATTGCCCATCCGTGCTTCCTTCGTTTAAAAATACATTCAACATATTTACATTGCTTTGGTTGCCATATTCGTTGCCAAATTGATCGCTGTTGCAAATATTGTTGTAATAGGTAGTGTTTGAAATTGAAAAGGTACCATCACGCAAGATGTTGTTATTAAATTGGGAATTGTAAACATAATTTAATCCATAAATTACATTATTTTCGACCACGCCTGAAAAACCACTCGCTACAACCAAACTTCTAACATTGGTTCTGTCAAGTGTAGCACTTACAATATAGTTATTTGAAATTATTATATTGTTAATTCCAGATTCTGATGAACTAATAACTTCAGAACTGCCATAATAATCACTTTTGTTCCAGGTATTTCTTAAATAATTATTTCTGATAATAATATTACTTAAATTCTCTGACTCAAAATAAATTGAAGCGTATTGTCCTTCATTGTAAAGGATATAATTTCGCTGTATTAGAATTTCAGATGTTTTCAATCTTATACAATAAATTCTGCAACCTTGTATAATTGAACCCTGGCTACCAGAATTGAAAGTGACAGTACCTAACTGCGAGTAATTAACATTCGCCTGCGTTTCGGGATTTTGAGCAGGCCAGTAGCCATTGCCAATAATTACCAATTCCTTAGTGAGCGTTAAATCGCCATAGCTTGCTGTGGAAGGCTCAATGTAAAGGGTATCGCCATTAAACACATACTGATTGTTGTGGGCGGATTGTGCGGAGGTAAAATCGGCATCGGTACCGCTAATGTTGTTAACCCGCCAAACAGTGGCGTGGGAGCTAATGGCCAGAGCCATAATGATTGCAAAAGAAAGTACAAAATTTTTCATAACGATAAAGATTTAAGTTAAAGAACTGTGTTTATTATTTTTTGGCCATGCGGCCTTGTAATTCTTACTGCAATATTAACTTCAATTATCTTCTTAAATATCCCCAAATTTGGCCATTTTGCCTATCCCTGAATTTGGGGAGGGTATCCCTGAATTTGGGGATAAAAACCTGTCAGGTTTACTCCCAAAAACGAATTGCTTTCTTTAAAAAATCAGGTAGTACTTTCAGCATGGAAAATCCTGTCAGGTTTACTTCCCAGGGTAAACCTGACAGATACTATGATTAAAAACAAGTTTTTTTAAAATTATTTTTAATATTTT
>CAZGAO010000019.1:0-66212 GCA_964523795.1 uncultured Lentimicrobiaceae bacterium
CCAAGGGGGGTCAATATGACCGATTTGGGGGGTCAGTATCACTGAAATATCCAGCTGTAAAAACTCGGCTGATTTGTAAATAATTTTCAGTAAATTTGTAAAAAAAACACAAAGAATATGATAATAGAGAGAACAAATAAAGAAGTGATTTTTAGGATATCAGCTAAAGTTAATTTGGATGATTTGCAGGACATGACTGATCTCTTTGAGTTTACGGAAATTGCAAAAAAATCACGTGCCAGCCAAACCGATGTTGACAAACTTGTAAAGCTAGTTAAAAAAGGACGTTGGGAGAAAACTAAAGCAATAATTTCTGAATGAAAATAGTCGTTGACACTAATATTGTTTTTAGTGCTATCCTAAATACCAACTCCAGGATTGCCAGGATAATCCTACAACCAAGAACCCGATTAAACTTTTATTCAACCGAACAGTTGTTAAAAGAGATACTTGAACATAAACAAAAACTTCAACGATTAACAGATTATACGGATTACGAACTTGATGAAGATGATATTGAATTTGTTGCCCTCACTGATCATTTAAAAGGGAAACTTTGGAGTGGAGACAAAGAACTACAAAACGGTTTGATCAAGAAAAAGTGGAATAAGTTCATCACCACGAATGACTTATTTCAATTAATATCGAAGAGGAGAATTGGTAAAAAATAAAACTTACACCTAACAGCAAATCCTTACCCACAGCCGGTTAGTGTTTATCTGGCAAAATGAGTAGAAAAGTAAACATACGTATCACTAAAAACCATCTTGCAAGTGAACGGTTGCGAAACATATTTGCGGAACTTTAGGTGAAGCCGCATTAATCCTGCCTCGTTTTTTTCGGGGGAATCCGGCATATTTTTGAATATGTGTTTTCATTAGAAAAGTGTGTTTTTATAAATGGCTAAAACAACAAATACCACCTCATGATCGAGACTAAAAGATTATTAATAAAACCATTAACAGCCGAGGATTTAAAGAAATATTTGGATTCACCTGTTGATCTTGCACAGGAGCTTGGATTGATTCCTTCCGAAACAGGTCTTGATGAGGAAACCAAAGAAGCCATCGTGAATAGCCTGTTGCCAAATATTGTTGATGAAACCAAAGATGCGCATTTTTATACCATGTGGCTTGTGATAGCGAAAGCTGAAAAGGCGATCGTTGGCGGGATATGTTTTCATGGTGAGCCAAACGAAAATGGAGAAGTTGAGATAGGATATGGAACCGATTATGGATATAGAAACCAGGGATTTATGACCGAAACTATTGCAGCTTTGATGCAATGGATACGAGCGAATAAAAATGTTAAATCGATAATTGCGGAAACTGATAGCTTCAATGTTTCTTCGGTTAAAGTATTGGAGAAGAATGGTTTTGAAATGATTCAAAAGAATGGTAGTTTAGTAAAAATGAGACTCTGTATTCATCCTTAATTTTTTAAATAGTATGCGCCAAAAATTAACCGTTTTCACTTTGCTTGTTGTTTTTTTTATGTCAGGATGTAAAAACGCAAGCCAGTCTAAAACCCCGGAGCTATGGGTATGGATTCATGCGGATACGCAAAAATCGGAGGCTGATTGGGCTGGAGATTTTGAAAAGCTAAGTGAGGCCGGCTTTACCGGAATATTGATGGGAGCCAACGCTGAGGTTTTGACTCGCACAATTCCTCAGGCTAAAAAACAAGGGCTAAAAGTATATGCCTGGCTTTGGGCGATGAATCGCGGCGATGCCGATACGGCCTGGCTAAGCGTAAACCAGTTGGGAAAATCGCTGGCCGAGCAGGAGGCCTACGTGGCTTATTACAAATTTATGTGCCCCGCCCTGCCCAAGGTCAGGGATTTCATCAAAACCAAAATCGATGCGCTGGCCGCAATTCCCGGCCTGGATGGCATCCACCTTGATTATATCCGCTATGTGGATGCTATTTTGCCCATCGGCCTGCAGCCCAATTACAATCTGATACAGGATCGCGTTTTCCCCGAATTCGATTACGGTTATCATCCCTACATGGTCGATCTTTTTATCGATAAAACCGGAAAATATCCCCACACCCTGCCCGATCCCGCTAACGACCCCGAGTGGTTGCAATTCAGGCTCGATGAACTGAATAAAACCGTTTGGGCTTTGCGCGATCATATTCGCAGCTATGGCCTCGAAGCTACGGCGGCTGTTTTCCCCACCCCTGCGATGGCCCGCCAAATGGTTCGTCAGCAGTGGGAGGTTTGGGATTTGGATGCTTATTTCCCCATGGTTTATCATAACTTTTACAATCAGGATGTGGCCTGGATTGAAGAAGTAATGCACGAAAACAAGGCAGCAATTCCGGCAGGACAAGAAGTAATTTGCGGTTTGTACCTACCGGCCTTAAAAAAAGTTGGTGCTTTGGATGCTGCAATAGAGGCTGCCCTGGAAGGAGGTGCCGATGGTGTGGCAATCTTCGATTTTACGGCAATGGATAGCACGATGCTGGAGGTGGTGAAGAAAATGAGTGGCGCGAGGTGAGAGGTGGGGTAGTGGAGTAGCGGCGCACGGCCGTGCGCCATTGCATTGATTGGAGATGTAGGGGTGGATTGATGGATGAAAGCCTTACAGATTTATTCCAAAAACAGATTGTTGACTGAATGAGAATAGTTACCGGCCATTGTTAATCGAAAACCTGTAAGGTTTATAATCTGATATTATAAATGAAATAATGGAGGAATCACCGTACAGACACGCAACTTGCGCGTCTCCCGCCCAGCTATCCAATCCCCCCCAGCCCAAAGCGATATAGGAGGGCAAGGATAATGAAAGCCAATAGCGGGTAGCGGAGGAGATGAATAGGTGGCGGTTCTTTTTTAAACCGGATGGACGATTGTTTGCGGGCGGTAAGCATCATGCTGATGGCTGGTACCAGTGATGTAGCCCATATTAAGGTGTCCAGAAAATACAAATCGTTGTGGTGTGGTACTTTTAATAAGACAATAAAAACATTTCCAATGATTACCGGATATAGCATCTGGGCTTTTAAGAACCAAGCCAGCTCGCTACGTTCGATAATCTTTTGATAGCAATTAAGCGAGATAATAAAACTACGGCAGGCATACACACCGAGGTACACAAGTGCCACTAGGGCCAGCAAACCAATCGGAATCCTAAAAAAGAAGGAGAGGTTCAATTCATCGAAAATTACACCGGGGCCAAAATAAAAAAATGCGCCTACCACGATGTTGCCCAAAAAATAAGTGAAGCCCAGATAAAAAACCCACAGGAACAATAGCTTGTAATGCGTGCTATAGCGGCGGTGTTTCTTGTAATACCGCTCGGCAAATAATCCGAGGAGTGCCGAAAAGCCGATCCCGAAAAAGAAAATTAAAAAGGTGAGCTCCGATGACCACATTGCCGGTGCATTTGACAAGTCCACACCAAAGTATGTAAGTGTGCCCCCCACGCCTTCGATCCGCGCCAATAATAACGAAAAAGCGTTAGTAAGAAAAATTACCGCCAGATAGGCAAGCATAAAATACGAAAGCGAGTTGATGACGATGAGCCAGAAATGCTTTTCTTTTGTTAAATTAAAACTTCTCATAAGGCAAGGTGAATTAAGCGATGATGTTTGCCAAAATATTTTTAAACCTTTTAAAAATGCAAAGTTAACAAAGCAGTCGGGAAATATGTGCAGTGATTCGCTGAATAGCTTGGGCATATAATCCAACCTCCTTGAAGGGTGGCAGCTCAATTAAAAAAGATTCATTGGATGATTATCACGGACTACGCTATCCACTCAGCGCATCGGCACCGCTTACAATCTCGAGTATTTCGTTGGTGATGGCTGCCTGGCGGGCTTTGTTGTAGGAGAGTTTGAGGCTTTTGATCAGTTCATCGGCATTATCGGTAGCCTTGTGCATGGCCGTCATGCGCGCACCGTGTTCCGAAGCCACCGAATCAAGCAGTGCCTTATAAAGCTGAATTTTTAAGGATTTGGGAATCAGCTCCCGTACGATTTCTTCTTTGGAAGGCTCGAAAATAAAATCGGGCTTCACGGTTTTTTCTTTGGCCTGCTCTTGACTTTTCGCAGGTTTTGGGGGGGCAATCGGGAGAAACTGCTCGCGGATAAGCAACTGCACAGCCGCGTTTTTAAATTGGTTGTAAACGATTTCTATCCGGTCGTATTTTTTATCCTTAAATTGCTGCATCAGGTTTTCGGCCAGAGGCAGCATTTCTTCAAAGTTTAGATTGTCGAGCAACTCATCCTTACGGTGAGCAACCGTTATTTTTTTTGATTTTAAAAAGTCAAATATTTTTTTGCCGATGGTTAGTATTTCTAAATCTCCGGCGGCATATTGCGCAGCATAGGTGCTATTGACCGCCGACAAAACAGCCTTGGCCACATTTGCATTAAAAGGACCCGACAAACCCCTGTTGGAAGCAATGGCCACAAGCAATACTTTTTTTGGGCTGCGTTCATCGGTATAAACACTTTCGGCGGTTTCGTCCATACCGGCACTTATGTTTTGCATTATCTCGGTGAGCTTGCGTGCATAAGGGCGCAGGTTGACGATGGCATTTTGTGCTCTGCGCAGCTTGGAGGCAGAAACCATTTTCATGGCACTGGTAATCTGCCGTGTCGATTTTACCGAATCAATGCGTAGTCTGACTTCCTTTAAGTTTGCCATGTTGGATTTGTACGATTTTGTTTTTTAATTCCAATTAAAATGCCGCTACTTTGTTTCTAAGACGGGCATTCCCGCTGATTGATTATTTACGTTTCTCGTATTTTGCGCCGATATCACGGGCTACTTTTTCGAGTGTCTTAGTATCCTCCTCAAGCAACTTCCCTTGTTTTAAATTTTTGAGCAGGTCGCTGTGATGGACTTCGAGAAAATGTAAAAACTCGATTTCAAAATCTTTTACGCTATTAATGGGCACCTTGCGCAACAAATTGCGGGTACCACAAAAGATGATGGCTACTTGCTGCTCTACTGGCATGGGCGAATATTGCGCCTGCTTGAGTATCTCCACATTGCGCCGTCCTTTGTCGAGCACGCTCATGGTGGCAGCATCCAGGTCGGAGCCAAACTTGGAGAAGGCTTCGAGTTCGCGAAACTGTGCCTGGTCGAGTTTGAGTGTTCCGGCCACTTTTTTCATCGATTTAATCTGGGCGTTGCCACCTACCCTCGAAACCGAAATACCCACGTTGATGGCCGGGCGAATACCGGCATTGAAGAGGTTGGACTCCAGGAAAATCTGCCCATCGGTAATCGAGATTACGTTGGTGGGGATGTATGCCGAAACATCGCCGGCCTGTGTTTCGATA
Organism: uncultured Lentimicrobiaceae bacterium; assembly: GCA_964523795.1. Classification (GTDB taxonomy): domain Bacteria; phylum Bacteroidota; class Bacteroidia; order Bacteroidales; family 4484-276; genus SABY01. Next base: position 5,299 of record CAZGAO010000019.1, read on the forward strand.
ATGGGCAGGGCTGTTAGCGAGCCACCACCTTTCACGATGGGTTTAAGACTTTCGGGCAGGTCGTTCATTTTGGCAGCTATCTCGTCCGATTCGATCACTTTGGCTGCACGTTCGAGCAGGCGTGAGTGGAGGTAAAAAACATCGCCAGGGTAGGCTTCACGTCCCGGTGGGCGGCGCAAGAGCAGCGATACTTCGCGGTAGGCCACGGCCTGCTTCGAGAGGTCATCGAAAACCACCAGCGCAGGACGGCCGGTGTCGCGGAAAAATTCGCCAATGGCAGCTCCGGCAAAGGGAGCGTAAAACTGCATGGCTGCCGGGTCGGAGGCCGAGGCCGAAACCACAACAGTGTATGGCAAAGCTCCGTTATCGTCGAGGGTTTTTACGATGTTGGCCACCGTCGAACCTTTTTGCCCTGAGGCCACGTAGATACAATAAACCGGCTCGCCGTTTTCGTAAAATTCTTTTTGATTAATGATGGTGTCGATGGCAATGGCCGTTTTACCGGTTTGGCGGTCGCCAATAATCAGCTCGCGCTGGCCACGTCCAATGGGTATCATCGCATCCACCGATTTGATACCGGTTTGCAGCGGCTCGTTCACCGGCTGGCGGTAAATTACGCCCGGAGCCTTGCGCTCCAGTGGCAATTCGTAGGTTTCGCCTGCTATCTCGCCCTTGCCATCGATAGGGTGTCCGAGGGTATTGATAACCCTGCCCAACATCCCCATACCCACGTTGAGCGAGGCAATTTTTCCGGTACGTTTCACTGTATCGCCTTCGTTAACATCGTGTATTTCGCCCAGCAATACCACGCCCACGTTATCCTGCTCCAGGTTGAGCACGATGCCGCGCAGATTTCCTTTTTCAAATTCTACCAGCTCACCCGATTCTACATTGGTAAGGCCATAAATACGGGCAATCCCATCCCCGATTTGCAATACGGTGCCCGTTTCTTCCAGTTGTGTTTTGGTTTTGAAACCGGCAAGTTCCTGACGTAATATTTCCGATACTTCGGCGGGTTTGATTTGTGACATATTATAGTTTTGTTTAATGCTGTATTAAAATTTGTAAAGTCTCAATGTTTTAATTTCAGGATATTAAAATCCTTTGATGTAGAGATTTTTATCGAAGGTTTTGCTTAATTTTTCCAGTTGATTGCGTATGCTGGCATCGTATTTTTTATCCTCCATTGTAAGCACAAAACCACCCACAAGCTTGGAGTCGATTTCTTCAGTCAATTCGATAGTTTTGTGTGTTTGGTCGGTGAGCATGGCGATAAGGGCAGTGCGTGATTCTTCGTCGAGTTTTGCTGCCGTGGTCAGCTTGATACTTATAATGTTGTGATAGGTTTTGTATTGTTTGATAAATGCCAGGCAGATACTATCCAGATGCACAGCGCGCTCTTTGCGGGTAACCAGTTGCAGAAATCTAAAGGTCAATTCGTTGAGTTTAGATTTAAAAACACCAGCAATAACCTTATTTTTTTTCCCGGGGGGTATTATGGGGCTATGCAAAAGCCTGCGAAACTCGGGGTTTTCCTTTATCACTTCCTGAATCAGGTCGATATCCTTTTTCACTACTTCGAGTCTTTCCATCTCGATGGCCAGATCGAAGAGTGCCTTTGCGTATCGTTGTGCTATGATGGTTACATCCATAATCAGACGCTGTCGTTTAGTTGAGCTTGGCTTTTTTTATCATTTCATCCGCATACTCTTTTTGCTTACCGGCATGATCCAGTTCGCGTTCGAGTACTTTCTCGGCAATATCGATGGAGAGCTGGGCAATCTGGTTTTTCAAATCAACCATGGCGGCCATTTTTTCATTTTTGATGGCTTCGCGGGCACTCTCCACAATGCGCATGGCTTCCTCGTTGGCTTTCAGGCGCGCATCGGCTACAAGTTTTTCTTTAATCTCACGAGCCTGTTTTAGCAGGGCATCGCGCTCTTCCTTGGCTTCGGCCAATAGTTCTTCGTTCGAAAACTTGAGGGCCTTCATTTCCTCACGTGCTTTGTCGGCTTCGTGCAGGGCATTATCGATGGAATGCTCGCGCTCTTTGAGCGATTTGAGAATCGGCTTCCAGGCATATTTGGCCAGCACCCACAGGACGATACCAAAGGCCAGGGTCATCCAAAAAATCAATCCTATTCCGGGATTTACTAATTCCATAATTATCTATTTAAAAATAAACACGTATTCAAAATCTTAAAAAAATCCCTGGTTCCGGCCAAACGCCGGAACCGGGATCATACCTTTTACAGGAAAACGATGAGCAAACAAACCACGATGGCAAAAAAGGCAACCCCTTCGATAAGTGCTGCTGCCACGATCATGTTGCTACGGATGTCGCCAACAGCTTCGGGCTGACGGGCAATCGATTCTACTGCGCCGCGACCAATCTGTCCGATACCAATACCTGCTCCAATGGCTGCTATTCCGGCTCCAATGCCGGCACCCATTTTTGCGTAGGGAGCAAGATCGGCTGCTACCTGTAATAATACTGCTAATAATTCCATAATTGTGAAGTATTAAAATTTATAATGATGTTCGTTTATTCTTTATTTATTAAATATCTAAAATCAATTACTGCTTTGCTGATTTAGTGGTGCTCTTCGGTGGCCATGCCAAAATACAGGGCCGAAAGCAGGGTAAACACATAAGCCTGGATGAAGGCCACCAGCAATTCGAGCAAGTTCATAAAAATGGTAAAGGCAATGGATACAATGGAAACACCAAAGCCGAGGCCTATACTTATTTGCCCGAAGATAAAGATAAGACTTATAAAGCCCAGCACGATGATGTGGCCTGCGGTGATGTTGGCAAAAAGACGCACCATCAACACGAAGGGCTTGGTAAATACACCGATAAGCTCGACCACAGGCATGAGCGGAATGGGCAATTTGAGCCACCATGGAACACCCGGTGTATTAACAAGGTGTATCCAGTAGGCCTTGTTGGCACTAAAGGTAGTAATGATAAAAGTGAATAATGCCAGCACCATGGTTACGGCAATATTTCCGGTAACGTTTGCTCCGCCCGGGAATATGGGAACCAGTCCCAGCAAATTATTCAAAAAGATAAAAAAGAAAAGGGTAAGCAAAAAGGGCATATACTTTTCATAATTTTTTTTGCCGATGGAGGCTTTGGCAATGTCGTCGCGGATAAAAATAATGAGCGGTTCGAGCAAGGATTGTATTCCTTTAGGAGATTCGCCTTCACGGCGGCGATATGCTTTGGCAATGGATATAAAAATCCAAACCATAAGTATGAGGCTAAGAAAAATAGACAGTACATTTTTAGTAATCGAAAAATCGAGGGGCATAGCCTGACTTTCGTCGTGAACTATCACATGATCCACCAGAAAGCGATCCTGAAGTGTGCGTACAATATGCCCTTGGTGTTCGCCTTCCTGAGCCAGGCCAAAGCCTTTGTAATCATCGTGACCGTGGTGAAACTTGCTTGACATAAAAACATGCAGGCTGCCATTGTGCCACAAAATAACGGGTAGGGGCAGGGTGAGATGAAAATCGCCGTAGGAGAGGATGTGCCAGTCGTGGGCATCGATGATGTGCTCGATGATCATATCTCCGGCTTTAAATTCTTCTTTCATGGTGGCTTCTTCCCAATCATCGGCATGTTCCTGCTTGTGCTGCGGCGAGCCACCGGTGGTAGCCAGCACCTGCATCACCAAAAACAGCACGATGGCTGCCGCCAGAAAAACATTTCTAAAAATTCCCGATTTTTTATGTGAAGCTTTCTTCATATCGTTGTTTTGCAAATCCTATAAAATATTATTCTGCCAAAACCAGCATCTTGTTATTGAGCACCTCTACCACCCCACTTTTTATGTCGAAAAGCTTTTCCTCATCATTATCCTTATCCAAGACTAGCCTTATTTGTCCACCTTTCAGAGCAGCAATCATGGGCGCATGTCGTTTCATCACTTCAAACGAGCCATCCAGGCCGGGAAACTGTGCCAGCTTTGCGGTTCCATTAAACAAAGTCTTGTCGGGAGTAATAATTTGAATATCCATAAATACGGGAATTTGTGCTTAGTTATGATCTTCAGCCAGTAGTTTTTTACCCTTTTCGATGGCTTCATCGATGGTGCCTACCATGTTGAAGGCGGCTTCGGGATATTCGTCCACTTCGCCATCCATAATCATATTAAAACCTTTGATGGTATCTTCGATAGAGACGATGGTGCCGGGAATGCCTGTAAATTGCTCGGCTACGTGGAAGGGCTGTGAAAGGAAACGCTGCACACGGCGTGCGCGGTGCACTACCTGCTTGTCTTCTTCTGAAAGTTCGTCCATACCGAGGATGGCGATAATATCCTGGAGGTCTTTGTAGCGCTGTAGGATAAACTTAACACGCTGGGCGGTATTGTAATGCTCATCGCCCACTACATCGGGCGAAAGGATACGCGAGGTAGAATCGAGGGGATCTACGGCGGGATAAATACCCAGCTCCGAGATTTTACGGTTCAAAACGGTGGTGGCATCCAGGTGGGCAAAGGTGGTTGCCGGAGCTGGGTCGGTGAGGTCATCGGCGGGAACGTAAATGGCTTGCACCGAGGTGATAGAGCCGCGTTTGGTAGAAGTGATGCGCTCTTGCATCAAACCCATTTCGGTGGCCAGGGTAGGCTGGTAGCCTACGGCTGAGGGCATACGTCCCAGCAGCGCGGAAACTTCGGAGCCGGCCTGGGTAAAGCGGAAAATATTATCGATAAAGAAAAGGATGTCGCGACCGCCACTTTGCTCATCGCCATCGCGGAAATATTCGGCAAGGGTAAGCCCTGACAAGGCCACACGGGCACGTGCTCCGGGAGGTTCGTTCATCTGCCCGAACACAAGGGTAGCCTGCGATTCGGCCAATTCCTTATAATCGACCTTGGAGAGATCCCATCCGCCTTTTTCCATATCTTCGGCAAAGGCATCACCATATCTTATAACTCCCGATTCGATCATCTCGCGCAGCAAATCGTTGCCTTCGCGCGTACGCTCGCCCACACCGGCAAAAACCGACATACCGGCATACGACTTGGCAATGTTGTTGATCAGCTCCATGATAATCACCGTTTTGCCAACGCCCGCTCCACCAAACAAACCTATCTTTCCGCCTTTGGAATAAGGCTCGATAAGGTCGATAACCTTGATGCCGGTAAAAAGCACTTCTTTATGGGTGGTCAGGTTTTCAAACTTTGGCGGCTCGCGGTGGATCGAATAGCTTTGCTTGCGCTCCACATCTTTCATCCCATCGATGGGCTTTCCAATCACATTAAAAAGCCGGCCTTTGATATCATCGCCCACAGGCATCGAAATGGGTAAGCCTGTATTTATCACTTTCATGCCCCGGCGCAAACCATCGGTTGAATCCATGGCTACCGAGCGAATGGTGTTTTCGCCAATGTCCTGCTGTGATTCAAGCACAATAACATGTCCATCGGATTTAGTAACTTCGAGTGCATCGAAAATGTTGGGCAGCGCCTGGTCTTCTTCAAATGTAACATCAACAACAGGTCCGATTACCTGAGAAATGACACCTTCACTTTTTTTGCTCATTGATAATGACTTAGAATTGTAGTTGAAAAATTCGCGCAAAGATAGAACTTCCTTTTTAGTGGCCGGGGGTGTTAACATTTTTTTTGGTAAAACTGAACACGTCATCCGATGCTGATCTGAAGTCATCCGATGAATATTTTCAACCCGCATCCCTGCTTTCCAAAACACAGGCATTTCGTTTAAGCGTATTTATCGGATGACTTTCTTCCGAGGGCAGTCATCCGATGAATATTTTCAACCCGCATCCCTGCTTTCCAAAACTAAGGCACTTCGTTCAAACGAATTTATCGGATGACTGTCTACGCGTGATGGATATCGATAATCTGACGGATATTATCAAAGATCGCATCAATAGAGCCAACACCCTTAATGGATTCAAATTTCCCCTGTGTTTTGTAGAAATCTATCAAGGGGCTGGTTTGCTTATGATAAACGGCCATGCGGTTGCGGATTACTTCTTCAGTGTCGTCTTTGCGTCCCTGCTCCTGAGCCCGTTTTAGCAGGCGCTGAATCACTTCCTCCTGGTTAACTTCGAGAGCCAGCACCAGCGTTACACAATCGGCAGTTTTGTTGAGCATTACATCCAGGTCTTTGGCCTGCTGCAAAGTGCGCGGAAAGCCATCGAAAACAAAGCCATCCACATCGTCAGCCTGGCTTAGGGCATGTTCGAGAATATTTATCAATAGTTCATCGGGAACCAATTCTCCTTTTTCGATTATTGTTTTGACTTTGATACCAAGATCTGTTTCGTTTTTTATTTCTTTTCTAAAAATATCGCCGGTAGAGATGTGGGCAAAATTGTAATTGCCGGCAATTTTTTCTGATTGGGTTCCTTTACCTGAACCGGGAGGGCCAAAAAGTACAAGATTATACATAATATTAGAATTATTAATTGGACGTAACATGAGCACACGAAAGTAAAATTATTTGTTTTAATCGGAACATTTGACAGCAGTGATTTTTGTAATTTAAAATCGTTCCACCTTAAAAAGCTCAAATATGTGTAATTTCGCCGCCAAAAATTTTTGCTGTGGCCAAACCATTTCTCATACTTGATTCGCTTTTCATTGCAGCCCTTCAGGCAGGTGATACTTCGTTTGTTGATGCTTTGCAATTTAGCCATCGCGATTCGCTTTCTGCCTTGGATACCGGGCAAGCAATTACCCAACACTTTATCAGTGTGCCAAATAATGGGCCAATAAAGTTTAATCCACAAGCAATTAACCGTGAGCATCAGGATTATTTGTTAATTCCGCTTGCCGTAGCTTTTTTATTAATTGCTATCGCTCGATTATCGGGCAGCAACATTTTTGTACACATGCGAAAGGCTTTGGCATCGCGCCCAATTTTTCGTCAGCTTCTGCGCGATGGGGTCTTGTTGCCCAAAATTGCAAAGCTTCCGCTCTTACTTGCTTATCTTATTATTTTGAGCGTTTTTATTTTTCGTCTCAATGCTGTTTTTTCATTTTTACCCTCTGGTACCCATCATAGTTTTTATCGGCAGTTTTTTGGCACGTTTGGCTTACTTGCTCTTTTCGAGTTGGGACGATATTTCGTGTCGCAATGGCTTGGCTTGGTTTTTAGAACGAGCGAGCTAACCGATGAATTCAATTCTAATACAATACTTTACAATTCGGCCACCAGCATTTTACTTCTTCCCTTGCTTGTTTTCTCGGTCTATTCACCAGTTCCGGTACTGGTTTATATGGCGGTTGGGGTTTTTGTATTTTTCTTTATTTTAAGGCTGTTCAGAGCTTTTTTAATAATTTTTGAATTAAGATCCTATTCGGGATTTCAAATATTTGTGTACATTTGCACCCTCGAAATTTTGCCTGTATTCGTATTTATCAAAATACTAACAAGCAAGTTCACAGTAGTTTAGCAGAATAAAATGTTTAATGAAATTCAGCAAAACCTTAAATAAATGGTAAAGAATATACTCATATCGCAGCCAGAGCCATCCGATCCGTCAAGAAATCCTTACAGTGAATTGGTAGAAAAATACAGCCTGAGTATCGACTTCCACAAGTTCATAAAAGTTGAGGGGATTCCGGGCAGGGAATTCCGTAAAGACAGGGTAAACATCCTCAATCATTCGGCAGTAATTTTTACCAGCCGCAATGCCGTTGATCATTTTTTTAGAATCTGCACAGAGATGCGTATTGAAGTTCCCGAGACGATGAAGTACTTTAGTATTTCCGAATCCACTTCCTACTATCTTCAGAAGTATGTGCAGTTTCGTAAAAGAAAAGTTTTTCACGGCCAGCAAAACTTTAAAGATCTGATCGACATCATTAGCAAGCACAAGGAGGAAAAATTTCTGCTTCCCTGCTCTGATATTTACAAGCAATCGTTGCCCCGGCTTTTGGAAGATAACAAGGTGAAGTTTACCAAAGCGGTAATTTATCGTACCCTGGCAAGCGACCTTTCGCACCTCAAAATCTCGGACTACGATATGATTATCTTTTTTAGCCCATCAGGGGTTAAGTCGTTGATAAAAAACTTCCCCGAATACAATCAAGGAGAAACAAAAATAGGTGTATTCGGTCCAACCACAGCAAAAGCGGTAAAGGATGCCGGACTTTCTCTCGATTTGAATGCCCCGACAAAAACAGCACCTTCGATGATGGCGGCTTTAAACCAATATCTGGAAAAGCTGTACAAGAAAAACGGGCAGGAGGTAATCTAAAACCGAGGTTTTTAACGCTCCGTTTTTTACTTAATCATCCCCGCAGGTCTTATTTTAACTCTGGCTTGTAGTGGATGGCATACAAATACAATGCAGCCCCGCCAAACTTTCGGTAAAGATGAACGACTTTGCAGCAAGGCACTGATCGATGATTTGTTTGCCCACGGGCAATCCTTTTTTGTTTATCCTTTCAAAATTATTTTTTCCCTTATCGAAGCAGTGCAGCCACCACTCAACCCATTTCCAGCCCAGGTTTTGGTTTCCGTTCCCAAACGAAGATTTAAGCTTGCGGTAGATCGCAACAAGCTGAAACGCCTCTTGCGCGAAGGCTATCGCAAAGAGAAATACCAACTTTATCGGGCTTTGACTGCTGAAAATAAGCAGATGAATCTGGCCTTTATTTATACAGGCAAGCAAATCCATGGTGCCCACGAAATCAGAAAAAAAATAAAGATGGGCATTCAGCGTTTAATCCACGATATTAACAAAACGGACACAATCGAACCATAAATAATCATTATGAATTTTAATATGATGCGTAAAATGAAAAGAACCGGATTACTAACCTTTTTGTTGGGCTTGCTATTTTTATCGCTCACCACCCTTGCCCAGGAAAAAAATAATGACTTTGAAATATCCAAAAACCTCGATATTTTTTCGGAGCTTTACAAGCAATTAGACATCAATTATGTGGATGAGGTCAGCCCCGGCGAGCTGATGAAAACAGGTATTGATGCCATGCTCGGCTCGCTGGATCCCTTTACCAACTATATCCCCGAATCGCAAATCGAAGATTATAAAATGCTTACCACCGGCCAGTATGGCGGCATCGGGTCGCTTATTCATAAAAAAGGCAGCTATGTGATAATTTCGGAACCTTACGAGGGTTTCCCGGCGCAGAAGGCCGGTTTGTTACCTGGCGACAAGATTTTGGAAGTGGACGGCAAATCGGCCAAAGATAAAAACTCGGATGAGGTAAGCACGATACTTAAAGGCGAACCAGGCACCAAATTGTCCCTGCTCATAGAGCGCGATGGGCTGGCAGAACCTTTTATTGTGGAGTTGAAACGCGAAAATATCACCATCGACAATATCCCTTATTATGGTATGCTCGATGATAATATCGGATACATCAAGCTCTCGGGTTTTACCCAAAATGCTGGCAAGGAGGTTGAAAAGGCTTTTTTGGAACTAAAAACTGAGCACGAATTGCAAGGCCTGGTTTTCGACCTGCGCGGCAATGGCGGTGGTTTGCTAAACGAAGCTGTAAATATCGTAAATATTTTTGCCGACAAAGGCGAATTGGTGGTGAGCACTAAGGGCAAGGATATTTCGCGCAACAAATCTTATTTCACCACCAACAAGCCCGAAGATACCGAAATCCCTATCGTGGTGCTTGTGGATCCGGGTTCGGCCTCGGCCAGTGAAATTGTGGCCGGTGCCATCCAAGATTTGGATCGCGGGATAATTTTGGGACAAAGAACTTACGGCAAAGGGCTGGTGCAAAATGTGTTGCCCTTGAGCTACAACTCTAAAGTAAAAGTTACCGTGGCCAAGTATTACATTCCCAGCGGGCGGTGTATTCAGGCCATCGACTATTCGCACAAAGACGATGAAGGCCTTGCCCATAAAGTTCCCGATTCGTTGATCTCCGAATTTAAGACCCAAAACGGGCGTAAGGTTTTTGATGGTGGTGGCATCGAGCCAGACCTGGTAATGGAGGTCGAGCGCTTGAGTCCAATTTCGATTGAGCTATTGATAGATTTTGTGATTTTTGATTATGCCAATTACTTTTCTCGCACCCACGATTCCATCGCACCGCCCGAAACATTTGAAATTACCGATGAAATGTATGTTGATTTTGTAAATTATGTGAATGGAATTGAGGATTTTAGCTATACCACCGCTACCGAAAAAAGCCTGGCATCCCTGCGAAAAGCTGCCCAAAAAGAAGAATACTTCGAAGATATTGATGCCATGCTGCAATCGCTCGAAGATTCGCTAATGCACAACAAGGACGAAGATTTGCAAAGCCACCGCGATGAGATTGCCGATATGCTCAGGATAGAAATCGTTTCGCGCTACTATTACCAAAAGGGCCGGGTAATCTCAAGCCTTAACGGCGACCCCGAAGTACAAAAGGCAATCGAGGTGATGGGAGATAAGGCCAACTACGGAGGGATCTTGGATGGTACCATCACCAAGGCATCTCTGAAGTAGTGTTGAAATATTGTGAAAATTGAAAGCCTTCGATTTTTCGGAATAGACACTCCATACGGCCAGTGAGCTTGCCGAACTGGTCGAACTGGACTTATTTTTTGTATTTTCGCCAACTTAGTTCAAACTGATATTTATGAAAGAAATTAATGTTAGCTGTGTATTTGAAACTTACGATTCGCTTGATGAACTCACCCCGGGCGACCGCGAATTGCTGTTGGCCGCAGATCTGGCGGCCGATGATGCTTACGCGCCATACAGCTTGTTTCAGGTAGGAAGTGCCCTGCGCTTGGGAAATGGCAAAGTACTCAAAGGCAACAATCAGGAAAATGTGGCCTATCCTTCAGGGCTTTGCGCCGAGCGGGTAGTACTGTTTTTTGCCTCGGCCAATTATCCCGATCAAGTAGTAGAGACCATAGCCGTAACTGCGAAAGCCGGCAATTTTGAAATCAACGAACCCACCACGCCTTGCGGTTCGTGCCGCCAGGTGATTGCTGAAAAAGAGCAACATCAACAGCACAATATCCGAATTATTATGAAAGGCGAGAAGGGAAAGGTTTATATTACCCAAAGTGCCTCCGGCCTTTTGCCTCTGATGTTTAAGGCAGATAAGTTGAAAAAATAAAGCGAAAATACAATGCGTTTGATTTCGACCAAAATATGCAAGACCAGCGATATTGGCATCAACAATAATCTTTTTGGAGGCCGGATGCTGGCATGGCTCGATGAATCAGCCGGAACACTGGCTGCCGAGGAAGCCTGTTCGCAAAACATGGTTACCCTTAAAATGGATCAGGTGCTCTTTAAAAAACCTGTGAAGGTAAACGACCATATTCGTATTTATGGCAAAGTGGTTAATATCGGAAAATCATCCATTGTCCTGATGCTCGAAGCCCGTCGTTTCGATTTCTCGAACCAGCTCGAAGATTCTGTTTGCTCAACCACCATGACCTTTGTGAAATTAAATAATGAAGGTGTTCCTGAAGAAATAAAACCCGAAATACGCCAGAAAATTAAAAGTCGCATTGAAAAATTAAATCGATAAATTATTATGAAAAAAAATTATTGGATACTTGTTGTGGCACTTGCCTTTATCACCATGGCCATGCGGTCGGATTTGCCAGCATACAAAATTTATAATCAGAAAGCCAAAGAAGTAAAATACAAAAAACTGATAGGCGATGCCCTGGATGCCGATGTGGTGCTTTTTGGCGAATTGCACAACAACCCGATAAGCCATTGGATGCAGTTGGAATTAACTAAGGATATTTTTGCCGAAAAGGGCGATCAACTGGTCTTGGGTGCCGAAATGTTTGAATCGGATAACCAGATGCTGCTCGATGAGTATTTGGATGGGACGATTAAGCAAAGGAATTTTGAAGCCGAAGCCAAATTGTGGGACAATTACAAAACCGATTACAAGCCCCTGATTGAATTTGCCAAGGAAAACCAAGTCAAATTTGTAGCTTCCAACGTTCCGCGAAGATATGCTTCGCTGGTTCACAGCAATGGTTTCGAAGGGCTGAATGACCTGAGTGAAGGGGCGAAAATTTTGCTGCCACCTTTGCCGGTGGCCTACGATCCCGAATTGCCCGGATACACGGCCATGATCGAAATGATGGGCGGCATGGGCTCGGATCATGCCAACGATAACCTGCCCAAAGCGCAAGCCATCAAAGATGCAACCATGGCGCATTTTATTCTACAAAACCTGGCGGCAGGCCAAACCTTCATTCATTACAACGGAGCCTATCACTCCAATAATTTTGAGGGAATATACTGGTATTTGAAGCAGCAGCGTCCCGAACTGAAAATCCTGACCATTACTACCGTTGAGCAGGAAAGTATGGATGATTTGACGGAAGAAAATACCGGGGTGGCCGATTATACTATTTGCGTGCCTGCGGATATGACCAAAACCTACTAGGCAAAAGTAAACAGCAGGTTGGCGAAAAAATTCCATAGCATTACCACAATGATGGCAAATACCTTGGAGAGGTAAAAGTTGAACTTCATCCGGCTGACGAAGATCCATAATATTAGCGTATTTACAGCCAATCCGATAACTGAAACCAGGATGAATTGCGAAAACTCAACGGCAATTTCAGGATTGGCACTTTTGAAAGTCCATACGCGGTTTAGATAATAATTGGAGGTGGCGGCAAAGCAAAACCCAATCGCGTTGGCAAGATATTTTTGGATATGGAGCTTCTCTTTGGATATCCAGGTTAGGCCAAAATCGATGATAAGCCCCGAAAAACCAACGATGCCAAATTTTATAAACTTACGAATCAGCTCCTGCTGAAAGACCTCAAACATATTCTGTTTTTTTCTGCTGCAAAGAACAGCATATTTTTTTAACCGAAATTGTTTGGCTTACTTTCATTTATTAACCGCATTACAAAAGCCGATTCAGCATATCAACTATTGGTTCCGCCTGCATTACTCCCGATTGCCTGAAAACTGCCTCGCTGTTTTTGAACACCATCAGCGTGGGCACACTCATAACCCGGTACTTTTGCGCCACCTCAGGATTTTTGTCCACATCAATTTTCAAAATCCTAACCTTATCGCCCATTATGCCGGCTACCTCTTTTAGTATGGGAGCCATCATTTTGCAGGGGCCGCACCACTCGGCCGAAAAGTCGATCAATACCGGCTTTTCCGAGTTTATCAATTCGCCGAATTTTGCCATAATTTTTTATTTAAGCATGTTTTAACTAACAAATTAAATCGCACTTTTTCAAATTCTTTTTTTTTATTGAGCGCAAAGGTACTTGTCAAAATTCCCCTTGGGTAAGATTTAAATATTTTTATAATATTGCTTCATTTTATTTAAAATGTAACTTTGTTTTTTTAGTTAAAATCATGGATGCAGACAACACTGCATTGTGATTAAATGAAAATTTAAATATTAATAAGTATGAAAAAATTTGCAGTAATACTGGCCGGCAGCGGCGTTTTTGACGGATCAGAAATCCACGAAGTTACACTCACACTTTTGGCTATACAACAAGCAGGCGGCGAATACCATTGTTTTGCCCCGGATGTCTGGCAGCATCATGTGCTCGATCACATCACGGGCAAGGAGATGGATGAAAAACGAAATGTCCTGGTCGAGTCGGCGCGGATTGCGCGGGGCAAGGTGCAAAATCTTAAGGAATTTAAGGCTGCCGATTTTGATGTGTTGATGATACCTGGCGGCTTTGGCGTGGCCAAAAATCTTTGCGACTTTGCCTTCAAAGGTTCTGATTGCAGCGTTAATCCCGATGTAGCTCATGCCATCAAAGCCATGCACCAGGCCGGAAAACCCATCGGAGCCTTGTGTATTTCACCGGTTTTGGTATCCAAAGTTTTGGGCGATGTAAAATTAACCCTGGGTCAGGACGAGGCTGCGATAAAGCATTTGGAAAAAATGGGAAGTCATCACATCAAAACCACGCATGGCGAAGTAATCATCGATGAAGGGAACAAGGTTTTTACCACGCCGTGTTATATGCTCGATGCCAACATTGTTCAGATTTGGGAGGGGGCAAGTAATATTGTGAAAGCGATTTTAACTTCCATCAAATAATCTTTATTTGTTTCTTCACTTTTGATCTTTGTTGTACGACTTTTTAAGTTCGGTTGCTTGACGGAAATCTCTAATGTTGTATGTGTGCTGGCTGGTTCTCCCCTTCAGGGGAGTTAGAGGGGTGTGTGGAGGCCTTTGTTTATTCTTTCGTAGAATGTGTCCTTTTCTTATTAATTTGGATATTGAAGTTTTCGTTGATGGCAAAATAGGTTTTTTTGTTTCCATCTTCTTCAATGGTTTCGAAGCGGGGCAAATCGGTAGCAAAATCGCTGATACGCTCCTTGCCAAGCTCGGCCATTTGGTTGAGCAGCGAGGGTTCTCCCTCGCTGTTGGTGCCCTTGCCAAAAAGTTCATTCGTCAGATTAGCCCAAACCCGTTGTAAGGCACTTTTCCGGTTTTTTTCTTTTTCAGCAAAACGCATCGCATCGCGCAAAAATATATCACCCGCTATTGCGCTCATTTCGGTACGAGGTTCGGGATCTTCGGACGCAAGGATTAAAGAGGCCTCTGCTTTGTTGGCGGAAATAGATGGAATTTGGCTCAATGTTTCAGGCTTTCTGGCGGAAGCAAACGCCGCGTTTGCTTCTTGTCGGGCTAACTTGTTTTGCTGCTGTTTGCGGCTTAAATCAGCCAAAGCCATATCTCGATGATTTATTAGTTTGACTTCTTCCTTTATTTGTTTTGTGCGGATTATTTGCCTGGCGGTTTCATCAATGCGGGGCAGGGGCATAAGCGGAGCCTGTATCATTTGCGCTGGTTTTTCCCATTGCGAATAGGTTTTTCCATTAAATGATGTATTGGTATTATCAAAATCCATATAGAGGACAAATGCCAGAATAAGCGAAGCTGCAACGGCAGTGCCAACGATATAAAACTGTTTAAACCAAACCACTGGACTTTGTCGCTTCAGTTGCTCCTTGTCGGGATAAATACTTTGCTGATCAGCTTTTAAATAGGTTTTCCTAAAAGCTATTTCTTCCAAGGCAAGCTGTGGATTTTTGGAAATAAAAATCCGGTAGTCTGCCAGGTCATCAGCATTCAAATCATCTTCGAGAAAAGCAATGATTTGGTCTTCATAATTATTTTCCTCGATTTTGGCGTAAGGGACAATTTCTGGTTTTGTGAGCGATGATTTTCCTATAAATTGTGTTGTGCTAGTATCGCTTAATCGAATTGCTACGGCAGTTTTAAAATCAAGAAACTCATCGGTTAAATCCGGGTTCTCCGTCAAAAAAACTTCGAGGGCATGACGATCCTGTTTGGACAGAGTGTTTTCCCAGTATTCCAAAAAGAAGGCCTCATAATTATTTCGATGGATATTCATTTTCTATTTCCTAATTTTTAAATAACAAGATCGAGTTTGCCAATGTAATTTTTCAAGGTTTTGCGTGCCCGGTAAATGTAAACCTTAACCTGCGATTCGTTGAGTCCGCATATTTCGCCAATCTCCTGATAGCTGTATCCCTCATAATCGCGAAGCATAATAACGCTGTGTTGAATTTCGGGCAACTGCTTTACTGCCTCCTCCAATATTTCGCGAAGGTCAGAATAGCTATTTTGTGCATGGCTATCAAAATCCACTTGTTCGTTGTACTTCCGTTGATGTTTTTCTTTTCTTATCATATCAATCATAATGTGATAAGCCGTAGTAAACAAGTAGGCTTTTGCTTTTTCAAATTCCACATCCTGATGTTTATCCCATAACCTTACAAAGGCTTCCTGCACTACATCGCGCGATGATTCTTCATCACGGAAGTTTTTCAGGATAAACCGAAAAACCCCATCGGCAAAAAGAGCTACACATTTGTTATAGGCTTTTATCGTCATACGCCTCTTTTCGATAAATACTTTTGCCCATTAAACGGATAGTCCTCCAAAAAGTTACATCAATGGACATATTGATAAAATAAAAAAAATACAGCTAAACACCAACAGTCGTTTAAAAATTTTGATAAACCTGGTTGATGTCAGGAAGGGGAAAAAAAGAAGAAAAAAAATATCAATTATCGGATATATTAAAGTATTCTCTTACAATGTCTTTCGTGGGCTGCAATACATTATGTTCGATTCGCCGCCTTCATGGCTATACGGGCGGAACAGGAATCAGGGAGGGTGTTTATATTTTGTTTTTTTTGCTTATGAAAATAAACTTAAAAGGATGCCATATTATAATTATGGTTTATATTTGCCACTGATTTTGGAAATCAAGGATAGAATAAAACAATAGCTAAATTTCATATTTTTAAAACTAAAAGATTCTTAAGCAATGATGAAGAATTTAAGACAGAGTACAGAACAATTGAAAGAGCTTGCCAAAGCTCTGAATGAATTTAAATCGGAAGCTGTTCAGGTTAAACTCGTTGAACTACTTTTTGGTGATGGCAAAGAAATTATTTTTGATACCCCGGCACCAGTGAAAGTAAATGTAGAAAAGCCGGTAGCAAAAGTAGAACCAGCCGCAGTTGTTAAGAGTACAGGAAAACGACCCAGCCGCCCACCCAAAGTAAAGCAAGCCAAAGTAGCTGCTCCGGCGCAACAGCGGACACCACGCACACGTTCCACCACACGTCCCGGTCCAAGTGTGATTTTGAAAACCCTGATCGATACCAACTTCTTTGCAGATAACCGCACCATTGGGGATGTAGTGGATTATTGTATGAAAATGTTCAATTACGAATATAAGAGTACCGACCTCTCAGGCACCTTGGCCAAGTTGTCGAAAGACGGCGTTTTGAAAAGAGAGAAAAATCCACAGACCAATCAATTTGAATACAAAAAGGTATAATAAAATCTTTTTTAACAATACTAAAAGGCTGATCTGCATGGATCAGCCTTTTTTAATTTATTTTAATATTTTTTCACTATTTTTTAGGTTTTGCATGGCTTATGATGTACTTTTGCCTTTAGCAAAAAAACAAAGTCATCAAATTGTTAAACTATGAGATCAATCCGACTTGTTGGCGTACTGCTCTTAGGCTTCTTGCTTTTTTCATGCAAGCAGGAAATATCGAAAGGCTATGAGCAGGAATTGGGAGTTATCTCCAATGCTTACATGTACAAAACCCTGGCGCATGATTTTCCTGAAAAACAGTTGGTCGATCTCGAAGCGTATATTCCGGGCATTGCTCTGGATATTCGTTATGCCTGCAAAAACAATTTTACCGGAAAACGTATTTATCCCACAGCTAAAGCCTATTTGCGGCTTCCCGCTGCCCAGGCCATTAAAAAAATCCAGGAGTATTTGCACGCTTCCGGACTGGGCTTAAAAATTTTTGATGCTTATCGACCCTACTCGGCCACCGTAAAGTTTTACGAAGTATATCCCGACACCAACTTTGTTGCAGCTCCTTGGCATGGCTCGCGTCATAACCGTGGTTGCGCCGTTGATTTAACAATAATCCATCTCGATACGGGTAAGGAACTGGAAATGCCTACCCCTTTTGACGATTTTACCGAAAAAGCCGCTCATCAATATAACAATCTACCGCTTGTGATTTTAAACAATCGTGCTTTGCTTAAAAAAGTAATGACCGAAAATGGCTTTGCCCTTTACGACTTCGAATGGTGGCACTACGATTTTGTTGGCTGGGAAAATTATGAGCTTTTGAATATTGCCTTCAACGACCTGGATTGATTCGTTTTTCTATTTAAAGTATAAGTTGTAAGTAATGCAAGCATAAGGGCTTCAAAAAATGCGATAATATTTTACTAAAATTCACACATGAAAAACACTTTTTTAGTTTTACTCCTGCTTGTTTCCGCCTTCGGCTACAGCCAGCAAACTATATACGATACCATTGTTCACGATGGTTTGCAGCGCAGTTTTATCCTTTACGTTCCGCAGGCCTACTCGCCTGATGCGCCTGCTCCGCTGGTCATCAATTTTCATGGTTATACCAGCAATGCTTTTGCACAGATGAATTACGGCGATTTCAGAGCAATAGCTGATACCGCCGGCTTTTTGTTGGCCCATCCGCAGGGGACGCTCGATAATTCGGGCAATACCTACTGGAATGCTAATTGGGGTGGAACGGTTGATGATATTGGTTTTACCGAAGACCTGATCGATTCGCTGGCCGCAAATTATAATGTAAATTTTGACCGGGTTTATAGTACAGGCATGTCCAATGGCGGTTTTATGAGTTATACCCTGGCCTGCGAATTGAGCCACCGCATTGCGGCCATTGCTTCGGTAACGGGCACGATGAACACGAATCAAAGTAACGACTGCAATCCACAGCATCCCATGCCCATTATGGAAATTCATGGTACAGCCGACAATGTGGTGCCTTACAACGGAAATGCTTTTATGGAATCCATCCCCAACACCCTCGGCTATTGGGTTGCTTTTAATGATTGTAGTCCTGACCCGGAAATTAATTTTATCCCTGACATTAATCCGAACGACGGCTGTACCGCCGAACATTATCGCTATCCTTCAGGGACGAATGGGGTAGAAGTGGAGCATTACAAAATTATTAATGGCGGACACACCTGGCCTGGTTCCCCATTTCCAAGTGGTGGTGGCAATACCAATCAGGATTTTGATGCCTCCGAAAAAATTTGGGAGTTTTTTGCTAAATATGATATCAACGGAAGTTTAGTTATAAATAATGTCGCCGATACAAGGTCTGAGGATTTTATTTTTTATAATGATTACTCCAACAGGCAGCTTTTTATTCACTGGTCAAATCAGCAAATAAAAACACTTAGAATGTATAGTACCACTGGCCATCAGGTGAAGAACCTGGAAGTTCAGATGGCTGATTCAATCTCTGTTTCATTAATGGATCTTCCCCGGGGTATTTATTTGGTTCAGCTTATTGATGCAAATAATAGAATCGTTAACACCAGGAAGCTGATTCTTGATTAACTTTGCAGGCCTCAATATCGAGCTATGGATATAATCAACATTAAAGGCCTTTACAAGACTTTTGGAAAAATTGAAGCCGTCAGGCACATCGATCTTGCCATCAGGGAAGGGGAGTTTTTTGGGATGCTTGGCCCTAACGGCGCGGGCAAAACTACCACTATTAACATTTTGAGTACCGTATTGAAAGCCGATGCCGGTGAAGTTTGGATTGATGGCTACGACCTGAAAAAGGACGCTGCCCGTTGCAAAAAGGCAATAGGCATCGTGCCCCAGGAGCTTGCCCTTTACGATGAGCTTACCGCAAAAGAAAACCTGATGTTTTGGGGTGGCTTATATCAAATCCCAAGCAGAGAAGCGGCGCAACGTGCCGAAAGCCTTCTGAAACTTTTTGAGCTTTACGACCGGCGCAACTCGCTGATAAAAACCTTTTCGGGCGGCATGAAGCGACGTATCAACATTGCGGCAGCCATGCTTCATCGCCCACGTATTTTACTGATGGACGAGCCTACCGTTGGCGTTGACCCCCAAAGCCGTCATCAGATTTACGATGTGCTGGCCGATTTCTCAAAACAAGGTATTACCATCGTTTACACCACGCATTATATGGATGAGGTAGAACGCTTGTGCAATCGCATCGGCATTATCGATCATGGCGAAATGCTCGCCATCGGAAGCCTCGATGACTTGCGCAAACTGTCGGGCAGCCACCAAAGTATTGTGATCTATTTTAATGAAAAAAATGAAGCCGAATTTTTGAAAATGAAAAAGGAGTTTGGCGATAAGGTGCATATTTTTGATGACCGGGTGGTGATGGATAGCGATAATGTGTCGGAGGATCTGCCCCTGCTCATCCAAAAATGTACCGCTTCGTGCCATTCGCTTAAGCACATCAGCTTGAAACATGCCAGCCTGGAAAGTGTTTTCCTGAAATTGACCGGCCACCAGCTTAGAGAAAACTAATGCAAAAATTAAAAATCAGCAAAAGCTATGATCAGGATTGCTATAAAAGACCTTAAAATATTTGTTCGCGACATCAAAGCACTACTCTTGTCTTTCTTGTTGCCCATTGCTTTGATAAGCCTATTCGGAATTACTTTTGGCGGTTTGCAAAAACGGGAGTCTAAGCAGGAAGCCCTTCAGATTTTACTTGCTGATTTGGACAGCAGTGCTACTTCGCAGGATGTGATTGCAAAGTTGGACAGCACCGATGAGATTGCAGTTAAACCAATATCTCTCGAAGCTGGCAAGCTGGAAATTATGGATGGCAACAGCCTGGCCATGCTCGTTTTATACGCGGGTTTTGCTGATTCGGTGCAGGCTGGAAAGCCAGAGCCTTTGACGCTTTTTGTAGATGAGGCTCGCGAGATGGAGGCCAGGCTGGTGCAATACGCCCTTATCTCGCATCTGATGGAGATTGTGGGTTCCAAAACTTTGGAAAAGAAAATCGTAAACTCCATGCACAGCCGCTATCCGGATATCGATCCTGAGATCATGGCCAGCATCGAGGAGGAGATCGGCTTGCAGTTTGCCGGTTCCGATGAGTCAGGTCAAAGTATTTCCGACCAGATTGGCAGTATCACCGTTACGCCTTTATCGCGGCGCAACTCGGTTAACTGGGCTTTAATCCAGGCCTTTGCCGGCACGGCGGTAATGATGCTTTTGTTTAGTGTAGCCGCCATGGGCAGTTCTATTCTTTCGGAGCGCGAGGAGGGCACACTCAAACGACTGCTTTATTCGCCCATTCGTCCGGTGGATATTCTGTTTGGGAAAATGATTATGACCATCGTCATTGGTGTAGTTCAGCTCATCATAATGTTGGTATTTTCCGTCCTGGTGCTTGGCCTGGACATGGAAGGCAATCTTTTGTATCTCTTTATTCTAATTGTGGCTACCGCCTTTGCCTGTTCGGCATTCGGATTATTTATTGCGGCCGTAAGTACCAGCCGCAAGCAGTCCGAAGGTCTTTCCACCATTGTCATCCTCATTATGTCGGCGATTGGCGGCAGCATGATTCCGCTAATTTTTATGCCCGCTTTTATGCAAAAGATGGCGGTCATCTCCGTTAATTACTGGGCCATTCAGGGCTTTTTTGATATTCTGGGTCGCGATGCCTCACTTTTGGCTGTGCTGCCCAAAATTGGCGTTTTAATACTAATCGGCACAGCTTTAACTTTTCTCTCCGTATTTTTCTATCAACGCAATATTCGCAAGGTTGCCTGATAAATCAGTCGCATCGTGAATGCTGCTAAGGATTTGAATAGTCACACCGTGAATTCTGCCTAAGCCTGAAACAATATTTTGGGAAGTGGTGCTGCTACCATGAGCTAATCACGGTGTAACTTTTGTTAAATAATACTATTTTTGCTAAATCAAATTTTCATCATTTATTTAAGTTTTATACCTTTGCCTTCATCTATAAATTTACAGCTATGCCTGAAACCTTCACATTCGATACCCTGGCTTATAGCAAGCGGCTTATGAACGCTGGCTTTACACAGCAACAGGCCGAGTTGCAGGCCGAAACCTTCAGGGAAATTATTGATAATAAGATCGCATCCAAACGAGACCTGAAAGAACTTGATATCAGCCTAAAACGTAATATTGCGCACATGCGGATTAAATTCAAGCGTGATATTGAGGTATTAAGAGCTGAACTCAAACGCGACACGAAGGAGATGGAAATGTCGTTAAGAGCAGATATCGATGAAAAACACAAAACCCTAAAGCGTGATATTGAAGAGCTAAGTATTGAATCCAAACGCGATATGAAGGAAATGGAATTGTCTTTTCGAGCAGATACCAATGAAAAACACAACACACTCAAACGCGACTTGAAGGAGATGGAAATTACTTTTAGCAATCAGTTTAAAAACCTCGAATCGAAACTCACCATTAAACTCGGTGGCATGATGGCCGCGTCTATTGCCATCGTGGCTGCGCTGATGAAATTACTTTAGCTTTTAAAAAAAATCAGGGTTTCACTTCCAGTGAAGCCTTGATTATCGCGAAGTTATACCGTGAATCCTGCCTAAGCCTGAAAAAAAAACTTTTTGAATAGCTGCACTTCTGCCCTGAGTTATTCACGGTGTGACTTTCCTCCATCGCGAGTAGTCACACCGTGAATTCTGCATGAACATAAAACAACTTTTTTTTAATAGCTGCACTCCTGCCCGGGGTTATTCACGGTGTGACTTTCCTCCATCGCGAGTAGTCACACCGTGAATCGTGCCTGAGAATGGAAACAACTTTTTGAATAGTTGCACTTCTGCCCGGGATTATTCACGGTGTGACTTTCCTCCATCGCGAGTAGTCACACCGTGAATTCTGCATGAACATAAAACAACTTTTTTTGAATACTTGCACAACTGCCTGGAGTTATTCACGATGTGACTTACACAAAGAATTTTCCCCAGTGGTTATACATTTCTGACGTTACATCTTCAAGACCAAAATCCAAATCCAGATGCTTTTGCAAGATATCATTCACGGCTTTCCATTTTTGCGATGGGATAGAAAGTGGCTTTTTTAATCCGGCATCATCAATTTCTTTATCCAAATCATGGATGTAGCGGTAGTCATCGGATACGTGTAGTGATGGGATAAATAGTTCACGAATAAGGTACAAAATCAGAAACAAGTCCTTTTGCCCGCCTACGCGGGTGTTACCTCCTCTGCGGTAAACGGCCATTCTCACAACTTTCTCATCTTTATTATTCAAAAGCTCGTACATATCCTCGCTTATGATGCGCATGGGTTCGGCCACTCTTTCAAGCGTAACCAGCTCGCCTTGTTTTTCGATGCTGTTGGGCAAGGGGCTGTTGTTAAAAATCATGGTAAACTGCCAATGGGCATAGAAATAAGGTGTCCAGTGTTTGTAATATTCGTGTGTGTAACTTGCTCGCCCTTCGAGGTGGGCTGTAAAACCGGTAAATTTGCGGGGTTTGAGTTTTGGAATTGCGGTATCGCCATATTTGTTGTAAAAATCGTTATTTCCGGTAATGGCATAGCAAAGCATTTCCCGGTCTTTAATTATAAAATGCTCATCGATAGCATCAAGGTTGAAGCACCAGATATTCTGGAATCCTTTGTAAACATCGGTTTCCCGGCAATCCTTATCACTCACGTTCCAATTGAGCTTTTTTAGCATGATATTTAAAAATAGCGCAGCCTGTCTTTGTTTCGCCATATCGGTTTCGGCGGCATACCAACAAATGTCGTTTCCCATGTTCAAGTAAATTTTTTTATGAAAATACTAACCATTGCTCTCATTCTCCAAAATTTATGGAGATCCCAAATTTAAAATAGTTTTTACTTGAGATAACATCCTGCTGATTTAATTCATCAGGAATATTGTCGTTATCTCCAATCACAACAGCACTTGTTTCGCCTGGGTTTACATAATCGTTGTTTCTCAAATCCCACCCCGAAAAAACGTAGCCAAATTCCAAACTTACTGCATTGCCCAGCAAATATTTTGTTCCAAGTGTTACATCCCACTCGTAGGGTTCCCAGTCCGGACTAAAATAGCGCACGATGTTGCCATTTACATAAAAATCGAAATGCGATTCTTCAATGTGTGTACAAAGCCCTAATGATGCACCAAAGCCATTTGCCTGAAAATCATCAGCTATCAGACGACTATAAAATACATCCAACTGTATGATTTTCCTAAACCCAATACCTGCTTTGTGCAAACGAATATCCGACTGATCCGTAGTGTCCCAAACTGAAGTGTAAAAGTATTCTCTATCACCAGTATTGTTTAGTGCATCGTGGCTATAAATAATTTGATTTTTTACATATTCGATGTGTGAGCCTCCATAGTTATAAAAAATCCGGTATTTTGGCGCGTTGTCATTTTTATCATCAAATACAAATAGGCTGGTCACAAAATCATCTACATCCATTCTGTTTCGTTTTCTTTTATATCTGTTTATTTGTTTTTTCTCAACAATCGAAACCAGCGAATATTTTATAGTTGTGTCTTGCCTTAAGTTTCCAATTTTTAAGTTCGATGAAACATACCCTGATTTTGAAATCTTAAGATCATGTTTTGCAGGCTTCAGATGTATGGTTGCCGGTGATTGACCCGCCAAATCTCCATTCACATAGACATCAGCCTGAGAAGGTGTGCCATCAATTTTTAAATTGAAACCATTTATTAAAGTTTGATCAACTTCGATGGTTTTATCTTCTTCAATTGTAACTTCAAATTCCGAAGGCAAATAGTCATCCAACTCAAGTTTTACCTGATGCCGGCCAATAATTAGCTCCCTGATAAATTTTGGCGTTTTTCCGGCAGGTTGACCATCAACAAAAATATTTGCCCCGGAGGGTTGGCTAACAATGGACATTGTTCCTGTTATTGGTTTTAATTCCACTTCCAATGTTTCCGTTTTTTCGGTGGCAACATTTATCTGCTGTGTTTCAGTGAAGTGATTTTCCTGTTCAAATTTCAGGATGTGCAGGCCCGGAGTGAGGGTATCGTAAAACATGCCGGTAGCAAGAAATTTATTATCCAAAAAAATATTGGTATTAGGATTTACCAAAATATTTACAATTCCGAATGCGGGCTTCAAACTAAGGGTGATGGTTTGTGTTTTGCCTTCTTCGATATAAACCTCGGCAAAAGCCGGTTCGTAAAACTTCTTATTTATATTTATCGTATGCTTTCCGGCCTGGAGTTCTTCGACGGTAAATGGTGTGGTTTCGTTGAGTTGATTGCCATTTAGGATAATACTGGCATTTGCCACTGGTGTTGAAACAATATGGAGATGCCCAAATTTTGGGTTTAGTGAAGTGAATATTTTTGTTAGCACATCGGCCACCACTTCAAAATCCCGGGAGTGGGTGAAATAATTAGGTAATTGTATGCTAAGGGCGTATGAGCCTTCCAGCATGGGTTTTTCGATAGGTGTAACCCCCAAGTATTCATCATTAATATATATTGATGCACCTTGTGGATCACTATCGATAATTACAAATTCGGAAAGCAATTTTTTATTATTTGCAGCATTGCTAACCGGTTCTGTGCTGGTTAATACCAAAACATACACCTTCCCTGATTCTATATTCAGCGGCAGCCCAAAGTGAAGCGGGATAAAACCTTCTTTTCTTATCTGGAGCATTTTTTCGCCGGGCGATAAATACACCAGGTATTCCCCCAGGTTTTCGTTTATGTCGCCAACAATGTTGAGGTTCGAATCAAAAAACAAATCGGATAAATCCGTTTGCACCTTTATCAGAGCCGTTACTTCATCATTTACATCCAGCCGTTTATTTTTGATTGCCGTAAGATCGTTTTGGGCATGGGTAAATGATTTTACGATGAACTCGTTGGCTGATAGCGAAAAGTGAAAAGTAATTAGGAGGATAAAAAAATACTGCTTCATTATTGAATGCCCTATCTTAAAAAATTTCAAACCAGTTTTAATACCCGTTTTTGCGTCTTGATTCAAAATTTCATTGATAAAAATATTTTTATTTTAAAGACTAATTTATCAAATCAGTCCGGTTCATAGTTATATCTGTTCTTTAGAGCATTATACCATCCCCTTGCTTGTTCATCTCCCATGTCCATACTCTTTCTTAGTAAAGTCATCGCTTGCTTAATCAAAGGAACACTTGCTAAATGAGGTTTTTCTGCAATCTGGTTGTAATGGTATAAGCCGAGGTTTTTCACAAGTGTTGGCTGATCAGGGTCAATTTTTAAGCCAGCTTCACAGTCCTTTGCTCCTTCATTTTCCCGGTTTGTTGCAAAATACAAACCAGATCTATTTAAATAGCCTGCAGTACCATATTTATCTAAAGTTATTTTCATGGTAAAATCCTTTTCTGCTGCCAGGTAATTGCCTTTTATTTTGTACAAAAGCCCTCTGTTATTGTATGCACCACTGCCTTTAGGGTAGCTTTTTAAGTATATCGAAAAGTCAGATATTGCAGCATCAATATTCCCACTCTCGTCATTTGCCACACCCCTGCTAAAAAAGAATAAAGGATTTGTGCAGCCAAGTTGTATAGCTTTATTCAGGTCTGTAAGGCTCTTTGATATTAATTCAGGGTTTTGCCTGTATCCTAATTCTGCGCAATAATAAACGCCTCTGTATCCATAGGCTTCACCATAATTAGGATTAAGTGAAATTGCTCTTGTTAGGAAATATGGCATTTTATCGCTGTATGATTTAAACATCAGATCGCCATTTTCAACCTCTTCCCGGGTAGATAATTTTGCAGCGTTAAAATAATCATTAGCTTTTGGTAAAATGTTTTTAGCCAGAAGACAGCTTAATATCTGTTCATTTTCAAGTTTAATCGCATAGGTTAATGGTGTAATTCCATTTGATTCAAAGTGAAGATCACCACCGTTTTTTATCAGGAATTCAGCAATTTGAACACGTTTCCGATCAAGTGCGAACATTAATGGTGTTTGGGTAAATCCTAAAAAGCTATTGTCATACCCCTCATTCACATCTGCACCGTTTTCAACCAAAATCTTTATAATTTCAACATTTGCATTGTCGCTCATTATTGCATCTTGTAAATAGCTGTTCCCGTTTGGTTTCGTTTTAATCTCCGCACCATTTTTTAACAAAAGTTTTAAAATTTCATTATTACTTTTTTCAATTGCTAAACTTATTGCACTTGATAAATTTTTCTTTTCGTAATTGATATCAACTTTATGTTGAATCAGTTTTTGCATAATAGGCAAATTTCCATGTACAATTGCTATCGATAGTGGTGTTGATTTACTATTTTCTGAATAATAATTTACATCAGCCTCCCTATCAAGCAACAATTGGACTAACTCATCATCACCTTGATCAATTGCATACATCAATTCAGTGAAGCCATCATTGCTTTCTTGATCCAGATCAATCCCTTTTTCAACTAAAATATTAATCAGTTTGTTACTTTGATCCTTTGAGTAATCAGATAATACCAACCAAATTATTGAACTACTTTCATACTTTTGTTTTATATCTGCCCCTTTGTTAATTAGCTTAACTGAAAAATTAAAAAATGAATTTAGTATCGATTGAATAAGCGGGCTATGACCGTCTGAAGATTTCATATTTATATTTGCTCCTTCATCAACCAACAAGCTCGCAATTGTTTCATTTTTCTTTTTCAATGCTGCCATCAATGCCGTATTGCCATCCTGAAATGGTATTTCAAGATCAACTTTCCTGGCAAGCAATAATTCCAATAATTTCAAATTTTCTTTCTCAACTGCCAGTTCCAAAGCAGTTTTTCCAGTGTCTGTTTTAATGTTTTTGTTAGCTCCACGATCAATCAATTTGATGATCTTCACCTGGTCACCATTATCGATGGCCTGTTTTAACAGCGAGTCTTTTGAAGATAAAAAGTCGAATATTCCCATAAGTGATGTTTTTTTTATTTGTGATATTTTTAAAGAGATTAAAATCTTTCTGGAAACAAGTCCATCACCAGATCACGGTGAGTTTCTTGTAAGCGATGCCATACTTGTGGATATATTTCTGGGGCGAAGTTTTGAAATGTGAGAATTGCATTTTTAAGAATTGTACGGGATTTATTATCTCCGGGGTTGTCATACGATTCAGTCCACCAAAACAACAAGTAACCAAATACAGAGCTTACCGTCATGTTGTTTAGGCTCTGGTTTTTTACGATCTCTTCAAAATCTTTTCCTATACTAGATATTGTTCCATTTGCAAAGCTTTTATTAAGCATTATGCAAATCTGTTCGTAGTTATTGTTTAAATCTTCCATAGTAAAAGTTTTATTGTGTTTATTCAATGATAAAACCATCATAAGTAATGCTATTGTTATATTTCACTTTTAGCCCTGGCGATGAGCTCCTTTGCCATAACATCAAAAATTCCTATACCCTTCATGATTAGCGTTATCATTATTAAATCTTCTTGTTCTCCTTTTCTTAACATGTCGAAAATCTGGTGCTTGACTTCCTGGTATAGGCGTTCCTGCTTTGGTGTAAAATTGCTCATAATCTTTTTTTTAAATTTTTATACTGATTGTTATTTTCCGTAATACATTTAAATTGTTTGGAGCATACTAATTGCCCATTTCATTACACTACTGGGTACTTTCGCTGATTTTCGACATTTTGTCGATGTTTTTACTCTTGATAAAGTAACGCTCAACAAAAAGCCAAACTGAATATTTACGCTAAAATATTCAGTTTGGTAATTTGAGGGAGTGCTATCATTACCTCAATGTTCGGTTCTCGCATTTCGGGCATTGGCTGCTGCGGCCTTTAGCGCAGGTTGAACAAATAAATCCGCATTTGGAGCAGAACTTGGCTCCCGGCCAAGAGGTTTCTTTGGTTTGCCCGCAGAGGGCACATCTTTGTTTCGACATAATTTTTTAAGTTTGAGTGAATAATTTATTGTTTGTTTATAATGAGTTATTTCAATATTACTAAGATAACTGTCTAAAATCCATTATAATAAATCAAAAAAATAGAATCTATACTGTTTCCATATAATTTGAAAGTTTACACCTATTGATTTCCCACATACCGCGCACTTCCAAAACCCAAAATTGGGTAGAAAATAAAAGGTAGGAAAAATAAACCTGCACCGAAGCCTGTGCCTTGTTTACCAAAGGATTTGCTTACTCCGGTTACTACGATAACCTGTAAAATAATTGCGCCGATACCCGGCAATAGTATCCACAAAAGGTTTGTCCAGTCTTTGCCAATGATTCGCAAAAGCACAATAATGTTGTAAATCGGGATAAGGCAAGTCCACCCGGGTTCGTTGGCTTTTGTGAATACTTTCCACATAGCTACGATCATAAACACGATGATTGCCACATAAAGCACCAATAAAATTCCAATTGAATCTTCCATAATAATAAATTTAAGTTTAGTTTACTGCTATTCAGGCCAAGCAGTTTTAGCCCCCGATAGTTTAGCCTGATCGGGACAGGTTTGTTTTTGTTTTAGAAAAGTTTTTTTAGGCTGTTATTTTCCCATTGCGCCTTTTATTATCAGTATCAGACCAGCAGCTGCTGCTCCAAGAAAAAGGTATTGTCCTTCGGATGCTGCTGTGGCAACTATTCCTCCTATCAAAATCACGATGCCTAATATAAGTGAAGTACTGCTTGATTTTTTGCTTTCCTTTATTATATCCTCCGGTGTTCCGTAAGCATTTTTACCCACTTTTGAATTCTCATCTGTTACATGCTTATCTTCCTCAAATACAACTTCGGCATCCTCCGCAATACTTAAAACCGGCCTGAAACCTTCTGTTCCCATAGATACATCTGGGTGTGCTAAATCCCTACAACTGACATAATGCAACAATTTGGGGAAAAGGAAATTAGTACTGCCACCTCGCTTAACTTTCGCTTTTCCTGATAATGGCCCTTGTGGGTTTTTTTTGGGACTGGTGGAATAATAACCCTTATCATGCCAGTCGCTGCACCATTCAGTCATTAAGCCACTCATATCATAAAAGCCCAATTCATTTGATTTATTTTGACCTACGGCAAAGTGCTCTTTATTAAAGGAACTGTCTTTGTGCCAAGCAACTTCGCTCAAATTATTACTCCCACTGTAATCGAAACCCTGGCTTAACATGCCCCCTTTCGCGGCATACTCCCATTCAGCTTCTGTTGGAAGGCGATAGCCATAATAGGCGCAAAACTCATTTGCCCCATGCCAGGTAACAGCAACCGGGAAGTTTTCGTGTCCCTCCTTTATTTGCCAGGTATTCCCCTCTTTTTTAAATCCCTTTTGCTTTTCTACCATCTTCTTTCCTTGGTTTTCGCCCGTCTTAACGAGGTCGCTCCCATATTCTTCAAGAAATGAATTGAATTGACTCAGCGTAATCATGTATTTACTCATCTGGAAACTGCTCACTTCAACTTCATGTGCAAGAAAATTCCGTTTAGGCACTCTTGGGGCTCCCATAATAAAGTCCCCACCTTTTACATTAATAAAATCAATTTGATTGTTTTCCATGTTTATCTTCTATAAATTTTTGAACGTTAATTCATAATGAAATAATTTACTATTGCCCAACAAATCAAAAAGGAAACTACACTAATTGGCCAAAACGCTTTAGAAATCTTTTGATCCAGTGCAGGAATTTTGTAGTTGATTATCATATCCCTCCACCATTCCAGCCAATCTTTAAGTCTAATCTTTCTTTTCTTTCTCCCTATTGGGGTGTAATCATATTTTTCCATTCCATTTCGGCCAATTACCATATTACCACTGGAATCTGTCCTTACCAATTGATTATATTGCATGGGTTTTGAAAATTTTGAGTAATCCTCTTTTGCCCACGGATACCAATAGTAAATAAAAACGATTTGTCCTAGTGGAATAAGAATAAACGCATCGATAAATACAACGCTCCAAAAGTCAAAATCGAAATAGAAATAGCAAATTAGGATTGTCCCAACCCATGTCCCAAAATATTTTCCCAATGGTTGAAAAAATACAAATAGGATTATTTGAAAAATTGGTTTTGCAATTTCTAAGATGATTGCAGCCACATATATGGTTGCCAAAATCCCCACCACCCATCCGATAAATGTAATTAGATCTTCCACAGCAATTGTGTTTTCGTTTGCTTATTGATAATTTCTCTTATTAACAGGTTAATCAATCCACTCCAAGCCAAATAGTTTGAAACAATCCTGCCCCCACCGATCCCAGATAGAAGCCAAGTCCGGCTTGGTGGAAAAAAGATGTAAAAGAGCCTGACGAATACCACTCGTATCCAAACAAAAATATAGAACCGTAGAGGAGGATGCCTGCGAAAATGAAAAAGATTTTTGTTTTGAAATTTGTTAAAATCACCAAAAGATTGATGGCATAAAATCCGTAGGTCAAAGCAATTAAACTTCCTATCATCAAATGCCAGTGCGGAGTAGAACCATAGTTATCGGCATTGAAAAATATACCGGTATCGAACAAGGCCGAGAATCCGCTTACTTTATGCGCACCGCCAAAATTGTAGGTGGGCATGAAGAATGCCACCGCCATTATTGCGGCAAAAATTAATAGAATTACACTTTTGCTTGTTGTATCGGAGTTTTTGGCAACGGCATTTTTATCAGCTTCCATTCCGGCAGCATAATCCAAAATCCCACCATCTTCAAAATAATGATATTCAGACTCGGAGTACCAGCCCTTAATCTCGGCGTACCCTTTTACTGTTGCGTTATTACCCAGGCTAAGGAAAAGTTTGATAATGCCATGGATGGATGAAAATGTTTTGCCCTTAAAGTTTGAAACCGCTGGAAAATTTCGTTTACAATGCGAGGAAAATGAATCCCAATCCACATACGTTTTAAAGCGTCCTGTTTTACTGTTTTTATATATGTGATACCCAAAGTACAAGGAGAGCAAGGTGCGGATTTTCATGTAATCCGATTGTATAAAATCCAGTTGCATTAATCCTTCAAGGCGCTGAAGACCCACCTTTATTCTATCATTGTCAGTGTCTCGATATGCTTTGTCCAAAATATCAAAGGTTTTGGATAGCAATGCATCGGGGTTTGAACTCAGGATTATTAGTTTTTCTTCTTCACTCAGGATTTGAAAGTCATTTTTCAAATCCATGATGAAGATTGCTTCGTTACCGTCTTTTTTCCAAGGCATGATGTGTTTTTATTTTTGGTGGTTACCTAATTTTATTCAATACATTAATGGCTGCTTGATTGCCAAGTTCTTCAGCTTTTAAAAAGTGCTTGATAGCTGCTTTGCCCACATCCATGTTTTTAGTTTTTTGACCCACTTTGTAAAGAATTATACCCATATTGTAATAGGCATTATCAAGGTTTGGGTTTAATTTTGTTGCTCTATCAAAATCCCTGAGTGCTTCCTCAAGTTTGTTGTTTTCCTGATGAGTAACGGCACGGTTATAAATAATTCCTGCATCCGAAGGGTCGAGGATGGCAGCCTGATTGTAATCGCTAATTGCCTTTGGGTAAAATGTACTATCGTTGCTTGATAAATCTGCAAAGAGGTTAGCGCGGTTTAAAAAGGCTATTGAATTTTTGTCATCCAGGCTAATTGCCTGATTATAGCACGAGAGGGCTTTTTCAAGGTTTCCCTGGTTATAATATTTATTGCCCAAATCATTTATCTGTATGCTTTTTATTGTATTCGACATAATATATTTTTTTTTTAATTAGGTAAAAACCAAACTGAACATTTACAACGAAACATCCAGTTTGGTTGAGGGGGATGGGGTCATTTCTTCGGCTTTTCCCATTGCCCGTTTTTTATCCAATTCAAAACATGTTGATACATAATTGTTGATTATCCATACTTTTGAGCAACCTCCCTGCTACAATTTGGGCACAGCAAATGATGTGTTATTTTACCATTTGGGCTTGCGAAATCGTGCGAGGTAATGTGTTCGCGACACATTTTGGAAAGGCATCGTTCGCATTTAGCCATTTCACTGTTGGCTTTTGTCTCTTTACAAATTGGACAAGTTGAATTAAATAATCCCATCGTATTTATTTTTTCAATGAATATTTTTCACATTTCGGGCACTGATGCGTTCGCCCTTTTCCACAGGTTGAGCAAATAAATCCGCATTTTGAGCAGAACTTGGCTCCCGGCCAGGAAGTTTCTTTGCTTTGCCCGCAGAGGGCACATCTTTGTTTCGACATAATTTTTACGTTTTTGTGTTTGTACTATTATTATAGTCCCATTTTTATGATTTGGTAAACAAGATTTTGAACTTTTTTTTCATTAGATGATATTACCCATAAAAAACGTCGGTTGTGAAAGACTTCTTTTGAGGTAATAAAAAGCCGCCCTGGTATTTTCACCAAGCACTTTTCTTATGATGTGCAACTCTTGATAAATCGTATCAAATACCACAGAACCAGGCAAAATGCAATGACATAAAAAACTGTTGAACCTTTTTGCCAGCCAAGTTTCTTAAGCAACCAACCAATTCCCCAGGCAACCAAAATGCCTCCAACCGGGCCTATAAAGTTTTCATAGATCGATAAAACTACCATGGTTCAATTTATTTTTTCAATGAATATTTTTCACATTTAGGGCACTGATGTGTTCGGCTCTTACCGCAGGTTGAACAAATGAATCCGCATTTTGAGCAGAACTTGGCTCCCGGCCAGGAGGTTTCTTTGGTTTGCCCACAGAGGGCACATCTTTGTTTCGACATAATTTTTACGTTTTTGTGTTAGTACTATTATTATAGTCCTATTTTTATGTTTTGGTAAACAAGATTTTGTAATTATTTTTCACCCGGCAAATTCTGCCTAAGCATGAAGAGTCCATTTTGAAAGTCGGAAATGAAAAGCGCAAATGGGATGCAGCCAAAAAAAATTGCGAAGGGATTTTTGATTTTTAATTGGAAAGCGGATAAAAATATTAATATGGTCTGTCGTTTTAAAAAGCATCTTTTTCGCCGGATTTGGATTGAATCGTAAAATAAAAGGATATTTAGGGAAGAAAAAAATAAAGGTTTTCCCATATCCGCAAATTTGCTGTATCGGGAAATATTTGTGGTAGAAAGGCAGGGTGTATAGTTGCTGAGGGGCTCGCAAAAGTCCGGGCTGAAGGGAAGTGCAGCGAAAGAAATGCAGTATGTAGGTTTGATGCCGGCTTTTTTGTAGAGTGGTATTGGTGGCGGTTTTATTTTTTGGATAGTTTTTGAAATTGCGAGGGTGTCATGCCCGCTATATTTTTAAAAGCACGGTAAAAGGTGGATTGGGTCATGCCAATTTCGGCGGGTATGGCCGAAAGCGAATTCTTTTTTAAATAGCTATCATCGGCTATTAATTTCATCGCTTCGTTTACGCGGAAGGAGGTAATGTATTCGTTTACGGTTTTCCCGGTGTGGTCTTTTATGGCTTTTTGAATGTAATCGTAGTTCGAGTTCAATTTGTCGGCCAAGACATCGCGGTTCAGGTTTTTGATTTTGTACAAGTCTGCTTCCTGCATTTTCTGTTCTATCAATTGGAACAGCTCCCCGTTTTTCAGTATTTCTTTTTTATCCTTAGTTTCCGTCCGTTCGATCAGCTCCATGTTTTTGCGGTACGGCACTTTGTAAGCTGCATTTTTTCGGCGGTATTGGATAAAAAGCAAGAGCAGCAGAGTGCTTACAATCGCCAGCCCTACAATTACGCTGATGATGATGGTTTGTTTTTTTGACAGTTGCACCTGGTGCAGCAAAGCTGTTTTCTGGCTTTCTTTATCAAAGTGGTACTGTGTTTCAAGGCGGGTGGTTTCGGCAATGGTTTCGGCAATGGTTTCGGCATTGAACAGGCTGTCGGCGTAGTGCTTAAAGGTTTTGTGGTATTGCAGAGCCAAATCCGGTTGGCTCGCTTGCTCGAAGGCTTTGCTGAGCAGTTGTGCCGCATCGCGGTGCATGTCGGGAGCCTGAATATCGTGTGATAAATTATAAGTTTTTGTCAGGTATTCGATGGCTTTCTGAAAATCGCCGGCTTTCAGGTAGTAGCTGCCCATCAGTTTGTAATTGTAACAGAGCGGGTGGGGATCGTTGCGCTCCAAAAAAGTTTTGTTACTCTCTTCCAGGTAAAACATGGCACTGTCGGGCTGGTTGTTTTTTAGGAGTACTTCGCCAATATTCATCTGCACAATGGCTTGTCCGAAGGTATAATTTATCGTTGCGCTCAAGGCCAGTCCCTTGCGAAAAGCATCCATGGCATTTTGGTTTTGCCCAGTCGAGTTGTAGGCCACGCCGAGGTTGGCCAGGGTATGCACCGCATTGTGGGTTTTGCCTATTTGTTCGTAAATTTGGATGGCGCGCGAGTAGTTGTCGATGGCCTTTTGGTAATTCTGGAGCTTGGTTTGGCAAACGGCCACCGCACCCAGTGCATAAGCGATGCTGTTGCTGTCGGCTTGTTGCTCGGCACTTTGCAGGGCTTTTATCTTGTATTCGAGTGCTTTGGGCAACATTCCTTTCTTTTCGTAAACCAGACTTGCATTTGCATAGTTAAGCCCCAATCCACGCAGATCGTTGATGTCTTCCAGGATTTTTTGTGCCTCGCCAAAATAGTGCAGGGCTTCATCATATCGTGAGAGGTGTTGCAGGGATGAGCCAATAGTTATGCTGGTGTAAGCCTGATTTTTCAGGTTGCCCAGCTTTTGTTCGATTTTTAAGTTGGTTATCCAATAATCCAGGCTAAGGTCGAACCTGTGTTGATATTCGTAAACCATGGCCAGCATGCGGTAGCCCAGGGCAAGGCCTTCATTATTTTTTATGCTGTCGGCAAGATTGATTAAAACCTTACTATAGGTGATGGCCTGCTCGGGATTTGCCGGCGTATTGGCTTTGATGAGCTGCTCATAAATTTCAATTTTTTCGTTGGCAGGAGCTATTTCTAGGGCTGTTTTCAGGCTGTCTGTATTAATTTCTGCATAAGAAGAAAGTGCTAAACCTGGAATTAATATAAAAAAGAGTAGCAGATTTTTCATAGGCTTGAGCTTGGATATGGGTATTTTTTGTTATTACAAGTCAAAAAAAATTGGGGGCTAAAATAAAAAAAATCCTTCGCAGTCACACCGTGAATTCTGCCTGAGCCTGAAACATTATTTTGGGAAGTGGTGCAACAGCCAGGAGCCATTCACGGTGTGACTTTTGTTAAAAAAAAAACTATCTTTGCTAAAATTATTTTTATAATTTTTGATATGAAAACCATCGAAATTACACTAGGCAGCGAAAACGATTTTGAAAGGGTAAATGCCCTTATTGCCCAACTAAAGCTGGAAAAAAATTTCAAAATCACTGAAAAGAATCCGATGCTTGACCCCATTACTTTGCTTTCGCAGGAAAGCCTGTCGGAAGAGTGGGACAGTGTAGAAGACAAGCGTTGGGATAGCCTCCTGTAAAAAAATATCCTTATGTTTAATCAGGGAGATATAGTCAGCGTTCATTTTCCGTTTTCGGAAGCCAGCCTTAGCAAAAAACGCCCCGCCCTCATTATTTCCAACACCAAAATAAACCAAACCGGCGATTACCTTCTGGTGCAGATTACCTCCAAAACAAAACATGATGGTTTGTCACTGCAAATAAATAGGGCAAACTACGACAGATGGGAGTTGCCACTTAGAAGTTATATCCGCCTTCATAAAATCTTCCTTCTTAATGAATCCCTCATCATTCGCAAAGTTACATCGGTAAAAAGCACATTTTTGGCCTCGGTTACAGCAGGTATTACAGAGTTGATCCAATAGCATTTCTTCTCCGCAATATGAAATAGTCACACCGTGAATGCTGCCAAAGCCTGAAACTCCACTTTTTGAGCGATTGCACCACTTTCCGGAGTTATTCACGGTGTGACTTTTTCCAGAAAGTTTCGTATTTTTGCCTTATGAAAACTCTTTTGGTTGATATTGAAGATGCCGCTAATTTGCAGGCTTTTATACAGGTAGTTAAAAAACTTAGCTTCGTAAAATCTGTGAAGCCGCTCAGTCCTGATAAAAAAGAATCAAACCTTTCATCGGCAAATGAAGCACCGGGCGAATACAATTGGACAAATCCCTCACGGCCTGCTTCAGAACAAGAAATTGATCTTTTGATAGATAGCATGGAACGCTCTAAGGGAGGTTTTGCTGCGGATGAGGTTCGGCAAAAGATGAAACAATGGGCGGCGCAGAAATCAAAATAGTATGGAAACCGGAAGCTCTTACAGCCCTCCAAAATATATACGACTATGTATGGGATTGCTCTCCTGAAAATGCCGAAAATCTTATTGATCAATTGATTGATTTTGGAGATGGTCTCGGCGTTTTTCCCTTTAAATATGTTGAATGCAGGCACAAGAAATTTAGCGAAAGAAATTTCAGATGTGCAGTTTATAAAAAGAACTGGATTTTTCTTTTCAAGATTACACCTTCCGGTTTAATGATTCATAATATTATCCATGCTAAAGCGGTTTCCTGATTTTTTAATTTAGTAGCCACACCGTGAATTCTGCCTGAGCCTGAAACTCTACTTTTGGGAAGCGGTGCTACTGCCTGGACTTATTCACGGTGTGACTTTCATCCGTGTTATCAGCAGTCATACCGTGAATCCTGCCTGAGCCTGAAACACTCTTTTTGGGAAATAGTGCAATTGCTTAGACTTATTCACGGTGTGACTTTTATCGTAGGTTATGTGAAAACTAATATTTGCGAAAATCAAATTTCCACCATTTATTTAAGTTTTGTATCTTTGCCTTCATTAATAAATTATCACTTATGCCTGAAACATTCACATTCGATACCCTGGCTTATAGCAAGCGGCTGATGGCTGCGGGCTTTAC
Source organism: uncultured Lentimicrobiaceae bacterium (assembly GCA_964523795.1). Classification (GTDB taxonomy): domain Bacteria; phylum Bacteroidota; class Bacteroidia; order Bacteroidales; family 4484-276; genus SABY01. The sequence continues at coordinate 42,480 of CAZGAO010000019.1, forward strand.
GCAACAGCAGGCAGAGATACAGGCCGAAACCTTCAGGGAGATTATTGATGATAAACTGGCTTCCAAACGAGATTTGAAAGAACTTGATACCAGCCTAAAGCGTGATATTGCACACATGCGGATCGAACTCAAACGTAATATTTCGGAATTGAGAGTTGAACTCAAACGTGATATTTCGGAATTGAGAGTTGAACTCAAACGTGATATGAAGGAGATGGAAATAGCTTTTAGAGCAGATATCGATGAAAAGCACAATTCGCTAAAGCGTGATATTGAAGATCTAAGAGTAGAACTCAAGCGCGACATGAAAGAGATGGAAATTACTTTTAGCAATCAATTTAAAAACCTCGAATCGAAACTCACCATTAAACTCGGTGGTATGATGGCTGCATCTATTGCCATTGTTGCTGCACTGATGAAATTACTCTAAGCCTCCCTCACCTTTTTCTATCTACAGAACCGCTCCGGAAAATTCGACCATTGATTTGGATAGTATTATTCAGTGCATGGCTTAAAGTCATACTCTGACTATCTAGTGCTTGTCCATAAAGTCGACTTTTTTTGATTTTAGATTGACGATTAATGCCGAGCTACGCTCGTGCATCCTCGAAAAGAAATAAAAATTAAAAATTTTGACTTTTCGGGACGATTTAAGATTTTAGATTGGCTTGAATATCACCAACATCTTAAATCTAAAATCGTTAATCTGAAATCGTATATTTTTCTATCTGATACTTTAAAGACAGACACTATCTAGCGCATCCTTTGCACATACAGGAAAATGGCGATGACCCCAAAGATAATATTGGGCAGCCAGGCGGCAAGGCCGGGTGAGAGGTTGCCCGAAACGGCAAAAACCGTGGATACCTGCATGATGAGGATAAACAAAAATGCCAGGCCGATGCCCAGCCCCAGATGCAGGCCGATGCCGCCACGAACCTTGCGCGAAGATAGCGACATGCCGATCACCGTCATTACGAGGGTGGCAAAGGGAAAGGCCAGGCGCTTGTGCTTCTCCACCTCATATTCCATAATGTTGGGATTGCCCTTCATTTTTTGCTCGGCAATATAATCGCGTATCTCGAAATAATTCATCACCTCAAAATCCTCCTTCTGGATAAACATATCCGAAGGAGCCAGATTTATCAGCGTGTCCATCACGGCTCCCTTAGTCAGATATTCGCTGCTATCGGTGATTTTGCGGATGTAATAATTATAAATCTTCCATTGGCCGGTAGCGGTATCATACACAATCTTGTCGGAGTTGAGCTTGTAGAGCAACGCACGGTTTTTATCAAATTTTTCGATACTGAAACGTTGTCCGGTAAGGGTGTTGGCATTGAACGACTCGGCGTAAATGAAGGTGCCGGGCGAAATTTGAATATGGATATGCTGATCCATGTTCTTGGTAAGTTTTTCGATGTACTGATCTTTGAAAGCCCTGCGCTTGATGTTGGCGTTGGGGATAATAAAGTTGGCCAGCCAAAACGACATGATGGTAAGAAAAAAGGCCGACAAAAGGTAGGGGTACAAAAGCCGGTTGAAACTAACGCCGCTGCTAAGTATGGCTACAATCTCGGTATTCATGGCCAGCTTGGAGGTAAAAAATATGACCGCTATAAATGTGAAAAGATAGCTGAACATATTCACAAAATAGGGGATGAAATTCAAGTAATGCTCAAAGATGATTTTGTTGAGGGGAGCTTCGTTCTCGATGAAATCGTCAATTTTTTCGGAGATATCAAAAACGATAATGATAATGGTGAGCAGGGCAATGGAATAGAAAAATGTTCCAAGGAACTTCTTGATGATGTACCAGTCTATTATTTTTAATCTCATCCTGCGCTCGTTGCTTGTATTAATCTAATCTTCCGCTTTCGTAAGCTGCTTGCTTCTGCATCAGAAAGAATGCAATTTTCACAGTTTCACCATTAATAGCTCGAAAATGCGGAAAAAATATTGGGCATATATAGCGCACCAGGGCTACTTTTATTATCGTGCCCGGAAATTAATCTACCGACACCCGGCACATGGCAGCATGCGACCTTGATGCGGTTATGATTTCAGTCGGTCGCGGTATTCAAACACGTACTTAAAAGGCAGCGAATCCCAATAATCGACCATCGAAAACTGGATGCCATCCTGGTACATCCGTTCGGTAATCTCGCCACGAAACTCATCCACCGATATCTTGGCCTCACACTCTTTGGTAGTGGTGTTAACATAAATATCGCTGGCGGTGCTGAAAAGCTTTTTTAGCGACGAAGCAATTCTTTCTGATTCTGTATCCATCATTTGCTAATTGAAAATTTTGGCAAAAGTAGTTTGATGTATTATTAATACAAGAATAATTTCAATTATTTTTTTGTTAATTTCTTAACAATACATCTAACATTTTACATATTTTTGCATTTTGATTTTGATTAATAATACGGATAAGCCCTGTGGAAGCAAATAAAAAGTTGATAAAAATCAATCTTTTTAAACGGATGTGTCAAAAAATGTACAATATCAGGCCAATGTCAATTTATTTTAATGGCGGGTTAAAAACGAATGAATTTTAATTCATATTATTGCACCGCTTTTCGCAGCCAAAGCAAAATCAGATTTTACGCTAGTATCATTTTGAAAATTAGATATGTCGAAAACTATTAGTATCAAAAAAGGCTTAAACATCAAGCTGATGGGGGAAGCCGAAAAAACCATCGTTGAAATCGAAGCCGACAATTATGCCATCAAGCCCATCGACTTTCATGGTGTTTTCCCCAAGATTCTTGTCCACGAGGGGGATAAGGTGAAGGCAGGCGCAGCCCTGTTTTACGATAAGTACCGCCCAAACATTAAATTTACTTCGCCGGTTAGCGGCACGATTCAGGAGATACGCCGGGGAGCCAAGCGGGTCTTGCTCGAAATAAGCATTAAGGCTGACACCGATCAAAGTGCTGTAGATTTTGGAGCCGCCAATCCCAGCACCCTGCAACGTGAAGAAATTATTGAGAAGATGCTCGAAAGTGGTGTTTGGCCTCTTATCCGCCAGCGTCCTTATAATGTAATTGCCGATCCCGGCCACAGCCCCAAAGCCATCTTTATTTCGGGCTTCGACACTGCGCCCCTGGCCCCCGACTACGACCTTATTGTACATGGTCAGGGTGAAGCCTTCCAGATTGGTATCGATGCACTTAAAAAATTATGCACCGGCACCATCCATCTCAACCTGCCTGGCGGCGATGCCAGCTCCAAGGTATTTACCAACTCAAAAGGGGTTCAGTTCAATTATTTCAAAGGTCCGCATCCGGCAGGAAACGTGGGTACACAAATCAATAAACTCGACCCGATAAATAAGGGTGATGTAGTTTGGCATCTGCGCCCCCAGGAAGTGCTTACCATCGGACGACTGTTTTTGGAAGGTAAATTTAATGCTGAACGCATTTTTGCCCTGGCAGGCTCGGAAGTCGAAAAGCCTAAATATTATAAAACTAAAATCGGGGCTTCGATTTCCGAACTGATCAAAAATAATATTAAGTCCGGCACGGTTCGCTACATTAGTGGCAACGCGCTTACCGGACGGAAAATCGACAAGATCGGCTTTATCGGTTTCTACGATTCCCTGGTAACGGTGCTGCCCGAAGGCGATTATTATGAAATGTTTGGCTGGGCACTGCCCGGTTTTGGTAAGTTTAGCTTCTCCAATTCCTTCCCTACCTTCCTCAACGGGAAAAACAAAAAATATCGTCTCGACACCAATTTTCATGGTGGCGAGCGTGCCTTTGTTATGACCGGCGAAATGGAGAAAGTATTTCCCTTTGATATTTACCCCCTGCAGTTGATCAAGTCGATAATAGTGGAAGATATTGATGCCATGGAAAATCTGGGCATTTACGAAGTGGACGAAGAAGACTTTGCCCTGGTAGAATACATCGATACTTCAAAAAGCGAAATACAAGCTATTGTGCGCCAGGGTATCGATATGATGCGAAAAGAAATGAGTTAATGCTTAAAAACAATACTTAACTAATGAATGCTTTAAGAAATATAGTTGACAAGATTAAACCGCAATTTGAGAAGGGAGGAAAGTTTTCGTACCTTCAAAGTACTTTCGATGCTTTCGAAACCTTCCTTTTTGTTCCTAACAAAACTACCAACAAGGGTAGCCATATTCGCGACCATATCGACATGAAACGCACCATGAGTGTGGTGGTAATTGCACTTATTCCTACACTGCTCTTTGGTATGTGGAATGTGGGATATCAGCATCACCTTTCTCTTGGCGAAGCGGCTACACTATGGCAAAATTTCCTGTTTGGCCTTATCAAGGTTTTACCCATCGTAGTGGTTTCGTACGGTGTAGGCCTGGGTGTCGAGTTTATCTTTGCCCAATTACGTGGCCATGAGGTAAACGAGGGCTTTTTGGTTTCAGGGATGCTTATCCCACTGGTAGTTCCCCCGGATACCCCTTTGTGGATGGTTGCCCTGGCTACGATTTTTGCCGTAATTATCGGTAAAGAAGTTTTTGGTGGAACCGGCATGAATATTCTCAATCCGGCACTCACTGCCCGTGCCTTCCTGTTTTTCGCTTACCCACAGGATATGTCGGGCGACAAGGTATGGATAGCTGACCATGGCGATGCAATTTCGGGAGCTACTCCGCTGGGTAATTTGCTCACCGGTCAGCATCTCAACCAATCAGTAAGCGATATGTTCTTCGGTTTTATCCCAGGTTCTATTGGCGAAACCTCTACCTTTTTGATTTTGATTGGCGCGCTCATCCTCATCGCCACAGGCATTGGCAGTTGGCGCATAATCCTTTCGGTATTTCTTGGGGGTTTTGGTCTGGCAGCTCTTTTCAATCTGATCGGGCCTTATGTTGCGCCCGATAATGCCTACATGGCTATTCCTGCCTACTACCATCTCATCATGGGTGGCTTTGCCTTTGGTGCCGTTTATATGGCAACCGACCCGGTGAGTGCCTCGCAAACCAATAAAGGGAAATGGATTTACGGTATTTTGATCGGCGTTATGGCAGTGCTCATCCGCGTGCTCAACCCGGCCTACCCCGAAGGCATGATGCTGGCCATCCTGCTGCTGAATGTATTTGCTCCCCTCATCGACCATTACGTGGTGGAAGGGAATATTAAAAAACGCATGAAACGTGCTCAATTAGCAAGCGCATAAAACGAAGTAATTATGTTTACAAACAGATATATTTTTATGTATGCCTCGGTGATGGTGATACTGGTGGCTGCGATACTATCAACGGCAGCCATGGTGCTAAAGCCTTACCAGGAAGCCAACGTTAAGGCCGAAAAAATCCAGGGCATCCTGGCTTCGGCTACTATCGAGACCAGCCGCGATGAAGCTGAGAAAACCTACAATAGCCACATCGTTAAGGAAGTATCGGTGGATTCGGCAGGCAACATAGTAAGCCTATACGAAAATGGCGAACTGAAACAAGGCCAGGTACGTCCCTTCGACATCGACCTGAAAGTACAACTCAATCGGAAGAAAGATATTAAAGCTGGCAAAAAAACCGAAACTCCTGTATGGCCAATTTTTGTTATCGAAAAAGACGGTAAGCAATCATACGTGGTGCCCGTGCGCGGCATGGGACTGTGGGGGCCAATTTGGGGCAACGTAGCCTTCGAGAGCGATTTCAACACCATTGCCGGAGCTACCTTCGACCATAAGGGGGAAACCCCGGGGCTGGGTGCCGAAATCAATACTTCATGGTTCGAGGATGAGTTTAAAGGCAAAACCATTCTTAACAATAATGGCGAATTTGTTTCAGTAAAGGTTGTTAAAGGCGGCGTGCCCGATAGCGACATGCACGGCGTGGATGCCATTTCGGGTGGTACTATCACCAGCGATGGTGTATCTGCCATGCTTCAAAACAACCTCGAAAATTATGTTCCATACATCAAGAAAAATAAATAACAATGAGCAATAAAGAACCCTTATTTTCAGCTAAAAACCGCAGGCTGCTTACAGCACCGCTCAACAAAGAAAACCCGATCACCATTCAGGTTTTGGGTATCTGCTCGGCCTTGGCGGTTACCGTAAAAGTTGAGCCTGCTTTTGTGATGACCCTTTCGGTGATTGCCGTTTTGGCCATTGGCAACGTAGTTATTTCGTTGCTGCGCAAAACCATTGCTCCGCGTATTCGTATCATCGTACAACTGGTGGTTATTGCCGCGCTGGTTATCCTGGTCGATCAGGTACTAAAAGCATTTATGTATGATGTTTCCAAGCAACTCTCGGTATTTGTGGGTTTGATTATTACCAACTGCATCATTATGGGTCGTTTCGAGGCCTTTGCCATGAGCAACAAGGCCTGGCCTTCGTTTTTGGACGGACTCGGCAATGCAGCAGGCTATGGATGGATTTTGATCGTAGTGGCCTTTTTCCGCGAGCTTTTAGGCTCGGGTTCGGTATGGGGTTACAAAGTCATTCCCGATGCCTTTTACGATTTTGGATACAAAGACAATGGCCTGATGATTTTGCCACCGATGGCACTTATCACCGTGGGCATCATTATCTGGGTTCAACGGAGTAGGAATAAAGATCTGGTTGAAGATTAGAGATGTCCGATGTCAGATGTCCGATGTCAGATGTAAGATGTCCGATGTCAGATGTCAGATGTCCGATGTGGATGGATGATGTGATTTTTGATGTAAGATGTGGATTTAGGATGTTAAATTTTTAGATGTGAATTAAAGTAATGAATCAGCAGGAACTTGAAGATAGATTGATTGACTTTGCCGTGGTAATTCTTAACCTTGTGGGAATGCTTCCTGCAAGTGCGGCAGGCAATCATCTTGGAGGTCAATTGATGCGGTCGGGCACTTCACCTGCATTGAATTATGGTGAAGCCCGGGCAGCCGAATCGAGGAAGGATTTCATTCATAAAGTTAAAATCGTTCTAAAAGAACTTCGTGAATCACTAATCTGTCAAAAGATAATCGAACGTTCCAGTTTGCTTCCTCATGGAAAGGATTTTATTCAAAACACGATGAAGGAAAATAATGAACTAATCTCGATCTTTGTGGTAACATTAAAATCCCTAAGCAAAGAGGTATAATATTAAACATCACAATATCAAAACATAAACAAATCACACATAAACATCAAACATCTAAAATCGGACATCTGACATCAAGAAGATCTTCAATCTCAAATCAACATTAAAAACGAATAAAAGTAACAAATTATAACATGGAAAATCTAATTAGCATTTTTGTAAAATCCATTTTTGTTGATAACATGGTATTTGCATACTTCCTCGGGATGTGCTCCTACCTGGCCGTATCAAAAACAGTGAAGACCTCGGTGGGTCTGGGCATTGCCGTAGTATTTGTTTTGGGCATTACCGTACCGGTCAATTATCTCATCAATAACTACCTGTTGGCACCAGGCGCATTAACATGGCTTAGTACTTCGCTGGCCGATGTCGATTTGAGCTTTCTTAGTTTCATCATGTTTATCGCCGTTATCGCTTCGATGGTTCAACTGGTGGAGATGGTAATCGAGAAATTTTCGCCGGCACTGTATTCTTCGCTGGGGATTTTCCTCCCGCTTATCGCTGTAAACTGTGCCATTCTTGGTGGATCACTATTTATGCAGGAGCGCGAGTATGCCTCCATTGCCGAGGCTACCTCCTTTGGTTTAGGCTCGGGCGTGGGCTGGTTTCTGGCCATCGTGGGCATAGCCGCCATTCGCGAAAAGATAAGGTACTCCAATGTTCCCGCTCCCCTGCGTGGCCTGGGCATTACCTTTATCATCACCGGCCTGATGGGTATTGCATTTATGAGCTTTATGGGGATAAAATTGTAAAAAAAAAACAGTCATTTGTGGTCATTGAGCCTGCGGCCGTCATTATTCGAAAGTAGTTGATCAAGAGATATTTAAAAAAACATGAGATCTATATGACGCGAGCAACGCAAATGACAATCAATGACTGCACTTGACAAACAAGATATTAAGTAAGAAATTTAATACATTTTTAAAATGATTTTAGCAACTGGTATAGGCGGGGTAATTGGCATCAGCATAGCCATTTTCCTTTTGATAATTCTTTCGCTGGTGGGCATGCTGCTCTACGTTCGCACCAAGCTCACCCCACAGGGAAAGGTTAAACTAACGATTAACGATGAAAAAGAATTGGAAGTTGACCCGGGTAGCACCGTGCTTTCCACACTGTCAAATCATGGTATCTATCTTCCTTCGGCCTGCGGCGGCGGAGGCACTTGCGCTATGTGCAAATGCCAGGTGCTGGAAGGCGGCGGCTCGATACTGCCTACCGAAACGGGCTACTTTACCCGCAAAGAGCAAATGAACCATTGGCGTCTCGGCTGCCAGGTAAAGGTACGCGAGGATATGAAAATCCATGTGGAACCCGAAATTTTTGGTATCAAAAAGTGGGAATGCGAAGTGGTGTCGAACCACAACGTGGCCACCTTTATCAAAGAATTTGTGGTGAAACTGCCCGAAGGCGAAACTATCGATTTCAAATCGGGTGGGTATATCCAAATTGACGTGCCATCCTGCGAAGTAGCGTTTAAAGATATGGAAGTGGAAGACGAATACCGCGAGGAATGGGATAAGTTTAAGATGTGGGATTTGAAAATGAAAAATCCCGAACCCATCTATCGTGCCTATTCGATGGCCAACCACCCTGCCGAAGGAAATATCGTAATGCTAAATATCCGTATTGCAACCCCGCCATGGGACAGAAAAGCCGGCGGATTTATGAAAGTAAATCCGGGTATCTGCTCCTCCTACATCTTCTCGCGCAATCCCGGCGACAAGGTGATGGTTTCGGGCCCTTACGGCGAATTCTTTATCAAGCCCACCGACAAGGAGATGATGTTTATTGGTGGCGGTGCCGGAATGGCTCCTATGCGTTCGCATCTTTTCCACTTGTTCCACACCGAAAAAACCAAGCGCAAAGCTACTTTCTGGTATGGCGGACGTTCGATGCGCGAGCTGTTTTACATGGACGATTTTGAGAAAATTGAAAAGGATTTTGACAATTTCAAATTTAATGTCGCCCTATCCGAACCCAGCAAAGAGGACAACTGGCAAGGGTACACCGGCTTTATCCATCAGGTAATTATGGATAATTATCTGAAAAGCCATCCTGAACCCGAAGAAATCGAATACTACATCTGTGGCCCACCCATGATGAATTCGGCGGTACTCAAGATGCTCGACGATTATGGCGTTCCCCCCGAAAACATCGCCTTTGATGATTTTGGCGGGTAAACTTGCCCCATCATAAAAATGTAAAAACTCCCAGTCCGGAAAATATCCCTGCTGGGATTTTTTTTGAATTACCATTTTGATGAAGGCAAAAAAAGTACGGTCGCGGTAGAAATGTCGCAAATATTTACTATTTTTGCGACAAACATACACATTAATACACTTGCAAAGTATTGAAGATAAGATATTAAAGAAAATAAAAAAAGCAGGCCGGGGTTCGCTGTTTTTCACTGAGGATTTTCTTAGCTTTGGAACAGCAAAAGCCATATCCAAAGCATTGCAACGATTGGTGAAAAAAGGTGATATAGATCTCATCGCCCGTGGAATCTATACTCGTGTGGAAATTGATCCGGTTTTGGGTAGAATAATGCCAGGTACCGAAGCAATAGCTGAAGCGATAAGAAGAAGAGACAAAGCAAGAATTATTCCTACCGGGGTAATGGCGATGAATGCACTTGGGCTTTCAAGCCAGATCCCGATGAATGTTGTGTATCTTACTGATGGTGCTGCAAGGAAAATTGATTTAGGACGGCGAAAAATAATTTTAAAAAAAACTACACCTAAAAACCTTGCCGCCATCGGAAAAATCAGCAGTCTGGTTATTCAGGCTCTAAAAGAAATAGGAAAAGACCTGGCGACTGAAAGCGAAGTGGCTATCATTTTAAAACAACTCGACAAGGAAGAACCTTATCGTTTGGAGCACGACATAAAGCTGGCTCCAGAATGGATCAGAATCATTATGCGCCAAGCACATAAAAAATACCAAAATGATTAATTGGCTACTTGCTCCGGAAAAAACCAGGCGAAATGCTTATATTGAGATTGCTGAAAATACTGGCATGTCGCCTTTTGCCGTAGAAAAAGACTGGTGGGTGGTGCAAACCCTGGCAACTATCTTCGAAATGGATGTAGCAAAATATCTATTATTTAAAGGCGGTACTTCGTTAAGCAAAGCATGGAAACTGATTGAACGATTTTCGGAGGATATCGACTTGGCTTTGGATCGGGAGTTTTTTGGTTTCACTGGGGAGCTAAGCAAGAACCAAAGGGATAAAATTAAAAAAACTTCAGGTAAATACATCGATGAAGTTTTCTTCCCTGAGTTAAAAGGACGATTCCAGGAAAGAGGCTTCAGCGATCTAACTTTGGAATTGGAAGTGGAAGCCGCAAGTGACAGAGACAGGAAAATCAACCTATATTATCCTTATGTGATTGAATCTCCAGGCTATTTGCAGCCAAAAGTACAGCTTGAAATTGGCAGTCGTTCTCTAAAAGAACCTTATACTGTCAAGACATTCTGCTCTCTTGTGGACGAAAGATATCCTAACAGGGAATTCACACTTGCACCGGTGAATATCCCCACTGTGAACCCTGAGCGCACTTTCCTTGAAAAAATATTTCTATTGCACGAAGAATTCCAGCGACCTACCCAAAAAAGAAGGGTGGAAAGACTAAGTCGCCACATTTATGACGTGGTGAAACTTTCAAGAACTGAATTTGCCGAAAAGGCATTGATCGATCCTGAACTATACACAACCATTTTAAAACACCGCCAAAAGTTTACTCGGGTTGGTGGCGTTAATTATAATTTGCACCAACCGCAATCCATCAATCCTTTGCCAACAGTCGAAGCCATGGATGCATGGAAAAAAGATTATAGCACCATGCTCGAGCAAATGATTTATGAAGAAAATCCGCCTTCATTTGAACAGTTAATGGATGAGATGAATTCCATTAAATTCAAAATTAATAATTTACCTTGGAAGATTGAAGTAAAATTTCCGCTGCCAAATTTCTAAGATTTCGAGAAAATCCAATACTACATCTGTAGACCGCCCATCATAAAAATAAAAAAACTCCCAATCCGGAAAATATCGTGGCTGGGAGTTTTTTTTAGGCGATATATTTTGCGATAAGCTCGTAAAAGGAAGTATTGTTGATGGGTTTCGAAATGTAATCGTCGCAGCCGGCTTTCTCGGCGGTAATACGGTCGCTGGTCATGGCATAGGCCGTTACAGCGATTACCGGGAGTTCGGGGCGAAGTGCTTTAATTTTGCGGGCAGCCTCATAGCCATTCATCACAGGCATGTTTATATCCATCAGCACTAAGTTAATAATGGGGTTTTCGGAAACGATTTTGATGGCGATTTTACCATTTTTTGCTCTAAGTACCTTCATCTTTTTTCGATTCAGCAAAAGCTCGAAAAGGTGGTAGTTGGTATCATCGTCTTCGGCAACAAGCACCGTAAATTCGCGACTAAGACTTAAAGCAGGTTTGTTGTATTTTCGGGCAATGTCGATCGATTCGGCAACGCTGGCTCGCAGCGGAAGCTCAATATAGAAGCATGAGCCTTTGTTGGGTTCTGATTCGAGCCATATATGCCCGCCCATCATTTGGCTTAGTTTTTTGGAGATAGATAGCCCCAGGCCGGTGCCTTCAAATTCGCGGGTACTCGAATCATCGGCCTGCCTGAAAATTTCAAACACTATATCCTGTTTGTTTTTGGGGATGCCGATGCCGCTGTCTTTAACATAGAAAACCACATTGAGTGTATCCGCCTCAGGTTTGATGTTGGCAACACCAATTTCGATAAAGCCTTTTTTGGTAAATTTGAGCGCATTTTTTATCAGGTGCGAAAAAACCTTGTCAATTTTTTGCAGATCACCCGAGAGCAGCATGTTACGTATTTCATCGGGCACTTTAATTTCCAAAGCAACCTGGTCTTTGCCCATCGCTTCTTTTTCCTGCCGCGCGTACATCTCTACGTTTTCAAATAGTTCGGACATGGTAAATCGGCCAATCATCATTTTTACTTCATGGCTATCGATAAGGCTAATGTCGAGAATGTCTTCGATAATCGAAAGCAGGTGCCGCCCACTTTTGGAGATGATCTCGGTAAACTCGCTGATTTGATCCAGGGGCATGTCTTCTTCTATCATATCTGCAAAGCCAATCACCGTATTTAGCGGGGTGCGCAATTCGTGCGACATGGTGGCCATAAACGAACTTTTTAACTTATCGCTTTGTTCGGCTCGTTTAAGGGCTTCTATCAGCTTGGCCTCATATTTCTTTTGTTCGGTAACATCTTCAACAATGCCAATGCCGTCCACAAAATCACCATTATCATCATAAATCGACTTAAAGAAAGCCTTTACCGGTGTAATTTTTCCGGAGGTTACCGACTTGTAATTCCCTTCAAAATATCCGCTGCCGGTATCCAAAGCATTCCTAACAGCATTGGTTAAGTCCACATTACTTAGCTGTGTCAGCATATTTAAACCTACAAGTACCTGACTTGAAGATCCAATAATTTTCTCGAAATTAGTATTGCAGTTTAGGATAACGCTTTGCTGGTCAAAATTAAAAACGCCCATCGGGGTATTGAGAAATAGGGTTTTAAACTTTTCCTCGTTTTGCTTCCGGTTATGCTCGGCAAGATGGGCAAGGGTAACATCGCGTACTACCGTTAATACGGTATTTTCGGAGGCTTTTACCATACGTACGTCGAAATAGCTCCTACCTTCGGGCTTGTCGATGAAGTAATCGTACAACTGCATTTGTCCGCTGGCCAGGGTTTTTGCGATGTTGTCAAGGGTAAGCTCAGCCAAATCGGGTGGTAGTACGTCCACTATTTTTTGGTTGAGGAATTTTCGAGATTCAATTATCAATTTTTCCTCAGTATCGGAATGATACTCCACAAAGAGTCCATCCTTATCGAAAATAAATAAAATATCGGGCAGGGCACCAAGCAGCGATCGCAGACGCGATTCGGATTCCTGAAGTTGGTCTTGTATTTTTATCCGATCCGAAATATTGCGCGACACCGATAAGGCCTTGGTTTGCCCATCGATAAGGATGCGCTGCACCACCACTTCAGTCCAGATATACGTGCCATCCTTGCGCCTTTTGCGTTCGGTAAGTTCGATTTTGTTGTTGTGTAGCAATTTTTCTTCGCGGCTTCGGGTTAAGTTGCTGCTGCCGGAATTTTCGGATATCTCATCCAGCAGGTTCATCCCCAGGAGTTCATGGCGCGAGTAGCCGGTTTGCTTTTCGGCGGCAGGGTTTACATCGATAATTATCCCTGATTCCTCACCAATTCCGGTAATAAAAACAGCATCGGGGATATCCTTGAAAAGCTCCTCAAAATTGCGCTCGCTTTCCTGAAGTGCCGACTCTGCTTTTTTAAGGCGGGTAAGATCCATCACCGCCTCTACAATGCCGGTAACATTTCCCTGATTATCTTTTATCGGGCTGGTATATATTCGGTAAAAACCCTTATTATAAATGGGGTCTTCGGGCCCTGAATTTCTTACGTTGGCTTTTTGGCCTCGAAATACTTTGTCAAGAATACATACGCTGCAAGGCGAATCTCCACATTTAAATGCCTCGAAACATTTTTTGCCGATCTGGGCGGCATTTTGTGATAAGCCATGAATGTCCATCAACTTTTGATTCATATTCACGATACGATACTCGCGATCGATAACAGCGATACCACCCGGGAAAGCATCAAAAACGGTTTGCAGCGATTGAAGAGCCAACGAGAGTTTTTCTCTTGTTTTAACCTCGCCTGATACATCCACCAATGCCAGTCGGCATTTTACCTGCCCCTCGATTTGGTCGGGAGCAAAAACCATTTTGGAGGTGATGTTGCCCACCGTAAACTCCTGCTGATGAATTTGATTTTGATGGATACTCTGATATAAAAGTTTTAAAAAGTGATCCTTCTCGCTTACTGCAATAAATTCAGGAAATGATTTCCAGCGTATATCGTCTTTGCTTTTGCCTATCAATTGCGAAGCCGTAGAATTCAGTTCGGCTACCCTGCCATCTTGCTCTAAAATCAAATAACCAACCGGCCCGTTGTCGAAGAGATCATAATATTGTTCCGCCGTTTTTTCGATCTCCATTCTGCTTTCGATCAGCTCCTGGTTCTGCGATTTCAGATCTTTATCCTGCTGATTCAAATTTTTGACCATGTCGATGATGTGCAATTCACTCTGCTTGCGTTGCGTAATGTTGCGAGCCGTACCCTGGAGTCCGTTGATTTTACCATTTTGGTCATGGGTAAAATAGGCACTTACTTCGATCCAAACCTGATGCCCATCCCTATGTTTGCCAATAATTTCTGTTTGGATTGTTTGGGCTTGGGTCTTATCTTTTTTATATGCACTGAGTTTTTGTTCTAATTCGACCTGCATCCGCGAGAGCGATTCGGCAGTAAAAATTTCGTCCTTTGTTTTTTTTACCCGTTCATCGCGAGGAAATCCCAGGAGTGTTTCGGACGAAGGACTTAGGTAGTTAAGATTTAATTTCAGGTCGCTGGCCCAGATTACCTCGGCAGAGTTTTCGGCAAGTCTTCTAAATTTTTCTTCGCTGATTTTAAGTGCAAGTTTAGCCCGTTTAATTTTTGCATTGTGCAGATACAAAAGGATGATAACACCCACCAATAAAATGCTAAAAGCTAAATGAAAGAGGCGAAGGCTTGTTTCGTGTCGCTTAGCAAGCTCATCGAAAGCAGAACCGGAACTTTCGTTGGCAACCAGACTTATGCCATCCGCAGCATCCTGAGAAACTCCGGCATAACCATGAGCGTCCACAGATTTTATGAAAAACAGAATTAGAAAACAAAAACTGATGAAAGCTATTTTTCTAACAAGCCACCCTACATTTTGCATGAAACATCTTTATTAAAAAATCATCATCAACAAAGATATTTATTATCGCTGATAAGCGACCTTTTTTTACAATAATTCAGGATTCCCTGACAACTTTTTAAAAAATGAACTTCCTTATTAACGAATTTTATAAAAGTCATCCTTCTTCGCTCAAGCCCACAAGAACGAAATACCGTACTTTTGCCGTTTCAAAATTAAACTGTGATTCAGCTTATTTAATTATAAAAATATTTTATCATGTCAAGAGGAATGTTTCATGTACCCGATGCGCATAATGAGGTGGTGCTTACTTATGCACCCGGCACACCGGAAAGAAGTAGCGTAAAAAAAATGCTGGAGCTAATGCGATCCAAAGTAGTGGACATCCCCATGTATATCGGTGGAAAAAAAATTACTACGGACGACAAACGCGAAATCCGTCCCCCGCACGACTTGCAACATCTGCTGGGATATTATTATATGGGGACCAAAGAACATGTAGTGATGGCCATCGATGCTGCTCTGGCTGCGCGCAAAAAATGGCAGGCCATGCCATGGCACGAGCGGGCAAGCATTTTCCTGAAAGCTGCCGACCTGATATCCGGCTCGTATCGGGCTAAAATTAATGCTGCTACCATGCTGGGGCAAAGCAAAAATGTATATCAGGCCGAGATTGATGCTGCCTGCGAAACTGCCGATTTTTTCCGTTTCAATGTGCAATATATGAAGCAGATATATCAGGATCAACCCATATCTTCCAAGGGTGTGTGGAACAAATTAGAGCAGCGTCCCCTGGAGGGTTTTGTTTACGCCCTAACGCCTTTCAATTTTACTTCGATAGCTGCCAACCTGCCTACGGCACCCGCTATGATGGGCAATGTGGTGGTGTGGAAACCCGCTGCAAACCAGATTTATTCGGCAGCCGTAATTATGGAAGTCCTTATCGAAGCGGGTTTGCCCGATGGAGTGATTAACATGGTGAATGTTTCGGGACCGGTGGGTGGAAAAGTGATGGCCGAGCATCCCGATTTTGTGGGCGTGCATTTTACCGGTTCCACGCAAGTGTTCAAAAAAGTGTGGAAGGCCATCGGCGACAATGTGATGAACCACAATACCTACCCCAAAATTGTGGGCGAAACCGGCGGGAAGGATTTTGTGATGGTACACCAATCGGCACGCCCCGACCAGGTGGCTACGGCACTTTCGCGGGGAGCCTTCGAATATCAGGGGCAAAAGTGCTCGGCAGCATCCCGGGCCTATATTCCGCAGTCGCTGTGGCCGGAGATAAAAAAACTGGTGTGCGACGATTTGCAGACTTTTAAAATGGGGCCGCCCGAAGATTTTCGTAATTTTATTAATGCCGTTATCGATGAACCCTCCTTCAACAAAATCGCTGCCTATATCGACCAGGCTAAAAAGGACGGACTGGAGCTGGTTGCCGGTGGTAGTTACGATAAGTCGGTTGGCTATTATATCGAACCCACCATCTTCCGCACCAACGACCCTAAGTATGTTACCATGGAAGAAGAGATTTTTGGACCGGTGCTCACCATTTATGTTTATGACGATGACAAGTACGAGGAAACCCTCCAACTGCTCGACCAGACTTCGCCCTATGCTTTGACCGGAGCTATTTTTGCCCTCGATCGCTTTGCCATCGAGCTGGCTTCCGACGTTTTGATTAATGCTGCGGGCAACTTCTACATCAACGATAAGCCTACCGGAGCAGTGGTGGGTCAACAGCCCTTTGGCGGCGCACGTGCCTCGGGCACCAACGATAAGTCGGGTTCTTATCTTAACCTGATTCGATGGGTTTCGCCCCGGACGATCAAAGAAAACTTTGACCCGCCCACCGATTATCGCTACCCCTTTATGGACGAAGCCTGAGTAGTGTTCGTCCTTAAAGCCGATGCTCTGAATTGCCCCGGGTTTTAACCCGGGGAAAATGAGCCTGGCATAAGATCCCCCGCGATTTTGCCACGCCACAGGCGTGGCAAAATCGCGGGGGCTTTTACCCTTCTCATTCAATCCCAGCCCTAAAGGGCAGCCTGTCCCGCTCGTGCGGGAAGGCAATTCATAATTCAAATAACGTACTAAAAAGACAGGCACTAATTAGTCTTTGCTGCATGTACGGTTTTTTATCCTGCCATTTTTCAATTCCTTCAAGCGAAATGCTCCGATAAGCATAAGTAAGGCATCATTTTGAGACTTCTTTCTATTGTTTAATTATCCTGCTAGTTTTGTAACCTGGAGCAGATAAAAGGTAGGCCCCATTTGGCAATGTTCCAAAGTCAATTTCATTCTGTCCTTGTCTGGCTTCGACTGATTTTACCAATGTGCCAGAAATACTATAGATATTCAAACGACTATCCTGTGCAGCTTTTCTTAGCATTACAGTTAGTTTGTCACAAGTAGGATTAGGATATGCTGGGGTCATTTGCTCAGAAATTTCAAAAGTACCCGTTGTGGGAGCATCATAAATAGTACTAAAGAAGGCAAGGCGATTTGGAATATTTTCGTGCAACCAATTCTCAATATCGGCAGACAATCGACCTGGGTGCGTGATCAGGGTATATGCAAAAAGCGCTGTTTCAGGCATATCCTCTAAGTCAGGGAAACTTTGAGCATATTCAGTTACGAAAGATGGGTCAGCTAATTGTGCGTTTGTCCAGGCCGTGTCATTTTCGTAAATATCCTGAAGTGAGGCATGCACGGATTCATGGAACACCGTTTCTTCTAAATCATGTGTGCTAATACGGTCATCCATATTATCAGAATAAAGAACAAAGAAGTGTCCTTGAGTTTCAGCAAATGCAGTTTGATTGCCTTTGTTAATTACAACATGATTCAGCATATCTCTCTGCACAAAAGGAAGTTTTCCAAGTCTCGGGCAAAGCTTATCAGCATACCCTTGCGCTGCTTCTTGCGTATTAAAGGTGCTGTGGCACCAGATCTCCAGTTTTTCACCATCCGAAAAAGTTGCTTCAAACACGAAAGTATCTTCATCATATAGATTACCCCCATTACCAGGCATTTCTTTATCTTCTCGCCCAATAAAAGCGAGACTTGCGAACGAATCCGGGTCAGTATCTAAAATAAAGTCGATGTCGTTTGACACCACCGAGTTCGGAAAAAGAGGATCCCCTGCTTGTGCTTCCTTACTTGCTATTGCTACAAGAATCAAACAAATAGAAAAATATATTTTTATCATTTTTACGATGCTTTAAATAAAGAAATATTCATTATTATGCTAATAATATTTTCTGCAAAATTAATGTATGCAATTGCAATTTAAAAGACGGAAGAATCAGAAAAGGAAGTTAATTATGGGGAAAATTATGATTCGTGGATAAAATTGACATGAATCAACGGCAGGAGTAAATATTTTGAATCGTGTACTATTATTAATACCACTTTTTCAGAATTAGAAATCAGCGAAGAATCTTTTTGAGCAACCACTGAAGTTGTTATTAGTAGGATAAATAATAGGGTACTTTGTATTTTATAAATGAGGTCTTACGTTTTTAATCAAGTGTAATAGTAATTACTTAGTTTGTTATCATAATTTTCTTTTGTTCAGAATAATCGTTTGATATTATTTGCATTAAATATAAATTGCCTGGTAAGCCAGATAAATCAAAAGTTTTTATTTCGTTTTTCTCAAGGCTAATCTTATTCTCTTTATAAACTACTTGTCCATTGATATTAGTAATTGTAATTGTTGCGTCCATTAGGTTAGAAAAAGCATTTGATAAAAAGAAATTGCCATTATTCGGATTTGGGACTACCAGCATATTATCAACTTTATTATCAACAAAATTAGGATTGCAGTAAAAATCAAAATCAGTCAGATTAAAGAAGGCCATAATCTGCTCTCTAATTACACAAGGTCTGTTTTCGATAAAGGACGATAAGTCATTTTCAATATCTTCCTCCCAATCACTATAACTATCAGGATAATTCCATCTTCCTATATGGCTTAATATTTCAGGACTATATATTCCTTTTATTGAGTCCAATTTGTTTTTCATTAGCTCAGCATCAAAATATGTGTTTAGAATTTCAGCATACCTTGCAACAAAAAGAGATTTGAACATTTCATTTTTTATTAAATTGCGAAATAAAAATGTTGAACTCGGCGAGTTTGGCCAAGTGATAGTAGAATCATTTCTGCTTGCATGAGCAAACATATTATAGCTTTCATTTCCAAAACCTGCATCTAAATCATACAATACCCACCTCCATTTACCATCAGGTATTTCTCTCCACAATTTCATATTATTGGCAGGCCAGTCATAATTTGCAAAAAATAATTCTGCTATTGTATAATCAATATAATTATCAATATCTATCTGCGTTGTTACATATTCGTAATTACTTTCATATTCCAAACTGTTATTCCCGATAAATTCCATCAAATTCTCGTAAGCAATATTCCCCGGTTCGCGAAACTCAACGGATGCCTCGTTAATGCCATGGGTATATTCAACATATCTTTCATCAATTCTATCTCTAATTGTATGTATTCCCCAATATTCCCCGTTGATATACACAATTACCGCTTGAAAATCCTGATAATCTATATTTAATGACGAGGATATGTTTTGCGCAAGCAAATCCTTTATTATCGTTTGCCCTCCCCAAGCACCCATTGTTGTTCTTAAGATAAATCGCTTATAGGTATTCACTTGTTTTTGGGGGAATAATTTGTAATTAAAATATTTTTCTCCATATTCATTTCTTGCATATAATCTTAATGATTTTTGCGCTGCATGTCGTGTTTTGCCACCATGAATTCGTAGGCCTGCATCTTGCGAAAAGCCAGGGTCTCCATTATTTTCGAAATACTCAATATGCACATCTCTTTCCCAGTTATCTCCATGCCTAAAATAATTACCTGACCATTCAGGATTAGTACTATCATAATATACACCGGGTACAAAAATTCCACTATCGAAATTGAAAAGATTATCATATTCCGTAACTAGGGATATTACAGGGATTGTATATTTTTCTAATATTTCATCACCAACAAAAAAAGTTTTTGTGTAAATTTTGCTGGTTCTTGTACCATTATTATAGGAAGCAAATCGTAAAATCGTTGCTTTATCGCTTATTTCAGGAGGAGATTCCCAGCCTTTAAAACTAAGAAGACTTTTGTCAGGACTTGTAGGAATCTCAGATAATATATTAGCTTGGGGGTTTATATCATTTACCAAAATGGAATCCGTAAAAATATTAGTACTCTCGGTTGGAATATCGCCATTTAAAGTATAATAAATAGTATCAGCTGTTAAAGCGTAAATTTTTAATGAAAGAGATGCTGTGTAAAACCCTTGCTGATGAGAGAACAATAACCTATTTGAACTATTATTAGAGCTATTTGGTGAAGGTGTATTTATTACAAACCAATTGGTATGTCCATCTGGAATCCTACCATACGATTCATCAGAGGATAAATCAGCAGCATTCGTTTGATCAATTATAGCTCCCGAATTATTTGAAAGGTACAATTCTTCGCCACTTGCTGATATTTTGAAATTAGTATGCAATTCGCAGGTGTCTAATCTGTTTTTATCGGAAGCAAAAACCAATAAATAGCTGTGAGGTAATATTGTAATTTCTGGGAAAACCCACTTGTCAAGTTCATTATTATCGTCAGACAAACTATAATTTAACAGGCTAATAGTTGAGTTCGATGCATTATATAATTCTATCCAATCGCTAAAATCACCATCCTCATCTTGAATTGTAATGTTGTTTTTTGCCATAAATTCATTGATTAACACGCTTTGGCCATCAACAAAAAGACTGATTAAAGAGAAGAATATTATTAGTGCTTTTTTCATGATTTTTAGTTTTTTTTCATGTTTCTATTATTGGCAGCCGCTGTGTAAATGAAATTCAATAATCCCTCATTTGTTTTGTATTCGTTAATTTGAGATGCCAAAGTTAAGCATTGTTTTTTATTAGGTGATTTTAAAAATCATGTAAATAATAAAATCGCGTGGGGAAATCACTGAGCCGCCCCAATTGGGCGGCTTTACACCCTACCGCTTCCGCAAGCATTCTGATGTACAGACGCGCTATTAGCGCGTCTCAGCACGCCATGAAGATATTTGAGCCGCCTGGAAAATCAATGCGCCGCTTGTGGAAATCACTGAGCCGCCCAAATTGGGCGGCATTACCCCATCCCACTTCCGCAAGCATTCTCCGGTATAGACGCGCTAATAGCGCGTCTCTATGCGTTACTTCCCGGCGTTTTCCTTTTGGAATATCTCGATAAGCTCTTCGGGTGATTTGCCGAGATATTTGAGCGAAACCTCGGCATCGTCGGCAAATTCATTGTCGGGATACTTTTCGATAAACTCTTCGTAAATGGCTTGCGCCTTGTCCAAACGCCCCAGGTTGTTTTCGTACACGTAGCCTTTTAGAAACAAGGCTTCGGGAGCCTTGTCATAGCTGCTGAATTTTGTGATGATCCGGTCGTAAAGCTCGATGGCTTTGTTGGAGCGGTTGGTGTTCATCGCCACATCGCCGGCCTTGAAAAGATAGTCGGGCGCCAGCGAATCGCCGGGAAAATCGTTGGCAAAACTTTCGTAGGCTGCTATCAGCGCATCCACACCCTTGGCATCGATAAGCCCCGACTCGGAGAAGGTGGTCGATTCGATATCCTTAATTTCCTGGAGCTTCTCGCTGCGTGGCGATGCACACGAAGCCATCATCAAAACAAGGCACACTGCGGCGGTGCCGGCAATAATTCGTTTCATCATTTTACTTTTTAGATTTCTTCTGTATTGGAAATATCATCTTGTAACTTGCATTGGTCTTGCCCTTGCTAATGTCGCTGAGTTTGCGTCGGATAAGCGTTTTGCGCAGAGCACTAATTTTGTCGGTAAACATAATGCCTTCCAGGTGGTCGTATTCGTGCTGGATGACCCGGGCGGCAAAACCGGTATATTTTTCTTCTTTCAGCTCCCAATCCTGATCGTAGTATTCGATTACCACTTCCGAGGGACGCTCTACATCTTCGCGAATGTTAGGGATGCTCAGACATCCTTCGTCCATCGTTACTTTTTCGCCCGAATTTTCGAGGATGTAGGGGTTGATAAAAATCTTTTTAAAATCTTGCATCTCCGGCATTTTATCTGCGTAAGGCGTTCCATCGATAATGAAAAGGCGGATGGAACGATTGACCTGCGGAGCGGCCAGCCCGATGCCATCGGAGGAGTACATGGTTTCGAACATGTTGCTGACAAACTGATCCAAATCGGGATAATCCTTATCAATTTCTTCAGCTACTTTTCTCAGTGTCGGATGGCCATAAGCCGTAACCGGTAATATCATAGCAATGTTTTTTTTCTTTTTTACTTTATTTAATCTCTGATTTGTAAACCTTAAAATGCCGATTTTGTTTGCATACTTTGCATGTACGATTGCAGCATAATGGTCGCGCTTACCTGGTCGATCAGTCCCTTGTTTTGTCGATCTTTTTTCTTCAGGCCTGCTTCGCGGATGGTGCTTTGCGCCATCACTGAGGTAAAGCGTTCATCAACTCTATCGACCCGAATATCGGGAAAGTGTTTTTTCAATTTTTTCACAAAAGGCTCAATGAAACGTTGGGCTTCCGAAGGCTCGTTGTTCATCTGCCGTGGTTCGCCAACCACAAATAAATCAACGGTTTCACGGCGTGTGTAGTCATCAAGAAAGGGGAAGATGTCATCGACATGCACGGTTTGCAGGCCGCTTGCAATTATCCGCAGTTCATCGGTAACCGCAATGCCGGCTCTTTTTCTGCCGTAGTCAATGGCCATGATTCTTCCCATAATAATTATCCTTGTAAAATGAAGCGGCAAAATTACAAAGAAATTACCGAATGTAGAGAAAATCTGTATTTTTGGCCGAATCCAAAATTAAATTTCCGATGAATGAATTGATACAGGGCATTGAGGATGCCTGGGAAAACCGTGAGCTGCTTAAGGAAAAAGCAACGATAGCACTGATCGAACACGCCATCGAAGAACTGGATAAGGGGCGGCTGCGCGTAGCTGAAAAGGTGGATGGTGCATGGCGGGTAAACACCTGGTTAAAAAAAGCGGTGATCCTTTATTTCCCGATCCGACAGATGGAGACTTCACACGCCGGCGTGCTTGAGTTTAATGATAAGATGGAGCTGAAACGCAATTACCAGCAACTGGGCATCCGCGTGGTTCCACATGCGGTGTCGCGCTACGGAGCCTACATTGCGCCAGGCGTAGTGATGATGCCTTCGTACATTAACATTGGAGCCTGGATTGATAGCGGTACTATGGTGGATACCTGGGCTACCGTTGGCTCGTGTGCGCAAATTGGCAAAAACGTCCACCTGAGCGGGGGTGTGGGTATTGGCGGAGTGCTTGAGCCGGTGCAGGCCAGCCCGGTCATTATCGAGGACAACTGTTTTATCGGTTCGCGCTGTGTGGTTGTTGAGGGCGTGCGTATTGAGGAAGAAGCGGTGCTGGGAGCCAATGTGGTGCTCACCATGAGTACCCGGATTGTTGATGTGAGAGGCAGCGAGGCAGTCGAAATGAAAGGCATCGTTCCCCGGCGATCGGTGGTTATTCCTGGCACGATGGCCAAAGAGTTTCCGGCAGGTACTTTTCAGGTTTCCTGCGCGCTGATTATTGGCGAGCGCAAGGCCTCGACCGATTTGAAGACCTCGCTCAACAGTGCCTTGCGCGATTTTGAGGTAGCGGTTTAGTGAATGTCCATAAAGTCTATAATTTTTCATAAGTGTCCGAAAGTTTTGATGAAATCCACATTTTTATATTTATCATGTTG
>CAZGAO010000020.1:0-65025 GCA_964523795.1 uncultured Lentimicrobiaceae bacterium
GTAAAATAGAAAATATTCATATGAGATTCCTGTTTTAATGACACTGATTAGTTACTTTATTTCTTTGTTCAAATAGCAAGTTCTTAAAAAACCTTATCTTTTTCCCTAAGCTTAGTACAAAGGTCATATCCCAAGTATTTCCCAAATCTTATTACCTTATTACACGACATGAATGTTTACGATGGAATTGAACTAAATCGCTGAAAGACAACTATCGGGTCAGGAGTTCTGAAATTATAGTGCCACAAAGGCAGAAAGGCGCAAAGGAGAAATGCGCATAAAAACCAATACTGGTGAACCCGGAAAGCTATGCTACTTTCCTTTATGATTAGGCAAAAAAGCTCAGGAAATCAACAAGTCCACCTATTACAAAATAATTGCCTGGCTTTCCAGATCAAAAAATTGTACTTTATCCAAATTAAAAAAGAGTTGGGTAGAAGCATTGATTTCTACTATTGCATCGGGTTCGAAGCGCGCGATAACCTGGTTGGCACCGAGCTTTACATAAGCAAGTATTTCGTTGCCCATTTGCTCCAGAGCCAGCACATCGGCCTGCTGCCGATGGTGGTTATTTCCGGCATTATGCGCCGCTGATTTAATATTCTCGGGGCGAATACCCAGCATTACCTTTTTGCCAACAAACTGATTGATCCCTTGATTTTTAATTTTTGCCAAATCTATTTTCAGACCGCTGCCCTCTTGGTAAAACCAGGTGGTGCTGTCTTTTATAATTTCACCCTCGATAAAATTGATGGGCGGAGAACCAATAAAACCGGCTACGAAGATATTTTGGGGCGTATGATAAAGTTCCATTGGCGTTCCAATTTGCATAATATCGCCATCTTTGAGCACCACTATCCGGTCGCCGAGCGTCATGGCTTCGGTTTGGTCGTGGGTAACATACACCATGGTAGCATTCAGCTTTTTGTGCAATCGCTGCAGCTCCACGCGCATGGCAACCCTGAGTTTGGCATCCAGGTTACTCAGCGGCTCATCAAACAGAAAAACCTTTGGATCGCGAACGATGGCACGGCCTATAGCCACACGCTGCCGCTGTCCACCCGACATGGCATTGGGGCGGCGGTCGAGCAGCTCGGTTATCTCAAGTATTTCGGCAGCCTTGCGCACCCGTTCATCAATTTCTTTTTTAGGAACTTTTTTTATTTTCAGGCCAAAAGCCATATTCTGATAAACCGTCATGTGGGGATACAGCGCATAGTTTTGAAAAACCATGGCAATATCGCGATCTTTGGGCTGGAGGTCGTTTACCCGTTTATCGTCGATCAGCAGGTCGCCACCCGATATTTCTTCCAGACCGGCAATCATGCGGAGGATCGTACTTTTGCCACAGCCCGATGGGCCTACCAGCACTACAAATTCGGTGTCACCAATCCCGAAACTTACATCTTCGATGGTCATCACTTTGCCATCGTAGCTCTTTGCAATATTTTTCAGTTCTACTTTTGCCATGGGGGTTAGAAGTTAAAAGTTAAAAGTGTCAAGTTAGAAGTCCCGAAAAATAAAAAATTTTCAATTTTTGTGATTTTTCGAGGATGCTCGAGCAAAGCTCGGCATTAAAAGTGTCAAGTTAGAAGTTATTCGTTAATCGTCCCGAAAAATTGACTTATGGATGTGTGTAATACGGCAGGCCAAATCCAGTTCACCGGAGGCTACGATGTAATGATCGCCAGCATCCACAATGCCTGTTGTAAACACCACATCGTGCAAATAAATTGCATCCTTCATATCCCTGGTCAGCTCAGGTCGAGCTTCAAGGAGCGGCTTTTTATCTTCGACGTGAATAATTTTCTGCGGATCATCCCGATCGAGCATAGCCCAATAAGTGCGGTAAACACCCACCTTGCCGCTGGCTTCCACCGCATGGTAGAGCATAAGCCAGCCCTCTTTGGTAAGGATGGGTGGCGTTCCGCCGCCGATGCGATTGATGCGCATGTTTCCTTTTTTAGGTCTAATCAACGGTTCGTCAGTAGGCTTCCAATGCAGCAGGTCAGGCGACTGGGCAAGGTTGATGGTAGGGCCTGGCAGAAACTCTGAATTTGGTGCAGTTTGAAAATAGAGTGATCCCAATGGACGGGTTAATGCGTAATAAGCATTTTCTGCCCTACCCTCAAATAGCAGCATATCTTTGTTTTGATGATCGAGAATAATGCCGCTGAAACGATAAGTCAATCCATCATCGCTCGTGTAGAGTGTGGTAGCGTGTCGCCCGGCACTTACCGTGCAAGTGGTCATGTAATATCGCCCGTCGATGAGCGAAATGCGGGCATCCTCAATTCCATACTCCTGACTTTCGCGATCGGGTGCTACAATTTTATCATAATGAATCCTGATAACTTTTAAGCCATCCGGCGAAATTTCTACTGGCAGCAACCAGGCAATCGAAGTAAGAGCCATTACCGGAGCGGGCAAATCGCCTTTGATCATAAACTTGCGCGGATCATCCATATCCACCGCATCCACCGGATAGCCGTCAAGCTGGTAGCCTTGGGCACTCCAACGTATCGAATGGATTTTGCCCCCGAACACAGGATTTTTTAGTGCTTCGGCCACACGAACCATGAGCAGCAGATTGCCGTTGGGCAAGCGCGTTAGTGCTGGATTAAAAGCTCCCAGAACGTAGGTTCCTGCCTTAATATCTTTTCGCAAGGGCGAATAGGCAAGGTCAACATCTGCGGGTTTAAAAATCAGTATGTCAATGTTGTATTTCATTGTATTAAAAAATTGAATATAAAGCGGCTCCGGTGTGTGGGTCTTGTGGAAAGCGATTGCACAGTTCAGCCAAAATATCCTCGTGCGAAAAGGCCACATTCATCACGGTATCGTTGCCACCGTAGTAAATCATAATAGTGCCATCATCCTGCCGCAAGGCACCGCATGTAAAAACCACGTTGGGCACATGCACGTAATCGCTTGCTTCCACGCGGCAATCGGCCTGCGAAGGAAAGAGGACGGGGATATTTGATATTTTCACCTTTGCGGGATTCGTAGCTTCGTGCATGGCAACGCCCAAAACGTAAGGGTTACCATCCATGGTAGCACGCACGCCGTGAAAGATACTGAGCCAGCCGTGTGGCGTTTTTAGGGGCGTTGCACCAGGGCCAATCTTATCGCTAAAGGCCGATGGCCCGCCAGCCTGACGGTGTACTGGCTCGGTCTGAACTTCCCACGTATTGCTTAGCAAATCTTTGCTCGATGCCAGCAATATTTCCTTGAAGATGCCTCCGGTGTGGCTGCCATGTGGGTCATCGTTGGGGCGCATCAGCGCGTAATATTGGTCTTTTATCTTTTCAGGAAAGATCACCACGTTGCGCATATCTTTTTCCAGCACCGGCCCATGGCGGGTAATATTTTTGAAATCGCGGGTGGTGGCCAGCGAAACGCGCACCCGGTCTTTGATTAGCCCATGATAGGCACTGTAGGTGATAAAATAGGTGTGGCCGATTTTGGCAATACGTGGGTCTTCCACACCTCCGGCTTCATTTTCGATAAGCGTACCGACATCGCATCCGGGAGCAAAGTGGTCATCCGCCGTGCAAGGCATCAACAATGGCTTTGCGGTAATCTCCCAATTGGTGATTCCATCCTTGCTTCGCGCCATCCCAATTACGGAAATGCCATTGCGCAAATGCGAGCGGAAAAGCATCACCACCTCATTATTAAAGGTAGTAATGCCGGCATTATGCACCGTTACCACCTGATGACGGGGATCGGTCCAAACTTTATTAACCGCGTGGGCTGTAATTATCGGATTATTGGGATAACGCTGCACGGGTTCATTCAGCGAAAGCTGATAATCCTGTCCTGCTATTTGTATCTCCTTTTTCATTATTGGCATTGAGTATTTAATACCTGTAACGATAACAAGGCCTCGATGGTGGATTCGGCTCCGGAATTTAAATTTACCTTGGTTTCGCTTACGATGCCATCGAAGCACCGGCCGGTAGTTTGGTCGTACATTGCGGTATTTGCAGGGTTGTTGCCTGTGAACCATGTGGCAAGGGCATAAGCCTGATCGGTATATTTCTGTTCGCCTGTAATTTGTGCTGCTTCCACACAAGCCCAAATCATCGGGCGAAAACCGTAGGCGATTTGGGAGAACTGTTCTTTTTTCACCATTTCAAAAGCATTGTCCTTTTTGGTAATGACAAAATTAGCCAGATAATTTTGCTCCACCAGCCAGGGATAAAAATTATTGATCTCGTTAAGGGCAGCCTGGGTATAATCATCTGAGCCAAGCAATTGTCCGGCTCTAAGCATGGCAAAGGCCTGCATGTTTCCGTAAGCGTGCCAGCCATTTTCAAAACTCATAAAGGCACCATAAGGAAAGTTAGTAGCATCGCCTTTCTGCGTAAGCAAAATGCCTTTGGCCAGTTTATCGATGGTAAGCAAAGCACGCTCATCCTGATTTATATTTTTGTAATAGGCTTCTAAGCCCATGATTAACAAGGCTGCCTGGTCGCCGGCAGTGCCCAACGGAAGCCAATTTGGAACCGCCACCCCCTGGATATTATCCATATCGAAATTTGAGTTTAGATAGGTTTTATAAATATTGCTGGAAAGGATATCGCAGGCTTTGTGGATGCTGTCTTTCAACTGCGGATTATTCCCGTTATAGCTAGCCAATGCCCAAAAGGCTCGCCACGACCACCAGTTGGGTTCGGCCAGCGAGGTGCGCCAGGTTTTGTTGATGCTCAGGTCGTGCCAGATAAAATTGTGAAACCAGCCGTTGTCGGCCTGCATGAAAAGCAAAAAGCGTATCATGCGCTCGTATTTTTCCTGCAATGCCTCATCCTTGCTAAGCCTCAGTTGATCGATCATCAGGCTGCGCGCCACATCATCCACGCAAGTGTAGCCTTCGTTGGGCTCGATCTCGTAGCTGTAATTGGGATATTCGCTGTAAATATGCACAATGCCCGCATCAATACCACCAGGCAAAAGTATCGTATCGTACAAGTGCATTAGATGGTCAAGATTGACGATAGGGGTTTTTTGTTCTTCCTGTTTAGGATTGTTACACGAAAAAAGAATTAAAACGATGCTAAGGAAGAATGCAGATGAAAAATAAGACTGTTTTCTCATTTCTTTTCCTCCAATTCCGTAAGCAGTTCGTCCATATTAAGCCAGGCAAATCCTGTCATCGAATCCGACATGGCATAAGGAATAAATAGTTTGCCGGCATGCACCATTCCGCCACCCGAATACACAACATTGGGCACGTAGCCTTCGCGTTCGCTCTCGTCGGCCCATATCAGCGGTCGATCAAGGCGTGCTATTACCTGGCTGGGATCGTGCAGGTCGAGCAAGGCCGCGCTCATGGTGTATTGACGCACCGGCCCTACGCCGTGGGTGAGCATAAGCCAACCCCTGTTGGTTTTTATGGGCGAGCCGTTGTTTCCGATCTGCGAAATCTCGAAAGGATATTTGGGTTCCATCAGTAGATCATAATTTTCCCAGTGAAGTAAATTGTCCGAAAACATGATCGAAATATTTTCGCCGCCCTGGCGCGAAATGATGGCATATCTACCCTGGATTTTTTCGGGGAAGACCGCCATGCCCTTGTCCGAAACCGCATCACCCGAAAGGGTATGAATATCAAAATTGATAAAATCGGTGGTTTCGAAAAGCTGCGAACGTATTTCCTTGCCGTTGAAAGCAGTGTAGGTTCCCAGATACTTTTGCTCTTTACCATCGTTGAACAATACCAGCCGTGCATCTTCCATGCCCATCGACTCGAGCGCGGTTTGCGGGAAGAGCACCCGCTCGGCCAGTTGCGAATCGGCAGGAAAGCGCAGCTTGTAATTGTTTTCGTGGCTATCATAAACTTTTCCTCTTAGCGAAAAACGTGTGGGTTCATCAAGCGTAAGTCCGCCCTGGTCGTCCACAATTCCCGAGCGAAATTCGATACTGGAAATATGGCCTTCGCCCACCGAGCGCAGACTGATGATAAAGCGTTTTTGCCCGGGCTTTAATCCCGACTGATCGGGATGCGGAACCATGGAAGGATTAAAAAGTGCCGCCGATTGAATAGAATATTCCTTGGTAAGCGATGCCCCCAGGAGCATTTGCTTTGCTTCGGACAGTTCGTCGAAACCATCGTACTGATTTTTGAAAACATGATAGTTTTCCATAAAAACAGCTTCGATATTTTTGTGCCGGTGGGCAAACTGTTGATAAATATCGTGAAGCAATTGTACGACAGCCTCGTGCGACATTGCGGCAATACGGTCGTAAATGCGTTTTACCCTGTTCAGCCCCGGATAAACGGAAGGCAGGGTGATGACCCGTTTCGGGTCGGCGTATAGTTTAAGTGAAATTTTATGAATTTGTGTTTGCATAATCAAGATAAAATATTTTGAGTTAATCTTTAAGACCTGATGAGGCCATACTTTGAATAAAATGTTTCTGGAAAATCAGATAAGCAATAATGATGGGGGCACCCAAAAAGACAGCCGCTGCCAGTTTAACACCCAGTTGCGACTCGGCACGACCACCCACCGAAAATAATGTAACCAACTGTGGCAAGGTCATCAGTTGTTCATCGCGGATAACGATAAGTGGCCACAGTACTTCGTTCCACGAGGCCATAAATGCAAGGATGGCAACGGTAATAATAGTGGGCTTGATGTTGGGCCAGAGGATGCGAAAAATGATTCGCAATTCACCACATCCGTCAATGCGTGCGGCATCGATCAGTGCCTGGGGCAAGCCCTTGAAAGCCTGGCGGAACATGATAATTCCAAAGGCATTGATCATAAATGGAACCGTTAAACTTAGATAAGTATCAATCCATCCCAGCTTTACCATTAATACATAATTGGGTATCAGGGTGATTTGAAATGGCAGCGACATGGTGAAGATCAGGATAAAGAAAATGAGGTCGCGTATTTTGAATTCCATCCGCGAAAGCGCATAGCCCACCATGGAAGCAAATATCAGCGAGAAGCCTGTGTTGATGGCCGAAACAAAAAGGCTGTTGAACAAGGCACGCCAGATCGGAATCTTTGCCACCATCATTTCGTAGTTGTCCATGGTTAGCTGCGAGGGAAACAAAATGAGGCTTCCAATGTCTTTTTCGGGCGATAGCGAGGCCATGATCATCCATATAAATGGATAAATAAAACTTAGTGCGGCAAGTGTGAGCACCAGATAAACCACTATTTTTTTTATTGCTTTCATGCTTGGGTCTCCTTATACATCACGTTCGACAAATTTTTTCTGCATCACTACCACCAGCATTACCAGCATGGCAAAGAAAACGCCCAGCGTGGCCGAATAGCCCATGTGGTAATACTCGAAGGCTTGCTTATAAATATACAAAACCGCCGAGAGCGTAGAGTTGAGCGGCCCGCCGCCGGTAAGGATGTATGGTTCGATAAAGAGCGAAAAGCCGCCAATAGTTGAGAGCACAATAACCATAAAGATGGTAGGATTGATCATGGGGATGGTGATATTAAAAAACTTTTGCCAATGGCTTGCCCCTTCCAGGTCGGCGGCTTCGTAGTACTGCTTGGGAACCGTTTGCAAACCCACCAGAAACAGGATGACGTACAGACCCACATTTTTCCATGTAGCCATAATGGCGATGGAAACCATAGCTACCCGGGGGTCGATAAGCCAGCCTACCTTGCCCAAGCCCAGCGAAACCAAAATGCGGTTGATAACGCCTGATTCGTAGCCGAGCAGCTGCTGCCACAAAATAGTAACCACCACTCCCGAAATAACAAAGGGCATAAAAAAGGCTGCTCTGAAAAAACCGCGCATAAAAATCTTTTGATTCAGCACTTCGGCCAGGAGCAAGGCTACGATGATCTGCAAGGGAATGTGGATAGCCAGAAACTTGAAGGTGTTCAGGATGGCCTTCCAAAAAAGCCGGTCGCTAAATATGCGCTCCCAGTTGCCCAGGCCATTCCACTCCATCGGCCCGATGATGTTCCATTTAAAAAATGTAAGCAGTAACGAAAACACCACCGGGAAAGCGGTGAAAACAAGCAGATGCCCCAGGTAGGGCGAAACCATAAAATAAGGAAGCCACGATTTTTTTTTCATAATTATAATTTTATGGCCAGCTTAGTAGCCGTTTCAGCCATGCGGGTGGAGTGCAGCGCATTCTCTCCGGTGATTACTCTCGGGTGGTCGCGCTTGTGTATCCAGGCGAGCTGGTCGCTGATCATATCCTGCAAAAGTCTTTGATAGATATTGTATTTCTCGCTTGAATTGCCAGTTTTGATTATGATTTTAAAATCAGCACTGCGCTCGCAAAAATTACTGCGATATTGTTTCGTATCGCCCTCAAACTTTTTGGCTATTGTGGTTTCAGCCCCGGGAAAAGCGGCTTGCAGTTTTTCAAGGTTTGATTTCGATATCAGCGCGTGAACGCTCAAAGTCGAGGGCACCCATTCGCTTAGGGTAAGGTCGCCCGTCTCGAAAACCAGTTTCATTTCCTGACGATCCATGCGGTCGGCCTGATGAAAACCATGATAAAAATTAACGAGCCTTCTGTTGTAGCTGCAGATGGCCTGCACCTCGGGCCAGATGTTTTTAATCGTTCCCTTTTTCATCACCTTTTGAGCAGCCAGTGTTTCGCCCTGGCCCAGCCATCCGGCAAACAAATCGAAAAAGTGTACGGCATGTTCGATAAAAATTCCACCACTCTTGCTTTCGTCCCACATCCAGTGGTTTTCATCGAGATTTTCACTGGAGGCATAATTCTCGAAGTAGCCGTGTAAAAATTCACCCAGGATTTTTTCGCGAATAATCCAGCCTACTTTTTCAAATAAGGGGTTGTAGCGTTGCATCAGATTAACCACGTAAAGCAAATCTTGTTTGCTGGCAATCTCAATCAATTCTTCTACTTCTTCGGCTTTGAGTGCAGCAGGTTTTTCGCAAATCACGTACTTGCCTGCCAGGAGAGCGGCCTTGCTTTGCGCAAAATGCAAAAAGGGAGGCGTGGCAATATAAACAATGTCGGTTTGGGCATCGGCCAGCAAATCCTCCTGACTTTCGAAAATCCGACAGCCAAATTTTTCGGCAAATGATTGGGCATTTTTTGTGCTCTTATCAAAAACTCCGATGATGTTTACTTTTGGCTCTCTCAAAAAGGCTTCAACCGAAAAATGAGTAAAACCCCCGGCACCCAAAATACTGAGGCGGTAATTATTGGTTGTTTTCGTCATATCCGAATTATTGTTTTAATAAAATATCAGGGTTCAAAAGTAAATTAATTCGAGAGAGGGCAAGCAAAGGGTTTATGACAAGGCCGGATTCTGGGTATTAATAGTCCATGGCTCTCTAAAAATAATTTAGATCGAATGCAGCTTTTATTGTTCTTGCATCTAGTGCATCACAGCGATACGAATGGTTTTTGTCCATCTGCCTGCTTCGAGTTTTCCGAGATAAAAACCATTTTCGAGGTCAGCGGTTTTCAAATCGAAATGATTGGCTCCAACACTGGCAAAATCGTATTGCAATGATTTTATGGTCTGGCCATGCAAATTGTAAAGTGTAAAATGAATAGCCGCATTTTCGGGAGCGGTAAATCGGATGCTTGCTTTGCTGCCGACCGGATTGGGCACGCAGGTGAGGCTGAGCGGATTTTCGGTAGTTGCATTTTCGCCAATTTGCGTTGCGATGGGCGAGATGCGGCTGTAATACACATCCTGTTCCTGGTTGAAGGTGGCCGCCCAGGCCAGGTGGGCACTTAGTTCATCGGAGCGCATATCGAAATAGTCGCCCATTTTTTGCTGCTGAGGCCAGCCGATGTGGGGATCGAAGGCTTCGGAAATCTCAAAGTTTGCCGACCAGTTTTCGCCCTGATCCAGGGAGTAGGCGTAATACAACTGCGACCACACCGAGTTGCCGGGCGAGTTGCGCGTGTCGAGCCAGGTAACGTCGATGCGCCCGTTGGGAGCTACCGAAAGGTTTCCAAACCACTGACAATCTGAGGTAAAATCGTCGTCGTTGATGCGGATGGCTTCGTCCCAGCTTTGGCCGCCGTTGGTGCTGCGGGCAAACATTACATCGCCAGGGTCACCATTGGAATAGCGGTAAACCGAAGCCAAAACATATACGTTGCCATGGCCGACACCACCCGAAACATCTACATCAATATCGGCCTGGCCCATTAGTCCTTCGGGATTTACGGAGGGATAGATTTGCATTTCACCATCCAGATCAACTTCCGAGTACGATTCGAAACTTGCGGGCAAGGCGGGATTGTTGGCCGTGGTAGATTTGGCTACAATAATTTCGCTGTCGTAGCCCTCGCCCACCACATAAACTTCTCCATTAGGGCCAATCGCCATGGTTCCCCAGTTGGGGTCGCCGGGCACATCCACGCAATCTTCGTAGCTGAGATTGCCATCGGTGGATCGGGTAAAAAATTCGGGATAACACATACTGAAAAAGGAAGTCCAGAACGAATAAATATTGCCATCGCCAATGCCGCCGGTGCGGTCTATCACCATCCATTGCTTGTCGCCGCCCTGAGCATCGGTACCCTCGTCCCATTCAAAATCTTCGCCGGCAATTTTATACACATCGCAGCTATAATTGTTCAGATAGTCCTTGGTGAGGCTGTTGTAATAAAAATTGCCCTGGGCATCCACATCCAGCACGGGGTCGGAGCGAAACACGCCTGCATCAATCGAGGCGGGGAAAGTCCAGCTTTCGCCACCATCGGAGGTATAGCCCATGCCCGCCTGGCGGAAGTTGCTGGTAATATTGTCGAACTGCCGCCAGCCAATTACCATGCGGTTGGGGTTGAGCGGGTCGATGGCAATCGAAGGTTCGTTGGCTGCATCGCCCTCGATATTTTCGCCGTCTTCGTTCACATTCACCTGGGTGGTAAAAACAAACTCATCGCGCACGCGGTAGGCCGGCGATGTTTTTTTGTTGTCCCAGGCATTGGGCAGCCAGGCATCGTCCATCAATTCGCGATAGCTTTCTTTTTTTTGGCGGAGGTCAGTTTCCGGGTTTTGTGCAAAAATTGGCACAACGAGCAAAATCAAAATCACTAAGCCCGTTAGTCGGAGTGTGAAGATGTTTTTCATAATTATAAATTTTGTGTTTATAAATCTTTGTGTAAACGAAGCGCAAATTTAAGGGAATATCCTGACTAAAACATCAATAATCCAAAATCCAATTACAGAATTAAGGAATGTTGCGGAAGTGGGAATTTAGCTTAGAATAAGCTCAATTGCTTGATTTCTGTTTTGGATGTTATTTTTTCCTCAAAATCAGTCCAATCATTTAATGAAATATCTAATTCGTTGATAATTGAAGAGTAGTCGAATAATTTAAAGAGTTTAAAGAAATCAATGCGCATTAAAATGTCTTTTGTAATCGACCTTTTTGAATCGGGGAAAATAATCGCTTTTAGAAATTGCTGTGTATGCTCGTGGTTAAGTAAATGCAATGCTATCTGTGCAAAACGCATTTCTTCAAAACCAATAAAATAGCAAGTATCATCCAGCATTATTGGTTTTCCATTATCAGGCGACACCAGTGTAAAATGGGTCCTTTTATACATCCCCGAAATAGCTACTTTATAAGGCATAAAAGAATAATCGCCTACCCCAAAAATCGAAAATCGGGGTTTGCCTCGATAGATGGATGATTTCCTTTTATCAAAATGTTCCCTGTTTTTATCTAAGTATTCGAAGGTTAAAGGGAAATCACGTTTGATATAACTGGTTTCCTGACCAATTTTCCGTTGCGTTACTATTGTTAGTTTTCGATAAGAATTTGTATGTGTATTTTTTAAATCAGAACTTTTAAGCAAACCAAAAGCCAAATCATTTTCAATAGTAAATTCCTGATTCAATCCGTTTTTGTAATGCCCGTCATAATGTTCAAATTCCATAACTTTTGAACAATCATGTTTTATTCCCTGCCGCCAAACAAATTGACATTTCCCATCAATATCACTTGCCAGCTTGTAATCATCTATTGAATTAACAAATTTGTTTTCTACCCAACCAAAAGATCTGTTTTCATTCAATGTATAATAATCAATATCGGTGCAAAAGAGTTCCGCTTGTTGTGAAAGTTTTGCAACAAAAAAGCAAGCGTCCACCGAAACATTAAATTCCTTTTTAGCATCAATGTTTAGCTTTTGTATTCCACCTATTGGAAGCCCATTATTTTTTTGCTCATACATTAAATTTTTGGCGACAGAATTTTTTACTAAAAACCCGAAATAGCCTTGATGCATCGAAAAATGCTTCAACATTAATATTGAAATGGATTCTCCAATGTCGAAATTGCCTTTTCCTGTCATTGCATCCAAGCCACTGTGTTTTTTAAAATTTGTTTTTTGTGGTAAGTTTTGAGAATCAATAGCACTTAATTCTGAATTTGTAACCCAGGGTGGATTCCCAATTACTAATGTTTTTAGCTTCTCTGTTTCCTTCGATAATCTATTAAAATCAAAGTCGAAAACATTGGCATGAATGATTTCAATTTGGGGTTTGGAATAGTTTTCGTTATTAAGAAAGAAATCCAGGATTTTAAATTTCGTTTCCCAGATGTATGGCTGGTATATTTCTATTCCTAAAATTCTTTTAAGGTCTGCAAAATTTGTAAGTGCAGCAAGAATAAAATTCCCTTTGCCACAAGTCGGTTCAAGTATAAAATCGAAGGAATCAATATTTGAAACCGCTTTGATGTAGGCGGCTGATTTAATGGCTAACTCTTGATTTGTTTGAAAATCACCGTATTCTCTCCTGTTTGGCTCTTGAGCTAGATTGCTTTTTTCGGTGACTAATGCAATGAGTTGATTTAGTTGGTCAGCACTTTCAAAGAAAGTTTTTATCCCACAATCTTTCTCCAGCAAACCATTACAAATCTCCAAATCATCGAACTGCTTCTGAATTGTTGCGAAATATTCGATAACAAGCGGCGATATGTCTAATTCCTGAAAATTCATCGACTAATTTTATCCACCAATTTAGAAATACCATTAACACAATCCGTAAGATACACTACTCTTGCATATTGCAGTCGCCACTGAAGGGCATTTGATATCGTTAAATAACCTTGTTCGGGCGTTTTTGATAAAATGCTATCTGCAATTTGATTCAAGGTAATTTCGTCGGCAGGTATGTTTTTATCATTAAGATAGGCTATGATATCCTCCTTTATTGCACCATCCTTTACCATTTCTCGAATTCTAAATGTTGTGGTATAATCTGCTGTCCTGCCCTTTTCAAGAAATGAGCAGCTTACAAAATCAAGAATAGCAGTTCCAAGTTCCTGGTCATCAGTTTTCTCATAAACAAACAGAAGTAAATTATACCCCAAGCCAAATATTTTCTGTTTCGCATCTTTGAATGGACAAGAAGATTGCGGTTGCTTTATCGAGGTAACTTTAATATCAGTAAGAATCTCATTACCTGGTAAATCAATTCCCTTAGCCGATGAACCCTTATTATATTCATAGTTTTCATCAAGGTATTTCTGAAATTTATGCTCAATGTATGTTCCAACGGCTTTTCCGTCAGTTACACCAAAAAGGTCTTTGTTGGAGTACGTTGATTCTTTGCTGCAAAAATCTTTTGCTGCTTTTTTCAGTAATTCTATCGTTAATTGTTCTCTCATTTTGCTTTCGATGTATCTTGCAAATTTAGTCGTTTTACGCGAACTAAGAAACCTTAAATAATTAACTCAAACTTACCATCACAGTATATAAATCTTCCATCTATAATTCTTCAAAATCCAACTTTTCTCTTACAATACTAATGTCTAAATAATTACATACAAAAGCGTTAAAGCCACCGTTAACAGTTTTTTAACAAAATTGGCAAATTGCTTTTAAACAAGTTCTTTTATCTTTGCGTTGTATTGTATGTAAAAATCGACATGTTTAAACTGCTCAAAAAAATATTGGTATTATTTATCGCGGTTCTGGTAGTGCTTACTACCGGTGGCTTCAAGGTGTATTCGCATCAATGCGATTGCTGCAATACCACCGAGCTAAGCCTGACGAGTTTTGACGATTGCTGCGACATGGACGAAGGCATTGTAGTTTGTGCAACCGATGCACATGCTGGCACCTGCTGCCCTGATGAAAATCATGCTGCGATGGAAAACCATTCCTGCAAAACCAATCATTGCTGTCAGATTGAATCGAAATTTTTCAAACTGGATAATGCCTACGAAAAGGCAAAGGCACTTCAATTTCAGCCCTTCCAGTTTGTAAAAAAATTAGAGCAAACCATCCATACCGAAAGCCTGCATCTCGATTTTGTGGATAAACTGATATTTATCGCCGCCAAGGCACCGCCCAAACTAAGCTGTTGGCTTTTTGTGGTATTCAGCCACGCGCTTAAAATTCCCTTCTAAGTAATTTCTTCAAACGTCTTCGTGGCTATTTATTTTAAAATTGCCACGCAAAGGCTCAAAGGTTCACAAAGTTTATTTGGTGATACTAAAACCTTTGTAAATGGCGGACTTTATAACCTGCCCTTTCATCTTAGCTATTAATTTGAAAAATTTTTTAATTATGAAGAAATTACTAATTATCATTCTGTTATCATCGTTTATTTTCCCCACTTTGCAAGCCCAAACAGTTACAGGCAAAGTGTATGGCCTGAGCGGGAACAACAAAAAACAGCCGCTGCCGGGGGTTAATATTTACTGGGCGCACAATCTCGAAGGTACCACTTCGGATATTCAGGGAAAGTTTGAAATAAGAATGCAGGCTGAGGAAGACCATGCCGAGGAAGGCCATAAGCACGAAGAAGCGGATGTAAATCATGAAGAGGAACATCACGGACATAGCGACCATTTGCTGGTATTCAGTTTTGTAGGCTACGAAAAGGACACCATCCATGTGCATGAGGATATGCGGAATATTAAAATATTCCTCACCGAAACTCAGGAACTTGAGGGCGTGGAGGTTTCGGCACGCAAATCGGGCAGCCACATTTCGCGCATCGAACCTATCCTTACCCAAAATATTTCGAGTTCGGAACTGACCAAGGCCGCCTGCTGCAACCTTTCAGAGAGTTTTGAGACCAACGCTTCTGTGGACGTGCATTACAGCGATGCGCTTACCGGAGCAAAACAAATCCAGTTGCTGGGACTGGCTGGGATTTATACCCAGTTGATGACCGAAAACATCCCCAACTATTATGGCCTGGCAAATAGCTTTGGGCTGATGTATGTGCCGGGTACCTGGATGGAATCTATTCAGATATCGAAGGGGGCGGCAGCCGTGGTAAACGGTTACGAATCGTTGAGTGGCCAGATTAATGTGGAATACAAAAAACCCGACAACAGCGAACGGCTCTACCTGAACGTGTTTGGCGATTCGTACGGCCGCATGGAGGGCAACATGAATGCTGCTACCCGCCTCAGCGATAAATGGAGCACCATGATTTATGGCCATGCCAGCGGAAACAATCGCAAGGAAGACCACAACGGCGACAGTTTTATGGATCATCCGCTTTATATGCAGTACAATATTTTTAACCGCTGGCGCTATGTGGGCGATAAGTTTATGACCCAGTTTGGCTTCCAGTA
Organism: uncultured Lentimicrobiaceae bacterium; assembly: GCA_964523795.1. Taxonomy (GTDB): domain Bacteria; phylum Bacteroidota; class Bacteroidia; order Bacteroidales; family 4484-276; genus SABY01. Next base: position 15,544 of record CAZGAO010000020.1, read on the forward strand.
CATCAACGAAGATCGTACTGGCGGACAGGTGGATTTTAATAAAGATGACGAGCAAGTGATAAGCAAGCCATGGGGTTTAAACATCAACACAAACAGAGCGCAGGTTTTTTGGAAAAGCGGATTTGTTTTTAGCAGACCGGCCACCAGCATTGGTTTTATCAATTCGTACACCTACCATGAGCAAAACTCGTTTTTCGGCCTGCGCAATTACGATGCAACTCAAAACAGCTATTATGGTAATTTGATTTTTAATTCGTACATCGGCAACACCAAACATGCTTATAGCACCGGAGCCAGCTATCGTTACGACAACTACGATGAAAGCCTCAACGACAGTACTTTTGGAATGAAAGAAAGCGTGCCGGGCGTATTTTATCAATATACCTACACCGATCCCGAAAAGATAACGGTGATAGCAGGCCTGCGTGCCGACTTCCACAATGTTTACGGAACTTTTTACACCCCGCGTTTTCACATCAAATACAACCTTTCGCCAAAAACAACGGTAAGGGCATCGGCAGGTAAAGGCTACCGCACGGCTAAGGTTCTGGCCGAAAACACTACCCTGCTTGCCAGCTCGCGCCACCTTGTTACCACCGAAGAGCTGAACCAGGAGGAAGCCTGGAATTATGGCATAAACCTTACGCGCTACTTCGATATCCGTGGAAAGGATCTGACCGTAAGTGCTGACTTTTATCGTACAGACTTCCAGAATCAGGTAGTGGTGGATGTGGATTCGGATGTATCGGAAATCCGGATTTACAATCTAAATGGAAAATCGTACTCCAATAGTTTTCAGGTGGAGGCAAGTTATGAGCTTATAGAGCGATTGGATGTGTTAGCGGCATTTCGTGTAAACGATGTAAAAGTAACTACCAACAACGAATTGCTTGAAAAGCCTTTGGTAAACAAATACAAGGGGCTGCTCACGCTATCTTATGCCACCAACCTTAATAAATGGCAATTCGATTTTACCACGCAGGTAAACGGCGATGGCCGCTTGCCCAACACCTCGGCTAATCCGGTGGAATATCAGCGTCCTGACAGCTATCCGGCCTACACGATTTTGAATGCACAAATCACGAGGTTTTTCAAAACCTGGAGCATTTACATTGGTGGCGAAAACTTGTTGAATTACACCCAGAAGGATCCCATTGTTGCCGCCAACGATCCCTACGGCCCCTACTTTGATGCCTCGATGGTTTACGCGCCCATTATGGGCGTTAAAATATATGCCGGCCTGCGTTTCGCGATTGACGGGGAGTAAAATACCTCGCTTCGCTCGGTGTAATTTGCGCTTTGCGCGTCATTTATCCTCGCTGCGCTCGGATGTAATTTGTGCTACGCACGTAATTGATAGTAATTTAGCTTCGCCGTAATTTGACAATCGATGACTACAAATGACCATCTATTATAATGAATTATGCTCGCAGAGCAAATTACTATCAATTACTCTTTATCATCAATTAACGATTAACAAATAACGATTTATCCAGCGGATGAATCGTACAGACGCGCAAATTGCGCGTCTCGAAGTCGCTGGATCTAAACAATTATACTATTAACAATTAACATTATAACTCATGAAAACACAACAGATTAAAATTAACACTTTGACATTAATGGCAGTTGCCCTGCTTTTGTCAATCAACGTATTTGCACAGAAAAAGGCGAAGAAAACCGAAACGGTCGAAATTAAATCGTCGGTAGTTTGCGGCATGTGCGAGGAGCGCGTTACCAAAGAACTTGCTTTTGAGAAAGGCGTAAAAGACGTGAAGGTAAACCTCGAAACCAAGGTGATAAGCGTAACTTACCGGAGTGATAAAACGGATAAGGAAACCATAAAAGAGGCCATCACAAAAATTGGCTATGATGCCGATGATTTATTGGCCAACGATGCGGCCTACGAAAAACTGCCGGCCTGCTGCAAAAAGGACGCGCCACCGCATTGATTGGCATTATAAGTCCAAAAATCCAATGATCCGTTGGAAATATTCAACGGATCATTAATTTGCAATTGTGAAATTATTTAGGCAATAAATCCCTATCTTTGTATCCATTCAAAAATAAAGCATTGCCATGAAAAAGCTGCCGATTGGTATTCAGGAATTTTCAGAAATTATTGAGGGTAATTACATTTATGTTGATAAAACTGAAAAGATTGCTACGCTGCTTAAGCAGAAATACTACTTCCTCTCACGCCCACGCAGGTTTGGAAAGTCGCTGCTGCTGAATACCATTAAAGAGATTTTTTTGGGAAACAAGGCACTTTTCGAGGGTTTGTGGATTTATGATAAAATAGATTGGGAGCCGCACACGGTCATCAAGATTTCGTTTTCGAATATCGATTATAAAAGCCTGGGATTAAGAGATGCCATCGACACCATGCTCACCGAAATTGCCAAAGGCCATCAAATCGAATTAACAAATAAATCCTACGCATTAAAATTTGATGAACTGATTAAGAAACTTGCCAAAGAAAAGCGCGTGGTGATTTTGATTGACGAGTACGACAAGCCTATCATCGACTACCTGGATCAGCCCGAAAAAGCCAAAGAAAACCGCGACATTTTAAAGAACTTTTATTCGGTAATAAAAGATGCCGACCAGTACATCCGATTTTTCTTCATCACCGGGGTTTCCAAATTCAGCAAGGTTTCGATTTTCTCCGATTTAAATAATCTTGAGGATATTACCCTAAATCGAAAATATTCGACTTTGCTTGGATGGACACAGCAGGAAATAGAAAGCTATTTTGGTGCATATCTTGAAAAAGTGGAAACAGAATACGCCCCATTTTATGATGATGTTTACCCCCTGATTAAACAATGGTACAACGGCTACTCGTGGGACGGGCAAAATTTTGTGTATAACCCGGTTTCGCTGATGAACCTTTTCAGCAACAATGTTTTCAACAACTACTGGTTCGCCACGGGCACGCCTACTTTCCTGATGAAAATAATCAAAGATGGACGCTACACCGCCTTTGATATCGAAAACCGTACCATCAACATCAGCCTGCTCGACAAGTACGACCTCGAAAATATGTCGCTGCTCCCCCTGCTTTTCCAAACGGGCTACCTCACCATTAAAAGCTACGATATGTTGCGAAACACCATCGTGCTGGATTATCCCAACAAAGAGGTCGCTGATTCGTTTTCTACCCACATTCTTTCGGAGCTAACCATAGGCAAACTGGACAAAACCGACATGCTTTTGGTTGACATCGTGCAAAGTTTTGACCGGGGCGAAATGGAAAAGTTTATCGAGCACATCAACAGCCTTTTCAGGACTATCCCCTACACCCTGACCGATGAGAAAGAAAAATACTACCACTCATTATTTTATATGGTGATGAAACTGGTGGGCTATAAAATAGAATCGGAAATCCTGACCATCGATGGGCGGATAGATGCGGTGGTAAAATCGGAAAAGGCGATTTATGTCATCGAATTCAAAATTAACCAAAGTGCCGAAATCGCCATCAGGCAGATCAACGAAAAACGCTATACCGAAAAATATGCCGATGACAAGCGCCCCAAAATACTGCTCGGCATCAACTTCGATACCGAAACCCGGCGGGTGGACGATTACCGGATTGTTGATTATTTTTAGGATTTTATACCTCCATAAAAGAAGGCTTTTACAGATTTTTTGAATAGTGAATGTTGAACGAAAGATTGAAACGGCCTCATACAGCCATTCCATATTATCCATTAATACATCTCCTCCCGCAGTTCTTTTATTTTGTCGCTGAGGATGTAGTCATCGTAATCCATGCGCTTGTCGATAAAGCCTTTGGGCGTTAGCTCGATGATGCGGTTGCAAACCGTTTGGATAAATTCGTGGTCGTGCGATGACATCAGTATGTTTCCCTTAAACTTTGCAAGTGTATTGTTAAAAGCCTGTATCGATTCCAGGTCGAGGTGGTTGGTGGGGGTATCCAATAGCATTACGTTGGCATTGCGCAGCATCATACGCGAAATCATACAACGCACTTTTTCGCCGCCCGAAAGCACCTTGCACTTTTTGTATATCTCATCGCCGGCAAAAAGCATTTTGCCCAGGTAGCCCCGGATAAACAATTCGTGGGTGTCGTGGGAATATTGCCCCAGCCAGTCAACCAAGGTAAGGTTCGACTTAAAAAATTGTTCATTTTCCAGGGGCAAATAGGCATGGGTTATGGTTTGTCCCCATTCAAAAGTTCCTGAATCGGGATCATCGTGGCCATTCAATATTTCGAACAAGGTGGTCATGGCTCGTGTATCGCGCGAGAGGAAAACAATCTTATCCTCCTTTTCCATGCTAAAGCTCAGGTTTTTGAAAAGCATCTTACCCTGAACGCTCTTGCTCATATCCTGTACTTCGAGAATACTGTTACCAACCTCCCGCTCGGGCGTAAACACAATGCCGGGATATTTGCGCGTTGATGGTTTTATCTCTTCGATATTCAGCTTCTCTATCATCTTTTTGCGGCTGGTGGTTTGCTTCGACTTGGACACGTTGGCCTTAAAGCGGGCAATAAACTCGAGCAACTCCTTCTTTTTTTCTTCGGCTTTTTTGTTTTGATTTACCTGCTGTTTCAAAGCCAGTTGGCTACTCTGATACCAAAAACTGTAGTTTCCCGAAAACAACTGCACTTTCCCAAAATCGATGTCCACCGTGTGCGTGCATATCGAATCGAGGAAGTGCCTGTCGTGCGAAACCACCAAAACGGTATTCTCGAAATTCGACAGATAGTTCTCCAGCCAATCTACGGTTTCCAGATCCAGGTCGTTTGTTGGCTCATCGAGCAGCAAATTGTCGGGCTTGCCAAAAAGAGCCTGGGCAAGCAGCACTTTCACTTTTTGCTTAGCGTTGAGGTCGTTCATAAGCTGGTAGTGCAGGTCTTCCTTAATTCCCAGTCCGCTCAAAAGACTTGCGGCATCGCTTTCGGCATTCCAGCCATCCATATCTGCAAACTTTTGCTCCAAGGCTGCAGCCCGCAGGCCATCCTCTTCCGAAAAATCGGGCTTGGCATACAAAGCATCTTTTTTGCTGATAATATCCCAAAGTTCGGTATGACCCATCATAACGGTTTGCAGCACCTGAAACTGATCAAAGGCAAAGTGATCCTGCTTTAAAACCGATAAACGCTCGCCCGTGCCAAAGCTCACATTACCACGGGTGCTGGGTACTTCGCCGTACAACATTTTAAGGAAGGTGGATTTCCCTGCGCCGTTGGCACCAATTATTCCATAACAATTGCCCGGGTTAAATTTAAGGTTAACATCCTGAAACAAAATGCGTTTTCCAAACTGAATAGCCAGATCCGATACTGTAATCATCTACTAAAATTTAAGATTTATAATTGAGGTTTTTGTAAACAGCGGGCAAAAGTAGGATTTAAATGCAGCTAAAATTTTTATATGCTGTCATTAACAAATATTGTATGAAAAAAAACCAAAAACTCTTTATGTGAAACTTATAACTTAATTTTCAAAAAAAAATTGACTAAAACTATGACATGTTTTTAAAATAGTGGATTGTAAAAAAATTATAATTTTGCTAATAATGAATGACAAGATCGAAAATATTGATAGGATAGTAAAACATTGGTTGGAATCAGCCGATAAAAACTACGATACAATGTCAAATTTGGTTAATTCCAGAGATTATAGTTGGGCATTGTTCTTAGGCCATTTAGTGATCGAAAAAACGCTCAAAGCCTTGTACGTAAAACGACTTGAGAAGCATGCAGTTTTCTCACACGATTTATTACGTTTGGCAAGTTTAATTAATCTTGAATTGAGCGAAGAGTTCGTAGAGTGGCTTGATGAAATTACTACCTTCAACTTAAATGCAAGGTACGATAATTACAAACAGGACTTTTATAAATTATGTACAAAAGATTTTGCTGATATTTGGTTGGACAGAATAGAAAAAATAAACCTATGGTTAAGAAGTCAATTATAGATACAGCGTCAAGCTACGTAAGACAATTGCCCGCAGACTTAAATGTAAGGAAGGCCTATTTGTTCGGCTCTTGTGCTAAAGGAACAGACAAGGAAGATAGCGACATAGATATTGCTGTGGTGATTAGCAATATGACTAATTTTTTTGATACACAGATGCAATTAATGAGGTTGCGGCGTAAGATTGATTTAAGAATTGAACCCCATCCTATCGAAGTGTCAGACTTTAATAATTTAAATCCCTTTGCTTTTGAAGTTCAGAAAACCGGGATTGAAATTAGCATAGGGTAGAATCCTGCGAATAATTGTTGTAAGCCCTAATTGGCACGAGCACACTAATCAAAGTTTTTGTACTCGCTTTTTTACTATTTCAGTCTTCCCCTTCCATATTATGTGCAGGCAAAAACCTACCCCAAGCGAAATAGTTTTTACATTTGCAGGTAATAAGTTTAAACTTAAGAATAGAGAACAGTTTAATAATGATACATTTGAGAAAATGATGGATAAAAAAAATAGTGTAGTATCAGGATATGAAATAACAAGTGACGAAAATTTTATGCGTAAGATTTATCCCGTTCCCCACGAATTGGATATTCAACTCAACGATTTGTATATGCTCGTCACAAAAGGTAAACCATCATCGGTAAAGAAATTTATTCGCTTGATAGAAAAATACCCACAGCTTCCTGCGCTCAAAAACTATTTGTCAGTATTGTACGTAAATATGGGCAATGTCGAAAAATCGCATGAAGTAAACCATTGGATAGTAGCTGAACATCCTGAGTATTTGTTTGGGAAACTTAATTTGGCAGCAGAGTATTTTGAGAAGGAAGAATACCATAAAATCCCTGAAATACTTGGCGAGAGCATGGAACTAAAAGAACTCTGTCCCCGACGCGATATATTTCATATTGGCGAGTTTTGTGGTTTTTTAAAGATAGCTATACTCTATTTTAGTGCAATAGGTGATTTTGAACAGGCCAAAATCAGGCTCGGTATTTTAAGGGAAGCTGATCCTGATGGTGATGATTTAGAAGTGGCTAAGAAGTATTTCTTTTTTGCTCAAATGAAAAAAGCAAGGGAAAATTTAATTGAGGTTGAAGTAAATAAAACCATCTTAAGCGATATTGAATCGCCCCCCAGGTTTTATCATAAGGAGATAGCCTTACTTTACGAAAACGATCTCTACTTAGATGATAAAACTATTACTGAAATTTTAAAACTCCCCAGGCAAAGTTTGATTGAGGATTTAAACAAGGTATTGGACGACAGCATTGTTAGGTTCAACTATTTTAAAACAAAAGCAGATAGCGGAGATTTTGATGACGCAACATATAATTTTGTGCTCCATGCCTTATTTATGCTCTCCGAAATTGAAGCCACCGAAAGCACCATAAACATTCTAAATATACTAAGGCAAGACAAGGACTACATCGAGCTTTTTATTGGTGATATAATAACCGAGTTTATGTGGTTGATTCTTTATAAAACAGCCGCTTCCAATCTGGATGCCTGCAAGCTGTTTATGTTTGAGCCGGGTATAGATTCGTTTTGCAAATCATCAGTATCCGAAAGCGTAAACCAAATTGCCCAACATCAGCCCGAAAGAAGAGAAGAAGTTATAGCATGGTTTCGTGATGTTCTCCGGTTTTTTATAAATAGCAGCCTAAATGACAATGTAATTGATAGCGGATTAACGGGGATGCTTGTTATGGACGCACTGGGTTTTAAAGGGGTAGAATTATTACCCGAAATCGAACAAGTGTATCAAAAGGGCATTGTTGATTTGTTTGCCTGTGGGGATATTGAGGAGGTTAAAAAACATCTGGCTGACAAGTCGGATGTTAATTTTAATAGGAAAATAGAGTCCATTTTTGATATATACGAAGAAATTAAATCATGGCCAAGTGATGACGATCAGCCATGGGATGATAATATTTTGGAGGATGAGGATGAGTTAGACCAATATTCTCAGGCTGTTAATGCAACAAAAAAAACTGGAAGAAACGACCCCTGCCCCTGTGGGAGTGGAAAAAAGTATAAGAAATGTTGTTTGAATAAATGATAGTGATGAATCGCACCCTAATAATTTTTGCATTTCTTATTTCAATCAATGCTGTTGCACAAAATCCAATAACTCTGTGGGGTAAGATTGACACTATTCCTGATGTTAACATTCGACTTTATGAAACTGAGTATGGTACCTCTACCAATAGCTTTGGGGAATATACACTGGAAATTTTCGCATTAAATGATACTGTTACCCTCCACTTTTCATGTATTGGATATCAGGATACTGTATTAACCATTGATTTAACTAAGGCGAAATCCGACTCCATAAATTTGAATTTGAAACTTCGGGAAATTGATTATCACCTGGGAGAAGTAGTTGTTACAGGAAAGCCTCATTTTATTCAATTACCCGGAGAAAGAATTTTAGATATCGAGTTTTTACACAATGAAATCGTCCTATTAACTTCTCAGAGTGGTAATGCGTCTGCTTATGTTTACGATTTGAATAGGGATCTTTTATGTATGCAAAACTTAACAGAAAAATACAAGAAGATACACAGGGATTGTTTTGGCAACCTAATTTTGGTATCCCGGGAATATTGTTTACAGATATTTTATAACAGCCTTGATTCAAGCTTGCGTGCAGTTGATAAATTTTCAACCAATGATTTCCATAGGCAATTGAAACCATGCCTATTGGAATATGGTGATCACTTAATATTAAACACTTCAATTGACGCTCAAAGCAAGTTCTATATCGATCAGTATCATCACAAAAAAGCGGAATATTTCTTTGTAGATAAAAATAATCAGAATGAAAAGCCTGTTCATTTAATATCATTTTTTGACGAGCAAGATTTTCAGGTCGCGCAATCTATCTATGGGGAAATAATTCAAAGGTATTACCAGACAACTCCGGAAAAGCAAAATATTTTTGAACTAGGAATGTGGGATGGAAACATTTTGCGCTTAGCTAATAATGATCCGACCTTATTTAATTTGGTTTCCTGGTATCAAAATATTGAATCAAAACCAATTCGCATTTACGTTTTTGTACAAGATAGCACACTCTTGTTTTTTGATTGTGTCAATTATCAACTCATAAAATATGATCAGGCCTGGCATGTAACCGATTCGATTTCAATAAGTGAATATGCCAAATTCAAGTCCATCATTCAGGATGCAAAAACAGAGCGCATATATGGGGTAGTTGAAAAGAACGGGCTTTACAGTATTGCGGAAATAAATACTCAAAATGGTTCAATGTCGGAAACGGTTTTAGCCAATTCAAATACCTTCCCTGATATTGTAAAGGTATTTGATAATAGGATTTATGTTGTGTTTTTTAATACAAATACAAGCGCTGGCATAATAGAAAGAAAAATCATCGCCCAAGACAAAAATTGAGTTTTTCTCGCCTTAAAATTGCTTTATCAAAAAGTTTAGTATTTTTACCTTGTAATTAAATTTTAAATCGCTTAACAATGGAAACATATAAATTTGAGACCACAGTTTTAGAAAGCGGTATTATTAAAGTACCTCAATTTGAAAAGTATGCCAATAGAAAGGTCGAAGTTTTGGTGGTTCTAGTACCCCAAAAAATCGAGCAAGAAGAAAAATCATCGCTTGATGATTTTCTTGAAAAATGGACTGGTTTTGCAAAAGGCATAGATCCCGATATAGAAAAATTTAACTACTTAATGGAAAAGCATCAATGAAAAAAATTCTTATAGATACCAATGTTATTTTGGATATTGCATTGGATAGGAAGCCTTTTGTTGAAAAATCAAAAGAATTTCTACGGCTAATTGTGAATCAAAATATTGAAGCTTTCATAACAGCAACAACAGTTACAGATATTTACTACATTACACAAAAAGTAACAGGCCATAAGCAAGCAATAGGTTTTTTGAAAAACCTTACAAGATTCATTAAAATTGCCGGGGTAGATTCTGTTTCGATTATAAACGCACTGAATTCAAATATGGCTGACTTTGAAGATGCTGTGCAAACAGAGAGCGCAAAGACAAATGAAATTAGTATTATAATAACCAGAAACAAAGAAGATTTTGAAGGGTCGGGTTTAACCGTATTTAACCCTAATGAATACATTGCATTAGCAATGAATAATTAACTCCCCTTTTGAAAGGTTAACTCAAAATATAAAACTATGAAAAGTCTATACATTTTTACCTCACAACTAATTCCCGGGATTTTAGCTTTTCTACTACTTGCATCAGCAAGTGTCCTGGCGCAGGGCTGGAACGTTGGCCCCGGTGGCAACGACATGCGCAACGGCCTTTCGCCACAAGTCGGGCCGATTGAGCCTGAAGTTTTATGGCAAGGCGGACTTAACTCCGTGCTGGCACAGCAATCCGTTTGCGATGGCGACTTTCTGGCCATGGCACGCACCCACAACATTGGCGATGTGCTGAACGGAACTAAAATAGTAATGCACGATTTGCAAACCGGCGACACGCTGTGGACGGCCAGCCTTCCGGTAGATTTCCCCTCAACAGACTGGCGCAACCGCGTTTCGGCAATCAAGAATGGCCTGCTTTACTGCACCCGGGCAGGCAACAACAACGAATCCTACCTCTATGCTCTGGATGCTCTGGATGGCTCGATCGTTTGGAAGTCGGATGATGTAATCGATGAAGGCTCGACCGAGGGGCTGGCCTTTGCGCCCAACGGCGATCCCATCGTAGGGAGCATGGTTTATATGACCCGTTTCAGCAAAACCGATGGAACCACAGTGTGGCGCACCGAGCGGCTTTCGTACGACGATGGCGGCGGAGTAATCGTTGCCAACGACAAAGTTTACAGTATTAAAAATCTGACCAATTATGTGGGCGTAGCCGTTTATGATCTTGAAACAGGTGAAGAACAATATACCTCGGCACAGCTTGCCGGCGGACTGGTGAACCAGCTTGGCATATTTGCCGGCCTGGATGGCACCATATACCTGCCCCGCACTCAAAACAACCCAGCCACCGATTCGCTCTTTGCGCTTAAAGATAACGACCTCACGCTGCGGCGGCAATGGGCTATTCCTATTTATTACACACCCTTTGCCACGCACGGCATTGGCCCCGATGGCAGCATATATGCTTATAATCGCAATGGCGAAATTATGCGCCTGGATCCCGAAAGCGGCGAAGTGCTCAATACTTCCCAGGTCATCCTTTACGGCGATGCCAACTCACCTCGCATGGCCATCGATGCAGAAGGGAACATTTTTGTAACGAATGGCGGTTTTTCGCAGGGCATGTTTTATTCCTTCAATCCCGACCTGAGCCTGCGCTGGGAAGAGAGCTTTCCCAATATCAACGTGGGTGGACCAGCACTCGGCAATCAGGGAACCCTGGTTGTTACAGGCAAAGGCACACAGGTAAAGGCCTATGTGGGCGCAGGATTGCCCGAAACCGATTTTACCAAAATTACCGAAGGCGAAATCGTAAACGATGGCGGCTGGAACTATGGCATGGTATGGGCCGACTTTAACGGCGATGGCTCTCCCGATCTTTTTGTGACTAATAATGATGCCGACAATGGCAAGCTCAACTTCCTGTACATGAATAACGGCGATGGCACCTTCGACAAAATTACCGAGGGCGATGTGGTAAACGATGGTGGAAGTTCTTATGCCGCCACCGCTGCCGATTTCAACCAGGACGGCATGATGGATTTATTTGTTGCTAATCACAACGAAAACAACTTTTTGTATCAGGGCAATGGCGACGGCACTTTCGATAAAATAACGCAAGGCATCGTGGTGAACGATGGTGGCAAATCGGTGGGATGCTCGTGGGTTGATTATAATGTTGATGGTTTCCCGGATCTTTTTGTGGCCAACCGCGACCAGAAAAACTTTCTTTATCTCGGTGATGGTTACTCCGGCGGTTTTACAAAAATTACCGATGGCGACATTGTTAACGATATTGCCAACTCGAGTGGCTGCACCTGGGGCGACTACGACAACGATGGCTACCCCGATTTATACGTGGCCAACTCGGGAAGCGCAAGTAGCTTATATCATAATTATTATGGCTATTCATTCACCAAAGTGGAAGCAGAACCCTTTATCTCGGATGTTTCGAGTTGCTCGGGGGCAAGCTGGGGCGATGTGGATAACGATGGCGATTTGGATTTGTTTGTGGCAACCGGCCAGTTGGGCATGTACCCAAACTGGTTTTATAAAAACAACGGTGATGGCTCTTTTGCCAAAATTACCGACAGCCCGCTGGTAAACGAGGCCACCTGGGCTTCGGGCAGTGCATGGGGCGACTACGACAAAGATGGCGATATAGACCTGGCCGTTGGCGGATATGATGGTGCAAATCAACTTTTCAAAAATGATGGCTCGGGGAATTTTGAAAAAGTATCGGATAATGCTTTCGTAAATGAAGGAAACTACACCGAAGGCCTGGCCTGGGCCGATTTTGATGACGATGGCGACCTGGATATTTTCACCGCCAAGAACAATTATTTTGGAGGCAACAATTCGTTTTTTATCAATAACGGAAATGCAAACCATTGGCTCAAGGTTTATCTGCGATATTGCGGAGAATGCGTGATGAACTATGGTGCCTTAGGTGCAAAAGTATGGGTGTATGCCACCATCGATGGCAGCCCTGTGGCGCAGATGCGGGAGCTTTCGTCGCAGTCGGGCGGCGGGCAAGGTGGCCAGAGTGAGGCTTCGCAATTTTTTGGTCTTGGCGATGCTACGGTGGTAGATTCGGTGGTGGTAAACTGGATGTTTAATAGCTGGACTCTCGAAAACGTGAATGTGGATCATACCCTAACCATGGATTTATTTACCACGATTGATGAGCTTAAACCAGAGCGAATCATCTCGGCCTATCCCAATCCAGCAAGCGAGCAAATTACTTTTCAAATTTCAAACAGCCAAAATGAAATGGCTCGCCTAAGCATTTTCGATATACAGGGAAAATTTGTAAACGAAATTTCGTCTAATAAGCAGGAAATTGCCTGGAATCTGACCAACCGTTATGGAAACCATGTTCCCCCGGGGATATATTTCTGTAAATATGTTTTGGGCAAAAAGGCGGGGAGTATTAAAATTATGGTGGAATAGGGAAGGGAATTGGATTCTATTAAAAAAGCTGGCAAATAAAAAACCACAGCCAAAAAGCTGTGGTTTAATTTTTGAAAAATGTGAAATGAAAAAAATAGGGATTTCAAAAAATTATTATTTTGCAGCCTGATTTTTAAGTGCGGGATGTAGCGCAGCCCGGTCTCGAAAAATAAGAATCTCTGATTTTGTAATTTTTCGTGGATTCTCGATTTTCTAAAAAAAATATGGCCGCCGCTGCCAAACTCACACAAGGAAATTGATAAACAGAAAAACAAACAATAATACACACAAAAAGTGCTGATTTACTTTTGCGAAAAATTGATGAAATAAATTTGCTATTTACAGCACGCACCGGAATTATTCAAAGCACCAGTTTTTCAGCAGACTCTATCCTCACCGCCAGCGGTTCTGGTTAATTTCACCACCGCCTGTCTTTCGCGGTTTACGGTGAGCTGCGTTACATCGGGTCGGGAGTAGTGGCCGGAGGGGTCAAAATTTTGCCGTTCTTCATACACGCGGTTAATATCCAAATCGGCGCAGATTAGTTTTTCGCTGCCGGTTTCCGGTTCTGCTATCCATTCACCATCGGGGCCACAAATACACGAGCCGCCATCGCTCAATATGTCGGGGGCATTTGCGCGTATTTCATCGCCATAAGGCAAATCGCCCGGGATGTCGCTTTTGCGCAAAAGCACCGAGGCCGAAACCACAAAGGAGCGTGATTCTTTAGCAATAAAACGGGTAATGTCGAAAGTGTTGTGTTTCGACCCTGGCCAAACGGCTACGTGTAAATTTTCGCCCTGGCCATACAAGGCCGCGCGGGGCAGGGGCATCCAGTTTTCCCAGCAGTTCAGGCCTCCCACGGTAAAGTCTTCGAGTGGATGAACCTGCAAACCGTTCCCATCGCCCGGCGACCACAGCAAACGCTCGTCGTAGGTGGGTTGCAGCTTACGATGCACCGAGGTCAGTTGCCCCGAAGTATTGATATAGCCAAGCGAACAATACAGGCTGTGCCCGCCACGGTTTTGGGCACCCTCGATAAAACCGAGATAAATGGCGATTCCGCGTTGCCCGGCCAGTTTGCACAGCTCGTCCAGGTCGCCACGCTCGGGCGTAATGGCATTGCGAAGATAATGGGCATAAAGCTCCTTTTGCATTTTTGCATTCCAAACGGTGGCTCGGGTAAGGCTGGTCCAGTGCGGATATCCCGGAAGGAGGGCTTCTCCAAAGGCGACCAGTTTGCATTGGCGATCGGCGGCATCAGCCACCGAAGCCATGATTTTTTTGAGGGTGAGCTGCTTGTTGAGCCATACCGGCGCAATCTGAGCTGCTGCTACACGAAGGTGTTTTGAATCATTCATAATTAGGACAAAATTACACTTCTAATCGAGAAAAATAATAACCATGGATAGATTCTTATCTATCAGTTACTAAGGAAAATTTATTGTGAATAAAAATACTACTTTTGCGCTCCAATTTTAAAATGGATATGAAAGACAAGGACAAACCCCGAATACCGGGAGGAAAAAAGAAGCATGGTGATTTCTCCAAATTCATCACGAAGAAGGAGGAGGAAAAGAAATCAAAAAAGAGGATAAAACCCTCGCGCTCGCACAAGACGGCTAAGCTTATCGGCGACCGTTTTAGAGAGGAAGGTGGCGAAGTTTCTGATTTAAAACGTAAACCACGTCCCGGTGAAAAAGGTAAAGCGCGACCTGTAGAAAAAGGTAAAGCACGACCCGTGGAAAAAGGTAAAACGCGCCCCATCGACAGAAGCAAACGGAAGCGCAGCCCCAAAGGTTCGGATTATACCGTGGACGGCGGCACGATTCGCCTCAACAAATACATCGCCCACTCCGGCGTGTGCTCCCGGCGCGAGGCCGACACTTTGATAGAAAGCGGTGCCGTAAAAGTAAACGGCGAAATAGTTACTGAACTTGGAAGTAAGGTTAAAGCCACCGATAAAATTCAGATTGGCGGCGATACCCTGGTTTCGGAAACCCACCGCTATGTGCTGCTCAATAAGCCCAAGGGATACATCACCACTACCGATGACCCCGAAAAGCGAAATACCGTAATGCTCCTGGTTGAAAAGGCCTGCAAAGAGCGCATCTATCCTGTGGGTCGCCTCGACCGCAACACCACCGGGCTTTTGCTGTTTACCAACGATGGTGAGCTGGCCAAAAAGCTAACCCATCCCAGCAACAATATCAAGAAAATATATCACGTACACTTAGATCAATCGGTGAGCAACAGTCACCTCGAAGATATTGCTGCCGGCATCACCCTCGACGATGGCGTGATAAAACCGGATGCCGTGGCTTATGTGGGCGATGGCAAAGACCGCAGCCAGGTAGGCATCGAGCTACACTCGGGCAAAAATCGTATTGTACGCCGAATCTTCGAGTCGCTGGGTTATAAAATTGTAAAACTCGACCGCGTATTTTTTGCCGGCCTTACCAAGAAAGATCTGCCCCGTGGCCGTTACCGTATTTTAAGCCCCGCCGAACTGAATATTTTGCGCATGGTGAAGTAGGGAGATGATCGTGCATATTTTACAAGTCCGCAGGTTATTTTATTAACTTTGTAATTACTAAAATTTAAAGTTATGGCTACACACACGGTAATTATTAACAACACGACAGCAAAAACAAAACACCTGCTTGGGTTAATTAGGGAATTGGCTAAGAGTGAAGAAAATATAAAAATGGATCCTTCTTTGAAACCTAATACAGATACGCTGCAAGCTATCGAAGATGCAAGAAAAGGTAAATTACATAAAGCCAGGAGTGTAAAGGAACTTTTTGAGAGTATTGATTAAATGAGTTTTACACAACATTATCGAACTCGTTCGTACCGGCAGCCATTCTGATTTATTTTAACAAGCACCTATTTGTAAACGAACATTTGCTCAATTAATCCAAAATCCAATAGTGTTTTGGAATACCAGCTAATTTCATTGCCACTTTATTTTGCGGGAATCCTGTGCAAGCTACAATCCAAATCTTTCAATTCCAAATTGTTGCTTGCCTCAATTCAGAGTCAGGGTTTAAACCGGACTGAAGTCAGGGCATGACTTTAAGTCATACCCTGACTAATAATCTTTAAACTAAATCAATCCCTTCGCGTGTTTTTCTTTAATCACCTTGAGCATATCCTGGGTCATGCGGTCGAGATCCCATTTGGGATTCCAGCCCCACTCTTCGCGGGCAGCGGTGTCATCCATTTTGTTGGGCCACGATTCGGCGATACCTTGTTTTACGGTATCCACATCATAATCCATCACTAAACCTGGAACATACTTTTTGATGGCGCTATACAAAATTTCCGGGTCGAAGCTCATGGCCGTAATGTTGAAGCAGTTGCGGTGCTTTAGTTTAGCCGGGTCAGCTTCCATCAGGTCGATGGCGGCATCGATGGCATCGGGCATATACATCATATCCAGGAAAGTACCTTTGGGCAGCGGGCAGGTAAATTTGCCGGTTTTGATGGCTTCGTAATAAATTTCTACTGCATAGTCGGTGGTGCCGCCGCCGGGTAGAGTTTCGTTGGAAATAATGCCGGGATAGCGCACGCCACGGGTGTCAACACCAAAACGCTTGTAGTAATAATCGCTGAGTAGCTCGCCCGAAACTTTGGTAACGCCATACATGGTTCCCGGACGCTGGATAGTATCCTGGGGAGTGTTGTCGAGCGGGGTGCTCGAGCCAAAGGCTCCGATTGAGCTGGGGAAGAAAACGGCACAGTTGCATTCGCGCGCTACTTCCAAAACATTGTAAACACCGTTAACGCCTACATTCCAGGCAGCTTGTGGATTTTTTTCGGCCACAGCCGACAAAAGTGCCGCCAGGTTGTAAATCGTGTCGATCTTGTATTTTTTTACTACTTCCATAATGCGTTCCGGTTGGGTAGCATCAACGATCTCCAGCGGGCCGCTTTCGGCCAGGTGCTGCGAGGGCTTGGTTTTGCGATAGCCAGCTACCACGTTATCATTTCCGTATCTGTTGCGCAATTCCATGGTCAATTCCGAACCAATTTGTCCAACCGACCCGATAACAAGAATATTCTTCATTTTAGTTAAATTTTAGTTGTTGTGTTAAACCATTAACAGTTAAGGCGGCAAAAGTATATTTTTTTCGATAACAGCAATTTGACTGGAAAGATATTACAAGATTTCCTCCGTATCAATCACAAACAAATCTATTATATTTGCCGCCTGTTAATGAGCAAACAAACGTTTTTATCACTACAAAAATCATTGTTAATATGTACGGAAAAATCAAAGAACATTTACAAAAAGAGTTGGCCGACATCAGAGAAGCCGGCCTTTACAAAGAAGAACGCATTATCGCTTCCCCACAGGAAGCCGAGATTAGCCTTACTTCGGGGCAGCGCGTGCTTAATTTCTGCGCCAACAACTACCTGGGATTGTCTAACCATCCCAAGCTGATCGAAGCAGCAAAAGAAGCCCTGGACTCCCGTGGTTTTGGCATGTCATCGGTGCGTTTTATTTGCGGTGCCCAGGATATTCACAAAGTATTGGAGGCAAAAATCGCCGAGTTCTTCGGAACCGAAGACACCATTTTGTACGCTGCCTGCTTCGATGCCAACGGTGGCGTGTTCGAGCCCATCCTCGGTGCTGAAGATGCTATCATCTCCGATTCACTGAATCACGCATCCATTATCGACGGCGTTAGACTTTGTAAAGCCCAACGCTTCCGTTATCAAAACGCCGACATGGCCGATCTGGAAGAGCAGCTTAAAAAAGCAAGCGAAACCGCTCGTTTTAAAATTATCGTTACCGATGGTGTTTTTTCGATGGACGGCAACGTAGCCCCGATGGATAAAATCATCGCGCTGGCCAAGAAATATGATGCCATGGTGATGGTTGATGAATGTCACTCGGCAGGCGTGGTTGGCAAAACCGGTCGCGGAGTTACCGAGTTATTCAATATTCGTGGCGAAGTGGACATTATTACCGGAACGCTTGGAAAAGCCTTTGGAGGCGGTATTGGTGGTTTTACAACCGGACGCAAAGAGATTATCGAAATGCTGCGTCAGCGTTCGCGCCCCTATTTGTTTTCCAACTCATTGATTCCTGCTGCCGTAAATGCGGGCATTCGCATGTTTGAGATGATGACGGAAACGAACGAGCTGCAGGACAAACTGCACGAAAATACCGCTTACTTTATGGAAAAAATGACCGCAGCAGGTTTCGACATTAAGCCATCGAAATCGGCAATTTGTGCGGTAATGCTTTACGATGCCAAGCTTTCGCAAGATATGGCCGCCAAGCTCCTCGTAGAAGGCATTTATGTAATTGGATTCTACTATCCGGTGGTTGCCAAAGGCCAGGCACGTATTCGTGTTCAGCTTTCGGCAGGCCACAAACGGGCACATCTCGACAAAGCTATCGCCGCCTTTATCAAAGTAGGTAAAGAGCTAGACGTTATTAAATAAACGTATTTTAAAGTTTTAATAAAGGGCAGCCTGAATGGGTTTGCCCTTTTTTTGTTTGTAAATAACAATTTGATTACTAAGTAAGACCAGAATTTATGAAACTAAGTTTTGTTTATTATCTTTGTCATCACAAGTTAAAATTAATAAAGGCGAAGAAAATGAATTATGCAGACCATATTGTCAGAGACCCTTCAATTATGTTGGGTAAACCATCCATTAAAGGAAGCCGGATTACTGTTGAGTTAATTATGCGTAAACTTTCTTCCGGGTATTCAGTCGATGATATGCTAAGTAGTTATCCAAACTTAACCCATTCGCAAATTTTGGCAGCTTTTGAATATGCTGCCGAAGTGATTGCAAATGAAGAGGTCATTGAGGTATGATAATCCTTGATGAAAATATTGAATCCTATTGGGTAAATCTGTTGCGGAAAAATGGATATCCGATAATTTCTATTGCCGAATCGTAAAAAAATACGCTGAGTCTTCATTAAATAAGTTCATTACTATCTCAAAAACAAAAATTAGAGTTAGAGGAATTTGAGAAATACCTTACCCAACCCTGACAGTCCCGCACGTGCGAGACTGTCAGGGTTTTAGGTTATAAACACCCTACTTCACACATATTTTTCTCGTTATCCGGCGCGAATCCATTTCGAGGGTGTAAAAATAGATGCCCGGCCTTAGTGCGGAAACATCAAGCAATACTTTGTTAATTCCTGTTTGAAGATGGTGCTGGCTATCTTGTCCAACAGTTTGTCCCATCAAGTTGTAAATATATGTTTTGATAAGCGCTGGTTTGCCTAAGGTAATCTGGATATGGCAGATGGTTTCGGCAGGATTTGGAACAAGAGGGCTTACCAAAAACAAATCCGATTGTATCGCATCCCCTTCTCCCAATCCCACAATCTGAAAATCAGCATCCGAATATTGAAAGTCCCGGATATATTTGTATTGCACAGGATAGGATGGATCCTCGGCAGTCCAGGCTTCGTAAGTATAAGGTAGGGTGTAAATTCCATTATCATCCAAAACTTCATTGCCCATGGCAAAAAACCGGGCTGAATCCTGAGCCACCGAATTTTGCGTAACATTATTGGGCAGGGCTTCTCCCGCTTCATCTGCCGTTAATTTGTGGTATACGATATCCACACCACGTGCCCAGATATTGGGATTGTCGTTTTGATCCGAAACTTCCAAATCGGTGTCGAGCCACGAAACAAACATTTTAGTAGCCGAGTGATCGCGGGCAATTTGAATACGGTTATCTTCAATAAAATATGCATCCTCATCAAAAATGCCTCTGAACGAAACCAGTCGCCCAAGCTCGTAAGCCATCCAGCTTCCAGGCTCGCCAATATCGGTGGAGGAAAGTAAAAAGGCTGCGGTAAACATTTTGCCGGTCGAGGGCGAAATATCTGTAACGATCGAATAAGGATCAAGTCCGGTAATCCCGACAATAACAGCAATATGAGGATTTCCGAAAGCATCCACGCTTAAATCGAAATCGTAGGCGGTGGTAAATTCAATTTGATCGCGCTCGGGAAGCACACCAACAAAGATTTCTTCGAGTTCTTCATCGCTCAAAAAGTTTTGCACCCGACTCATGCCATCTTCTCCGGCAAGAGCTACCGCAATTGGATCGCTCCAGGTTTCGCCATCGTCTTCGGTTTTGTACAAAACAGGAAACAGGGAGCGGTTGGCCGAAAGTTCAACTTCGCCATTATCCGTCAAAACAACGATGTAGCCGGTTTGTCCGTCCGGCGAAAATTCCACGCGGTTGCAGGGCGGAGGAATATCGCCGGTCAAAGTAGGGCAGGGTAACAATTCCTGCTGCAAAACAAATTCCCCGGCTTGCTCGTCCCAGGTACCGCGATTAACAATGAGCGCGTGCATCCAATTCTCGTCCAAAATATTAATATTATAATCGATAGCCCAAAATTCTCCATTGCTAGTCAGGCTAAAGCCATCGGGTATATTTTGATGAATTCCCGATGCGGTGTCAGAGCAAAACATGGTTTTGGTGGTAATAGATGGATCACCAATTTTTGTAGATCCAAAGATATAACCTCCCCAGATTCCACATTCGATACACCAGTTTATTGGCGCAAAGTAAACAGCATAAGCCTCGTTGGGATTGGTGTTTCCGGGAGGATTGAAAATGCCGTGGTTAGGATAGCGTGCAATATCCACCGGGTTACAGTAAATGCCGGGAATTTCGATATTTGCTTCGTGAATTTCGATCATGCAGTCCCAGGAAATTCCATCGTCATAAGAAATATCAATACCCAAATCGCCGGAGGATTGCCCTGGATCTAAACTTCCACCCATGCGATGATTGTGGGTGATGATGCCCAGCTCCTTATCCACATTGATGATTGAACGTTGGCCGCCATGGTGGCCGTAGCCATAAGCATTAGCACTGGTGCCTAAGGGAACAACCGAAATATCATTGGTAGATTTTGCTACTGAAGATGGCGTAATTTTTTTCTTTAGCTCATCCGGGCTTATGTCTTGTGATTCATTCAGGATAGCCTTTCCAAAAATCGCATGTTCAGTTTTTAGTTTTGGATTTATTTGTCCGCTCTGCGAATAACTTGCGATACAAAAAAACAGCAGCAGGATGGAGGCGAGAAGTGTTTTCATAATTCACAATGTTTTATTATGGATAAAATGAGCATTTCAAAAACAGGCATCAAATATACAAAACAAACTCATGTAAAGCAAATTATCGAAAAGGGATACTCAAAAAAAGAGGAATAACCTTTTGAATACCAGCTTATTTCTATCAGACAAAAACCTGGTAGGCTTACAAACACCCGCGATGAAAGAAACCCGGTAGATATCATCTTACATTTGCTGTTTTTAATTTTAATAAAAATTTCTTGAAATATTTTTTTGTAAAAAACAAAAAGTATTATCTTTGCACTCCCTTTTTAGGGAACGTTCTTTTGCCCGATGGTGTAATGGCAGCACGATAGATTTTGGTTCTCTTGGTCCAGGTTCGAGTCCTGGTCGGGTAACGAAGAAACAGAAAAGCCCTGGATCGCAAACGATTCAGGGCTTTTTGCATTTTTCACAGTCAGGGCTTGACTAAAAGTCAAACCCTGACTTATTCAATCTAAAACCCTATTTTTGCCGATAAAATGCTTTATTATGGAAAATCAAGTTTTTCTTTACAATACCCTTAGTCGCAAAAGGGAACTTTTTGAACCCATTAAGCCGCCTCACGTTGGCTTGTACGTTTGCGGTCCCACAGTTTACGGCGATGCACACCTGGGTCATGCCCGGCCGGCCGTCACCTTCGATTTGGTGTTTCGCTATTTGCAACATATTGGCTACAAAGTGCGCTACGTGCGCAACATCACCGATGTGGGCCATCTCGAAAATGATGCCGATGAAGGCGAGGATAAGGTAGCCAAAAAAGCCCGCATCGAACAGTTGGAGCCGATGGAGATTGTGCAGTATTACACCAATCGCTACCACAAAGATATGGAACGCCTCAACGCATTGCCGCCCAGCATCGAGCCCCATGCCTCCGGTCATATCATCGAGCAAATCGAAATGATAAAAAAAATTCTGGATGCCGGCTATGCCTACGAAAAAAACGGCTCCGTATATTTTGATGTGGTGAAATACGACAAAGAACATCACTACGGAAAACTTTCGGGGCGTTCGCTGGACGAAGCCCTGGAGAACACCCGCGCCCTGGCCAACCAGGAAGATAAAAACAATCAGGCGGATTTTGCCCTGTGGAAAAAGGCCACCCCCGCGCACATCATGCGCTGGCCTTCGCCCTGGAGCGATGGCTTCCCCGGCTGGCACCTGGAATGCTCGGTGATGGGCTGCAAATATCTGGGCGAAACCTTCGACATTCATGGCGGGGGCATGGATCTGATTTTCCCGCATCACGAATCCGAAATTGCACAAGCTGTTGCCGCCAATGGCCACGACCATGTTAAATACTGGATGCACAACAACATGATAACCATCAACGGGCAAAAGATGGGCAAGTCGTTAAATAACTTTATTACCCTTGAGGACTTTTTTAGCGGAAAACACGAGGCACTGCATCAAGCTTACAGCCCCATTACTATTCGGTTTTTTATTTTGCAGGCGCACTATCGCAGCACTGTCGATTTTAGCAACGAAGCCCTGCAAGCCGCCGAAAAAGGAATGACCCGCATGTTGACCGCCACCGAAACCCTGGCGAAGCTCAAAGCCGGAGACAAGTCCACCGTGGATATTGCCGCACTACGCAGCAAATGCTATCAGGCCATGAACGACGACTTTAACAGTCCCATCCTTATTGCCCACCTTTTTGATGGTGTTAAAATGATTAACTCAATCATGGATGGCAAAGAAAGCATCACCAGCGAAGATCTTGAATTACTAAAAAAAACCTATCAGGATTTTGTTTTTGATGTTTTAGGATTGCAAAGCGAAATAACCGATAGTAGTGCAGATGATGAGGTAGTGGAAGGACTGATGGCTTTGATTCTCGATATTCGCAAACAAGCCAAGGTGAGCAAGGATTGGGGTACTGCCGACAAAATCCGCGACAGCCTCAAAGAATTGCACATCGCTGTAAAAGACACCAAAGAAGGAGCCGCCTGGGAAAAGGTGTAGAGCTCCCCATATTTACAAACTAAAAACATGTTTTTTAAAATACAAAACCCCGCCTTATGACGGGGTTTTTGCATTGTACTTTTCATTCTGCCAAGGCTTTTTTCTAACACAGATTACGCAGATGGCCACAGATTATAATTCTCTGTAGCCATCTGTGGTTTATTATCTGTGGTAGCTTATTTAAAAAGTAATAGTAAAACTTTCGCTGGCTTTTACCAGATAGGCTTTTCCAACTTGCAAATCTTCTAAGGTAGTAATGCCCTTTGCTGCCCAATATACTTCGAGGCCAACAGCATCTTTGATGATTTCCACCTTTGCAAGATTACCGGCAAATATATCCGCGACAGCTACAGCCTGGTTGCTCAAAACCGGTATAAGGTTCCAACCGGTAGTGAGGCTGATGCTTGTGGATGCCGGAGCATTTCCGTTGATAATAAGATCTGCAGCCTGGCTTACTTTGATAAAATATCCGGATTGATAATTCCAGGTATTCAGGGTGCTTGCTCCATTACCGGGCTGATAAAAGGCCACGTTATTTTGTATCATCTCCAGCTCGCCGGCAATACTACCACTTACATTTTGGATAGCCGGATTGGCAGGTTCAAGATAAGACGAAACGCCTGTCCAGCCCTGATTAAGGCTAATGATTTGCTGTTCGCCCTGGCCGCTGGTACCGGAAAGATTTACAATAGAAGAACCCTGGGAGGTAAACACCTCATCATAATCCGGGTAGGGAAAACTGTAATCAACTTGCTCTATCAAAACACCAGCTTCGGAGATCATTTTAAAAATAAAGGAATGCCCTGGTGTAAAGCCGTTGGCTTCGTCCACCAGGCCGCCATCGTCCATCGAAGCGATGATTTCGAGATAGCTTTCCGGGCTTACGATGCCTTCGAGGATAGCGGCACCCACACAGATTTCCTCGCTGTTGTTGGGATCAATGTCGAAAATGCCAATCTGTGCCGGGGTATCCAAATTCAAGCCATCGAGCAGTGCCCCGGTGATGTAGAAAGTCATAGGGTTGTAAGGTGAAGTCCAGACAGGCTCGAAGCTAAGCATGGGGATTGTTTCACCCATTAATTCCACAAAGGCAGAACCCTGTGAGGCAAAATTTTCATCGTAGCCCGGATAGGGGAAGCTTACTACCACATCTTCTACCAGGCCTTCGCTTTGCGAAAAGAGCTTAAAGATAAAATCGTTGCCCGGGGTAAAACCATTGCTTTGGTCAGGAAAGGAGCCATCGTCCATCGAGGCGATCATTTCCAGATATGCACCACCCTGCAATGCCTCGGTGAGAATGCCCACACCCACACATATTTGCTGGCCAGTGTATGTATCCACATCAAAAACCCCGATTTCATCGCCGACTTGCAAAGCGGTTTCATCCAAGGTGGCAGCGGTTACATAAATGGTCATCGGATTGTAAGGCGAATTCCAAACAGGGGTGAAGTTGAGAATTGCCTGCATCGTTTCGACTCCCGAAAGGCCATTGCTCATAAAAGAATCGCATAGGGAGGGCAGGCCATTATCGCAGCTTACCTCAGCAAAAAATTCCATGTTTATGGCATAGGAATATATTTTATAGGTAATTACTTCACCGGCGGCAAAGCCTTCTTTTTCGGCGGTAAAGGCATCATCGCCAAAGGCAATGATGCCTATGTTTTGTATGCCATCCCACTCTTCTGCGCCGCCACATTTCCAGGCTCCATTGTCATCAGTATAAAATACGCCGATATAATCGCCGGGGCTAAGTGGAACGCCTCCAATGTTTGGATTAATGATTAGTGGTACCGAAATAATCTGTGTTGAGGGCGTAGAAACATGTTCCCAACCGGGAGGTAACTGGCCAAATATACTTACATTGAACAAGAGAAGTCCAACAATGAGGGCTGTTTTTTTCATCCGTCCAAATTGGGATACCGAATCAGGCACAGCACTTTGGCCAACATTGTGGGTCTTAAATAATCTTTTAAAGTATTTCATAATGATTTTGTTTAATTTTATTATAAAAATAATACAATATTACAATTTTGATAAATATAAAAATCATCCGGCGTGAGCAATCAGGCCGGATGATTTTTAAAAAAAGGATTTATAGTTTTATTAGTTTTTGAATGTGCTGTGTTGTTTCGCTTTCGCCAACAATTTGGATAGTAAGAAAATAAATCCCGCTGTTCAGTTCCTGCATATCCAAATCCAGATTGTGCTGTCCTGTGCCGAGCACGATCTCGCCAGTTGTTTTCATTATTTCCCCTTTAACATTTTGGATGTACATGCCTACCCTTGCTTCTTCTTTAAGAAATACCGTAACGTTGGTTTTCTGCGCAAAGGGATTGGGCATAACTTTGAAATTAACAGTTCCGGTATTGGGATCGTTGTCTTCATTTTCATAAGCCTTGAGTTTCCCGGTCAGGGTTTCCAATGGAGCAAATCGTTGAGAGCCTTCAAGATATTCGTATCCGGCCTGCAGCACTTCACCACTTTGGTGCTTCCATACCATAAGCTGAATAGTATTGCCCTCGGTATAGCCATTGATGCTTTTCAAATCCGGTTCTTGCCGGGAAGCCTTTATGATTATGGGTTTTTCGGTGTCATCACTTATCACCGTAGCTCCCACACAAATATTTCCATCGTAAACAGCAATTTCATCACCCGCCTGCAATTCATCGCAGGGATACAGCGCGATGTGCATGGGGAAATACGGATTGTTGTCGAATACCGGTTTGAAATACACGGTTGGTATATCCTGCTGAATTACCGTGCGTGCATCCATCGGCATGTCTGTACATTGTATGGTAAGATTGCTGCTTTCGTTTACCTTAAGGTAATAGCCTTCACCACTCTGGAAATCGCCGATAGTATTGCTCCATTGGCCATTGGGTGGTGGGAAGGGCAGATGGAAAATAGAACCACCGGTTTTATCAATAACCTTCTCTAACACCCCGGCATCGATAAGGGGCTGAACTGCATCCAGGGCATTTTGCGTATATTCGCAAGGATAGCCAATGATGTTCCAGCCGGAGTTTAGGGGAATACCTAAGGGCGTTTCCGCTGGCATTCCCGTTGCGCATAACATGCCGTTGTCGCTTACCTTAATGTAATATCCTTCGGTGGCCTGCATATCGCCAATGGTGTTGCTCCATTGTCCGTTGGGAGGGGGGAAGGGCAAATGGAATACACTGCCGCCAGTCTCGTTCAAAACCTTATCCAGTTTATCATCATCGATAAGCGGCTGAACCATCGCCAGTATGTCCGGGTTATCGGGCATTACCCTAAACGACATGATATTCCAGCCGGTAGCCAGGCCGATGCACTGCGTTATCACGGTGAGTCCATCAAGCTCGACAAATGCTGAGCCTTGCGAGGCATAGATCTCATCGTAACCGGGATAAGGATAGATGGCTCCGACTGTTGATATTTCACCCACACCTGCATTCCAAAGCTTATAAAGAATTTCGTTTCCGGGAGTGAACCCGTTAGCCTGGGCTGGGTTAGAGCCATCGTCCATCGATGCTATCATCTCCAGGTAGATTTCGCCAGTCAGGGCTTCGATAAGCACAGCGGCACCCACGCAAATCTCTGATCCACCCATTGGATCAACATCAAACAAGCCTACTTCATCGCCAGCCTGCAAAGGCATCTCATCGATATCCGCTTCAAGGATGTAGAAAGTCATCGGATTATAGGGTGAGGTCCATACTTTTTCAAAGTGCCCCACGCCGGGAGAAACAGTAATGTAATTTTCTTTTAACTCGATAGCCTGGCCTTTGGCTCCATCCGAAATCGTAAGTTTTACCGAATAAATACCGGCATCGGTATAAGTAAAAGTTGGATTTGGATCGTTGCTATCCACCGTCCCGTTATTATCAAAATCCCATTCCCAAAGTGTGATTTCTCCGCTCGAAAGATCAGTAAAAGTTACCGTTAGCGGGACTTCTCCACTCAGCGGCGTGGCCGAAAAATCAGCCACCAGCGGTAGCGTTTGATCGATAGTAAGGCTCACCGGCACTTCCACCATTGGATGCGCAGGATCGTTGCTTAAAATATTAAATGCTCCGTTGTAAACGCCTTCATCAAGGTCGGCAGAATTGAAGCTAACGGTGATGTTTTGCGAATTGCCCGAAACAATGGAACCGCTGGTAATATCGGCATAAAACCACGGGTTGGTGGCACCATCGGTGTTGGCTATAAAATCGGAACAATTACCATAAGAATACTGGGCGCAAGGATCGTTTACCGTAGCATTCCAATTGGTTCGGTATCGCATCAGGTGCAGTCCTTTGCGTGTCCCGGCAGGTATGTTTATACTAAAAGTGTAGGTGGTATTATCCAGTTCACATAATCCATCATCCACAAGCAGTTCGTCATTGCTAAGTTCGAGGTCATCGTTGAAGTCGATCCACACATCAAGATAAGTATTATCGTAACCGGCAATCACCGATAAAACATAAGTATTGCCAGCCGGGAGAATGTGGGTTTGGTCGGTATAATTGTGATACCAGGCGGGTGTTCCTGTGCAGGGAATTTCGGGGATGCTGATATTTTCGAGTTGCCACGAAAGCAGGCCATCGCCCACCTCGCAGCCGCTGGTGTAAAGACCCTCGGTACACAAACCCGCCTTTGAATTATGGGGTGCAGGCGAGCCATCCGGGCTTTTAAATTTTCCTTCTTTGGCCTGGCGTTCGGCAAGCATGGCTGAATAATCCTGTGGGTCGATTTTAGGGGCGTTCCCTTTAAAACACATGGTATTGGTCGCCATTTGCCATATCAACAGGCCATCGCCCGAGTTGGTAAGCGTAAGTGTTTTGGTGGTAATTTCGGGAGGATTGTCATGCGTTTCATCGAGCGAAGACGGACTAACGCTAATAGCAGGCGTAGTGTTGTCGATAGCCACGATCACCGAATTGGAGGCTTCGGACATGCCTTCCGAATATACAGCCTTGGCGTTGTAGGTATAAGTGCCCTGGGTAAAAAACGGATCGGTAAATGAAAGTTGAGTAATCAGGTTTGGATTAACCTGGGCTCCCTGGCGATACACATTAAAGCCCAGTAAGCCTTTTTTGACTTCCTTGATAGTAGGGTTTGCAGCCGGTTTCAGATTACCGGTAATCAGTTTTCCTTTTGTGTTTTGGCTACTTTGACGTTTTAGCACAATATCATCGCGTAGCGATCCGCTTTTGTATGCACTTACATAAGCTCCCATATTGTAATTATAATCCAGGCCTAAGCTACTCAAGGTTTGCCATGCAGACCCGTCAAAGCTTACCAAATCGCCGTAGCCTGCCACAGCAGATCCGTTATCGATACCCATGGGGTTTTCTGCTGAGGGATTGACTATCATAAATCCTATCCACAACTCGGTAGTAGCATCCACCTGATGAACTTCATCCATGTTTATCTCGTTCCATTCGTTCCAGCTTAAGCCCGATAGCGTTTGTTCATATACCAGATTGGCGGCATTGACACCTTCCCAAATTTTGAAGGTGAAGGTAGAATTATTGGCAAATTTTCGCGGGAATAAACGGAATTTGGTCAGATACCAATCATCGTAATTCTGTAGTTGCGAAGGCTCCCAGCGTATGGCAGCCCAAAAGGTACCGCCTCCGTCCAAGCCCACGCCGTCCACATTAGTTCCATCATCGTAGTGGAGCCATTCGCCGCCTTGCGGGGGCGATTGCCAGGCACACATCACCCCGGCATTACTGTTGTATTCGGCACTGAAGTTTAAGGGGGGCGGACCACTCGTTTGGCCAAGCGCAAGCATACTGCCAGCCATTAACACAAATAGTAATTGTAATTTTTGTAACATAGTTTTTTTATTTGAGTGAAAAATTAAAACCGCTAAGATAAGCAATCATCGGTAAATTTTATACGGCTTTTTAAAAACATTGCAGAACTTTTTCCAGTTCTTTTAATTTCTTGCTTCTCAGGAATTTGTTATCCTCAGTTTGATTAGTTTAAATAAAAACCACCCGGCCTGATTTCCCAGACCGGATGATTTATACTGTTGATTTACATTTTTATTAATTTCTGCATGGTGCTATTTGCACCGCTATTGCTTTGGATGGTCATAAAGTAAATGCCCTTTTCCAAATCTTGCAGATCGATCTCGATCGCGTGCTCACCTTTGGTGAAAGTTTGACCTGGGATTTCGAGTACCGTGCTTCCATTTAAATTACGGATACTAATACCCAAGTCCTGACTTTCTTTTAAGGAAAACATCAGCGTGGTTTTTTGTGCAAAGGGATTGGGGTGTATCGAATAGCTGAGCCTGCCATCAAAAGTGCTGATGCCGGTAATTAAGGATTCTATTTCGCCAATCATAGTTTCGAGCGGGGCAAATACCACTGCTCCTTCAAGCAGGGTAAACTCCACATCAAACACATCTCCGCTTTGCTTTTTCCACACTTTTATACTAATCGGATTTCCCGCGCTAAAGCCATCGATGATTTCCGAAGCCGGGTCGTGCTGCGAGCAAGTGATGATGACCGTTTCATTGTTTGCGTTTATTACCGCAGCTCCCACACAAACATCGCCATCAAATATCCCAACTTCATCGCCGACTTCCAAAACCTCATTCGGAGCTAAGGCAATGTGCATGGGCATGAAGGGATTGTTTTGGTAAACCGGAACAAAATAGTTGGTTTCGATGATTGCAGGATTGTTAGAAGAAGTTTCCTCAAAATCAGCAGGACAGTCGATGGTTAAGGTAGTGTTTTCGCTTACTTTTAAATAATATCCTTTGCCACTTTCAAAGTCGCCGATGGTGTTGCTCCATTGCCCGTTGGGGGGAGGGAAGGGCAGGTGGAAAATGGTTCCGCCTGCCTCATCAATCACCTTTACTAAAACCTCATCATCAATTAAATCCTGAACTGCTGCAAGGGCATTTTGCGCAAAAGCACAGGGATAGCCGATGATATTCCAACCCGTGGTGAGAGGAATGGCAAGCGGTGTTTCCACTGGCTGACCTTCGATGCACAAGGTTCCGTTGGCATCAACTTTTACATAATAACCTTCGGTAACTTGCATATCGCCGATGGTATTGCTCCATTGTCCGTTGGGCGGAGGAAAGGGCAGGTGGAAGATACTGCCACCGGTTTCATCCAAAACTTTCACCAGTAACTCATCATCGATAAGCGGCTGCACCACCTCAAGCATATTCGGGTTTTCGGGAATTGCGCGAAACGACATCAGGTTCCAGCCCGTGGCAAGGTTGATGCACTGCTCGATGGAAGTTACGCCATTCAGTTCAACAAAGGCAGAGCCTTGCGAAGTATAAACCTCATCATATCCAGGGTAGGGATAACTGGCGGTGATGGTCGTGATTTCGCCAGCCTCCGCATTATACAGTTTGTAAATAATGCTATTTCCGGGCGTAAAGCCATTGGCCTGGGCAGGGTTAGAGCCATCATCCATCGAGGCAATCATTTCGAGATAAACCCCGCCGACCAGTTCTTCTACCAACAATCCTGCGCCTACACAAATTTCTTCACCTGTGATGGGGTCGATATCAAACAAGCCCACCTCATCGCCAGCCTGCAAAGGCATTTCATCGATGGTGGCTTCGAGGATGTAGAAAGTCATGGGGTTGTAGGGGGAAGTCCACACGAGTTCATAATAATTGGTACCCGAAATCACTGAGATGTACTCTGTTTTCAATTCAAAATCGGTGGCTTTTGTCCCATCGTAAACGGTTAGTTTCACGTCATACAATCCCGGGTCGTTGTAATCCCAGCTTGGATTTTGTAGGTAGCTGTCGATGAAGCCATCGTTGTCAAAATCCCATTCCCAGGCTTGAACATTACTTGTAGATAGGTCGGTAAAAATAACTGTCAGGGGTGCTATTCCTGTCAAAGGCTCTGCTGTAAATTCTGCATCCAAAGGCTGTATATCTGTAACGGTTAAAGTGACAGGAACAACAATGTACGGTTCATCAGGGTCAGTGCTGAAGATATTGATATTTGCGGTGTAAATATCAGGCATTAGAACGGTGGCATCGAAAGTTACCTCAACGGTTTCGAAAAAACCGGATGAAATATTACCTGAAGTTTGATTAAAGTTTAACCAACCACTTGTACCTTGGTATTGAATCGCATTTGCAATTATCAATGCAGCATTATCATCATAGTCATAATAGTCGTATCCAATATAAACAATCGCTCCAGTCCCAATGTTTTTAGCAGCCACCGATTGATGCCCATCCCATTCAACCAGGTTTACTGATTGAGAATCCGTAATATCCATAAAAACGGTTGCATTCATGGCGGTTATTGTTGAAGGAACTCCCTGCATTATAAAATGGGAGGGTTCTATCACGCTCATGGTTTGCCCCTCGTCAAACAAATAATAACTCATATCAAACAAACCAGCTGAATTAATAATTTCATAAGCATTGTAACCAGGTTCTGAACCACACACAATTATTTTTCCACCAGCTTGTACGAAAATATCCAAAAACGAACTCCAGTTTAAACCAAGGGTTACAAAATAATCTGTTGAGCCGCCTTCCTGTTCTGGTATCAAAAACACATCTTTCCCGGCTAATTCGACAGCTAATTCAGCGACATCAGTTTCGGTACTTGTGGTAATGTTATAATCAGTAAAATACTGTGAAATGGCGTTAAGAGTATTCACATATTCCTCATCCATGTCAGTATAGGTGACCCAGGCAAGTATTTCAACGGTACCCTTTTGATTTTCGATTACATCAATTGGGATTGGGGCAACTTTTCCTTTACCCACATTATTTTCATCGCCTCCTTCGGTATATGATGTAAGATGTTTGTACTGCTCGTATAGCTTGGAGGTTTTTGGTGAATCACTTGTTGCTTCTTTCATAAGTTGCCAAAAAAGATCGCCTTCACCTTCATTTGTTATAGTAAGATTCTGTGTACTCGTTTGCCCCGACTCCAGTTCCTCATTAAATATTGTGGGGTTAACCGAAATATCCGGAATACCCTCCCAGGAAACCGCCACGGGTCCGGCACGATACGATTCCCCCTCACTGTAATAAGCAGATACTTCATAATTGTACGTGCCGTACGAAGGGAGGTAGTCGAAGTAGGTTGTTTCGGCAGTGGCATCAAGTACTGAGCCATTGCGGTAAATGATGAAGTATTGAAAAGCGCGGTTATCATCAGGATTGTATGTGTATTGCGAGCCATAAATCGGTACAGGGGCTTGTTCTGTTCCAATCAATGTCATCGTTTTACCACAATTCATACAATCGGCACTCCCTCCAGAGCAAATGTTTCTAATGGAATTTTGCCTAACTTCTCCAAAAGTATAGTCCTTAGTTAATGGAGCAAGTGAAACATTATCAAATGCTGCACTTCCTGTATTGATGTTATCATACATCTGCACACCTACCTTACCTGATAAATAGGTATCGTCAAAGTAGGTGTTTTGATAATTTCCATTAAAATAAATTTCAATGTAGCCGTTTACCGAATAA
This sequence comes from uncultured Lentimicrobiaceae bacterium, assembly GCA_964523795.1. Taxonomy (GTDB): domain Bacteria; phylum Bacteroidota; class Bacteroidia; order Bacteroidales; family 4484-276; genus SABY01. The sequence continues at coordinate 48,151 of CAZGAO010000020.1, forward strand.
ATGCTTATTGTATTCCATGCTCCGATACCAATATTTAAGTCGCTACTGGAAATCCAATCCTGTAAAAAAGTCGATGCTCCATTATCAAACCTTACTAAGTTCCAATCTCCATCAGAACAATAAACCAATTTGTAGCCATAGAGCCATGAACCATATCCGGTAATTTGGGGTATGCCATTAAACCAAATGCCAATATTACAACTTTCACCCACAGATTTCCTCAGGGTAGTTTCAAACTGATAATCCATAAAATCCTGATTATAATAACTTGTATTAGAAAGATAAACCGGATCGCTTGATACATTATAATTGCCCCCGGAAACTGACCAACTGCCCGTTATGGGAATCCAGTTATCCGCCACGCCATCTTCAAAGTCTTCGTAAAAGCCTTCGCCTGCCGATGGCTCATAATCCCAGCTTAGTTCCACTTCACCATTTGTTTCATCCAGGTTGGCAGTAAGATCTGTAGGTGGGTTGAGGCCATTCCCTTGGTCGATGGTTAAAATAAAATTGCCAAAATTGTGAGAATAAGCTCTGACTTTTACATAATATGTGCCTGCGGCCAACAAAGGAAAATCGATTTGCGATTGAAGCGACCGCCCGTCTTTACTATCTAAAGGATGCTTTGTATCGCAATCGTAGTCATCGTTGTAGTCTATATAGCTCGCTCCGCATTCATCGTAAACCTCCAGCCAGGTGTCGTAGTCTGATCCACACAATGAAACCGAAACATCATTTATATCCACCGGCACATCAAAATAATACCACCTTGCCCCAAGTTCGTAGATTGATCCTGTTACAGACGGGTCGCCAACGTTGCCATAATTATAGGCATTAAGGCACAGGTCATCCGAAGTATGTACTGACAAGGTGTAATTACCAAAATTTCCACCAAAACCTCTTATTTTAACATAGTACCATCCTGAATAGAGGTGCGAAAAATCAAGCTGCGATTGCAATGACCGACTGTCTTTACCGGCTTTGATATCGATTGGTTTTTTGGTGAGGCAATTGTAATCATCGTTAGCGGCCAATGCCTCTCCACCACATTCATCGTAAACGTAGAGGTAGGTATCAAAATCAGAATCGCATAATGATACGGAAACATTTTGGATGATTCCGCTTGCGTAAAATTTATACCAGTGTTCTTCGCCCGTGTAGGTGGTCGATCCGTAAACCTCCGGATCGTTCACATTGCCATAATGCTGCGCCGTATTGCAGCCGCTTGCAATAAGAGTAATTTCATTTTCGATCAGTTCCTGAATGTCATATTTGCCATCCGAATCAAAATCGATATTAAAATTAACGGATTGAAAGGCATTGAAAATACAATTGCTTGATTCGTTTAAAACAACGGCTCCACTAGTGGAATAATCTAAATAATAAGCCAGTTGTGTGGCTCCGGAGTTAACATTTACTATTTGCCCATCAACAGAGTATTGGTCATCTGTCGCCCAAAATTCATAAACAGAGTTCGGGTTATTGAATACCCCGTTTGAGCAATAGTAACACCAAAAGTCCATAGGGTTCGAAATATCAGATACGTAAGTAATACCCATGGTTGATAGCAGAGTATGGCTTGAATAGCTCGAGACATTCCAGGAGGAAAAAATGAGTTTGCCACCACTCAATACGAAATTATTTATGCCATCAAGTATAGCGGTTGATAAAGGGTATTCATAACTATTGATGATGACCAAATCCCATCCGTAAGTATTAAACTCGGAATCGAACTCACTCCAGGTAGTAACCAGGGTTCGTGAATAACCCAGGCTATTCAGGGCATTATCATAATGATAAATCATTGTTCCATCCAGCCCTTCCTCCAAAACAAGTATATTTATAACATCACGGGATGGATTTTGTGCAGTATAAACTTTTTTGGAGAAATCGGGAGGTGAGTGTTTACCACCATTGTTGTTTTCCTGCTCCATGGTTTTTCCCTTAAACGGGAAGGTTTCGACATTGAATTGATTTGAGGGGGTTTGCGAGAATGCGCCTATCCACAATAGGCAAGCAATTATTAATAAAAAATAATATTTTTTCATAATATGGGTTTTTAAAAATTTAAAATATTAATGAATTCTCTGGTTTAATTATTCCCAGCTTTATTAGGGTGGTTTTTCTAATTGTTTCATTATAATTTTGTTTTAAATCATAAATTTTACTTTTTCAGACATTTAAAATTTTAGTAGTTAACTGTAAATCCTTCATTAGCCTTTACCCAATATGATTTTCCTGGTAGTAAAGTCGTCAAAGTCGCGATGTCTTTGTCCGGCCAATAAAGGTTTAATCCGATAGCATCCCTGATGACGATTAATTTGGTGAGGTTTCCTGAAAACAAAGTTTCAACATTTACCGGTTGATCTGATAAAACCGGAATCAGGTTCCAGCCTGCTGTGAGGTTGATGGTAGTAATGCCAGGCGCATTTCCTTGTATAAGCAGATTACATCCTTCGCTTACCTTGATGAAATATCCTGACTGAAAACTCCAAACGTTAAGCGTGCTCGTTCCGTTTCCCGGCTGATAGAAAGATTCCGTATTGCTGATCATTTCAAGCTGCCCAGATATATCGCTCATAACAGCGGTCATTTCTGAGATAGCAGGTTCGAGATATGATGAGATTCCTGCCCAGCCCGTGCTTAAGGCAATGGTATGCTGCTCGCCCTGAGTGCTATTTCCTGATAAATCAACTATGGCATTGCCCTGCGAGGTAAACACAAGATCGTATCCGGGATAAGGAAAACTATAGTTTACCTGCTCAACAAGAGTTCCTCCGCTGATAAATTTAAAAATGAAATTGTGCCCAGGCGTAAACCCATTGGCCTCATTCGGCAACGAGCCATCGTCCATAGAGGTAATAATTTCGAGGTAATTTTCCAGAGATATTATCCCCTCAAGCAATGCTGCCCCTACACAAATTTCCTGGCCGGTGTTGGGGTCGATGTCGAAAATGCCGATCTGTGCCGGAATATTCATATCAACACCATCAAGCAGTGCCGTGGTAATATAAAAGGTCATGGGATTGTAGGGTGAAGTCCAAACGGGAGTAAAGCTCAGGCCGGGACTCAGTATTCCTTCCAAGGCAACAAAAGCACTGCCTTGCGAAGCGAACTCCTCATCATAGCCGGGATATGGAAATGATATTTCAACATTTTCGACTAATCCTAAAGATTGGGAATAATACTTGAACACCATTTCATTTCCTGGGGAAAAGCCATTGGCTTGTCCAATAAGGGAGCCGTCATCCATCGAGGCAATCATTTCGAGATACGCATTGCCACCCAGCACTTCTACAAGGATTCCAAATCCAACGCAAATTTCCTGGCCGGTGTTAGGGTCTATATCGAAGATACCTATTTCATCGCCTGGCTGAAGCGTGCTTTCTTCGAGCGTTGCGCCCACCGCATAAATAGTCATGGGATTGTAGGGGGAAGTCCAGATGGGTGTAAATTGCTGCCCCAACAATGTAACGGGAAATATTAAACCTGTTGCTATTAGAAAAATAATTATCTTTTTCATAAGTATGATTTTATTTAGTTTTTAATGATTTTCTCCGAAAAGTGTATAATTGACGTTTCGTTGCTAAAAGTAAAATGAACCAGGTAAGTGCCTTTTTTTAGCGCAAGATTGTCGAGAGTGATGATTTGACTTCCCCGATGCAAAATTGAATTGTACGTAAAATTCATTTTTTGCCCCATGAGATTATATAACTCAATTTTCAAATTACCATTGGAGGGTAATGAAATTCTTAGTCTTAGAATTCGATCAAAGGGGTTTGGTGAAAGTTCATAATCAATACCGCCAAGTTTATTTTCTGAAATTCCAGTTTGCATTCCTTGTATTGTTGCTGCATAAGTTTCGAGGCCTTCAAATATTTGTTTTCCAATTATGGTTTCTGTTAGCAATTCTGCTTCTATACCTGTCTGACGTGTCCATGCCGAAAGTGTTATTGTCCTTTCTTCGGTAAAGCCGTCAATAATTTCAGAAATTGGGTCGTGCTGCGAGCAAGTGATGATGACCGTTTCATTGTTTGCGTTTATTACCGAAGCTCCCACACAAACATCGCCATCAAATATCCCAACTTCATCGCCGGCCTCCAAAACCTCATTCGGAGCTAAGGCAATGTGCATGGGCATGTAGGGATTGTTTTGATAAACCGGCACAAAATGGCTGGTCTTGATTGTTGCCGGATTAATAAACGAGGTCTCCACAAAATCCGCAGGGCAAGCGATGGTCAAGGTGGTGTTTTCGCTTACTTTTAAATAATATCCTTCGCCACTTTCAAAGTCGCCGATGGTATTGCTCCATTGCCCGTTGGGTGGAGGAAAGGGCAGGTGGAAAATCGTCCCGCCCGCTTCATCAATTACCTTAAGCAGAACCTCATCATCAATCAGTGCCTGAACTGCAACAAGGGCATTTTGCGCATATTCACAGGGATAGCCGATGATATTCCAGCCCATAGTGAGAGGTATAGCAAGCGGTGTTTCCACTGGCTGGCCTTCCACACACAAGATTCCGTTTTCGTCAACTTTTACATAATACCCTTCGGTATTTTCCATATCGCCGATGGTATTGCTCCACTGCCCGTTGGGCGGAGGAAAGGGCAGGTGGAAGATACTGCCACCGGTTTCGTCCAAAACTTTCACCAGTAACTCATCATCGATAAGCGGCTGCACCACCTCAAGCATATTCGGGTTTTCGGGAATTGCGCGAAACGACATCAGGTTCCAGCCCGTGGCAAGGTTGATGCACTGCTCGATGGAAGTTACGCCATTCAGTTCAACAAAGGCAGAGCCTTGCGAAGTATAAACCTCATCATATCCAGGGTAGGGATAACTGGCGGTGATGGTCGTGATTTCGCCAGCCTCCGCATTATACAGTTTGTAAATAATGCTATTTCCGGGCGTAAAGCCATTGGCCTGGGCAGGGTTAGAGCCATCATCCATCGAGGCAATCATTTCGAGATAAACCCCGCCGACCAGTTCTTCTACCAACAATCCTGCGCCTACACAAATTTCTTCACCTGTGATGGGGTCGATATCAAACAAACCCACCTCATCGCCGACTAGCAAGGGCATTTCGTCGATGTTAGCTTCGATGATATAAAAAGTCATGGGGTTGTAGGGGGATGTCCAGATGGGGGTGAAATATTCCGGGATGGTATTTTGAATAAATACATCCACAGCATTGGACGGTTCGGAGGTTCCCTCGGAATATACTGCTGTAACGTAATAGGAATGGATGCCTACCGGAACATTAACATTTGTATAAGTAGTGTTTGGTATTTTGAACGGTGTTATTTTTATTCCATCCCGATAAACAGAATACCCAAGCAGGGCTTCCGCTGGTGGAGCATCCCAGGTGAGAATAACTGTATTACCGTTAACTTGTGCCTGCAGGTTTGTTGGTGCGGCAAAGGGGAGTGTCCCACTGTAGGGAATAGTAAAATCTGAATTATTATACATAAAATCCTGGATGTATTTAAACTGAACCGGCTGCGCTGGGTCGATAGGATTCATGTTTTCGTATGTATAGGGAATGGTGTAGTTACTACCATTGGTAAACACCTCGTTGCCCATCGCAAAGAAATAGGCCGAAAACGTTGCCTCAGAACCAAAGCTTACATTATCGGGGTAGTCACCATTATTTGAAGTAAGCTTATGAGCTACGATATCAACTCCCCGTGCCCAAATATCGGGAGAATTGTTCTCGGCAGATACATTAATATCAGTATCCAGCCAGGAGACAAACATTTTGCTACCCTGATGATTTCTGGCAATCTGTATGCGGTTATCCTCGGTAAGATCTCCAAAATTGCCACGAAACGAAACGGGTCGTCCCAATTCATAGCCAATCCAAGTCCCTTCATTTCCCAGGTTGGATGAAGATAAGAGGAAAGCACAGGTGAATAAATATCCTGAGGATGGTGAAATGCCAGAGCTAATGGTATAGGCATCGACAGAGACACCACAAAAAACAGCAATATGCGGATTGCCAAAGGCATCCACGCTAAGGTCGAAATCGAAGGCGGTGGTAAAAGGAATTTCATCCCTATCCGGAACCGGAACTTCATATAGTTCAGCTATTTCTTCATCGCTCAGGAAGTTTTGTACATCTTCGATACCATCCGTACCGGCAATGGCCACAGGAATGGGATCGCTCCAGGTGTCGCCACCGTCTGTGGTGCGGAAAAGCACAGGATAATATGACATGCCTGAAGATATTGCTACTTGGCCATTGTCGGCCAGAGCTACGATATAGCCGGTTTGGCCATCAGGTGAAAACTCAACCTTTGTATTGGCCGGTGCTTGAGCTGCGATAGTTTGCAAATCTAAGGGTATAAAGTCAACAACAAAGTCGTCTTCAGCTTCGTCCCAAACACCATGCGTAATCATTAATTGGTTCAGATATACACCTGCGCCGCTTTGCCAACTTTGGTTAACATCTGTAACCCAAAACTCACCCAGACTATTAAGCGTGTAACCATCGGGTACATAGAAAAACTGGTCGCCGCCGGGAGATTGCACAAAATGGTAGGTAGTGTCCGTTGGGTCGCCGATCTTGCCGCGTCCGTAAACATAGCCACCCCAGGTATCGCCATTAGTACCACCAAGTGCGGCAGCAAAATAAGCGATGTATGCTTCGTTGGGATCCGTATTTCCCGGAGGGTTGTAAAGCCCGTGTTGGGGATAGCGGGCAGCATCGAGGTAATAGGTGCCACCGACATTTTCTTTTGCCGTAAAGATTTCATACATCATCGGATTCCAATCCATACCTCCGTCTGCGGAGGACTCAAAACCCAGGTCGCCCGAGTAACCACCCGGATCCAGGTTACCACCCATTCGGTGAAAATTACTAACTACATTAATGCTGTTGTTCAAATTTACGTTGGAGCGCCCGCCATTGGCATAGCCATAAGCATTGGCTGAAGTTCCAATAGAAACTATCGAAACAACATCCGTGTTTTTGGGTACATCAGGTCTCGTTGGCTGATTGCTTTGCAATACCTGGCTGCTTTGCTCATTGGCAATAGCCATTGTAGTAATTTGCGTAGAGAATTTCAAGCCATCCTGAAGTTTTGGATGGGCTTTTGCTGAAGGGTTTTGTGCATTTACTGCAGTAAACAGAAATGCCAGCATGATTAGAAAGACGTTTAACTTTTTCATAATTTTTAAATTAAATGAATAATTAAGTGAACTGAAGTATTATTTAGCCTGGCCAATGTTGTCATCGGCACGCACTATCAAATCATAAATATTGAGCTACACTTTACATTCAAAAAAAAAGTAAACATTCCAGGCTTTCAAAGCCGGGGGAACTACAGCCACTAAAAGCCTACCAACACCATCAACCGGCATGAAACACACTTTTTGAATAAGGTAAAAATCGAAGGGGAAATCGCGGAAGGAAAACAAGTTTAAAAGCAGACTTAGGAGTACAGATGTTTAGAGCGATTCGATTTCCCGGATTAATTGCATTATTCCTAATTTTGTTGAGCTTGTAAAACTAAGTAAAATATTATTGGGGTGGGTAGTTTTTTTTTATAGGCAACGCTATTTTCTGGCAGGAGGTATAATATTTTATCGGGTTTTTCGGCTGGCTTACAACACATAACACATTGACAATTTATTTGCTAAAGCAAGATTATTCTGAGTTTTTCAGCAGACCCTATTTAAACACAAGACTTCCATGTTTAAATTCACCCATCTCTTCTTTTAGATGACCAGGCATGCGGTTGGCTTCTTTGATGCAATCCCAAAAAATTGCTTACCTTTGTATTCAGGTATAAATAATAAAACAATGACAACAATCACGATTAAAGACAGTAAGAATATTTCCAGGACAACGTTTGAAAACATTGATGAACTTTTGGCTCATTTCATGGGGGAAATGGGATTCGGGACACTTCTTCCTTTGAATAAGGAAGACATAAGCCCTGAAAGGAAGAAGCGTTTTGAAAAAGCATTGAACACTCCCAAGTCTGAAATGCTGAATGTTTAATACGATGGAAGTTTATGAATTAGACGAAACAATTTTGGATTATCTCACCAAAAGGAATCTACTTACCCAATACAAAAAAGCCAAAGCGTTTTTAAAAAATAATCATTTCTCGTCCGTGAAATTCAAAAAACGCAAGCCCAAATCTGTGGGTGGATATTACTTCAGAATCAATAAAAAATACCGTGCCATCGGTGTTTTTGATGGTGAGGATTTTATTGTTACCGAAATCTCAGATCATCAATAAAACCCTGCAATTTCGTCATGCCTGTGGCGTGGTGAAATCGCGGGGAAAGTATATCCAAATTCATTTTCCCCGGATTAGTCTTCGACTGTGTTTGAGCTTGTTGAAACCAGCTCAGGCTCTTACCCATGGCTATCCAAAACATCGACTTCATGGAAAGACACTAAGGCATCTCGCATCCCCGGGACTATCTCACTCTCCCGGGAAGTTGAGGATAAAAGTCTGCGTGGCTTTTACCAGATAGGCTTTGCCAGGATAAAAATAACGAAGCGTTGCTATGCCCTGGGCGGGCCAGTGGGTTCGCAGGCCGACAGCATCTTTGGCCACGGCTACCTTGCTCATGTCATCGCCAAACAAATCTTCAACAGCGATGGCCTGTGGCGAGAGTACCGAAATCAGGTTCCAGCCGGCCGTTAGCGAAATACTTCGGTCAGCAGCTGGGCTGCCCTCAATGGTGAGTGTGCTTTGCTGGTTTACCTTAATGAAATATCCCGAGTGATAGTCCCAGTTTTGAAGTGTGGATGCCGGATTACCGGGTAGATAGTATTCGCTTTGGTTACCAAGAAAAACTAACTCGCCGGCAATGCCGGAGGTCAGCGTTTCGATGTCGGTATCCTGGGGGATAAGGTAGGAGGATATTCCGCTCCAGCCGGGTGGCAGGCTCAGAAATTGGACATTGGTTTGGCTGGCACCCGACAACTGGACGATGGCATTGCCCAATGCGGCATACACTTCATCGTAGCCCGGATAGGGATAGATGGCCGAAACATTGATGATTTCGCCGGTAGCAGGTTTCCATAGCCGATATAAAATTGTGTTTCCGGGTGTAAATCCGGTGGCATTGACCGAATCGGAGCCATCGTCCATCGAGGCAGTAATTTCAAGATAAGCACCTCCGGTCAATTCTTCGCTCAGCGTTCCTGCACCAACGCAAATTTCGATGCCGGTATTAGGATCAATATCAAAAATACCTATCCCATCACCGGCCTGCATATTGGCTCCGTCCACCATTGCTTCCTGCACAAAGAAAGCCATCGGATTGTATGGCGTTGACCACACCGGCTGAAAATGCACTTCCCCATTATCCGCGATTATTAGTGCGAAATCGTGCAGGGGGCAGTTGTAGCCCGAAACACAAATATGCGCCGTTCCGGTTTCGCTCAGGGGAATATCCAGTATGATTTCGGCCAGACCTGCGGCGTTGGTTTGTGCTGTACCATAAACGAGAGTGTCCATCATTACCGTGCAAACCAAGCCTTCCAAATTGGGAGCACCTGCAATTTGTATCTCAATTAAATCAGTACCTAAAGCCAAAGTGTCGGCATAGCTTGCGGTGAGGCTTATGGCTTCGTCAGCCCAAAAACTTATAGCGGCATCGCCAAGCAGGTTGCAATCGTAGAAATTCCATCGCAGCGCGCCTTCCTCCCATTGGCCTGGTGCCGTTACCCAGGGAGCCGTTGCAATGCGTGCCAGCGTATAAGCCATGCCGAGATGAGCTTCACGTTTATCGTAAAAAGCATCTACCAGTTCGCGGTTAAGGTGAGCTGACGGGCCTTCGGTTTGGCCTTCGTTAAACCAGCCATAGCGCGAATTCATATATACGGCCACGGCAAGCCGGTCGATGGTGGTCATTTTTTCACCAATGCAGTCGCTGTTGTCAAAAGCCCCACAAATACAGCCATGCGAAAATATTATCGCATAATTATGATCCACGCCGTTGAGGGCATCAAAATTTGCATTTGTTATATCGCTCATCGAAAAAAGCATGGTATAAGTGGCGTTGGCGTGGCCGACATGGTGTATAAACGAAGATCCCTGATTCATCCGCTGCATCACCGTATTTTTATTATACGATGTTTCGCTGGCATACAATTTTTGGATGTTCTGAGTTTCGGGAATGCCTGTGGTGGTGTAGCCATTATCGTTGCGGCTTCCGATAAGCAATTCCAGGTAGTCGGAGCCATAAGTAAGCGGATCGCCATAAAGATATTCGCCAACAAGCAGGGGTTTGTTTAGCTCATCGCTTACCGGATTTTGCTGATACTGCAATGTTTTGTTTATCATCGCATCCAGCTCGGTCTGGTTGGAGAAACACATACGCCCAACGCCGATTTCAGGTAAGAGGTCGTCTTCACCAATCTCGCCCCAGCGTGCATCGCCATCGTTGTTCCAGTTGCCGTCAAGAGCGGCGTAATAGAGGTCGGAGGGGATATTGCTGTCTTCGTACCACGATGATGATTGTACGCCACAGTAAAAACCACGGTAGGGAACGTACTCCACATCGCCGCCAAGAGTAAGATGCTGAATACCCTTTTCCTGATATTCCTGGATAATATAATTTCGGATTTTCTCGGCGTTGTCGCTGCCACTCATCGTGGCATAAATATCTTCGCAGGTGGCCACTTTGGCTTTCAGCCCTCGGGGGGCGTAAAAGTTGACCAAAGTATCAAAACTTGCTTCATAACTTGATGGTGTAATAAATAGCAGGTCGTAGCTATCGCTGCTTCGCGAGGAAGTCGGATATTGCGCAATTTCGTCAGTATTCTGAATTATCGAGGCAAGATTGTTTTTGGCTTCAGAAGAGGTGCTTAGATTTTGGAGGGCTGCCTCAGCACGATCGTCAAGCCGTGTGTTTAGGCGCACGGTAACGCTTTTGTAATAGAAAAACGCACCGCTCATTGGATTGTATTGCGCTGGCGTAAAACTGCATAGTGCCACTGCGAAACCATGCAGATATTGCGTGGTGAGGGCTCCCTGCATTTGCTGTGGATAATTAGCATCCCGGGTGTAAACGGCTTCGTTTTTTACAAATTCGCCCGAAGATCCTTGCGAAACCGGGCGTGCGTATTGCTTAGGGCTGATGCTTAGTTTTTGGCTTACATAAACCTTTTCGCCGTGCAGGATTTCAATGCTGGTGGCAACGTGTCCGGGTGGCAGCAGCAAGGCAACAGATTGATAAGGCATTAATGGTTCACCGGCAGGCGCGGTAAGCAGGCAGTTATCCAGATTTACTAATTGATAGCTTGCGTTGCTGGTGATTTTGGCTGTCGAAAAGGTGTAGGTTTTTTCGATAATATCGGCATTCAACGAAGCCGAAAGCAGCATCCAAACTAAAATAATGCAGGTCTTTTTCATGGGCTAAAAATTTCGTGTAAAGGTAGAAAAAAAATACACCACAGATTACGAATTAAAAAAGAACACCCTAATTTCGAAAGAAAATCAATACAAATTGCACAAATTACACAGATTCAAAAACACCCGAATCCAACTTTTTTCCTTCACATTAACTAAAAACCATTATGTTTGGAAACTGATAAGTATACTCCATTTCATTTTAGATATTTGATAATAAATTACAAATGATGAAGAACGAAGAAACCAGCTCTCGGAGCAAGTATCCCGTGTCGTTGATTATTGCCTCCATAATCATTATCCTTGCCGGGATGATGCACGCCGCGCCCATGGTTACACAACTTATGCTTGCCCTGTTTATAAGTATAATATGTGCCCAGCCCATCATGTGGCTGCAAAAAAAGAAGGTGCCTCAGGGGCTGGCCGTAGCCCTGGTTTTTGTTGGCATTGTGGGCTTGTTTATTGGCTTTGGCGAATTAATTTCCAGCTCCCTTTCATCGTTTTATGACAACATGCCCGTTTATCAGGAAAACCTTAGCAGGATGGGCGGCAAGCTCATGGCTTTTTTGCAGGATTATGGCATCAAGGTTTCGCGCGAGAATATGAGCCACTTGCTCGACCCCTCAAGGGTGATGAATGTTACCACAAACTTTTTGGCGCAGTTGGGTGGCTTGATGGGCGATGCTTTTACAATTTTTATCCTTGCCTTGTTTTTGCTACTCGAACTCGATAGTATCAATTTGAAGACCCAGGCAATTTTTAGCACATCAAATATTGCCATCGATTATTTAAATAAGATAGGCAAAAGCATCCGTCATTACCTTTCTATCAAAACCATAACCAGCCTTTTGACTGGTGTTTTGATATGGATAGGGCTGCTTATTATCGGTGTTGATTACGCCATCATCTGGGGGCTTATCGCTTTTTTGTTCAATTATATCCCCAACATCGGTTCTATCATAGCGGCTATCCCGGCGGTTTTGTTTGTCCTGGTACAACTGGGGCTGGGTGGTGTTTTATGGACCTCGGTAATATTTGTTACCGTAAATATGATCATCGGTAATGCCGTGGAGCCCAAAATGATGGGCCGCGGTATGGGCCTTTCTACTTTCGTGGTTTTTTTATCACTGATATTTTGGGGATATATTTTAGGAGCAGTAGGTATGTTTTTGTCGGTGCCGTTAACCATGGCTATCAAAATCATGCTCGAACAAAGCCAAAGTACACGCTGGCTCGCCGTAGTTTTGGGCACCCGCAAAGATGCCGAGGAAATGATTAAAGATAGAGGGTAGAAGTAGAGGTTTTATTAAAATTAAAATGATGAAAATATCCGGACACTTTTTCCTGTTGGTGGTTTTTTTTATAAATATCCACCCTGGCTTATCTCAAAATGAATACTTAAAAAATGATTCAACAATCTATTGCACTGATATTGGCAAAATGACCAAAGTAAAAAGTGATTAGAAAACCTTTATCTTAGAAAACAGTGTGCCTTTAAAGTCGATTGAATCGGATAGCTTTGCAGATTTACAGTTTTTAAAAACCATCCTTAGCGACAAGCAGTATGTGTTTCTGGGCGAAAACAGCCATACCTGCAAGGAATACAGTAAAGTGAAATACCGGCTTATCAAATTCCTAAGCCGGGAAATGGGTTTTGAGGTTATAGCCTTTGAAAGTAATATGTGGGATTGCTACAATATTGATATGCAAAAAGATGATTTGGATGTCAAACAAATGTTGATAAATTCGATATACGGCGTTTGGCACACCACCACTTTGCTTGATATGATGGATTACATCAAGCGTAAAAATCTTACCCTGGCAGGTTTTGATATTAAAGAAAGCGGATTGCCTGATTATCTATACCAAAAAAACACCTATCTTTGTAATTAGTAATAAAATTAAAACAATGACAACAATCACAATCAAAGACGGAACTAATCTTAATTTTAAAAAAACAGTTTTTGAAGATCTGAATGATTTTTTAAATACCATAAAACAGGATGTTTCCGATTTTAACGATCCTCATTTTAAGGACACGATCCTCACCAAAGAACTTATTAGGGAAGCCAAAGAAACCCGCGAAAAAATCAAAAAGAATCCAGAATCCTTTTTTGAAATATAATGAAGGTTGTTCAAGAAAAGAACATCACTGATTATTGTCAAACGAGGCAAATTTTTAAACAGTACCAAAAGTCATGTCGTTATATAAATTTTGGCTATTACGATTTAGTTGATTTAAAACTTTTAAAACCCAAGAATCAAGGAGTTTATCAATTTAGAATAACTGGTAAATACCGTGCTTTGGCCATAAAAATTGATAATACGCTTTATGTTTATAAAATCTCAGATCATCAGTAAAACTCCACAGCAAACACTTTTTTAAGATGTCCGGACTCAGGATTAATCCATAAGGAATGGCTGAGCCCTTCTCTTTTTAAATAACAACCAGCCATTCTTAGTTTTTTTTCAAGAAGTTTCCTTTTCATCAAACTGCTATGGTTTCGGTAATTGCATCATCGGATAAACCCCGGCTATAATCAGCGAACTTATCCTCGAGGATTAAGCGGATGGCATCTTTTAAGTTTTCCTTTGTTTCCTCAATTGTTTCTCCTTGCCCGTGAGCTCCTGCTATTTCGGGGCAGTAGGCTCAAAATCCACCTTCGCTTGCTTGTTCGATTAAACGGGGGCTAAACCAGCAATTCACCGACTAAGAAAACTTTATCAATCTGGATGTGTTTGATAACGGAAAATTTTGCGGGAAATATGCACATCGCATAAAAATTTCATCCGATGGCTGGTTTTAAAGATTGCCCGGACATTGCAACTCTGGCAAAGCGAATGCTTGCTAATACATCCTCTTTTTCAAGTTCGGGGTGGTGTTTAGAATTTCACTGGGAGACATGCCTGATCCAAGCATATCCAGGATCACCTCTACCGACCAACGCATACCTCTGATACACGGCTTGCCATGACATATTTCCGGGTTTGTTGTTATTCTTTCAAGTAGTTGTTCCATAATGCAAATTTTTTCCAAAACTACTAAATATTTAAGTATTCAGAAATACCTGCTTTTCGCTAAATCTGCTTTGCTGCGATGCTGGGCTTATTGGTTTCTGCTAAGGCCTCACTCACATTAATGATGTAATCGGCCACCTTCTCATTCATCGAAAACAGATCGCTGTAATAGGCTCCCACCTTATGTTTGTATTTTTTATCTTTAAGATCACCGGCATGTTTTTGGCGCAAGCTATCACGCATGGCGTTTATCTTTTGTTCTATTTCGGTGGCTCTGATTGCTTTAACCTGCCGGTAGGGACGATTCAGATTATCGATCATCTCACCAATGGAAGAATCAACAAGGTCTGACAGATTTATTATCGCGATGATTTGTGCTTCGGGTAGCCTAAGCTTTCGCTCAACATTGTTGTCGATAACCCGCGAAAGTTGAAAGATTACATCGGCAGCACTCTCCAAATCATCGATTATAGTTAGCATGGCGCGGATGTCTTTGGAGCTTTCGTGCGTTATCTCACCTTCAGTAACCTGGGTTAAAAAGTCGGCGATTTCGCCTTCGATATTATCGGTGATATCCTCATATTTTTCGATGCGTGCGAGCAGGGACTTGAATTTTTTACCCGGCCTTAGTGTTAGCAATTCCGTGAGAAAGCCAAACATTTTCTGCACCTTAGTGCCTAAACCAGCTACCTCCTTTTTCGCCTGCATTATCGCTATTTCGCTGGTTGATACCAGGGGCGAGCCAATGTATTTCAGGCGGAACTCCTCTTCGTCATCCTCATCGCCCGGCACCATGCGTGTGGCCACCTGGGCAATAAACGGAGCAAAGCCAAACAAAACAAGGGTGTTCAGAATATTAAAGGCACTGTGGTACATTGCAAGCGCAATGGGATAGTCTTGCTTGATTTGCGCGAAATCGGCAGCGTCAAGGTTGGTAGCAAGTATCGAAATGCTGTTATGCCACATTTGCATCAAATAATCGATGCCACGCAGGAAGGGATAAAACACCATGAGCATCCATGCCACGCCAAACAAGTTGAAAATAAGATGCGCGCGGGCAGCCCGGCGTGCCGAAACATTGGCCACAATTGCGGCAAGGTTGGCGGTGATGGTAGTCCCGATGTTTTCGCCCAGCACCATGGCCGCAGCCAGCTCGAAAGGCAAAACCCCGTTGTAGCACAAAACCAGCGTTAATGCCATGGTAGCACTCGACGACTGGATGATAATAGTAAAAAGGGTACCAATGATGACAAAGATAAAAACCGAAAAGTAGCCCGAATCGGTGAATCGGCTCAAAAACTGCAGGGCTTCGGGATTGCTGCGTATGTCGGGGACGGCATCTTTTAAAAATTGAAGCCCGATAAAAAGCACGGCGAAACCCACCAAAAATTCACCCCAGGATTTGCGAATGCTGTTTTTAGATATGAACAAAGGGAAACTCAAGCCAATCAGCGGCAGCGACAAAAAGCTAAGGCTGATCTTAAAACCGATGATGGATATTAGCCAGGCCGTAACTGTGGTGCCAATGTTTGCACCCATAATTACGCCCACCGCGCCAATCAGCGAAAGCAAACCAGCGTTTACAAAACTCACCATCATCACCGTGGTGGCCGAAGATGATTGAATGGTGGTAGTAACGAGCAAACCGGTGAGTACGCCTTTCAAGCGATTGTCGGTCATGGCAGCCAGGATTTCCCGCATTCGGTTTCCGGCTACTTTTTGCAGGGATTCGCTCATCAGTTTCATCCCAAAAAGAAAAAGCCCTAACGAGCCTACCAGGGTAAGAAATTGGCCTACTATCGATAAGAATTCCATTATTTCATTTTTCTTAAAAGATGGCCAAATTAATTTATTTTTTCCATGGCTGATGGCCTGTGTTAAAAAAAATCAAATTAATGCTGACTATTCCTTAATGCTTCTTGCATGGCCAACATGTTCGAGCGTTTGCGGGCATCGGCACCATAGCCCCAATACATGGCTACAAAGGTCTTGTTGTATCCCTGCGACACTTGCGATGAAATGATGTTTCCTGCTCCATCCATCCAATCGGTTTGGATTTCAACATAAGTGGAAACCGAATTGGCCGGCACACCAAATAAGCACGGAATTAACACCATCCAGGCAGCAAATATTTTCAAAGCCAAATCGCTGCTTTCCCGATATTCGAGTATCGTAAATCTGGGATAGCCATTAATCATGCTATTTGTGTCTGATTCGTAATCGGGCAATGTTGCACTGATGACTTTTGCCATTTCAAAAAATCGCGTGGGATTCATATCCAGAAGATATGAACCGCCCCTTGCCGCCTCCGCATCAACAATTTCCTGAGTAACAAAAATATTAACTTTAGTAGAAAATGTATTCCATCATAAAAACCCAAGCTTATTACCTTATTCAATTCGCGCAGGTTTCCGTGAATAATATGGTTTGGGGTATCTCGTGGGGCGAAAATATTCTACGAAGGTTTGGGAGGAAATAA